>NZ_MVHG01000110.1 GCF_002086125.1 Mycobacterium arosiense ATCC BAA-1401 = DSM 45069
CCCCCGAGTCCGCCAGGGCCACACCGCCCATCAGCACGGCCGCCGGCAATGGGGTTGCGCCGCGGCCGGCCAAGGCCGCCGCTCCCCCGCCGGCCGAGGGAGACGAGCTGCAGACGCTGCGCGGCGCGGCGGCCGCCGTCGTCAAGAACATGTCGGCGTCGCTGGACGTGCCGACGGCGACCAGCGTCCGGGCCATCCCGGCCAAGCTGATGATCGACAACCGGATCGTCATCAACAACCAGCTCAAGCGCACCCGCGGCGGGAAGATCTCGTTCACCCACCTGCTGGGCTATGCGCTGGTACAGGCGATCAAGCAATTCCCGAACATGAATCGGCACTACGCCGAGATCGACGGCAAGCCCACCGCGGTGACGCCGGCGCACACCAACCTCGGCCTGGCCATCGACCTGCAGGGCAAGGACGGCAAGCGCTCCCTGGTGGTCGCCGGGATCAAGGGCTGCGAAACCATGCGGTTCGCGCAGTTCGTCACCGCCTACGAAGACATCGTGCGGCGCGCCCGCGACGGCAAGCTGACCGCCGAAGACTTTGCGGGCGTAACCATTTCGCTGACCAACCCGGGCACCATCGGCACCGTGCACTCGGTGCCGCGGCTGATGAACGGTCAGGGCGCCATCATCGGTGTGGGCGCCATGGAGTACCCCGCAGAGTTCCAGGGCGCCAGCGAGGAACGCATCGCCGAGCTCGGCATCGGCAAGCTGATCACCCTGACCTCTACCTACGACCACCGGATCATCCAGGGCGCGGAGTCCGGCGACTTCCTGCGCACCATCCACGAGATGCTGCTGTCGGACGCGTTCTGGGACGAGATCTTCCGCGAGCTGGGCAACCCGTACCTGCCGGTGCGCTGGAGCACCGACAACCCGGATTCGATCGTCGACAAGAACGCCCGGGTGATGGAGTTGATCGCGGCCTACCGCAATCGCGGTCACCTGATGGCCGACATCGACCCGCTGCGGCTGGACGGCAGCCGGTTCCGCAGCCACCCCGACCTCGAGATCCTCAACCACGGCCTGACGCTGTGGGACCTGGACCGGGTGTTCAAAGTCAACGGCTTCGCCGGATGCGAATACAAGAAACTGCGCGACGTGTTGGGGCTGCTGCGTGATGCCTACTGCCGCCACATCGGCGTGGAGTACACGCACATCCTCGATCCCGCACAACAGGAGTGGCTGCAGCAGCGGGTGGAGACCAAGCACGTCAAACCGACGGTGGCCGAGCAGAAGTTCATCCTGAGCAAGCTGAACGCGGCCGAGGCATTCGAGACCTTCCTGCAAACCAAATACGTTGGCCAGAAACGGTTTTCGCTGGAAGGTGCGGAAAGCATCATTCCGATGATGGACGCGGCGATCGACCAGTGCGCCGAGCACGGACTCGACGAGGTGGTCATCGGGATGCCGCACCGCGGCCGGCTCAACGTGCTGGCCAACATCGTCGGTAAGCCGTACTCGCAGATCTTCTCCGAATTCGAGGGCAACCTCAACCCGGCACAGGCGCACGGCTCCGGGGACGTCAAGTATCACCTGGGCGCCACCGGCGTGTACCTACAGATGTTCGGCGACAACGACATTCAGGTGTCGCTGACCGCCAACCCGTCGCACCTGGAAGCCGTCGACCCGGTGCTGGAGGGTCTGGTGCGCGCAAAGCAGGACCTGCTGGACCACGGCGCCGAGGACCAAGGCGACGAAAAGGCGTTCTCGGTGGTGCCGATGATGCTGCACGGCGACGCCGCGTTCGCCGGTCAGGGCGTGGTCGCCGAGACCCTGAACATGACCCACCTGCCCGGCTACCGCGTCGGCGGCACCATCCACATCATCGCCAACAACCAGATCGGCTTCACCACCGCGCCGGAGTATTCGCGGTCCAGCGAGTACTGCACCGACGTCGCGAAGATGATCGGGGCGCCGATCTTCCACGTCAACGGTGACGACCCGGAAGCGTGCGCGTGGGTGGCCAAGCTGGCCGTCGACTTCCGGCAGGAGTTCAAGAAGGACGTCGTCATCGACATGCTGTGCTACCGCAAACGCGGGCACAACGAGGGGGACGATCCGTCGATGACCAACCCCGCCATGTACGACGTCGTCGACATCAAGCGCGGGGTGCGCAAGAGCTACACCGAAGCCCTGATCGGCCGCGGCGACATCTCCATGAAGGAAGCCGAGGACGCCCTGCGCGACTACCAGGGCCAGCTGGAGCGGGTGTTCAACGAGGTCCGCGAGCTGGAGAAACACGGCGCGCTGCCCAGCGAATCGGTCGAGGCCGACCAGATGCTGCCGGCGGGGCTGTCCACCGCGGTGGACAAGTCGCTGCTGGCCCGCATCGGCGACGCGTTCCTGGCGCTCCCCGAGGGCTTCACCGCACACCCGCGGGTGCAGCCGGTGCTCGAGAAGCGCCGCGAGATGGCCTACGAGGGCAAGATCGACTGGGCCTTCGCCGAACTGCTGGCGCTGGGCTCTTTGGTGGCCGAGGGCAAGCTGGTGCGGTTGTCGGGGCAAGACACCCGCCGCGGCACCTTCTCCCAACGACACTCGGTGATCATCGACCGCAACACCGGCGCGGAGTTCACGCCGCTCAAGCTGCTGGCGACCAACCCCGACGGCACCCCGACCGGCGGCAAGTGCCTGGTCTACGACTCGCCGCTGTCGGAGTATGCCGCCGTCGGCTTCGAGTACGGCTACACCGTGGGCAACCCGGACGCCCTGGTGTTGTGGGAGGCGCAGTTCGGCGACTTCGTCAACGGCGCGCAGTCGATCATCGACGAGTTCATCAGCTCCGGCGAGGCCAAGTGGGGCCAGCTGTCCAACGTCGTGCTGCTGCTGCCGCACGGCCACGAGGGCCAGGGCCCCGACCACACCTCGGGCCGCATCGAACGCTTCCTGCAGCTGTGGGCCGAGGGGTCGATGACGATCGCGATGCCCTCGACGCCGTCCAACTACTTCCACCTGTTGCGCCGCCACGCCCTCGACGGCGTGCAGCGTCCGCTGATCGTGTTCACGCCGAAGTCGATGCTGCGCAACAAGGCGGCCGTAAGCGACGTCAGGGACTTCACCGAGATCAAGTTCCGCTCGGTGCTCGAAGAGCCAACCTATGAGGACGGCATCGGCGACCGCAGCAAGGTCAGCCGGGTCCTGTTGACCAGCGGCAAGCTCTACTACGAGTTGGTGGCCCGTAAGGCCAAGGACAACCGCGACGACGTGGCGATCGTGCGGATCGAGCAACTCGCTCCGCTGCCGAAACGCCGGCTGAACGAAACGCTGGACCGCTACCCCAACGTGCAGCAATACTTCTGGGTCCAGGAGGAGCCCGCCAACCAGGGCGCCTGGCCGCGATTCGGGCTGGAGCTGCCCGAGCTGCTGCCCGACAAGCTGACCGGCCTCAAGCGCATCTCGCGCCGGGCGATGTCGGCGCCGTCGTCGGGCTCGTCGAAGGTGCACGCCGTCGAGCAGCAGGAGATCCTCGACACGGCCTTCGCCTGACGGCCTTCGGCGACCCGCGGATATCAGGGACCGCTGGTACCGGCTAGCCTCGACGCAAACGTGCCGAGAAGGAAGGGTGCTCATGCAAGGGTTCGCCGGCAAGGTCGCGGTGGTGACGGGCGCGGGTTCGGGTATCGGGCAGGCGCTGGCCCTGGAACTGGCCCGCTCGGGGGCCAAGGTGGCGATCAGCGACGTCGACCTCGAGGGTCTGGGCGACACCGAGGGGCAGCTCAAGGCGATCGGCGCGTCGTTCAAGTCGGATCGGCTCGACGTGACCGAGCGCGAGGCCTTCCTGGCCTACGCCGACGGGATCAAGGAGCACTTCGGCAAGGTCAACCAGATCTACAACAACGCCGGCATCGCCTTCACCGGCGACGTCGAAGTCAGCCAGTTCAAGGACATCGAACGGGTGATGGACGTCGACTTCTGGGGCGTCGTCAACGGCACCAAGGCGTTCCTGCCGCACCTGATCGCCTCCGGCGACGGGCACGTCGTCAACGTGTCCAGCGTGTTCGGGCTCTTTTCGGTACCCGGGCAGGCGGCCTACAACTCGGCCAAGTTCGCCGTGCGTGGCTTCACCGAGGCGCTGCGGCAGGAGATGGCGGCGGCCGGCCACCCGGTGGCGGTGACCACGGTGCACCCGGGCGGCATCAAGACCGCCATCGCGCGCAACGCGACGGCCGCCGAGGGACTGGACCCCGAGCAGCTCGCGAAGCTGTTCGACAAGCGGCTCGCCAGGACCAGCCCGCAACGCGCCGCCCAGATCATCCTGGACGCGGTCCGCAAGAAGAAGGCCCGGGTCCTGGTCGGCACGGACGCCAAACTCCTGGACGTGATGGTGCGGGTGGCGGGCCCGTACTACCAGCAGCTCTTCGGCCCGGTCATGGGCCGGTTGCTGCCCAAGCAGTGATCCCCTGCTGTGGCCAGTAGCGCCGATAACGATTAGCGTCTAGCGGTCAAGCCTGGTCGAGGGAGTTTGCATGGATACGTTCGCCGGCAAGGTCGCCGTGGTCACCGGAGCGGGTTCCGGTATCGGCCAGGCGTTGGCGGTCGAGCTGGGCCGGGCCGGCGCCAAGGTGGCGATCAGCGACGTCGACACCGGGGGGCTGGCGCAGACCGCCGAACAGCTGACGGCGATCGGCGCGGCGTTCAAGTCGGATCGGCTCGACGTGACCGAGCGCGCGGCCTGGCAGGCCTACGCCGACGCCGTCGACGAGCACTTCGGCGGGGTCAACCAGATCTACAACAACGCCGGCATCACCTTCATCGGCTCCATCGAGGACACCCGGTTCAAGGACATCGAGCGGGTGATCGACGTCGACTACTGGGGCGTCGTCAACGGCACCAAGGCCTTCCTTCCGCACCTGATCGCCTCCGGCGACGGGCACGTCATCAACATCTCGAGCGCGCTGGGCCTGTTCTCCGCGCCCGGGCAGGCGGCCTACGTCTCGGCCAAGTTCGCCGTCCGCGGCTTCACCGAGGCGCTGCACCAGGAGATGGCCCGCGCCGGTCACCCGGTGCGCGTGACGACGGTGCATCCGGGCGGCATCAAGACCGCGTTCGCCCGCAACGCCACCGGCGTCGCGGGCCTCGACCATGCCGAGTTGGCCACCTTGTTCGAGGAGCAACAGGCCAAGACCACCCCGCAGCGGGCCGCCCAGCTCATCCTCGAGGGCGTGCAGAAGCACAAGGCTCGGGTGCTGGTCGGTCCGGACGTCAAGGCGATGGACCTGGTCGTGCGACTGACCGGTTCACGACCGGAGCTGCTCCTCGGAGGGCCGATTATGGGCCGGCTTCAGCAGGTCGTGCACCGGTTGATGCCGAAGCGCTAGCGGTCAGCGGCCTAGCGGGTGCTCGGCCAACCATCCTCCCGCCACCGCCTGCGGGTCGGCACCCGCGCGCACCTGTCGGCGCATCTCGACCAGGGCGGCGGTGTCCAGCACGCCGGCCACCTCGTTGATCGCCAGCAACTGCCTCTCGCTGAGCGCGTTGCGGCGATACAGCGGCACCACGTTCTCCGCGCGGATCAGTGCGGGCTTGCCGTCGGCCAGCGCGACCAGGTCGCCGGGAGCGCCGGGGTCGGCCGTGGTGCTCCACCCGGCGGTCAGCTGACCGGCCCTGATTGCGGCGAACATCGTTGCGCCATCCCGGTATTCACGCGGCGGGGCGAGCCGGCAGGCGCCGATCGCCGACGGTTCCCGCCGCCCGCCGCTAGCGCCGACGACGAGGTCGGCGCAGTGCCGCGGCAGCGTGCTCAGGTCGGCGCTGACGTCGCTGCCGCCCCAGGCCTTAGCGGTGGGCCGGCTCACCAGCAACACGGGCTTGTCCTCCGCGGCGGTCGCGTAGTCGCCCGCCACGATGCCCTCGGGCAGCGCGGCGATCATCGCGCGGTAGACGTCTTTATCCGACATCGCCGTCGCGCCGGGCTGCAATGCCTGCAACACACGGCCGGTGAAGGCGGGGATGACGGTGACTGCGCCCGCATCCAATTGGGCCTTCGGGTCGGTGGTCGCCTGGAACCGCGCACCGAATCCGTATGACCGCAAGGCGGCGACGTAGATGCCGGCCAGTAGCGCCGAGTCGGCGTCGGGCCGAGAACCGACCACCACTTCGGCACGGGCACGACGGTCACCGGTATCGGTCGCGCAACCGGCCACGGCGAGTACGGCGGCGAGCAGCGGCACCGCCAGCCTGCCGATTCTCACCCCCCGGCGACGGTCGTGTCTGGGGCGTCAGTGGCCAGTGCCACCGCGGTGGCGACCGCTTCCCCGACCCGGGTGTCCAGCGGGCTGGGCACGATCCGGTCGAGCGCCAGGTCGTCGCTGACGACGGAGAAGATCGCCTCGGCCGCGGCGACCATCATTTTCTCGGTGATCCGGCGGGCACCCGCCTCCAGCGCACCGCGGAACACCCCGGGGAAGGCCAGCACGTTGTTGATCTGGTTGCAAAAATCGCTGCGGCCGGTGGCCACCACCGCGGCGTACTTGGCCGCGATCCGCGGGTGGATCTCCGGGTCGGGGTTGGACAGCGCGAACACGATCCCGCCCGGCGCCATGGTGGCGATCATCTCCTCGGGCACCACGCCCCCCGACAATCCGAGGAACACGTCGGCGCCCCCGATGGCTTCGGCCAGGCTGCCGGTCAGGCCGGCGGGGTTGGTGCGCCGCGCCAGCGCCGCCTTGACGTCGTTCATGTCGTCGCGACCGGCGTGCAGGATTCCCCGTGAGTCGAGCACGGTGACGTCCGAAACACCCATCACCATAAGGAGATTGGTGCATGCGACGCCCGCGGCGCCGGCTCCGGAGACCACCACCTTCAGCGAGGTCATGTCGCGGCCGAGCAGCTTGCTGGCGCCCATGAGCGCGGCCAGCACCACGATCGCCGTGCCGTGCTGGTCGTCGTGCATCACCGGGCAGTCCAGCGCCTCGATGAGGCGACGCTCGATGTCGAAGCAGCGCGGTGCGGAGATGTCCTCGAGGTTGACGGCTCCGAACGTCGGGCGCAACCGCACCAGGGTCTCCACGATCTCGTCGGGATCCTTGGTGTCCAGCACGATCGGGATGGCGTTCAGCCCGCCGTAGGCCTGGAACAGGGCGCACTTGCCTTCCATCACAGGCAGCGACGCCGCGGGCCCGATGTCACCGAGGCCCAGTACCGCGCTGCCGTCGCTGACCACGGCGACCAGCCGGTTAGCCCAGGTGTAGCGGGCCGCCTGGGTGTGGTCGGCGGCGATCGCGCGGCTGACCTGTGCCACACCGGGTGTGTAGGCGATCGACAAAGCTCGTTGCGTGTCCAGCGGCGAAGTCAGGCCTACGGAAAGTTTGCCTCCGACGTGTGCCGCGAAGATCTCGGCATCGGTGATCGCACCGTGCTCGACATCCGTCTGTATCGATTCAAGCAATTCGGACACGTGCTTCAGGGTAAGGGCTACCCATTAGTAGCCCTAATTGGCGATGTGGGTCATACCAGGGCGACCGGCAACGCTCAGATCAGCTTGAGCTCGGTGACGGCGTTGCGTTCGTCGACCAGCTCGGCCGTGGTCTTGTCGATGCGCCCGCGGGAGAACTCATCGATCTCCAGCCCCTGCACGATCGACCAGTTGCCGTCGGAGGTGGTCACCGGGAACGACGACACGATCCCTTCGGGTACGCCGTAGGAGCCGTCGGAGTAGACCGCCATCGAGACCCAGTCCCCCTCCGGGCTGCCCAGCAGCCAGGAGCGGGCCGCGTCCACGGTCGCCGAAGCAGCCGAAGCCGCCGAGGAGGCGCCGCGCGCGTCGATGATCGCCGCGCCGCGCTTGGCGACGGTCGGGATGAAGTCGTTCTCGATCCAGTTCTGGTCGTTGACCACCTCGGCAGCGTTCTTGCCACCCACCTCGGCGTGGAAGATGTCGGGGTACTGGGTGGCCGAGTGGTTGCCCCAGATGGTCATCTTCTTGATGTCGGTGACGGCGGCGCCGGTCTTGCGGGCCAGCTGCGAGATCGCCCGGTTGTGGTCCAGGCGGGTGAGCGCCGAGAACCGCTCCTTGGGGATGTCGGGGGCGTTGCTCAGCGCGATCAGCGCGTTGGTGTTGGCCGGGTTCCCCGTGACGCCGATGCGGACGTCGTCGGCGGCGACGGAGTTGAGCGCCTTGCCCTGCGCGGTGAAAATCGCGCCGTTGGCCTCCAACAGGTCGCTGCGCTCCATGCCCGGACCGCGCGGCCGCGCGCCGACCAGCAGGGCCAGGTTGACGCCGTCGAAGATCTTGTTGGCGTCCGCACCGATCTCCACGCCGGACAGCAACGGGAACGCGCAGTCGTCGAGCTCCATCACGACGCCCTCGAGCGCCTTGAGCGCGGGCTCGATCTCAAGGAGTCGCAGCTCGATCGGGCGGTCGGGACCCAGCAACGAGCCACTCGCCAGGCGGAACAACAGGCTGTAGCCGATCTGGCCGGCGGCGCCGGTGACAGCGACCTTGAGAGGACTTGCGCTCACGTCGATTTACTCCTTGTGGAGAAGTTCGTGCAGATTCGGGTTTCGGCTCGAAACTAGCGCACTCTTCTCGGCCGCCAATCTCCGGTCCACTACCAGGGCTTTCCCGACACCTTGTCGTCGCGCTTTGAACGGCCGGGACGCGTACCATGGAGCACCGCCTGGTCGGACCTGCGCTTGGTGGGAGGTGGATGTGTTCCAGGGATTCGACGCATTGCCCGAAGCGCTTCGGCCCCTTGCGCACGAGCCGCAGCCGAAGCCGAGCCCGGCCCCCCTGCCGCCCAAGGAGACGCTGGTCGACTGCGCCGTCTACGCCGACGGCGAGCGGTTGCCGGGCAAGCTCGGCTACGCGGACGCGCTGAACAGGGCGCGCGAGATCGAAACGCAGGGGCAGGAGGGATTCGTCTGGGTGGGCCTGCGCGAACCCAGCCAGTCCGAGATGCAGGAAGTGGCCGACGTGTTCGGGTTGCACCCGCTGGCGGTGGAAGACGCGGTGTGCGCCCATCAGCGGCCCAAGGTGGAGCGCTATGACGACACCCTGTTCCTCGTGCTCAAGACCGTCAACTATGTCCCCCACGACTCGGTGGTGCTGGCCCGCGAGATCGTCGAGACCGGCGAGATCATGGTCTTCGTCGGCGCCGACTTCGTGATCACGGTCCGCCACGGCGAACACGGCGGGCTGTCCGAGGTGCGCAAGCGGATGGACGGCGACCCCGAGCAGATGCGGCTGGGCCCCTACGCGGTGATGCACGCGATCGCCGACCACGTCGTGGACCATTACCTCGAGGTGAGCAGTCTGATGCTCGACGACATCGACAGCATCGAGGGGTTGGCGTTCGCCCCGGGCAGCAAGATCGACGTCGAACCGATCTATCTGCTCAAGCGCGAGGTGGTCGAACTGCGCCGGTGCGTCAATCCGCTGTCGGCCGCGTTCCATCGCATCCAGATGGACAACAAGGATGTCATCTCCAAAGAGGTGCGCCGCTACCTGCGCGACGTCGCCGACCACCACTCCGAGGCCGCGGACCAGGTCGCCAGCTACGACGACATGCTCAACTCGCTGATCCAGGCGGCGCTGGCCCGCGTCGGGATGCAGCAGAACAACGACATGCGCAAGATGGCGGCCTGGGCCGGTATCTTGGCGGTGCCCACCATGGTCGCCGCCATCTACGGGATGAACTTTCATTTCATGCCGGAGCTGAACTGGACGTGGGGTTATCCGGCGATCATGGCCGTGATGACCGTCGCCTGCGTGGGACTGTATTTCCAGTTCCGGCGCAACAATTGGCTCTAGCGCGGCTCGGTCTCGTCAATCGGGTTGTGCTGCAGGGCGATTCGGGTCCAGCACATCGACTCCGTCGTTGCCCCATGCCTGCCGCATCGCCTCGGCACCCTTGAGCCGCACCCAGGCCGCTTCGGTTGCGGTGATCGGGGTCGCCGACAGGAACTGCACCGGGTCGCGGGGCGGATCCAGCGCCAGATCGCCGATGCCGCTGCGGCCCAACAGCACGGCGGTGAACGGCACCCGCGCCGACGGGGACGCCCACAGCGGCGAGCCGAGATCGATCAACGCGTCGGCGCACAGCACCACACCGTCGACGGCCGGCGCCGCAGCGAGGATGGCCATGCTGCGCGCGATGCCGGTGATCGGCCCCGGATCTCGCAACTGCAGCACGATTTCGGCGCGTGGACCGCGCAGCGGGTCGGCGATATCCAGCGTCGGTTCGGTCATCGGGTGCCGTGAGCAACCCAGGGTGACATAGTGCACCGTCATGTCCGGCTCGCGGAAACGCAGCACTTCGATGGTCTCGGTGCCCAGGAACGTCACGCTCGCCGCATCGGGCTCGGCGTCGGCGAAGTGCGCCCGCAAATGTGCGCGCACGTGATCCAGGCCCTGTGTCACGGTGTCCCGGCCGGCGCGATGGTCAGGTTGGCGCCGGTGTCCGCATCGAAGACCGCCAGCTTGGCGGTGTCCATTGCCAGTTCGATCGACTGCCCGATGGCCGCCGTCGATTCGGCGGGAACCCTTGCCATGAACTGGTTGTCGTGAGCATCGGACTCGGCGGCCAACTCGTCCAACTGGGCCGAGTGCGCCGCCCATGCCGCGGTGGAGAAGTAGACGTACTTGTCCGCGCCCAGCGACTCCACCAGGTCGACCTTCACCTCAAAGGTCAGCGCCCTGATGCGCTGGTAGCCGTCGATCAACGCGGCATCGGACAGATGCTCGGGCCGCACGCCGACGATGACGTTGGTCGGCCGCGGATGCTGGGCGATCACCTCTTGGACCTCCGGTGTCAGCATCACCTCGCCGAACGGCAATTTGAGCCCGACGGCCGTCAGCGTGGCCGGAAAGAAATTCATCGCCGGCGAGCCGATGAAGCCGGCGACGAACAGGTTGGCGGGATGCTCGTACAGCTCGTCCGGCGTGCCGACCTGTTGTGCGACACCCGAATGCATCACCACCACACGGTCGCCCAGCGTCATGGCCTCGGTCTGGTCGTGGGTGACGTAGACGGTCGTGGTGCCCAACCTTTTCTGCAGCCTGGCGATCTCGCCGCGCACCTGCACCCGCAATTTCGCGTCCAGGTTCGACAGCGGCTCGTCCATCAGAAACGCCTTGGGATGGCGCACGATGGCGCGACCCATCGCCACCCGCTGGCGCTGCCCACCCGACAATTGCGAGGGCTTGCGATCCAGAAGTTCGGTCAGGTCAAGGGTTTTCGCCGTCTCCTCGACCTTCTGTGCGATGTCGGACTTCTTCATCTTGGCCAGCGTCAACGGGAAGGCGATGTTCTGCCGCACCGTCATGTGCGGGTACAGCGCGTAGGACTGGAACACCATCGCGATGTCGCGGTCTTTGGGTGCCTTCTCGTTCACCCGTTCACCGCCGATGCGCAGCTCGCCGGAGGAGATGTCCTCAAGCCCGGCGATCATGTTCAAGGTCGTGGTCTTACCGCAGCCCGACGGGCCCACCAGGATCAGGAATTCGCCGTCGGCGACGGTCAGGTTCAGGTCGTGCACCGCCGTCGCGCCGTCCGGGTAACTCTTGGTGACATGATCCAGCACAATCTCGGCCATCGAGTTATCCCTTCACAGCGCCAGAGGTCAGCCCGGCGACGATTCGTCGTTGGAAGATTAAAACAAAAGCGATGATGGGGACGGTGATCACAACGGCGCCGGCCGCGATCGACCCGGTCGGCTCCTCGAACTGCGAACTGCCGCTGAAGTTCACGATCGCCACCGGAGCTGTGATGGCCGCCTTGGTGGCGGTCAGGGTCAACGCCAACAGCAGATCGTTCCAGGCGAAGATGAAGACCAGGATCGCCGCCGTCACCACGCCGGGTGCCGCCAGCGGCACGATCACCTTGCGGAAGGCCTGAGCCGGTGTCGCACCGTCGATTTTCGCCGCCTTCTCCAGATCCCAAGGGATCTCCCGGAAAAACGCCGACAGCGTGTAGATCGCGAGCGGCAGCCCGAATGCGATGTACGGCAGGATCAGACCGGTCCATGTGTCGAACAAGCCGACGAAGCGTTCGATGTTGAACAACGGCGTCACCAGCGAGATCGCGGGAAACATGGTGACCAACAGGGTGGCCCCCACCAGCAATCGCTTGCCCGGAAAATCCAGCCGGGCGATCGCGTAGGCCGCCATGGCGCCGAGCACCACGGCGATCACGGTGGTGATCAGGGCGATCCCGACGGAGTTGATCAGCGCCGAACTGAACAAGTCACCGCGAAAGATGCCGCGATAGTTGTCCAGCGATATCGACGACGGAATCAGCTTGCCGTCCCTGATGGTTGAGCTCGGCTTGAGCGACAGGCTGAAGATCCACAGCACCGGCAGCAGCGTATACGCCCCTACCAGGGTATCGATGACGGCCCAGACCGCCATGCGCCGCGCGCCGATCGACAATCCCGCCCGGTCAGCGACCATCGGCATCACCCCCGGGCGCTGCCGCACCGAACGCCTTGATGAACACCCACGCGATGAGACCCACGCATCCGAAGATCAGCACGCTGATCGCCGATCCGAGGCCGAGGTTGAAGCCCTTGAACAGGTTGTCGTAGCCCAGCATCGACACCGATCCGGTGTTGTTGGCGCCGTTGGTGATCACGCAGATGTTGTCGAAAATGCGGAACGCGTCCAAAGTCCGGAACAGCAGCGCGACCACCACCGCCGGCTTGATGATCGGCAGGGTGACCCTGGTCAGCCGCCGCCACGCGCCGGCGCCGTCCACCTGGGCGGCTTTCAGCAGGTCCTGGGGAACCAGCGCCAAACCGGCCAGCAAGAGCAGCGACATGAAAGGTGTTGTCTTCCATACCTCGGCGACGATGACGATCGCCAGCGACGGGATCTGTTCGGTCAGCGGTGCACTGCCTTGCGGTAGCAGGTTGGCCAGGTAGCCGGTGCCCGGCGTCCACGCGTAATACCAGCTGTAGGACGCGACCGCGGTGACGATGCCGTACGGGATCAGGACCGCGGTGCGCACCAGGCCTTTGCCGACCATGGTGCGGTGCATCACCAGCGCCAGCGCCAGCCCGAGCACGAATTCCAGCGACACCGAGACCACCGTGATGCCCATCGTCACCGCCAGCGCGGTCCACCAATAGCGGTCGGTCAGGATGGTCACGTAGTTGCTCAGGCCGATGAATGCGGTGTCATTGGGGACGGCAAAGTTGTTGCGCTGCAAGCTCAACCACACGGCGTAGCCGATCGGATAGGCCGTCACCAACAGCATCAGGATCGCCGCCGGGGCGATCAGTGAAAACGCCAACCTTCGTTCCGAGGCCCGGCCGCGCCACCGTTGTATCACCGAAGACGCGGGCGCGGTGCGGGATTCGGTGACGGTGGCGGTCACGGCAGCAGCCCCTTTCCGTCGATCGCCTTGCGCACCTGGGTGCTGAGCGCCTCGGCGGTCTGCTCGGGGTCGATCTGGCTGATCGGGCTCAGCGTCGCGGCGAGCCGAATGGCCACACCCTGGTAGACCGGCGTCGCCGGGCGCACCGCGGCATCGGTGAGCTGGCGGCGAATGATGGTGTACATCGGATATTTCGCCTGAAACTGCGAGTCGGAATACAGCGACGTGCGCACCGGCGGCAGGCCGCCTTCGATCGAAACATACTTCTGGTGCGCGAGATTGCGCAGGCATCGGATGGCTTCGAAGGCCTCGGCACGATGACGCGAGGTGCTGGCCACCGCGAGGTTCGCCCCGCCGATCGTCACCTTGGCCGGCCGGCCCGGCGCCACACCGGGATACGGGGCGAACCCGAACACTCGCTGGCTGGCCTGGTAGGCGATACGGAACTGCTCGTCATCGGGCACGAAGGTGCCGGTGTCGTTGATGCTGCCGGCCAGCATCGGGTTCCGGTTGAGCGGCAGGAAGGGCACCCCGCCCTTCACCGCGTTCTCCAGCATGGACGCCAACGCGTACGGCCAGTTGACGGCGAGTGCGGCCCGGCCTTGTTCGAGTGCTAGGCGCGCGGTGCTTTCGTCGGTCCGGCTGATGGACGGATCGGCTCCGGGCGCGACGGCCACCGACTTGAGGATGCGCAACGCGTTCACGGTGGCCGCCCGGTGCGCCGGCGTGTCGATCAGCGTGACCCGGCGACCATCCTCGGAGAGCACCTGGCCACCCCCGCTCGCCAGCAGTGTGTTGAACCAGACCACCAGACCTTCGCCCTCGTTGGCCTGCACGCCGATCCAGCTGGGCTGCCCCGCGGCGTGCAGCCTGGTGGCCTCGGACACCATGCCGTCCCAGGTTCGTGGCGGCTGGGTCACCAAATCTGGCCGGTACCAGAGCAATTGGGTATTGGTGGTGACGGGGGCGCCGTACAGCTTGCCGTGCCAGCGTGCCGTCGCCAGCGGACCCGGCAAGGTGTCCACCGTGGCGTCGGACTCGGCGCGCCCCGCCGGATCGTCGGACAGCGGCAACGCCCAGCCCGCCTCGGCGAACTCGGCCGTCCACACCACGTCCAGCGACATCACGTCCAGCGTGCGGTCGTGACCGGTCAGCCGGCGCGCCAGCTGCAGACGCTGTTCGCCGGGGGCCCGGGGCAGGCTGATCTGCTGGATGGCGAAGCGGCCGTTGAATTGCCTCGTGCAGTCTTGGGCGACCGTCGCGAAGGTCGCACCGTCGGCGGCCGTGGTGTAGAAGCTGATGACCAAACCATGGCCACCGGAACCGCACGCCGGTACCGCCGCGGCGAGGATCGCCGACACCAGCGCGATTGCGCCCACCCGGCGCGCGCGCCCGCGACGGATCACCACCGATTCACCTCTCGCGCGCGGCTCAGATCGCCAAGCGCGCCAACAGATCCCGCGCCTTTTCTGCGCTTTGCGGATCACACAGCACGTCGTATCGCCCGGCTACCAGCTGCATGGTCGAACTGAAATCCCTTGTGCCGCGCGCCATCGAATACGGAACAGCGGATGTGATCAACCCGAAGAACACACCGGCGACCAGACCCGTGAGGAGCGCCCCCCACGGATTGGGGCTGAAAAAGCCCAGCACCAGCCCGATGAACAGCCCCAGCCATGCCCCACTGAGCACGCCGCCGCCGAGCACCTTCGGCCACGTCAGCCTGCCGGTGACCCGCTCCACCTGCATCAGGTCCACACCGACGATGGTCACCTGCTGCACGGGGAATTGCTGGTCGGACAGGTAGTCCACGGCGCGCTGCGCCTCGGCGTAGGTGGGATAGGACCCGACCGGCCAGCCCCGCGGCGGCGTCGGCAGTCCGGGCGCCCCGCGGCGCCCCGCCGCACCGGCCGGCGTCGCGCCGGGAACCTGCCCGGGTTGGAAGGGATTAGTCATCGCCGCTCATTGTCCTCCGACTCGGTCACGGTTTCATCTCAGGGCTTCTTCACCCTAACCACCTTCGGTCACCTGCGGAAACGCCGTGCCTTCGGCGGCGCCAACCCGCCCCCTGCGCATGGGTTAGGTTGAACGCATGACAGCTCCCGGGGGCGGCTTCGGCGAGGGCGGCCACGACGACCAGGCCGGCTCGGCGCCGGCCGGTGGCGGACGCCCCGAGCAGCCGGATCCGACCGCACCCTGGGAGCCGCCCACCGCGATGCCGCCTCCCGAGGCACCGCCGCCGTACCCCGGGCCGGGTTACGCCCCCGAGTACTCGTCCGGCTATCCGTCGTCCTACCCGCCGCCGGTACCTCCGCACGCCGGATACGAACAACCTCCCGGTCATGCCGGCCCGGCCTATCCGCC
>NZ_MVHG01000111.1 GCF_002086125.1 Mycobacterium arosiense ATCC BAA-1401 = DSM 45069
CTTGTCGAGCCTTCCTGCCCACGTCGTGGGCCGCAAGACTCTCATAGGCCATGGATCAACCGATCGGGGTCAGGCCAGTCGGTTTCTCGGGGGTGAATTCGCGGGCATCGCGGAGTGGGGTGCAGAGTCTTGTGAGACGAGAGTCCAGAGACTTTCTGGTGTGAGCGTTCAGCCGGTGGCTGGTTTCTGGTTGCGAGCGTAGTAGGCCATCTCCAACATGCCCTGAGAAGCGGCTGCGATCTCGGGGTCTGGGAAATGCACGAAAATGGGACAAATTCGTATGACACGGGGTGGGACAACTCTTCATCGCCACAGGTCAAAGTTGCGCATCATGACTCGGAGAACGGGAGCCTACAGGCGGGCGACGAGATCGATCAATCCTTTCCGGGGCGTGAGCGCGTGGGTCATGGGGACGTCGTGCGGATCGACGGGTAGCTCGTCGAGCAGTTCGGCGTCGCGGATCACCGCGATCAGCCGCGCGTGCGGGTCGCGGCCGCCCAGCGAGCGGTCGTAGAAACCCCGGCCCCGGCCCAGCCGCACCCCGCGACGGTCCACGGCCAGCGCCGGCACCAGCACCACCGCGGCTTCGGCCAGAACCGCCGGCGGCAGCCACGGTTGCGGCGGTTCGAGCAATCCCCACCGCCCGGTGCTCAGCGTGCCGGGCCGGTATTCGCCCCACGACAACGGCATGGGCGTGTTGTCTGCGGTGGTGCGCGCGACCGGCAACAGCACCCGCCCGGTGCGCCGCAGCAACGCGTCCAGCATCGCGGCCGAGCCTGGCTCGGTGCCCACCGGCACGTAGGCGCACACCGTGCTGCCGCTGGTCACGACGCTTTCTGAGGCTTCCAGCCGCTCGCACAGCTGCCGGGCCTCGGCGGCGCGAACGTCGTCGGCAACGCGGCGCCGGGCGGCAAGCAGCTGGTCGCGCAGCGCGGCTTTGCTCGTCGTCGCCATGGGTCAACCATGACAGCCAGGCGTTTCCCCCCGCCACATCGACTCGGCATAGCGGAATGCGGGTTATCGTGTGAACAATGTCAAGTCCACACGTGGTGGTGCCACGCACTGCGGTCGTGCCCGCCGCCGGTCTCGGGACGCGCTTCTTGCCGGCGACCAAAACGGTCCCCAAGGAGCTATTGCCGGTCGTCGATACGCCGGGCATCGAGCTGGTTGCCGCCGAGGCGGCCGAGGCCGGCGCCGAGCGCCTGGTCATCATCACCTCGGAGGGCAAGGACGGCGTCGTCGCCCACTTTGTCGAAGACCTGGTGCTGGAGAGCACCTTGGAGGAGCGCGGCAAGACCGCGATGCTGGACAAGGTCCGGCGCGCGCCGCAGCTGATCAAGGTGGAATCCGTGGTGCAGAGCGAGCCGCTGGGCCTGGGGCACGCGATCGGCTGCGTGGAGCCACGGCTGGCCGACGACGAGGACGCCGTGGCGGTGCTGCTGCCCGACGACCTGGTGTTGCCCACCGGTGTGCTCGGGACGATGTCGAAGGTGCGGGCGCACTACGGCGGCACGGTATTGTGTGCCATCGAGGTGACGCCCGAAGAGATCAGTGCCTACGGGGTGTTCGACGTCGAGCCGATCGCCGACGATGACCACCCGGACGTGCTCAGGGTCAACGGCATGGTCGAGAAGCCCAAGGCCGAGGACGCCCCGTCGCTGTTCGCCGCGGCCGGTCGCTACGTGCTCGACCGGGCCATTTTTGATGCGTTGCGTCGCATCGAGTGTGGCGCGGGGGGCGAGGTACAGCTCACCGACGGCATCGCGTTGCTGATTGCCCAGGGCCATCCCGTGCACGTGGTCGTGCATCGCGGATCTCGACACGACTTGGGAAATCCTGGCGGCTACCTCAAGGCTGCGGTTGACTTTGCATTGGATCGTGACGACTACGGCCCGGATTTGCGGCAGTGGTTGGTGGCGCGATTGGGCCTGGCCGAGCGGTAGCCGGGCGGAAACCCGGCTGGCGGACGACGGCGGGCCGGTGACGTGCAGCGGTCCCGGGCGGGGATGCCCCGTCCGCGCAGTGAGCGGGTCGCCCGCGGCGGCGCCCGGCGGGTTTGAGGGCAGAGAGGCGCGCTGTGCGTTCGGTGGAAGATCAGCAGGCCCGGATCACGGCGGCCGCGGTGGCCCCGCGACCGATACGGGTGGCGATCGCCGAGGCGCAGGGATTGATGTGTGCCGAGGAAGTGGTGACCGAACGCCCGATGCCCGGTTTCGATCAGGCCGCGATTGACGGCTACGCGGTGCGCAGCGTCGATGTCCTCGGCGTCGGCGAGGTGGGCAGCGACAGTCTTCCCGAGCCGTTCGACGACTCCGGCGAGAACGACCGGCGCGAGGGCCTGGTGCTGCCGGTGATGGGCACCGTCGAGGCCGGCTCGCGCACCCCCAGCCGGTTGCAGCCGCGCCAGGCCGTGCGCGTGCAAACCGGGGCCCCGCTGCCCACGCTGGCCGACGCGGTCCTGCCGTTGCGGTGGACCGACGGCGGAACGCAGCGGGTGCGGATCTTGCGCGGCGCCCCGTCGGGCGCTTACGTGCGCCGCGCCGGCGACGACGTCCAGCCCGGCGACGTCGCGGTGCGCTCCGGGACGGTCATTGGTGCGGCGCAGGTCGGGCTGCTGGCCGCGGTTGGCCGCGAACGGGTGCTGGTCCACCCCCGCCCCCGGGTGACGATCATGGCGCTGGGTGGCGAACTGGTCGACATCTCGCGCACTCCGGGCAACGGGCAGGTCTACGACGTCAACTCCTATGCGCTGGCGGCCGCGGCCCGCGACGCCGGTGCGGAGGTCAACCGCGTCGGCATCGTCGGCGGGGGCCCGCGCGAGCTGCGCGAGGTCGTCGAGGGCCAGGTCAACCGGGCCGAGGTAATCGTGATCGCCGGCGCGGTTGGGGGCGCCGCTGCCGAGGCGGTGCGCCAGGTGCTGTCCGAGCTCGGCGAGTTAGAGGTCGTTCGGGTGGCCATGCACCCGGGATCCATCCAGGGTTTCGGGCAGCTGGGCCGCGAGGGCGTCCCGACGTTCCTGTTGCCCGCCAACCCGGTGAGCGCACTGGTGGTGTTCGAAGTGATGGTCCGCCCGCTGATCCGGTTGTCGCTGGGCAAGCGTCAGCCGATGCGTCGTATCGTGCAGGCGCGCACGCTGTCGCCCATCACGTCGGTGGCCGGGCGCAAGGGATTCCTGCGCGGGCAGCTGATGCGTGACCAGGAGAGCGGGGAGTATCTGGTGCAGGCGCTCGGGGGTGCGCCCGGCGCGTCGTCGCACCTGCTGGCCACCCTCGCCGAAGCGAACTGTCTGGTGGTGGTGCCCAGTGGCGCCGAGCAGATCCGCACCGGCGAAATCGTCGACGTCGCCTTCTTGGCTCAGCGCGGCTGAGCGAAACGACTGCACGCACGGTGAACCTGTTGCGCTCCAATTCCCGCCATCCAGGATGGCCGATGAGCGTTGGGCCGCTTAGGGTTCCGGCCGGCGTCGTCCGGTTGCGGGCGGTGCGGCTGCGCGATGGCGCGCAGTGGAGCCGCATCCGGTTGACCGATCGTGCGCACTTGGAACCGTGGGAGCCCAGCTCCGAGGGTGACTGGACGTCCCGGCATGCGGTGGCCGCCTGGCCGGCGTTGTGTTCCGGTCTGCGCGCCGAGGCGCGGCAGGGGCGCATGCTGCCCTACGTCATCGAACTCGACGGTCGGTTCTGCGGCCAGCTGACCATCGGCAACGTCACCCACGGCGCGTTGCGGTCGGCTTGGATCGGGTACTGGGTGCCGCGGTCTGCCACCGGCGGCGGCGTGGCCACCGCGGCGTTGGCGCTCGGCCTCGACCACTGCTTCGGCCCGGTCATGTTGCACCGGGTGGAGGCCACCGTGCGTCCGGAAAACGCCGCCAGCCGGGCCGTGCTGGCAAAGGTGGGCTTCCGCCAGGAGGGCCTGTTGCAGCGCTACCTCGAAGTCGACAGGGCGTGGCGCGATCACCTGCTGATGGCCATCACCGTCGAAGAGGTCAGCGGATCGGTGGTATCGACGCTGGTCCGTGCCGGTAACGCCAGCTGGGTATGACCCGCTCTCGCCAGATCACCGGCTCGCGCCCTCCCCGGGATCTGCGGCGGCTCGGCGGGTGCCCGAATCGTTGCCATCCTGGGACTAGCGCGACACGAGTGACTCGTGGTGCTTGTGGGAGGCAAATTACAGGTGTGTAATTGTCCTGGTCAGTACGACCCGGCCGCGTTGGCCACCAGTGGCTTCGCGGGGGATGGACACCGAAGAGAGCAGGTCATCATGCCAAGCATCCCGCAGTCATTGTTGTGGATATCGCTCGTGGTGCTATGGCTGTTCGTCTTGGTGCCGATGCTGGTGAGCAAGCGCGACGCGGTGCGGCGCACCAGCGACGTGGCCTTGGCAACCCGCGTGCTCAACGGCGGGGGGAGCTCCCGGCTGATCAAGCGCAGCGGCCCGGCCGCCGGACATCGCAGCGATCCCAACTGGACGCCACCGGAGGACTCGGCCGACACCGACGTCGACGAGGAGCGCGACCTCGCCGACGATGACGACCACGAATCCGGCGACGACGCCGACAGCGATGAGCTGAGTCGCCGGCGCCCGGTCGTGATGAAAACGGCCGTCGCCGAGCCCACCGAGCCCGACTACCTCGACGTCGATGTCGTCGAGGATTCCCATGTCCTTCCGGCGGGGGCCGATGAGTCTGCCGCCGAGGCCGAGACGGCCGACATCGAGCCCGCCCAAGACGACGAGGTCGACACCGAGGCCGTCGCCAAACGCGACGACGCCGACGAGGACAGCTACGAGTACGTCGAGGACTCGTCCGGTCTGGAGCCCGCCGCCGAGGGCGACGAGTCCGACGAATCCGACTCAGAGGCACCGGCACCGGCACCGGCACCGGCACCGGCGCCGCTGCCGCGCAACGCCTCGCGGCGGCGCCGGTTCGACGACAAGACCGCCGCCGCGGTGAGCGCCCGCAAGTACGCCTTCCGCAAGAAGGTCCTGATGGTGATGGCGATGGTGCTGGCCGGCTCGGCCACCGCGGCCTTCAAGATCTCGCCGAGCGCCTGGTGGGTGTGCGGCACCGCGACCGCGATCACCCTGCTGTACCTGGGTTACCTGCGGCGCCAGACCCGCATCGAGGAGAGGGTGCGCCACCGCCGGATGAAGCGGATGGCGCGGGCCCGGCTCGGGGTGGAGAACGCCTACGACCGCGACTACGACGTGGTGCCGTCCCGGCTGCGACGCCCGGGCGCGGTCGTTTTGGAGATCGACGACGAGGACCCCGTCTTCGAGCACCTGGACTACGCGATGGCCATGCGGACCTTCGGTTGGCCCAGGGACCTGCCGCGCGCCGTCGGCGAATAGGGCGGCAGTTCGGCAGTTGGTGCCGCGACTGGTAGCCTGCTAGCGATCAGGGGCTATGGCGCAGTTGGTAGCGCGACTCGTTCGCATCGAGTAGGTCAGGGGTTCGATTCCCCTTAGCTCCACAGAGTTTGAGCAGGTCAGGCGAACGCAACGCGGAAGCCGTCCGCAGTGGTCTCGTCAAGGGTGTAGGTTCCACTGACCGCAATCCTCGGCAAGGACGTCGTTGACGTCGACTTCGAGTCCTCCAACTACGGGACCTGGATTCGACGCCGTACTTACCACGCGTTGGTAGAGAACCGCAAAGGGCTCGATGCGGCCGTGGGACCAGGACCGAGTCTGCCACGCCCACCGGTGGCCAGGAGTGCGCGAACTTCCGATAACGCCGTCGTCGGCGGCCCATCTGCAGACGTCGCTGCCGCCGTAAACTCCGGTGCGCTGCACCCCCAGCACCGAATTGATTCCGCGAAACCACTTGAGTGCCAACTTGTTCCAGGTGTCGTGGTTGATATCCTCGTCGATGCTGAAGAAAATCGGGGCACTCTGGCCGCCGCCGGCCGCGGAGTGCAGCGCCCAGGCGGTGCGAGCATCGGCGACGCCGCCCTCGAAGCCGCGCCTGAAGTCCGATGGCGCTGTCCCGCCTGGCTTGCCGTACTGGTAATTGCTGACGATCATCAGCCCGGCAGCGGTCAGCTGCTCGGCGTAACGCCGGGTGATCGGCTTGGCGCCCATCGACGAGCCGGGGCGCGATAGCGACACGTAGTTGATCACCCCCGAGTAGCCGGCGGCTCGAATCTGCTCCGCTGGAAGTTGGCGCATGGCGAAGTCGATCAGTTTGGGAGCGGCGGCGGCCGCCGCAGGGACGGTGACATTTGCTGAGGCCGCAAATAACCCTGGCAGCACGGACAAAGCGATCGCGTAACGGAATACGTCGCGCCGGGGGATACCGCGTGATCGCGGGAGGCGCACATTTCCCGACAAGTCCTGCATCGCGTGATGTTAAATTTGTGGGCTTTGCCTACAGAAGTAACGTGCAATATTCGATATCAAATCGGTCTTTACGGTTGACCGGCCTGAGCCCACAGCTAAAGCGGTGACGACGATCCTTGCGCTGGGCTGACGGGCGCTTGGCATGGTCGCAGGCCGGCGCGGGTACTGATCTCCTGAACCCGCGAGGAAGAGGATCTGATGGCGCACCGCGACCGCGATTCCACCGACGAGTTGTTGCAAGAGCTTCTGTTGGCCTACGGGCCGTGCGGGCAGGAGGACGCCGTACACGAAATCATCGCGCGCGAGTTGCAACCCGTCGTCGACGACATGTGGACCGACGACGCCGGCAACCTGATCGGCTATGTCGCCGCCGCCCCGTCCGCCGGTGACACCGGGGCATCCACCCACCGTCACCGCACTGAGGCGATCCCGGGCACCGCGACACGCGTCATGGCGCACATGGACGAACTGTCGATGATCGTCAAGCGCGTAGAACCCGATGGCACCCTGCATTTGACGCAGCTGGGCACCATGTATCCCGGAAACTTCGGACTGGGTCCGGTTGCTGTCCTCGGCGACAACGAAACCCTCACGGCGGTACTGACTCTCGGCTCCGAGCACACCACCCAGGAGAGCTCGCGGATCTGGGAGACCAAACCCGACCAGGGCGACCGCGCGCTGGACTGGGATCACGTCTACGTTTTCACCGGTCGCACCACCGACGAGCTGACCGCGGCGGGAGTGCACGCGGGCACCCGCGTCTGCGTCGACCGCAGCAAGAGATCGGTGGTCGAGATCGGGGACTACGTCGGCGCCTATTTCCTTGACGATCGCGCCGCGGTGACCGCCCTTTTGAACGCCGCGCGCTCGCTGCGCGAGCGCCAACAACGGCCCGCCGACGACGTTTATCTGGTGTTCACCACCAACGAAGAGATCGGCGGGGTGGGAGGCACCTACGCCAGTGCCACCCTGCCCGGCGACCTCACCCTCGCCCTCGAAGTCGGCCCCACCGAACACGAATACAGCACCAGCGTCACCGGCGGGCCGATCATCGGCTACAGCGACGCACTGTGTGTGTACGACAAGAGCGTCGCCGACCGGTTGCTCGAAATCTCCACCGACCGCGAGCTGTCCCCACAGGCCGCCGCGCTGGGCGCCTTCGAATCCGACGCGTCGCACTCGAAGGCCAACGGGCTGACCGCGCGCGCCGGCCTGCTGTGCCTGCCCACGCTGAGCACCCACGGCTACGAAGTCATCGCCCGCCGCGCAATCGACGACATGGCCGCGATCGTGGTCGATTTCGTGCTGGGGCCCAGCGGAAAGAAGTCCTGAAACCCGGCAACCGGTGGCGCGCAACGCGGCGACCTGCCCGCATCCTTGCCGGGGCAGCGACCCTGCTCATAACCTGGGCAACATCCGACCGCGGCCAGGTTCTTCGGGCTGGCGCGGTAGACGACGGCAAGCAGGCGGGCAGGTCATGGCATCACCGCGACGCGCAGAGCAATGTCGCGGTGCTGCGGGCGGCGGTCTGTAGCGGTGGCCGGACTGACCGGCGCCCGGGTGGACGAGCTGGCGACCATGGACATCTTCAAGGGATGTCCCGCCGAAGACCTTGCCCCGCTGGCGGGCCGCCTGCAGCCCCTGCGCGCCGCGCCCGGCCAGGTGCTGATGCGGCAGGGTGAGCAGGCCGTCTCGTTCCTGCTGATCTCCTCGGGTAGCGCCGAGATCAAACACGTGGGCGACGACGGCGTCGTGATCGTCGACCGGGCGTCCCCGGGGATGATCGTCGGCGAGATCGCCCTACTGCGCGACATCCCCCGCACGGCGACGGTCACCACCGCCGAACCGCTGACCGGCTGGATCGGTGACACCAGGGCCTTCGCCAGCATGGTGCACATCCCGGGCCTCACGCCGCGGCTGCTGCGCACCGTGCGCCAGCGTCTCGCCGCGTTCATCACGCCGATCCCGATCCGCGTTCGTGACGGCACGCTGCTCCTGTTGCGCCCGGTGCTGCCCGGCGACAGCGAGCGCACCGTGCACGGACACATCTATTTCTCCAGCGACACGCTGTATCGGCGCTTCATGACGCCGCGACTGCCCACCCCGGCATTGATGCACTACCTGTCGGAGGTCGACTACGTCGATCACTTCGTGTGGGTGGTCACCGACGAAAGCGACCCGGTGGCCGACGCGCGCTTCGTGCGCGACGCAAACGACCCGACGGTCGCCGAGATAGCCTTCACCGTCGCCGACGCCTATCAGGGCCGCGGCATCGGCACCTTTCTGATCAGCGCACTGGCCATCGCAGCCGACGTCGACGGCATCGAAAGATTCTCGGCGCGAATGCTTTCCGACAACGGGCCGATGCGCGCGATCATGGACCGCTACGGCGCCGTCTGGCGGCGCGAAGACATCGGCGTCATCACCACCGTGATCGACGTGCCCCACCCACGCCACCTGCCGTTCAGCCGCGATGAGGCCGAGCAGATCAGGCGCGTGGCCCGCCAGGTGATCGAGGCCGTCGGCTGAGAACGACATCGTCCAACCACTGGCGTGGGGGAGACGGTATGCCCGCGTCCTGTGCTATCAACTCCTCATGCGGCCGTTCGGGATTGGCCCGGCGGTGACCACAGCGCTCGCGTTGGCCGTCGCCGGGTGCGCTCATCCGCCCGCGCCCAAACCGCCGGCCGTCCCGGCGAAACCGCCGCCGAGCAACGCCGCTGCCGTCAACCCCGCCAACATCAAACGGGTCGTTCGCGACCTGCCGCCGGGTTACGAGGTGACCACCGGAGCCCCCAGCGCGGCCTCCCCGAGGGTGATCTGGAGCCTGGGGGACGATCTGCAAGCCAAGCCGGCCAAGTGTGGCTTGCTGGCCGACCCCGGAAACGGTAGCGACCAGTCGGCGCAGGGCGTGTCGGGCTCAGGCAGCGGCGGCATCGTCAACGCGGTGGTGGTGGCTTTGCCCGGACCGGTCGATCTGCCCGACGAGCTGGTCACCGCGTGCGCCCGATGGTCGGAGACCGCCGGGCACACCGTGGTGCATGTGCACCTCACCGGCGCGCCGCACGTAGCAGGCGCGCAAACCGTCGGCATGGTGGCCGACGTCAAGTCATCGGTCGAGTCAGGCACCGAAACAGATTCGCGCGTCTACACTTTCACCGCCTACCTGGGGAACTACTACGCATTCACCACGCTGACGACGGATCCGGGCTCAGCGCTTCCGGTGCTGCCACCGCAATTCGCCGCGGATCTGCTCGTCAAAACGGTGTCCACGTTGCGCGGCTGAGCTTCCCGCTTGGGTAGATTGGCCACGATGTCCAAGATGTTGCTCGCGGTCGCGGCCGTCTGCGTTTTGGCCGGCTGCTCATCGGCCACCCACCCCGCGAAGGTCGACATCAACAAGGTGGTCGACGTGAAGTCCAGCTTCGGACCCGAGTACAAGGTCAGCGACATCAACGAACGGGGAATCGACCCCAAGCTGCTGGCCGGCCGCAAACTGCCCGACGGGTTGACGTTCAACCCCGCAAACTGCGCGAAAGTGGCGGCCGGGCCGGACATGCCGGCCGATCTGCAGGGCAACATGTCCGCGGTCACCGCCGAGGGCCGCGGCAACCGGTTCGTGGTGATCGCGTTGGAGACGTCAAAAGCGTTGCCCGTCAACGATCCCGGAAAGGATTGCGCAAAAGTGACCTTCGCCGGCCCGCAGATGCGCGGCGGCGTTCAGGTGGTCGAGGCGCCGCAGATCGACAGCACCCGCACGCTGGGCGTGCATCGCGTCGTGCAGGCGCTGACGCCGGGCGGCCCGCGCACCGGTGAACTGTACGACTATTCGGCCGCGTTCGGTGACTACCAGGTGATCGTCATCGCCAACCCGCTGGTGATTCCCGATCGGCCCGTGGCCCCCGTCGACACCCAGCGCGCCCGCGACCTGCTCGTCAAAGCGGTGTCGGCGGTGCGCACCTGAGCGTTCAGCTTGATGGCGGCGGCCCGCCTCCCGCAAGCGGGAGGTGCCCCCGGCGCCCGGCTTCGCCGCGCTTGCGACCGCTCTAGCGCACCCCGCGCGGCCGGAACTGAATGCTCACCCGCGGCCCCACGGCTGCCGTCGTCTTGGGCACGGCGTGCTCCCAGGTGCGTTGGCATGATCCGCCCATCACCAGCAGATCGCCGTGTGCCTGCGGCAGCCGCAGCGACGGGCCGCCGCCGCGGCGGCGCATCGCGAAGGCGCGGGTGGCGCCCAGGCTGACGATCGCCACCATGGTGTCCTCGGTACTGCTGCGGCCGATGGTGTCGCCATGCCAGGCGACGCTGTCCGAGCCGTCGCGATAGCAGCACAACCCCACCGTGGTGAAGGGCTCACCGAGTTCGCCGGCGTAAATGTCGTTGAGGCGGCGGCGCAGCCGGGCCAGCTCCGGATGTGGCGGCTCATCGACGGCGAGGTCGTGAAAGCTCACCAGCCGCGGCACGTCGACCACCCGGTCGTACATGTGCCGGCGCTCCTCGCGCCACGGCACCGTCGACAGCAAGGCCTCGAGCAGGTCATCGGCGTCGGTCAGCCAGCCGGCGCGGATCTCGATGAACGCGCCGTCACTCAGTTGCCGGCGCTCGGTGTGTTGGAACAGGGAGCCTTGAACCGCGATCTCCACGCGATCGAGTTTATCGCACATTCGTTCGATGACGCGGGGCGCGCCGGGCGCGTGTGGCGGGACGGCGTGCCCTCACGCCGCTACGGTTGAGCTGTGGGTGTTGTCGAGCTGGGCACCAACTCCGAGGTCGGCGCGCTGCGCGTGGTCATCGTGCACCGCCCCGGTGCAGAGCTGCTCCGGCTGAACCCGCGCAACGTCGACCAGCTGCTGTTCGATGGCCTGCCGTGGGCCGCTCGCGCGCAAGACGAGCATGACCAGTTCGCCGCGCTGTTGCGGTCACGCGGCATCGAGGTGCTGTTGTTGTCGGATCTGCTTACCGAGGCGCTGACGCACAGCGGAGCCGCGCGGATGCAGGGCGTCGCGGCCGCCGTCGACGCGCGACGGCTCGGAGTGCCGTTGGCGCAGGAACTCTCGGCATACCTGCGGGGGCTCGAGCCGGCCCGGCTGGCCCAGGTGCTGATGGCCGGCATGACGTTCAACGAGTTGCCGGCGGACACCCGGACCGATGTCTCGCTGGTGCTGCGCATGCACCACGGCGGCGATTTCGTCATCGACCCGCTGCCCAACCTGGTATTCACCCGCGACTCGTCGATCTGGATCGGCCGGCGGGTGGTGATTCCGACGCTGGCGCTGCACGCCCGCGCCCGCGAGGCGTCGCTGACCGATCTCATCTACGCCCACCACCCGCGGTTCACCGGCGTACGCCGCGCCTACGAATCGCGCACCGCCCCCGTCGAGGGCGGTGACGTGCTGCTGCTGGCGCCCGGCGTGGTCGCCGTCGGGGTGGGGGAACGGACCACCCCCGCCGGTGCGGAAGCTTTGGCCCGCAGCCTGTTCGACGACGGCCTGGCGAACACCGTGCTGGCGGTGCCGATCGCCCAGCGGCGTGCCCAGATGCATCTGGACACGGTGTGCACGATGGTCGACACCGACACAGTGGTGATGTATGCCAACATCGTCGACTCGTTGTCGGCGTTCACCATTGAGCGCACACCCGACGGCGTCGCCATCGGCGATGAGGCCCCATTCCTGGAGGCGGCCGCCAAGGCGATGGAAATCGACAAGCTGCGGGTCATCGACACCGGCCTGGATCCCGTTGTCGCCGAACGCGAGCAATGGGACGACGGCAACAACACGCTGGCGCTGGCGCCCGGTGTGGTGGTCGCCTACGAGCGCAACGCGCAGACCAACAGCCGCTTGCAGGACGCCGGTATCGAGGTGCTGACCATCGCCGGGTCCGAGCTGGGCACCGGCCGCGGGGGTCCCCGCTGCATGTCCTGCCCCGCGGCCCGCGACCCGCTGTGACGACGCCGCGAAACTGCAACTGGCAACGCGTTTCCCGGGTGGGGCCGTCGCTAGTTGCAGTTTCGCGGAGAAACAACTACCGCCAACTGGGCAGCCAGATCTCCATGTTCCATGTCTGCTGCGAAATCGGCAGACCGGTGAGCACCGGGAACAACCACGCGAAGTTGGTCACCACCAGCGCCACGTACGCGCAGACGGCGATCAACCCCAGCGTGCGCCGCTCCGAATTCGGCTGCAGCCGCAGCCGCCGGGGCGGCGCGCCGGGGGTGTAGAGGACGTCGCCGCAAATCAGCGCGATGGCCATCACCAAAAACGGCGCCATGGTCGCCGCGTAGAAGAAGTACATCTGCCGATCGATGTCGGCGAACCAGGGCAACCAGCCCGCGCAGTAGCCGACCAGCACCGCAGCGTACCGCCAGTCGCGGCGGACCAGCATGCGCCACAACGCGAAAACCAAAACCGGCACCGCCAGCCACCACATCGCCGGCGTGCCCACCAACATCTCGGCCTTGACGCACGATTGGGCACCGCAGCCGGGGACGTTCTGCTGGTCGATGGCGTAGAGCACCGGCCGCAACGACATCGGCCAACTCCACGGTTTCGATTCCCACGGGTGGTAGTTGCCCGCGGAGTTCGTCAGGCCCGCATGGAATTCGAATGCCTTGGCGCTGTAGTGCCACAGCGATCGGATGGCGTCGGGCAACGGCACGACCGAGCGGGGACCGATCGTCTGGCCCACCTCGTGCCGGTCGATGGCGGTCTCGGAGGCGAACCACGGTGCGTAGCTGGCCAGATACACCAGCACGGGGATGACGGCCAGCGCGTAGGCGGTGGGGATGAGGTCACGGCGCAAGGTGCCCAGCCAGGGGCGGGTGACCTGGTACTGGCGCCGCGCGGCCACGTCGAACGCCAGCGACATCGCCCCGAAGAACAGCACGAAGTACAACCCGGACCACTTTGTGCCGCAAGCCAATCCGAGCAGGATCCCGGCGCCGAACCGCCACCACCGCACGCCCAGCCGCGGGCCCCACACTGTGTCGGCGTTGCGGCCCTCCTGCAGCGCGATGTGCATCCGTTGCCGAACCTGATCGCGGTCGACGATCAGCGCGCCGAACGCCGCGACCACGAAGAAGGTGAGGATGCCGTCGAGCAGCGCCGTCCGCGACGCGACAAAGCTGACGCCGTCGCAGATCACCAGCACGCCGGCGATCGCGCCGATCAACGTCGAGCGGCTGATCCGCCGGACGATCCGCATCACCAGCGCCACCATCACCACGCCGAGCAATGCGCCGGTGAACCGCCAGCCGACGCCGCTGTAGCCGAAGATCGCCTCGCCGAAAGCGATCAGTTGCTTGCCGACCGGCGGATGCACGACCAGGCCGAACCCGGGATTGTCCTCCACGCCGTGGTTGTGCAGCAGCTGCCAGGCCTGGGGGGCGTAGTGCTTCTCGTCGAAGACCGGGGTGCCGCCGTCGGTGGGCGAGCCCAGGTTCAAAAAGCGGGTGATCGCCGCCGCCACCGCGATGACGCCGGTCACCACCCAACCGCGGACCTGATCGGTCGGGCCGAAGTCGACCACCGGGACCAGCGGCCCGGGGCTGACGACGGGCACCACGCGCCGCGTCTCGGCACCCTCGATGTGCAAGGGGGATTCGCGGGGCGGGGCAGTCATCGGTGTCGATCGTAGGCTGTCCGTCATGACCACCGGCCGCCTGTTGCTGGGCGCGACCCCGCTGGGCCAGCCGTCGGATGCCTCGCCTCGCCTGCTGGACGCTTTGGCCCGGGCCGATGTGGTGGCCGCCGAGGACACCCGGCGGGTGCGCACCTTGGCCAAGGCCCTCGAGGTGCGCATCGCCGGCCGGGTGATCAGCATGTTCGACCAGGTCGAGAGCTCCCGGGTGGACTCGATCGTCGAGGCGATCCGCGCGGGCGCGACGGTGCTGGTGGTCAGCGACGCCGGGATGCCGCTGATCAGCGACCCCGGCTACCGGTTGGTGACGGCCTGCGTCGAGGCCGGCCTGCCGGTGCGATGCCTGCCGGGGCCGTCGGCGGTGACGACCGCGCTGGCCGTGTCCGGTCTGCCGGCCGAGAAGTTCTGCTTCGAGGGGTTCGCGCCGCGCAAGAAGGCGGCGCGGCGGAGCTGGCTGGATTCACTGGCCGAAGAGCGGCGCACGTGCGTGTTCTTCGAATCCCCGCGGCGGTTGGCGGCTTGTCTGCAGGACGCCGTCGAGCGGCTCGGCGGCGCACGCCGGGCGGCGATCTGCCGGGAGCTGACCAAGGTGCACGAGGAGGTGGTGCGCGGCTCGCTCGACGAGCTGGTGGCCTGGGCGGCCGACGGGGTGCTCGGTGAAATCACCGTGGTGCTCGCAGGCGCCACCCCGCGCGCCGACCTGGTGACGCTGGTCGCCGAGGTCGAGGAGCGGGTCGCCGGCGGCGAGCGCATCAAGGACGCCTGCGGCGAGGTGGCCGGCATGCATCCGGGGGTGCGTTCGCGCCAGCTCTACGACGCGGTGCTGCGGTCCCGCCGCGACTAGGGCGTGTCTGGCAAAGATTTTGGATGTTGTGCCCGAGGCTTGAGTCATGTCGCGGTTTCAGTTGCTCACCGATGCTCAGTGGTCGTTGATTGAAGATTTGCTTCCGACTCGGACAGGCAAGCGGGGCAGGCCCTTTCAGGATGCCCGCTCGATGGTGGTCAAGTCCAGGGACGTGGTGTACGGGGTCGTCTTGTGATTCTTCGAGATGATGGTTCAAGCGGTCAGTGCCGCAG
>NZ_MVHG01000112.1 GCF_002086125.1 Mycobacterium arosiense ATCC BAA-1401 = DSM 45069
CCCACCCCGGCACCAGCCACATACAACTCACCAACCACCCCAGCCGGCACCGGCCGCAACCACCCGTCGAGCACAAAAAACGCCGCCCACCTCACCGGTGAACCGATCGGTGGGAAACCCGACCCCGCCGTCAACGGCGGACTCTTGCACGCCCACATGGTGGTTTCGGTGGGCCCATACACGTTGATCATCACCCGCCCCGGCGCCCACCGATCCACCACCTCGGGCGGACAGGGCTCGGCGCCGACCACCAACGCCGTCCCGTCCAGTCCCTCGGTGGCCAGCATGCCCACCGCAGAAGGGGTCTGAGTCAACACCGTGACCCCCTCGCCGACCAGCAAGTCGTGGAACTCTTCGGGTGAGCGGGCCGCTGAGTCGGGCACCACCACCAAGCGCCCGCCATGCAGCAGGGCGCCCCAGATCTCCCACACCGAGAAATCGAACGCATACGAGTGGAACTGCGTCCACACCTGCTCGCCGGACAAGTCGATGTTGATCCACAGGTCGTCGAACAGCTGCGCGACGTTATGCTGCGTCACCGCCACGCCTTTGGGCACCCCGGTAGTGCCCGAGGTGTAAATCAGGTGGGCCACATCGCTGGGCGCCGGCCCCGGTGGCGCCACCCTGGGCTGCATAGCCACCGCGGGATCGTCGGCATCGATAACCGCCAGGTCATACCCGTCCACCCGGTCCGCCAGATCCGCGGTGGTGATCACCGCCGCCGGCGCGGCATCGGCCACCATGAACTGCACCCGGGCGCCCGGCAGGGCAGGGTCGATCGGCAGGTAGGCCGCCCCCGATTTGAGCACCGCCAGCATCGCCACGATCGCCTCAGCACACCGGGGAAACAGCAGCGCCACACACTGGCCCGCGCCCACCCCACGCTCGATCAGCGCGTGCGCCAACCGGTTGGCCGCCTCGTCGAGTTCCCGATACGTCCACGACCGGTCCTCAAACGTCAGCGCCACCGCATCCGGGGTGCGGGCCGCCTGCGCATCAAACAATTCCGGAACCGACACCGGGGCCACCGACTGGCTCAAGACCGCGCGGTTACCCCACTCATCGAGCAGATCGTGTTCATCAGCGGCCAACACATCCACCGACGACAGCCGCCGCTGCGGGTCAGCCGCCATCGCCACCAACACCCGCTCTAGTCGCTGCGCTAGGTCGTAGACAGAATCGTTCGGAGACAGATGCCCAGCACCAGAGATGCTGAGAAAAAGCTGATCATCGGCTCTAAAAAAGAACAGCCCGAACTGGTCTCCCAGTCCAGAATGGGTCATTGTTCCCCATGCCGGAGAACCACCAAAGTCCCCTAGACGTGCAGTCGGAATGTGGTTGACAACCACCCGATTCGACGGCTGTTCAGAGCGGCGGAAGCCGCTGTTGTGTTCGATCGCTCGCACTGGGAATCGCTGATGCCGCAACGCCTCTCGTATGCGCGTGTCGACATGTACACAGAAATCAGCAATTGGAAGCTCGGGTGAAACTTTCAACACCAGCGGTACAACGCCCGAAATCATCCCGGGCAATGTCTTTAGCTCCGGGCGAACACGTCTACTTACTGGAAAGTCCAGCGCCACCTCCGAACCCTCAAGTCCGCACCCATGCAACAGGAGCGCGCAAGCCGCGGTGATGAGTGAGGACCGAAACACATTCAACGTTTTGCATAGCTCTTCAATCTGGGAAACGACCAGGGGGTCCAATTGGACCAGCATGTCAGACGAATCCCGATCGCATTCATTGGCGGCTCGCGGCGCACGACGATACGAGCTATTTTCCGCCGGAAGGTTTCTGACCCAATAGGCTTCATCTTCAAGGTAATCGCTGGATCTTTCGTACTCCAGCTCGCAGTCGACCAGGTCCTGCAGGGAGCCGAAGAATGCCGCAGGGATTGGGGTATCGGAAACGATTGCAGAATAAACGGCTGCAATCCGATGGCAAACAAGAGCAAGCCCGATTCCGTCTGCCACAATATGGTGGCAGCAAACGAACAAATAAAATTCATCAAGACGTGTCTGAAACAACGCAAATTTGAACAGCGGGCCCCCGAGAGGCATCGGTGTGCGTCGGATTGATGACGCTATCGCACGGGCTTCCTGCGCGGGATGGCGTGAGGAGCTCAAGTCATGGAAGGCCAGGTTGACGGCCGAATAATCGATCGCTCTTTGGAAGACCTGGCCATCCACCTCGAAAAAGGCGGCCCTGAGCGGCTCTGCCTCTCGCACCACGTGGTGGATCGCCCGCTCGAGGGCATCGCGTTCTACCGTGCCCTCGATTCTCACCGAGACGCCAAGCTGCCAATCCGTACCGGAGTGAGCCGTTTCCTGCGAAAGCCATATGTCTAGCTGCCCGCGGGTGAGCGGCAACGACTGGCGATCAAGTTCCATGAGTTTGACAAGACTCCTAGGACAAAGGCGATTTATGCACCAAAGGCTGGTTCATGCGTCAAAGGCCAGGCCCTCGGCCAGCCTCTCGCGCAACCTCTTCGGCCGTACATCGGCCCAGTTCCGTTCTATGTAGTCCAAACACAGAGCGCGGTCTGCTTTCCCGTAAACGACCCGCCAGCCCCCTGGAACATCAGCGAAGGCCGGCCACAGGCTGTGCTGTTCCTCGTCATTGACCAATACGAAGAAAATTCCACCGTCATCGCCAAACGGATCGATCATCACCGGTCTCCACACCATCTAATCGACGTGATTGAAACTTCCGAATCACGTGTTGCTAGTTATCAATTGAATGATTTCGTCCCTCGTGTCCAGCGTCCGATACGTCGACGAAGCTCGCATGAGTGCTTTCTGCACTGCCGAATATGCGAGCGTGCACTCACCCAGTGGCCAGCAGCATCGCTCGGTGGCTCCGAACGTGAGCGCAAATGATCTGGCGATGGCAATCGCAGTGGTAGCGACGTCGCCCGCCATGCGATCTTGCAAGGCTTTTGGCCACATGCCAGTCCAGTTCGCCTGACTAGATTCCACATCGGGGTGCCGAGTGGCGGCTTCATGCCGCGGTCGGCGGTGTGCCCAACTAGGGCACACCGTAGAACGGTGAGCCATAACGAGCTTTGCTGTTCACCCTTGGCCAACACGGAAGACATCCCGTCCTTGTTGCCGAAAGGGGATCGTCTACATCGTTACTCCTGTCTCTTGCATGCGTATTCGCCACGGCACCATGGTGATTCGAACCGTCCGACATCGAGCGTTTGGTCACCAGCGAGATACGATCGCCCGCAGAGGTACTGGAGCAGCGTTACGTGAACTGCTTTGGCGCGGACTTTGGGGGCAAGGCTACGCCGATCTAGCTGATGGTTGCCGTGCTCTTGCGTCACGCGCCGCTGGTTGCTTGTGGCGCAACCAAATTCGTCCTTTAGGGCGGCCAAACCATGACTTGGCGCCTGCACCGACCAGTGACGCGCATACAGCCGAACTGGCGCAGTTGCGGATCACTACGAAGGTGCTGGCCATCCATAAGCGGCGCCGTCCAAAGACGGGGCGTACAGCTGTGGTTGACCTGGTTCCATTGATGCTGTCGTGGCAAAGCAGCAACCACGCGATCGTTGCCAGATAGATGAACGGTGCGCCGCTTCCTCCGGTCCTGGCAGACCTGGTGCCAGAAACCACCGCGACGTCTGCGGGATTTGCCAGCGATCGCTATCAGATCTGCACCCATCCCAGCCGTCGCACCCCCGTTGGTGTCGTTTTGCCTCCGTTGATAATTCGATAGTGATGATACTAGCGTTCTTGCTGGCGTCTCACAAGGTTGCCCAGTCTGCTTCATGGATAGGAAGCATCCGGAATGGCTTGCCTCAGGGGCACCACCAGAGTGAGTCAGCCCGGGGAGCTACGTCGCCGGGTCGGTTGTTCGAGCATTAAACGAGGCGCTGCGACAGCCGCGACTTATCGGCCGCGGTCGAATCTGCCTGAAAAAAACCCATCCGCCCGTGGGAGTCCGCCGCAACCGGATCCTCGCGGCCGCTTCCGCGAATCCCTTGTTGCCCTGTTTGGAGCGGCCTCCGCGAAATCCGCTGCTTCCCTGGCAATCGCGTCCGGCGTGCCGGTGCTCGCCTCCTCGAATGGGCATTACTAACAGCGCCTCCGTGACGATGGTTCATATCGTCACGGAGGTCGCAGTGATACTGATCCCCGTGTTAGAGTCTCGGCGGGGTCACTTGTTTGGGCGTCTGTATGACACACCGGAGTTGTCGATGACTGGCCTGCGCATGAACTGTTATCTCACGGCAGGAACCGACCTGTTGGGGCCTCTTCTGCCAGCGGTATACGCCCCCCCAATGGGGATCCAGCGGAACTCAGTGGGTCGGTTGGCCTTGCATTGGTCAATACGTCCGTGTCGCCGCGCCGGTTTCGGCGAACGCGAATCGGTCTACGACGGCAGGGCCGCAAGGAAGCGACGCTTACACAGAGGAAGCGATTCCGCGCCGGCCGGTCGCGACGACGAGCAACATCGATGTCCACGGTCCCCGATGAGGAGCTGGTGGCAGGCGCGCGGATGCGAACGCCGCCAGGGACCCGGTGCCGCGTTTTCACAGGATTTCGCTCAAATGCCCAGCAGTAGCACACATACCGGCGCAAACCAGATGCCATAGGGGCGACGGTAGGCCGCGCACTTGGGACGGCAGCGTGCCTGACCCCACAGAGACAGTGACCAAAGCGCTGTCGATGAGCACGGGCGTGTGCTCGCCTCTTCGTCAAGTATTTCGGGGTGAACAAAGGAGGAGCTAGTGGGTCACCTCCCAGTGCGACTGCCAGCGCCGGTGCGCAAGGCGATCGACGCAGTCAATAAAGGTGATACCGCCGCATTTGTTGCCTTATTCTCTCCTAAGACCGGGTATGTCAGCCACTGTGGCCGCGAATTCCACGGCCTCGACGCCATCCGGTCCTGGAGCAACCACGAGTTCATCGGCCAGCAGGTCAAGCTTCGAGTGGCAAATTTTTACCTAACCGACGAAGGCGACGCCGTAATCATCGCCGAAGTCGTATGCGACGGCCTCACAAGCCCCAACGCCATTACCTTCCACGTCGACGGCGAGCTGCTAGCCAACATGCGCACATCTCCTTTCTGAGACCACGGGTCTGGTGCACCGATAGGCGACAGCTTCGACCTGACTTCCGTTTAAGTTTCGAAGCCAGTGACTAATTGGCGGAGTTTCCGAAAGTTGAGAACCATGCCACCTCTTTAGCCGGCCGAGCTTCGAACTCGGGCGTTTGGGCTCGTACGCGCGGCAAGTCGCGGCAACAGACCGCCGACGATTTCGGCATTCACCCGGTCACGTTGTGAAAGTGGCTCAAGCAGGACGGCGTCGACCGTGGTGCACGACCCGGTACGCCGTCGAGCGACTCGACCGACTCGTCGACGCCCGGGCACCGGTCGATCGTTGCTGCCTCATCCTCGTTGTGGCACGCCAAAATTAGTACAAACACAAGCGCACACCGAACACTCGGACCCAGTTACGTCCCCAAGGACCACGCACCGTGACCCTCTTGATGACCCCCGTCGACATTTGCGGGCCGACTGGCCCGGTACGGATCAAACGGCTACGCGGGCTGGCCACTGCTGATGGTCTGGTCAACCGCAAGTTCCATCGAATCCATCCAAATGAGTTGTCGTCACTGACATCACCCCGCGCCGAACCCGTTAAGGCTGGCTGCACTGCTCCGCGGTTTTCGATGCGTTCAGCCGCAAGATCGTGGTTGGTCGATGGATTCACGGGCTATCTCCAGCCTTGTGGTTAACACACTCGATCGGGCCATCCGCCGGCTGGGCCAAGCAGGGCGTGATCATCGCGGCGGAGCACGCGGAGTCGGCTGCCCAACTGCGTGCCGGGTTCGCCGCCGATCGACGACGTCGTGAGCAGGCCCGGCGCCATGCCAATGGACATCCGGTCACACTGCGCGCGTTGCCCGACCACGACGCCCTCTTCGGCGTCGACTTCACCGTTCCAACAACAGAAACGAGTAACGGATGACTGCCACCAAGCAGAAGCCCACCGCTACCATAACCGCGTCGGCCGACGGGCTGCCCTCGATGCTGGCTTATCTGACTCGTATATCGAAGACCCCGACGATGGACGGCGCTGGGAAGAATTCGCCAGGCAGGTTCGCGACAAGGTGAGTCCTCCGCAACGTCAAGCTCCAACCATTTGCAGACCGTGGTCTGTTAATGCGATGATCGTGCGGTGGTGGCCAACATCAAGTGGGATTTGCATCATCACGCCGTGCCGGAGTTCTATGTGGAGGCGCTACGCGACGCCGGCGTCACCGCCGTCGGCGGATTCCGGTTTCCCCGATGGAGTCCTGAGCGGTCGTTGCGGACATTGGACGCGATGGGCACCGAGCGAGCGTGGTTGTCGGTGCCCCCGGGCGTGGATGTCGACGATCTCGCTAACCCGGTGGAACTGGCTCAACGGCTCAATGACGTAGGTGCGGAACTCGTTGCGGCTCATGGAGATCGGTTCGGTTGGTTCGCGTCGCTACCCCAGGGGAACGTTGATGCGTCGCTGGCTGAGATCGAGAGAATCGATGCCCGAGAAGTTCTGCTGATGTCCAACGTGCGCGACCGCCACTTCGGCGACCGCGCCCTGGATCCACTGTGGCACGCGTTGGACGCTCGCCGCGCGGTCGTCTTTGTGCATCCTAATAGCCGTCCGCGCACCGACGAGCAAGGACTGCTGAATCCTCTGTATCTATGGCAAAACGATACGGCGCGAACCATGCTGGACTTTTTGCGTGTCGGCGGCCACGTCCGTTTTCCGCGAATCACCTGGGTGCTCGCGCACGCCGGCGGACCACTGCCAGTCCTTCTCGACGAGGCGCTTCGTGGGCTGCGAACGATACGACCAGACATCGACGCCGAGCTGGCGGCTTGGCGACCGCGGGTGTTTCTGGACACCGCATCAAAGGCCTACGACGAACAGATCCCTGCGATCCTGGCTTTCGGCGGTGCCGGACAGGTGACGTTCGGTTCGGACTTTCCCTGGGCGGCGCGCAGGGCGGGTGCGATGATTGCTCGCGCGTGGGCGCGAGCAGCCCAGCGACTGGGACTCGATGGGGGTCAGCTCGACGGCATCTTCCGCGCAAACGCAGTCCGCGTTTTTCAGCGAGATGACCGACCAGCGCCGCGGAGCACTCCAGCGGAGTTGTCCACATTCCCGCCCTACACTGCTGCGCCCTCCGGGCTGGAATCGCTTCCCGCGAGTTTCTGGCACGGTGACCGGACCGCTGCGCGGGAACGTATCATCCTTCACAACAACGAATCTCATACGAGTGGATTCGCGGTGATCGACATGCTCCAGCCAGAATTCTCGTGCGCTGAACTCGCAAGGGTGCGTGAACGCGGAGTAGACGGCATCCGGATTTCACTCGACTTCGCGTCGCTCGAGGGTCCTCGCGACTTTCTCGACGCCGAACTCCTCGACGCACTCGCAGCCGGCCACGAGATCCTTCGCTTCGAACCACGCCGACCCGATGGCATCCCTCTGCTAAACGACCGGCGGTTGGACACGGTGCTGTTTTGCGCTAAAGGGCACTGGCTCGGCCGGCTGCGCAACCTCGATGCCTCACGAGTGATTCTCGCCGGGACGGTTGGTGTCATCCCCTATCTCGCACGTCCGATCGACATCTTGTACTACCTCAGCCGTGGCAAACGCGGTGCACTGGCGTACGCATGGGCCAACTTCATCACCAGGCGCCCCGCCGGTTACCGCTGGCTACGTAAGGCCCGACGCGAATAAACTCCACGGATGCCGCGGCCCGCAACACATCACGACGCCCGCCGAAGGGAACTCGTAGCTGCGGCCCAGCAGGTCTTTATCCAGCGGGGTTACCCGGAAACCACCGTCTCCGACCTGCTCGAAGCGACGGGAATGTCCAAAGGCGGGTTCTACCATTACTTTCAGTCCAAAGACGACGTCCTCCGCCAAGCGATAACCGTGATCCTGGATGAAGCCGCCATCGTCATCGAGGCTGCGGGGGCCCTGGATATCCCACCGACCGAGCAGTTAACAGAGATCTTCCACGGCATGCGAGAATTACGCCGCCGCCACGCGGATTTCATTCCTGTCCTGACCGTGATCATCGGCAATGACGTACCAGCTCGGGCGTTCAGCGAGGACGTCATCCGCACCCTCGCCCCGCCGTTGGCTCGCGTAACAGCCCGCTTTCCCGTGAGCAATCCCCGACAGACCGCTGAACTGTTGCTCGATGCACTGACTGCGCTCACCCGCAACCCATACCGCGACACATACCGAGCCGACCCCGATGCCGCGGCCACCTACGCTCAGGCGCTTCGCGAACTCATCGGCGGCTCACTCGGCATTGGAATTGACCATCCCGCGCTCGAAAACTTCGGTACGTGAACGAAAGCACTGGGACGTTCAGCGGATCCCAGCGGCCGAGAGTATTTAGGCCCGAAGGACTGCACGAACCCCGCGTCCTCAACCGCCTCCGCCGTGCCCACATTGAGCAGCAGGGCGACCTCACCCATCGCCGCCCACTACAACAAATGCTGATCGCTGATTTCGGCGACCCGGCCCGAATCTGAGGCATCCGACCCCCAGGAACTGGGGCGGACCGGGAGGGATCACGACACATCCTCACGCGCCCAGCACCAAACGCGGTGACCAGGCGCCGCCGCGGGGTGCATCGGCACGCATCCAAAATCACCGACCTCAAAAAGGTGCACCGATCAACGAGGGTGCACCAGTGAGCATCTGGTATCGGGCTCACTATCTAGGCTAACCGAGAACCGGTGTGACCACCAACGCTAGAGCTGTCCGCAACTGCTCACCATTTTGGAGGTCGATGCTCGACTCCGGCACCACCGAATACCCGAGCGTGAGGTGAACGAGCATGTCGGCGAGAGCAGAGCGCATCCATGGATCCAGCTGTGTTGTTTCGAAGGATTCCATGATCGATGTGTGCATGCTGCGCCAGAGCACGAGCACCGGCGGGCGGCGTAGGCGCATAAATGCAATCAGTTTTTCTGGTTCGAGCTGGGCCAGCCGCCGTAGCAATGGCCGGCTCCGCATAGCGCGCATCGTCAACACTAAGCACTCAATCACCGCAGCGGCTGCTGTGTCGGCGGTCGCTGCGGAGTCCTGTAGTGCCAGCGTAAGGATGCGCAATTCTCGCATCAGGGCGCGATCGAGGATTTCCTGCTTGGAGCCAAAACGGCGAAACACCGTCGCTCGCCCTACCCCAGCCTTTTCCGCAATGGCGGCCATCGTCGTCTGTTCATCACCATGACGTCCGACCAGCTCCGCGGCGGCGGCCAGGATCCGCTCACTAATCGCATCGGTAGCCGACTCATCAGTGAGCAAATCGCGCAAGGTCTCAAATGAATCCATCAGCTACCGCGCTATGTTCCGAACAGGTCATGCCCGCAGCTGTGAGTAACACGGCCACGCACCAACGCGCTGATCGAGTTTGCTGTCATCGGCCCCCTCGTCCCTGAACGCCATGTGACGGCGTTACATGGAACTCTAGCCCAAGTCGCCAGCGCTGTAAGCAAATAACGCATAACGGGCCCGCCATGGCACGCCCAACTGCCGCAACAACGACCAGCCCAATGTGCCCCGCCTTCTTTTGTTCCGCGGTGGGAGCTAGCTAACTGCCTAACGTGTGCCGTGATACGGTAACGCCCTGCGTCGTCTCACTCACTGCACCGCACTTGCCGCACCGCCCATTTGTGGTACACGCGCTGGGACTGCGGATCTGACGGTGTTTTCGGCCTGACACGCTAAGCGATGCTTGGCGAGGAGGGTGTCGTGACGACGACACTGTGTGATGCGGCGAATAAGAAGTCGGTTGGGCAGTTCGATGAGCAGCAAACTGCGTTGAAGCTGGTGCGGCTGGCCCAGGAGCAAGGCTGGTCGTTGGCCACCGGATGCGGGAACAGGGCAATATCCGCAACGGCACCCGAGCCAAGACGGTGTTGACTGAACCGTTTCGAGTTGATGCCGGCTCATAGTGGGACGTCGCCAGCCGGACGCTGCGCGCGAGCGTAGTAGACGGTTTCGCACTCCTAGGGGCGGGAGGTAGCTGAGCGGGCTGTGCAAGCGCTGGCTGTTGAACCAGCCCACCCACTTCATCGTGAGGTACTCGACGTCGTCGATGGTGCGCAGCGGCCGCGGCGATGTGCCGCGAACTGGGTGTCTCCCAAGCAACGTATCACCGGTGAAGCAACCAGTCTGGCGGGTTGAATGCCGAGGAAGCCAAACGGCTCAGGGATCTCGCGCCTCAAACACCATCCTCAAGGGCTGGTGGCCGGTACGCATTGGAGAAGGACGCGCTGCGGCAGATCGCGAAGGGAGGCTTCTGAGCCCGGACCGCCGGCGAGCAGCCGTTTCCTCACGTCCAGCGCGTGCTGGGGGGTCAGCCACGGTTCACGTGCCGCGTCGCCGCGCAGGGCAACACCGTGCCACCCAGCGACATCAATTCGTCGGTGCGACTCGCTGACGACCTGACGCCGCCCGAAAGCCGGGCTTCGCACCTACCCGAAAAATCATCCCGCTGCGGGTTCCGGCCCGCCTATGACGACGCCCGCGCCGAAGGATGGAGGCGAATCACAAGAATCATTATTACCGTTGGCGTGAGGAAGAGCGATGGTTGCCGCAGCGTCGACAGCGAAAATACGTTCATAGGTACGGCCACTGGGGTGGGTCGCCCATGTCGCAGCGCAGCGGCCCGGCGGCAGGTACGACGGAACCGGCTCGGCATGTCCCAGAGACTCCACTTCTCGGTAACGATGAAATTTTGGCGGTTCATCGAGGAGGTACCCGTCGCAAGCGACGGGTCGATGCGCCTAGACAATCGCCTCGTGAGACCCTACTATCGCGGCTAGTATCAATTAATGCCGAAATATGTACGGAGGTACGGGCACTGGGATGAGCACGGATATGACAATTTGATCAATGGCGGGATCCGCGATAGCACCGTTCGAACATCTTGCGGCGATCCCGCGGTTGCTACGACGACTGGTTCGAATGCGATTCTCTTGAGGGATATCGGGAGAACGTAGGCCAACGTCGACATGACTTTGATCGCATCGAAAAACCGGGCTGCTTCCCTGCCTACCGACCCGACAGCATCAACGGCACTGCAGCAACCCCAGCTGCACACCCAATCCTCCGAAGGAGCCCGATCATGCACGGCCAGCGACTCGGTAGTGGCCTGCAGTCGCGCACCTGGCAGTTGAACGCCTTCAACATGTTTCCTGGTATTGAGCCCGGTTGGCGGTATGAGTGTTTATCAGCCTGTGCCGACGTCCAGTCATGCGTCGGGCAGCGTGCAGGGCGAATTTGCTTGCACCACAAGCAGTCAGCGATGCACAGCGCGGGCGGACGCCGGTTGTCGAAGCACCTATTCGACGCCGATAGCGTTATGCCCGCATCCTGCAATGTAAACCTGACTAACGTACGGCAAGCAGCTACCAGATCGGTGCGGCCTGCCGATGGTGTCCCCGGAAAGCCGTTCATGTCGAAGCTTCCGGCAACACTGCGGACAATCACGTTCTTACTGGTAACCAAACGCCGAGTACCATATCGGCCCCAATCACATTGACTCCTAGACAAATACGCACGCAAGACAGGCAGGAGGAACCCATGCCGACCACAATCGATGACGCCCCTACCACTTGCGTCAACACGCACCATGAATAGGGAATTACCGTCGGCGCGCGACTTTCTGCTGTCGGGCGGTTTCGGCGGCGCTGCAACCCTATTGGCCGCCATCGTGGTGGCAATTGTCGCGGCGTTCGCCCTACGGCAGGCCTCCAAACGCCACCGCCTGCACCTCGAGCAACAAGAACGTCACCACAGGGAGCTTCGCGACATTGACCGACACGCAGCCGCTGTCAAAGAATGCCGTGAGCGGCTGGCATGGGTGGTCGACAAAGGCAGCAGAGAACCTACCGCCAGCGAGTACGCCACCTTGGGATTTGGACCAGAGTTAGCACTGACGGTCCTTCAGGGCTTGCTCCGTGACGCGCAGCAGCTTGATGACGCGACGCTGGCAACAGCAGCGGCGGTGGAGCTCAAGGAGTTCTCGCTGGTGCTGGCTAAACAAGGCAGTGCGCTGTCTGCTTTCACCGAAGAATATTCACCTGCTGCAGACACCGAATCTGAACAAGCCGTCTCTGAGCCGGCTCCCCACACACCGGAGGCCCCCGCGCGTGAAACGCCCCTTGTGCCAGCACAAAAGGTCGCCATTAGGGCTCAACGCGGATGACAACTTTGCAGCAACGCATCGAGACCCTCGATGTCCACGAGTGGGCCGCGTTGACCAAACGCGCCGCCTTGGCTGCACTCGCCGCTGCTGAGCAGCACAGAAACGCTCCACCAGCAGAGATCTCCGCAATCGCCGCGATGAGTGAGCGCGAACTCGTTGAACATCGCACCCGTTTGGGTCCCGGAGGCAAGCGACCTTCGCCGGTGATGCAGCTAGCCGAAGCAGAGCAGCTGCAGGCTGCCGCCGAACGCCAAGCACGTCAAGCCGAAGAGGACACGCGTGACGCCCAAGCGGCCGCACAAATGGCCCGCGATGAAGCTCAGCAGTCCGCCCGCGCGGCCGCGGCCGCCCGCGAACGTGTCCGCATCGTCCGAACCCCCAGCGCGCACGCGGACGTACAACCCGACGAGGAACGCGCGGCCGAACAGCAGATCCTTCAACAGATCCGCGGCCCGCTTGAACAGGTCTGCGCCGACGCCGCCACCATGGTAGCTGCCGCACGCGAAAAGGCCCGCGCCGCAGAAGCGTACGTTCAACAGTGGCTCGCCGAGCGCGCCGACGAACGAGCAGCAGCCCAACAAGCCCTTGACGAACTGCGCGGCGAGCTCGAACAAGCTCACGCCGACCACGCCACCGAGCTAGCCGCAGCACGCGGCCAGGCCGAGGAACAGGTCGCCGCCGCCCGCCAGGCGGCGCAAGGACGGGTTGCGCGGGCGCGCGCGGACGCCGAGGCTGCGATCGCCCAAGCGCGCGACGAGATTGGGCAGGCCCAGACCGAGGCAGAGTCGCGGGTGGCTGCTGCACATGATCGGGCTAAGCGGCAGGTTGCGGCCGCCCGGCAGGCCGCCCAAGATAAGGTCGCGCGGGCTCGCGTGGACGCCCAGGCTGGCGTTCTCGTCGACACCAGGCAGCCTGGGGTTTCGTTGAGTGTTCCTATCCCTACCGCGGAACTGCGGGCACACACGGGACCGATTGAAGATGCGTTGGCGACGGTGCGCGATATTGGTTACATGCTCGAGGCCGGTTTACCGGAGGGTGGGCAATCGCGGCAACCGGCGGACCTTGAACGTGTTCGTATCTTGGTGCACACGGCCAAGCAACAAGCCTGGGATCTGGCTCACGAATTGCGCGGTCTGCCCGCGCGGTATGCCGGTGCGCAACAGGTGCAGGCCGCTCACAGCTATGCCGCGGCTGCCGCAAGTGCTTATGGTGCGTTACTACAGCGGATTTCGATCGCCGCCCAGCAGCTGGCCGGCCGTCGAGATAGCCGGGACGCCGAGGTTATTGAGGTGGTCACCGCCATGTTGAACGAACATCCGTGGCGACCCACTGCACAGCAGTTGCGCAGTTCCAACTGCACCGCCGGCAATATGTCACCGTGACATTTATGCCAGTGATTCTGTCGAATAGACCAGGCAACTTGTCACACATTTTGTGACACACCCCGACGCCGACGTCAACCTCTCCCTGCCAGGACTCGGTGTCATCTTGGCGCCCGGGTGCTCGGTGAGTTCGGGGACGACTCGAACCGATACACCACCGCCAAGTCTCGCAGAGACTACGCCGGAACAGCACTGACCGTCGCCTCCGGCAAGAAGCGCGCCATCTTGGCCCGGCGTGTCCGTAATCGCTGGCTCTACAACGCCATCGACCAATGGGCCCTCGGCGCCATCAACACTAGCCCAAGCGCGCGAGCGTTCTACGACCATCACCGCGCCGCCGGAGTTCGAATACCCCTCGAAGCGGATGCAGACCGAATGTTGGTGTAGCCAAGTCAGTTCCGGTCATCGAGTTCCGATCACGTCACGCGATGCTGACGGTCTTGATGCTCAGGAACTCGGCCAGTCCTTCTCGACCGCCCTCTTTACCCATTCCGCTGATGCCGATGCCTGCGAACGATCGGTGGACGGACAGGTCCGGGGCGCCACTGACGAGTAATTCTCCCGTCTCGAGCGCTTCAGCCACGCGGTGAGCGCGACGAGCGAGCGCGGCGGGCACTTTCATGCCCAGCGAAATAAGGGGGCGTTCCAGGTGATGATCGCCCCGATCACACGGTACGGCTGAGTCAAGGTGTAGGCGAACTCACCGTGGGCGCGTAGGGAGCCGGTCACCTCGCCGGTGATCTCGTCAGCCCAGCCCGTGTAGTAACGGGTCCACCCCACGGCAATCTGGATGGCTGCGGCCTCGTCGATCTCGGTGGCACCGGCCATAGGGATCGTCGCGTCGGGTAACCCGTTGCAGGGGGTTGATGTGTTCGCAGGTTCCGGCTAAGGCCGTGCGCCTCTTCGCCATGCCGATGCGCAGCGTGACCTCGGGCCCGGACGTGTGTCGGCGGCGCCTGAAAACTGACCCCGGCGCGGCATCCGAATTTTGACCCCCTGGTCCGGTGGCCTGGCTCTAGTC
>NZ_MVHG01000113.1 GCF_002086125.1 Mycobacterium arosiense ATCC BAA-1401 = DSM 45069
GTGCGGCGGGGTTGAAGGCCGCCCACAGTTTGGTTTGGGCGCCGCGGTAGTGGCGGATGGCGATTTGGCCCGATTGGGTGAGTTCTTCGCGCAGGCGTTTGACGCTGTAGTCCAGGGTGCGGGGGTCGGGGGCGCCGACGGCGATGACGAAGGCGGCGTGCAGGGGACGTTCGTCGATGTTGGCTTCGAGTTGGCGGTTGTATTCGGCGAGTTGGCGCCAGGTGGCGATGAGTTCGGCGTCGCCGTTGCGAACGTCGCGGCGCTGGGTGAACTGGTCGTCGATGTTGCCTTTGGCGCGGTCGTTGCGCACGAATTCCATTTCGCGGCTTAAGGTGACGAGGTTGACGGCGAACTCGAAGGTGGCGCCGGTGTCGAGGTCGTCGAGGGCTTGCAGGAATTCTGAGCCGGGAAACACGATGCCGGCCTTGGGCATGTCGACGATGGGCAGGATGGCTTGGTAGCTGTCGGGATAGGCGCCGTCGGGGCTAGATACCCGCAGGGTTCTGCTCCAGGACGGGATGCGCCGGATGCCGGCGGTCCAGGCCAGCAGCGCGACCGCGCCCAGGGCGGCGGGTGGGGCGGCGAGCAGGGGCACGACGAAGACGTCGGCCGCGGCGGCCGCGCCCGCCAGTGCGGTGGCGATGAGGCGCAGCGGCAGGGTGCGCCCGCCGTGGTGGAGCTGGTCGCCGTCGTCGAAGATAGCGACCGGCAGCGCGGTGGTGTCGAGCTGGGTCGTGGTGGCGCGGCGCGGCAAAGGGTTGTTGAACACTCCGCGCCAGGCGTTGTGGCGCCAGAACCAGTCCATCATGTCTGCGCTGACTGGTTGGGGGCCGAATTCTTCGGGGATGGCGGTGATGATGTCGTGGGCCAGGCGCTGGTAGGCGGCCACGGAGTCGTCGGAGTCTTTGTCGCGGCCGATCACCCAGTCGCGCACTTTGGCGACTTGGCCCGCGGGGCTGTGCCCTGCGCGGCCGGCGTCGACGGGCACGGCCAGCCAGAAGATACGGGTGCGGGGTGTTTGTGCGGCGATGACGGGCGCCATCTGCCGGCAGGCGTTGATCCAGCGGTGTTTGTCGCGGTGGCCATCGAGCATGGCGCGCAGCAGTTGGCGTTGGTTTTGGGGCACGGACAGCCCGAAGACCCATGTGCCGGCCGGGATTTCGCGGGCGAGGGCTTGGTGGCGGTCGGCGACGCCGATGCGGCGTTTGGTGGACTGCAGGTAGTAGGGCAATCCGCTGATCAGATAGTGGGCGTAGACGCCGTGGGCGGTGAAGCTCAGGTTGCCGATGACGGTGCGCGGTGGCGCCAGCAGCGGGTTGCTGGCGCTGCTGGCCAGGTCGGGGCGCAGGGCGCGCCATGCGCTGGCAATGCGGAAGCGCAGGGTGGGCCGTTGGCGGGGGATCAGTGTTGCGCCGCCGGCGGCGGCGAAGGTGAGGATCAGGCCGTAGATCAAGATGGCGCGGGCGTGCCCGGAGTCCAGGGTGAGGATGGTGAGCGCGACGGTCAGGGCCGTGCCCCCGTAGAGGCTGATCGCCACCCACAGTCGTAGCGGCTTTTTGAACAGGATGTCGGTGTAGACGGGGGTGTCGTGCACACCTTTGAACAGCTGCGCTGACTCGGTCATGGGTTCTTTTCCTCGGGCGTTGTGACCGCGAATCGGGTGACGGTCGCGGTGAAGTGTCGGGGCCGCGGGTGGGTTACTGGCCGAATTGGCCGGTGGTGATGCCGGTGCGGTCGACGGTGCGTTTGGTCGAGGTGTAGATGGCGTAGCCGGAGCCGACGACGACGGCGACGATGACCGCGGTCAGGGCCCAGGCCACGGTGGCCCCGATGCGCCCGCCGAAGAAGGCGCCGGCCGCGCGTGCCCCGCCGCCAAGCAGGATGAGCACGACCAGCACCCCCACGCCGATGGTGTAGAGGGAGTGGCTGCCTGAAACCAGGTCGGTGGCGGCCAAAACCGTTGGGGCCGAGGCGATATTCATGTCAGGTTTCCTTTCGTGATTAGTGCAATGACAGCGGGAGGGCTCCCAGGATGGGGCCGGCGTTGATGGCGTGACCGGACGCGGCCAGCAGTAGCGCGCCCGCGGCGACGGCGGCGCTCAGTAGGCCGGTTCGGATGAGCGCGCGCAGGTAGTAGCGATAGCGCACGAGCCGTGCCAACCGCAGCAGCAGTGTGGCGGTCAGGATCGCTGAGGGAAGGTGCGTAAGACTCATGGTGGATGGCTCCTGGCTGCTCTAGCGCGGCGCGGCGGCGGTAGGAATGACGGGGGTCAGTTCGGCGCCCTCGGCGAGCAGGGGCGCATAGTCCAGCCCTGAGACGCTCCAGCGGCCGCTGGTGACGGTCAACACGATCGGGTAGTCCAGTTGCAGCGGGGCGTATTGGCTGGTGACGGCGTTGACGGTGGCCAACACGTGCACGGTGGCGCCCTCAGCGGGGACGTCGTGGTCACCGGGGCTGTGGTTGGCGACGATCTTGATGACTTGGGCGGAGCGGTAGTCGGCGGCGGGCAGCAGCCCGGAGCTGGTGGTGACGTAGCGTTCCAGGCCGTCGGCGCCGGTCAAAAAGCTGGTGATGAATCCGCTGACGGTGGCGAAAGCGGGTGAGGTGTCCGCGACGGCGGTGGAGTAGCCCAGCGGCGCGTCCGCGCCGGCGCCGGGCCCGTTGACCCGGGCCGGTAGCGCGCTGGCCCGCAGTCCGTAGGTGCTGTAGACGACCGGTAGCCGGTAGTAGGCGGTGCGGGGGGTGGCGGCCTCAAATGCCCGCTCGGAGACGCTGATGACCACGCTCCACTGTTGGGCGCCACCGGTGTCGCTGACGAGGGTGACGGCCGAGACAGCCGGGGAGGTGACGATGAGCGCGGGCGTGGTGGGCAGCCGGATCGGGTCGCGCAGCGACCAGCAGTCGTGCAGTACCTGTTGGTGGGCTGCGGTGGCGGTGAGCCACCGTGTGACACAGTCTTGGGCGTAGGAGCCGACCAGGGCGGTGCGGTTGACAGCGCTGCGTGCTGGGCCGGCCACGTCGATGGGCTCGTTGAAGATCCACCCCCAGATGGTGGCGATGGCCACGACGCTGCACGAGGCGAGGCCGACGATGAGTGCGCCGCGGCGAACCGCGCGGTGGGTGCCGTCGAGGCGCTTGCGCCAGGTGTTGGTGAGCATGGTTGGTGGAAACCTTTACTGGGGTGGGTGGCCGAAGATTTTGATCGACGACACCGCAAACGTGTTGTCGGCGGGGTCGGTGTGGGTTGAGTCGGCGGGCGGCCCGGGTAGCTCGGGGGTGCTGCTGGTCGGCGCTGGATTGGCGGGTGCTGCCGGTGGGCCCAGGACCTCGCCGATGAGCCCACCTCCACCGCCGGGGGCCGGGCTGGTGGTCGGGGTGGTGTCGGCGGGTGCGCGTCCGGTGTCTTGGACGAGCATGATGATGCGCGAGGCCAGCACGCCACGGGTCGGCATGGGTTTGGTGGCTTCGCCGTGCACGCTGGCGGTCTCTTGGGGCACCACGGTGGGTGGGGTGTCGTTGAAGCTCCATTGCACACGGGTGAGCACGCGGTGCTGGTGCCATTGGTCGGCGCCAGAGGCGTCGGCGCCGACCCAGCCCGGGGTGATCGACACGGCGGTGACGACCATGCTGCGGCCGAGATTGAGCACGAGGTATTGGCCGACGTTGCCGCCGGTGACACACACCCAGGCCTGGGTGGAGTCGGGCCCGGCGACGGATTGCGCGGCGGTCGAGCCTGGTAGGCATCCCACCGACGTGGCGGTGTAGGGGATGGTGGAGTCCTGGTTGTCGGGCGCCGGGGTGGTGCTTGATGGTGCGGTAAGGACGCTGAGCCGGGTGTTGGCCGCCGCAGGTTGGGATGGCTCGCTGGTGTGCGGGTCGCCGCGCATGGCCAGCAGAGCGCCGCTGGCAATCAGGGTGGCCACCACGGTGGCGGCCGCGAACCCAATAGCGATGTTCTTGTTGTAGCGGGGGGTCCGCTTGGATTCCGCGGGGCTATCTGCGGCATCGTCGGTTCCGCTGGTGGAGGTGAGCTGGTCGACGAGATCGCTATCTGGCAGCGGGGTTTCGGTGCTGTCGTGCTGCCCGCTGGTGTTGGGATCACTCGTGTCGGCGCCCTGAGTGCTGGGCTGCTCACCGGAGTCGCTGGGGCCGTCGAGATCAATGGGTGGGTCATCGGTAGGCCGGCGCGCACCCAGATGGTCGGGACCCGCGGCGGCACGGCCGCCGACGTCGATGGTGTCCTCGGGCGGCGCGGCACCATGGCTGATCGGTGCGTCGTGCGCATCGCCGACCTCGGCGGAAGGGTCAATCTCAGCGGGGGGGTCGATCTCAGCGCGGGGGGCGACCCCGACGGCGCCCAGGCCGTCGCGGTCGACGTCGGCGAGGAACGCTTGGGTGATCGCGATCACGCAATCGCGCTCGTGGTCGATCGGGGGATTGCTCATGGCAGGCACCGCCGGGGCGGCAGGCTTGGCAAGCAGCGGCGACGCGAGACCGCTGAAGACATCTCTGGTGCGGCCGACGGGCTCACCGGCGGCAGCTGCGGGCCCGTCATGGCGGCGGGATATCCCAAGCCAGGCTGTGACCGCCGGGTCTGGCGTCGACGCACGGTGGCAACCAGGGTTGCGGCGGCCAGGCTGGCCAGCATGAGGCTGGCAAACAGGTGTTGGATCACGAAGATCGCTGCCGTCATCAGGGTGAAAACGCATCCCATGATGGCGGTGAACACAGCGCCGATAACAACGCGCATCCGCTGGCCTCCTTATCCCTTGGGGTCAGCCTAAGGGGTGGAATAACAGATATTCCACGGCCGTAGCGAAATAACTAGATCGGTTGTTACCGTCTTTTGTGTGAATGCATTACCGGCAGACGGAGTAAGGCGGCTGCTATTTTTCGTCGAGGACCGCCTGGCGCAGTTGCGCTGGACCCGCGGAGACCTAGCAGCCGCGGGCGGCCCAGCCCCGTCGACGCTGTATAAGGCCGCCGAGCGCGATGGTGGGCTCGCGCTCAAAACGCTCGCGCGTCTCGATGTCGCGTTGGGCTGGCAAGAAGGTTCTGCGCAGCGGGTGCTGGCCGGCGAAAGTCCTGCCGTGCGGATATCAGAGCAGCTCAGCCTATGCACAGCTGCGATCGACGCGGCGCGGCGCGGCGCCGAATGCACCGGGGTATCGCGCTGCGCGAGCGAGTTGAAGACCTTTCTGCTGGACGTCGCGCAACGTCTCGACGACTTTTACACTGAGCCTGTACGAGCCGTGGGGGATGCTGCTGATGCCAGCGCCTGCTGATCGGTTCGACGAGATCCGCCGCAAGTGGATCGCCCGCAATCAACGCACTTTCATATTCCAGAAAAGGCGTGCAGAAATCCTTGCGCGCCAAATAAGAGACCGCGACACCGAACGCACCGGAGCGCGGGTTGATCCCGCTGACGACGACGTTATTCATCCCTGGTATGCGCGGCCAATTAAAACGCCGTACGCAATGTTTGACTGGGTCATTCTTATGACGGCGGCAGCGCTGGCGCCGCTGGGGTGGCCGGCGGGCAAAGCCATGTCCGTCCGCATGGCCCAGCTAATCCCGGGCGAACTGCGCGCGTACCCGATCGCAGCGTTCATGTGGGCAGCGGCGGTGGTCGGTCTGCCGCTGCCGCTGCTGTATGAGCCGGGCGATTCCTTGGTGTCAGCGGCAGCGGTGCCGTGGCTGGTGGCCCAAATCCCGGCCGCGCTGCTCACCGCCGGCATCTACGGCATCACGGAAGGCTGGCTGGCCGTTGACGGGGCCCGCGACTGGTGGCCGATGCGTCCACCCGAAGGGGTCGACGACGTCGATTTCGGCTTCCTGCAACCCGATGACCTCACCGGCCTGGGGGTGTTTCCCACGCGCCGCGACGACCCACCCGGTGATCCGATCCCATCTAGGAGGTTCTAGCGATGTATCGTCCCCCGTCCTCGCCGTACTGCGGGTTTAGCCGCGACGGCTCGACCAACAAGCTATCGCTGGCTGACGGCGCCTGCCACCTGCTGGTGTCCGCCCCCACCGAAACTGGTAAGACGCGCGCCGTGTTAGCCCCGGCGACGGTGTTGTGGGGAGGGCCCGCGGTATGCGTGTCGTCCAAAGACGATCTGATGTGGCTGGTGTGCCAACGCCGTTGGGGCCCAAAGCAAGTGATCGACCTGCGGCCGGACTACTCGCCGGTGTACCCAGCAGATGCGCAGGTCCGCTCGTTTGATCCCACCGCGCTGATCAGCACGCCCGATCAAGCGGTGACCGCGGCCAACACCATGATGCAAATGTCGGCTGTCGGACTGGGCTCGGGCATCGATCAGGTCTCCGACGCGGGGATTTGGGAAGCCAACACCGAGGCCCCCCTGGCGGCGATGCTGTACGCGGCTTCCCCCTGCGGGAACGGCAAAGGCATCAAATGGGTGCTGCTGGCCGTGGACAACTTGGCAAAAGACGACAAGGACCCCGACGCGCCGGGCTGGCACAGCGCCGCGCGGCACGTGTCCAGTCAACCGCTGTTTCGCAACGCGCTGATGCGCACCCTGGCCATGGACCCCCGCCAGCGCGACAGCATCGCGTTGACCATGCGCAAGGCGGTCACCCCGTGGATGCGGTTGGCGCTGCGCGGCATCAACGATCTCTGCTTCGATGCGTCGTTTCTGTCAGAACCCGATGCGACGCTGTTCATCCTCGCCCCCGCCGAAGGATCGATCGCCGGTGCGGCCGTCACCTTGCTCGAACACCTGGTGCGCAGCTGGCGCGGCAAGACAGCCCGCAAGGAAATGCTGCACCGGCTGCTGCTGGTAATCGACGAGGCCGCCAACGTCGCCCCGATGCCGGCGCTGCGCCGGCACGTCTCAGAAGGCCGCGGCCTGGGTGTCAACCTGCTGCTGTCGGTGCAGGCCTCCAGCCAGTTCGACACCGTCTATGGCAGCACATACGCCCGCGAACTGCGCGACACCTTCCCGGCCGCGCTGATCATGTACGGAGCCGCCGAAATGGAGATGCTGCAGCGCGGCGAACAGTGGTCACGCGAAACCACCCGCCGCCAAGAAAGCTTCGATCAGGCCAGCGGCGCTAAGACGCTGTCCTCCCACTTGGGTCCCAGCCTCGACTACCGGCGGCTGCTCCCGCAGAACCTCGGGCAGGCCCGGCTGCTGCGCCGCGGCACCGCAGGCATCACCACCGAGTTACCCGACTGGCAGGCCTTCGTCACCAAATACGACCACGCGGTCAAAACCCTGCTGCAGGCTGACCAGCCAGCAGTGAAGCAGCCGCGCAACATGTGGGACTGGGTGGTAGCCCGCCACCGCCGCGCCGCCGAAGCGATCACCCAGTGAACGCCAAGCAGTTACGCGACCAACTCCTCGAGGTGCTGACCGGCGCGAGTGAACCGATGTCGACCACCCAAGCCCGGCAGGCCGTCACCGAATGCTGCCGGCGCCGCGGCCTGCCCGTGGTCGCCGAGGAGGTCTATCACGCCTTGGTGATCCTGGCTCGCCGCGGCGTGGTGCACCGCGCCGCAGACCAGCCGCGCCGCAGCGCCCACTGGGAGCTGACCCGCCGCCATGTGCGGCGGCCAGCGGCGGGATAAGGGCCCGGCGATGAGTGCCCCCGCGAGCAGGTTCCGCGCCTCCGTAGGCGTGATCGCCGGTGTGCTGGTGGCCGAGCTCGTGGTCTACCTCGGCGTGCTGCTGGCCTATTCCAGCGCCGGCGAGCAGCCCGCGCAGCAGGTGAGCTGTTGCTGGCATGCCGCTGCTGGCGCCGCGCCGCGGGGCCTGTATTCAGCATCACCGGTGTGCCATCCCAGCACCGCCGATAGGTCTGCCGCAGTGCTTTCCAATTCCCAAGGTAAGGACAGAATGATTTGCCAAACTCCCAATGACGATCCGTGCTCGCGGGTGACCTCATCGGCGGAAGCAGTGGAATACGCTGAGGCGCTGCTGAAAACCGCTGCTGCCAGACCGGGCTGCGAGTTTTGGGCCGCAGCCGCTGTTGGGCCGGTGGCGGCGATGCTCTATGCAGCCTCACCGCACAAAGGGGCCGGATGGCTGGCGGCGGTAGCGGCGGACAACACACGTGACGCGCTCGGCGACGCAGGGCTGGGGTGGCAGTGGGCCATCCCGTATCTGGCCGACCAGCCGCTGCTGGGCAACGCGCTGGAGCGGGTACTGGACCTGCAGCCTCGACAGCGTGACAGCCTCGTGATGACAATGCGCGATGCGCTGTCGTCGTGGATTCGTGCCGAAAGACATGATGAGCGTGAATGATTCGCGCAAGTTTCCGTGGCTAGGCGGCCTGGTGGCGGCCCTACTGGTAGCGGTGGTGCTGATAGCGGCGGTTTTCAACGGCGCGATGCATGTGATCAACGACTTCGCCACCGACGTCGCCGACACCAGCTACCAGCCCTAGTCCTGGAATGAAACGACTGGAAAGGCTGGGAAAGGCGGCAACTGCCCTCTACAGGTCGTTTACAACGATTCTGAGCGCTCTGCAGGTCATGACATCAGACGTGGAGCATGCTGTACTCAATACGGCCCTCCGGCGCTGGCTAGTTTTCATCGTTCCCGCGCTCGGTCGCAGAGGTCGATTCCAACGGCCGATATGGCGATTGTCGGTGACATTGTCGGTGTGCCGCGCTAACGTCTCGATCTGAATTACATCGATGTAGTTTGGTTCCTGTGTGCTGTCGTTGATCGAAGAGAGGGGATTGGATGTCGGACCGCTCAGCGATCGAATGGACTGAGGCAACGTGGAACCCGGTCACCGGATGCGATCGGGTATCAAGTGGCTGTGATCACTGCTACGCGATGACTTTGGCCAAGCGACTCAAGGCGATGGGATCAGAGAAGTACCAGAACGACGGCAACCCAACGACATCTGGACCCGGGTTTGGCGTAACAATGCACCCACAAACGCTCGATGAGCCGCTTCGATGGCGTAACCCGCGTGTTGTGTTCGTAAATTCCATGGCGGATCTATTCCATGCCAAAGTGACGACCTCCTTTATCCGTGAAGTCTTCGAGGTTATGCGGGTGACTCCGCAGCACACCTATCAGATACTCACCAAGCGCAGCCTCCGACTAGCTCGAGTTGCTGACAAGCTTGATTGGCCACCGAATGTCTGGGTCGGAGTATCTGTTGAAGACTCAAAGGCTTTGGCCCGCATTGATCACTTGCGCAACGTGCCCTCAGCGGTGCGATTCCTGTCGTGCGAGCCTTTGTTGGGACCGTTGGAAGGGCTGAACTTGGATCAGATCGACTGGGTGATCGCCGGGGGCGAGTCGGGACCCAATTACAGGCCGATGCAGGGCGATTGGGTCCGCGGCGTCCGAGATACTTGCCGTGACTTTGGCGTTGCATTTTTCTTCAAACAATGGGGAGGTCGAACGCCAAAGGCTATGGGCCGTGTGCTCGATGGCCAGACGTGGAATCAAATGCCAAGTGTCAGTGCTGCTTCGGTTTGATTGCCATATCCTCCAGCTTTTGTCCAGCGCGCGATATGCCGTCCGTCGGCGTGTGACCCTGCCTATGGAGCTGTTTGACAGCTGTACGCGCAACCTTGGTGCGCACGCGACCCAGGTATTGTCCGAAGACCTCACGTGGACGATTGCCTAGGACGAATTCGCCGCCGCCGGCCAGCAACCTTTGAATGTTCTCTTGAATGATGGGAACCGCTTCTTTCTCCACGTCTTCAATATCGGGATGCACTGGAAAAAGGGCCTGCTGAACCTCGGCAGCCTCTGATTGTTCCCACAGATCTTTGATGGACAGAGCAGCGGCGTCGGCAAAGTTCCAGACCCCCCTGGGGTGCCGCGTACCAAATACCAAGTCATAGATCGGCGGCTTTCCCGGCCCGTCGCTGACCTCAACCGACTCGACCAGCATGCCCGTACTCTTGGCTAACCGTTGCTTGAATCCGTCGACAACAAAGGCGACCGGGTCTATCTCGTTCTGGTCGAATGCCTCATGCCACCAGGGCCCACCCACTGCATCGTCGAGTCGCCGGATGGTTACGTCGTTGCCGCTCTCTGATTTGAGATGACCACCTATCCGACGGACGGCAGCGTGGTTGAAGTTGAGCAACACCTCGGTCGGCGGCTGATGGCGGGGCGCGGCTCGGTTGAGTAACCGAGTCATCAGGTCGAACGGAACTCCCACACCGCATGGGTCGAGGAACACGAACATTGGCTGGCCCACCGCCGACCTCGCCACGTCGTCAGTGATGTTGGCGACGTCCTTCTGCTCAGGCCGCACGTCCAGCCCTTGCTCTCGATATTGCTCAGCGAGGGCGGTCAGAGAATCGAAAGATTCTCGGTCCCGTTCATACAGAAGCAAGGTGTAGTCGCGGCCCTGTTTGGACTTCTGGTCCAGAGCGAAGTCCATCATTAGGCCGGATGAGCCGAGTTGGCCATTTTCGTAACGCCCCCGCCCGGCGTAGCCGTCGAAGTAAACGGCCCTACCTCCCCGAGCGGATGTTCGAGCAAGGAATACTGGGAGATAACGCTTGATGATTCCATGCTTCAATACGCTGCGCAGACGAGCATCTCGCCAGAATTTCTCGTCGGCCCCCGTTGCCACGCGTTGGACCCTACAAGGCGTCACCGACGGTAAGAAGCATCAAACTCCGCGTGTACGTCAGCAATGCTTAGCAGCCCGTCGCTTTCAGCTGACCAAGGGTCTGGCTCACGCGATCAACGATAACCCTCATAACCTTGAGAACCCCACGCTGCTGGCTCATTGTCGGCAGTTCAACGTTCTCGATATAGCCGAATTCGACGTTGAACGGGATGGCAATATCCGTCGGCGGATCGTCTGGACGAACACAACTTTTGCTGTTGCTGAGCGGGACATCACCGCGGTGATTCGATGAGGCTGAGCAGTTCGTTTAGGTGGGGCGCGTCGGCACTGTGCTCGTAGGCGGTAAGCCAACCGGTGAGTTCGGTTTTCAGCTTGGCGGGTAAGGGTAAAGCATCGCGCACCAGCGAGCGCAGGACCGTCGTGATCGCGCTGTAGGACTCGCCTGAACCGATGGTGGCGTAAAGCTGGGCACGCTCGGAGGCGGGAAGCGCAGGGCTGATCGCATCTACCAATTTCCACGCCAGGTCGGCTTGGGCCCAATCGTCCACTGACTCATTGTCGTTGGGCACGGCGGGTGGTGCTATGCGAGGCTTCAGCCGACGACCGGAAAACTTACGCCCATTGACCTACAAGGGATCGCTTCGGCGATAAAGTAACCCCGTCGCAGTGCGGTTAGAGTTCGAGGCCGCTGCCGCTGCCGCTGCCGCTGCCGCTGCCGCTGCCGCTGCCGCTGCCGCGGTCTTGGTCGCGGCCCCGGACGCGGGTGCGGTCTTGTTCGGCGATGGCATCCAACTGTGTTGTGGTGTTGGCGATGTCGCGCAGGTGCGAGAGGACTTGGGTGCGTTGGCGTAGCAGCTGGGCGGCGCGGTTTCGGTCGGGGCTGGGTGCGCTGGTGGCGGCCAGGTAGTGTTCGGCGCGCTCGACGGCGGTGCGGGGTTGGGGCTGGACGGGGTCGGGGGTGCCCAGGTGTTGGGTGTGGGGCAGGTCGTTGGTGAGGACGGCGAGCAGGGTGTGTGCGGGTTGCTGGTCGCCGGTGGCGATGAGTACGAGTTTGGTGTTGGTGGTGGCGGCGCTGTGGGCGAGCCAGCTCAGCTGTTGGGCGGTGAAGGTTTGAGCGTCATCGACGATGACCAGGCTGCCCAGCGGTGGCGTGTGGCGCTTTGCGGTGAGGTCGTCGCGGTAGCTGTCGATGGGGGCGGTGGTGTCGGCGTATGCGTGGTCAGCGGCACTGACGCTGTCGGTCAGCGCGAGGGCGTGCTTGTTGTGGTGGTGGGCGGTGTCGGCGAGGGCGGCCAGGGTGGCGGTTTTGTCGGCACCGGGATGCAGGTGGAGCAGTTGAACGCTGTGAACGCTGGTGGTGAGGGCGGTAACTGCGCGGCGGTGCTTGTCGTCGAGGCTGACAAGGGCGACCGGCGGTGGAGTGTACATGGCGGCGGGGCTGGTTGCGCTGGCGGCGTGAAGGAAGTCGACTTCCGCATGTAGTTGGTCAAGGTCGGCGCCCAGATCGTAGGTGTGGGTGGGGCTTTGGGCCAGGGAGCGGGCGGCGGCGGCTTCGGCGCGGGCGAGTTGGTCATCAAGGTCGCGGGCGTGGCGGCGGGCGGCGTTGAGGCTGTCGCTGTCGGCGCGCATAGCTTGCGTGCGGCGGGCGTGCAGGTCGTGTTCGGTGACGATGCCGGCTACGCCGCCGGCGGCCTCTATGAGTGCGGCGCGGGCAGCGTCGAGACGGTCGCGGGCGCTGCGCACCGCGGTGTCGACCCGGTCGGTTTGTTCGCTGACCTGCGTGTGGTGTTGGCCGTAGCGGACGGCGGCGTCGTGCTCGCCGCGCTCGGTGGCCGCGGTGATCGCGGCGGCAAGTTGGGTGAGTAGTTGGCGGTGCAGTTCGGCGGTGTCTTCGGCGTGGACCCAGCGGTCGTGAGCGCTGGCCAGGGCCTGCTGGTAGGGGCGTTGTTCACCCAAGCGGCGGTGCAGCTCGGCCAGTTCGGCCGTGGCGGCGTGTTCGGCGGGTCCGCCGCCACCGGTGAGGATGGTGTTGGCGAGTTGGTGGGCGTGACGGTGGGCGGCGTCGCGGCGGGCGCGTAGGGCGGGAATGTCGATGTCGTCGACGCGGGCGGGCGCGGCGGGACGCACGGTGGGCAGGTCGTCGATGTCGAGGCCGCCGAGGTCGTCTTCGACGAAGCCGTAGGAGTAGTCGTAGGGGTCGGGCGGGGGCTCGTGTAGGTCGGCGTCGATGTGGTGGTCTTCGAGGTCGAATTGCTGTTGGCCGGTGGATGTTTCGGCTTGCTCGGCCGGGTGGGGGATGTCGGGGTCGATGGTGGCGGCGTGGTGGGTGAGCAGTTCGACGCGGTAGGTGAGCAGGCGGGCGTATTCGTCGGGCCGGATGGTCTGGGTGGCGGCGATGTCGTGCAGGTGTTCGGCCGCGGCGGCGAGCAGATCGTGGGGGGGCCAGTCGGCGGCGGTGACCGCGGCGACCAGGCCGGGCCAGGCGGGGTCGGTGATGACGGCTTCGGCGATGCGGGTGCCCAGGAGGTGGTGCAGGTCGGCGGTCCAGGGGGGCCGCAGGTTGGTGTCGGTGCCCTCCAGGGAGGGGGGCGCCAGGGTGCCGGCCAGCCGCCACCACAGGGCAGCAGCGGGCATTTCAGCGGGGAGCGGCCCGTGTTCGGTCGCGGCCTCGTGCAGCAGGGCGGCGACGTCGGCGCCGGCGCGGGTGGCGCCGTCGAGGTGGGTGGCCAGCCGCGGCCAGTATGGGTCGTCGGTGAGGTGTGGGTCGATGGTGTGCGCGAGTTGGCGCCAGCGGGCGGTGTCGGCGCCGGCGCGGGTCAGAGCGGCATCGAGGCGGGAGTGGATGGCTTGCTGGACCATGGCCGAGCGGTTGGCGTGCTGTTCGGGCCCGGTAATCCGGGTGTCGGCGGCCTCGACGCGGTGGGCAGCGCGGAAGACCGCGATTTCGGCCAGCAGGTTGCGGTTGCCGTCGAGCAGGGGCCGCGCCCAGGCGGGGGCGGTGGCGGCATCCCAGGCGCGGGCGGTGCCGCGGATGTGATCGGCGAGGTCGCTGACGAGTTCGGCGCGCTGCTGCAGGTAGGTCGCCCAGGTCGGGTCGGTAGTGATGACGTCGGGGATGGCGGGCAGCCAGTGCAGCGGTCCACGGTCTGCGGCACTTGAGCCAGTGGGGGTCGGGAGGCGCCAGTCCAGGACGGCGGCGGGGTCGTGGGCGTCACCGAGTCCGGTGGCCGCGGCCTGGTGCAGGGCGTCGATGGGGTCGTGTCCTTCGATGGCCAGCAGGGCGAGGTGGCGGCGCAGCACGGGCCAGGCTTGGGCGTCGGTGAGGTGATGGCCCAGCCGGGCGGCGGCGGTGTCGATGCGGGCCATGACATCCGGGCCGGCGTGTTGTTCGGCGGCGGCGCTCAGCGCATCGGAATACATGTCGGCGGCCAGGTGAAGCCGGTTGAAGGGGTCGGTGTCGGCGGCGGCGATGCTGTGGGCAGAGTGTTGGGCGCCGTCGCGGCCCAGGATGGTGATCAGGATGTCCACGGCGGTGGGCGGGTGGGTGGCTTTAGGGGTCAGGATGCGGTGTGGGTCGGCTTCGGCGGTGGAGAAGTAGAGGTGGTTTTCGGTGCATCCGCGGGTGGCGGCGACGTAGAGCTGTTGGCGGGTGAGCCGGTCGGAGCCGACGATGTGGCAGGTGCCTTCGGTGTCGCGGTGCCCGGCGGTCATGCCTTGGGCGGCGTTGATGGTGCTGGCGTAACCCAGGGTGGTGTAGGTGGTGACGTAGCGGGCGGGCAGGCGCACCGGGGTGGCCGGGCCGCGCAGGGGGACGACGGTGATCGAGCCGTCGTCGTGCACGGCGCGGATGATCCAGCGGTGGCCGTTTTTGACCCAGGCGCCATGCGTGGTGGTGCGTAGCCAGCGGGCGTTTTTGCGGGTGGCGATCCAGTCGCCGGCCGAGGCGGTGAGGCCGTCGGCGAGGGTGACGGTGGCCGCTGATTGTGGATCGTTCGGAGGGCTGGCGGGGGTGGTGGGGGTGTGGGTGAGCCGGTCGAGG
>NZ_MVHG01000114.1 GCF_002086125.1 Mycobacterium arosiense ATCC BAA-1401 = DSM 45069
GTGGCGGCGCGACGACGGGCATGCGCCGGGTGGCGCTCTGGGTGGGGACCCGCGGGTCGGGCTCGTTCGCGCGACCCGGCTGCGGCGTTGCGGGCGCGGGGTGTCCCGGCGGTGCGGCCGAGGGCGCGGTTTGAAAGACCAGGCGCGGACCGCGCTGAGGGTGCTCGATGCTGATCGCCAAACCGTCGCGGATCTCGACGGTCGGCACCCGGGAACCGTTGACGAAGATGCCGCGGCGGCTCAGATCGATGGCCAGCCATACAGTTCCGGTGAACCGCACGATAACATCCACACGGGGCGCGGAGGGCGGTTGCGGCGGGTTGCCGAGCCGCTCCAGCGGGATGTCGCAACCCGGGCCGTAGCCCACGATCACGTCGCGGCCGGGTGTGAACACATACCTCGTCGGTCCGGCCCATACGGTCAGCGAGGCCGGAAGGGCCGAAGCCTCGGTTGGCATGGGCGCCACCTTTCGTCACCGGTCAGCTCGATTTGGTCTCACCTGCAGGCCTGCCCACCCTCAGGCGCCGGTCGCCGCGCTGGGTTAAGTGTCTACCCCCGGCCGTGCGCCATCCAGCGCCGCATCGTTCACAGCGTGTTACGCCGGCCCGCCAGGGACGTGGCCAGCGACGCGTTGTCGAGCAGCCCGCGCAACACGTCGACCGCCTGCATCAGCACCTGACGATCCGCGGAGTCGAGCAGCGCCAATTGCGGTTCGATAGCGGCGGCGCGGTCGGCCCTGACCGCGTTGAGCGTGCGCCTGCCCTCGGCCGTGATCCGGATCCGGACCGCACGCGCGTCTCCGGGGTCGACCATCCGCGTGACCAGACCCGCCTCCTCGAGTCGGCGGACCTGCGTGGTCATCGTCGGTTGCGAACAATGATCGACTGCGGCCAGGTCACCGATTCGGGCTTCGCCGTGAGCTTCGATGGTGGCCAGCAGCCTGGCCTGCGCTGCGGGCAGCGGCATCTGGATGCGCTGGGTGGCCAGGCGGTTGAGCCGGGCAACCACGGCGAGCAGATCGGCTCCCAATCCCTGCGCTCCCTCGGCCTTTGCGGTATCGACGACATTGTCCATGTATCCATGGTTGCATAGCTTTGCTAAGCGAGGCCAAATTGGCGGCGAGTTTCGGATCACCCTGCGACGCCGGCGTAATAACGGGGCTTCGCGCCGCGGGCTGGCAGAATCGATGAGGTGACTTCCCCTGGCCTCGCCCGTTTGCGGAAACGGGGTGGCCCCCTGCGACCGTCCGAGTTGGCGCAGGCCTCCGTCATGGGTGCGCTGTGCGCGGTCATCGCGATCATCGCCACGGTCATCCCCTTCGCTCAGGGGTTGGCGTTGCTGGGCACGGTACCCATGGCGCTGTTGGCCTACCGGTACCGCCTCCGAGTGCTTGTCGCCGCCACGGTTGCCGGCGGAATGATCACTTTTCTCATCGCAGGCATGGGTAGCCTCGTGGCGGTCCTCAACTGTGCCTACATCGGCGGGTTGACCGGATTCGTCAAACGCCAGCGTCGTGGCGCGCCGACAGTGGTGGTCTCGTCCTTCGTCGCCGGAGTTGCCATCGCCGGCGTAACCGTCGCAATGTTGGCAGTGCTAACTCGGCTGCGGCACTTGATCTTTCAGGTGATGACCGCGAACGTGAATGGCGTCGCTTCCTTCTTGGTGCGAATCCATCTGCAGGCCGTCGCCTCTGATGTGCAACGACTTTTCGCCTACGGGTTGCAACACTGGGTGTGGTTGATGCTCGGCTACGTCATCTACGGGGTGATGATCTCATCGTTGATCGGCTGGTGGGTGCTCTCCCGGCTGTTGCAGCGGATGCACAGCATTCCCGATGTGCACAAACTGGATGCTCCCGAGGGAGCGGGAGGCCCGGATGACCCGATCGGACCGGTGCCCGTGCGGCTGGTCGACGTGCGGTTTCGCTACCCGGGCGCCAGTCAGGACGCATTGCGCGAAACCAGCCTGGACCTGAACGTCGGCGAACACGTCGCGGTCATCGGCGCCAACGGCTCCGGGAAAACCACCTTGACGCTCGTCCTCGCGGGGCGGGAGCCGACGTCGGGTGCGGTGCACCGCCCCGGCGCAGTGGGTCTGGGTATGGTCGGGGGCACGTCGCTCGTGCTCCAGCATCCGCAAACCCAGGTGTTGGGCACCAGAGTTGCCGACGATGTGGTGTGGGGGCTGCCGCCGGGCACCAAGGTTGATGTGGATAGGTTGCTGCGCGAAGTCGGTCTCGATGGGTTCGCGGAACGCGACACCGGAAGCCTGTCTGGCGGGGAGCTGCAGCGTCTTGCGCTGGCCGCGGCGATCGCGCGAGAACCGTCGCTGTTGATTGCCGACGAGTTCACCAGCATGATCGACCAGCCGGGCCGCGAACTCTTACTGGACGTGCTATCCGCTCTCCCGGAACGGCACCGAACAGCCCTGGTGCACATTACGCACTTCGACAACGAGGCCGCATCTGCGGATCGCACAATCGACCTCAGCGGTTCGTCCGATAACACTGGCATGGTCGAGATTGCGCCGGCGCCGGTGCCGACGGTGACCGTTGATCCGAGCCCGCGCCATCCGGTGATTGAAGTAGTCGGTGTCGGGCACGAATACAACCGTGGCACCCCGTGGGCGAAGACTGCGCTGCGCGATATCACCTTCGCGGTGGCACCGGGCGACGGACTGTTGATCCACGGCGGCAATGGATCTGGCAAGTCGACACTGGCGTGGATCATGGCCGGACTGACGGCGCCCACTACCGGCGCTTGCCTCATCGATGGCGAACCCACCCACACTCGCGTTGGCGCCGTGGCGTTGTCGTTCCAGACCGCCAGGCTCCAGTTGATGCGCAGCCACGTGAACCTGGAACTGGCATCCGTGGCCGGCTTTTCACCGCAAGATCACGATCGGGTGGCCGCGGCTCTCGAGGCAGTAGGACTGGATCCCGCTCTGGGGAATCGGCGTATTGATCAACTCAGCGGAGGACAAATGCGCCGGGTAGTGCTGGCCGGGCTGTTGGCGTGTTCGCCCCGGGTGCTGATTCTCGATGAGCCCCTGGCGGGGCTCGATGCCGCCAGTCAACGCGGCTTGCTGCGAGTGCTCGCGGACCATCGCCGCAGAGGACTGACGCTAGTAGTCATTTCGCATGACTTCGTCGGGCTGAGTGAGGTTTGCCCGCGAACCATCCATCTGAATAAAGGTGTACTGGAAACGATGTCGACGGCTGCCGCGGCGGGGGGCCGCGCGTGACATCTTCCACTGCGGCCACCAATTCGAATCGGCGCCGGTCCAGATCGGTCGTGATGCTGGTCCCGGTCCCCGGTGACTCGACCATCCACAGCCTATGGGCCGGTACCAAACTGCTGGTTGTCTTTGGCGTTTCCGTGCTGCTGACGTTCTATCCCGGATGGGCCACCATCGGATTGGTGGCCGCACTGCTGGCGGCAGCAGTGCGCATCGCACGCATCCCGCGCGGTGCGGTGCCGTCAATTCCGCGTTGGCTATGGGCCGTTCTCGCGCTGGGTTTCGTGACTGCGGCGCTGGCTGGCGGTGCTCCCACGATGGCGGTGGGCGGGATGAACGTCGGCCTTGGTGGAGCGTTGAACTTCCTGAGGATCACCGCGCTTTCGGTTGTACTCCTGGGCCTGGGAGCGATGGTGTCGTGGACGACTAACGTTGCCGAAATCGCGCCTGCCCTGGCGATGCTCGGCCGGCCGCTAAAAGTGCTGCGCATCCCGATTGACGAGTGGGCGGTGGCGTTAGCCCTTGCGCTGCGGGCCTTTCCGATGTTGCTCGACGAATTTCACGTGCTCTACGCCGCTCGTCTGCTGCGGCCCAACCGAATACCGTCAGGGCGTAAGGCCCGGGTTCGGCAGCAGAGTCGGGGCATGATCGACCTGATGGCTGCTGCCATCGTCGTGACTCTGCGCCGCGCTGACGAGATGGGCGATGCGATTACCGCCCGCGGCGGGATCGGTCAGCTATCCGCCAGCCCGGCACGGCCGAGACTGGCTGACTGGCTGACGCTTGCGATCGCTGCTTTGGTCGGCGGCGCCGGAGTAGCGATCGAGACCCTGGTGATGCACTCGGGTTGATCGTCGCGACGTCCGGGGTGTGCAGGCGAGACTGCCTCATAATCAGCTGATCCGACCGCAGGAGGGGCACTTGCCAGCCACGTCGATCGGCCTCAAAGAGCAGCTGCTGCGGCGCCGCCCGGTGGTGGGTGCACACGTCGCACAGGGGACCGCCGACCACCTCAAGCGCGGCATCGGAACGTTCCAGCTGACCATGTTCGGGGTCGGCTCGACCGTCGGCACCGGCATCTTTTTCGTCATGTCGCAGGCCGTCCCGGAGGCCGGCCCGGGGGTGATCGTCTCCTTCCTGCTCGCCGGCTTCGCCGCCGGCCTGGCGGCGGTCTGCTACGCCGAATTGGCTTCGGCGGTGCCCGTTTCGGGATCGTCGTATTCGTACGCGTACACCACGATGGGCGAGGTCGTGGCGGTGGGGGTGGCGGCCTGCCTGCTTCTGGAATACGGCGTGGCGACCGCCGCGGTGGCAGTCAATTGGAGCGGCTACCTGAACAAGCTATTGAGCAATGTCCTGGGATTCCAACTCCCGCAAGCGTTGTCGGCGGCGCCGTGGGATGCGCAGCCCGGCTACCTGAACGTGCCGGCGGTCGTGCTGATCGTGTTGTGCGCGTTGTTGCTCGTCCGCGGTGCCAGTGAGTCGGCCAAGGTCAACGCGATCATGGTGATGATCAAACTGGGCGTGCTCGTCGTCTTCGGTGTGGTGGCGTTCACGGCGTTTGACGCGAGCCAGCTGCGTGACTTCGCGCCATTCGGCGTTTCCGGTATCGGTTCGGCCGCCGGCACCATCTTCTTCTCCTACATCGGCCTGGATGCGGTCTCCACCGCCGGCGACGAGGTGAAGGAGCCGCAGAAGACCATGCCGCGCGCATTGATCGGCGCGTTGGCGATCGTCACCGGCGTCTACGTCTTCGTGGCGCTGGCCGCGCTGGGGACCCAGCCCTGGCGGGACTTCGCCGGCCAGCAGGAAGCCGGGCTCGCGACGATTCTTGACAACGTCACCCGCGGCGGCTGGGCCAGCACGATTTTGGCTGCCGGGGCGGTCATTTCGATTTTCAGCGTCACACTGGTCACCATGTACGGGCTGACCCGCATCCTGTTCGCCATGGGTCGTGACGGGCTGTTGCCCGCGCGGTTTGCGACGGTGAACGCGCGCACCATGACCCCGGTGAACAACACGGTGATCGTCGCCATCGTGGCCTCGGCGCTGGCCGCCTTCATTCCGCTGCAAAAGCTGGCCGACATGGTGTCGATCGGCACGCTCACCGCGTTCGTCGTCGTGTCAGTCGGCGTGATCGTCTTGCGGGTACGCGAGCCCGACCTGCCACGAGGGTTCAAGGTCCCGGGTTATCCCGTCACGCCCGTCCTTTCCGTGGCGGCCTGCGGGTACATCCTGGCCAGCTTGCACTGGTACACCTGGATCGCGTTCAGCGGCTGGGTGTTACTGACGTTGGTCTTCTATTTCGTCTGGGGCCGCCACCACAGCGCGCTCAACGACGACTCCGCCGAGCGGTCATCGGAAACGATGACCGGGGACTAGGCCTCACTGGCGCGCGGCGGCGGCGTTGGCCGCGGCCTGAGCCCGCCGTAGCGTCGTTGCGACATCACCGCGGCCCAAGAACATTTCGTCGAAATACGGCTGCAATGCGTCGTTGCCGGCGGCGAAGCCGGCACCGCCGGGGGCCGCGATGCGCGGACCGTTCAGCACGGCGAAGAAGGGCGTCACATCCACACCCCTGCTGGCCCAGTACCGGAAGTAGACCGGTTGCGCCGAGGACACCGCGGGGATGGCCGCACCGTAGCGGCCCAGATATTCGTTGCCCTGCTTGCTGCCCATCCAGGCCAGCACCTGGCGCACCGCGTCGGGATGCTTGGTTGCCGCATTGCCCGCCGCGGCAATGCCGTTGGTAACACTGACGCGGCCCGCCGGGCCGGCGGGCATCATCGCCACACCCCAGTGGAAGCGGGCATCGCGGGCCACCGGCGCCAGGGTGTAGGTGCCGGACTGAAACAGCGCCATCCTTCCGGCCAGGAACTGGTTGCGCGAGAAGTCGCCGTTGTCGTTGGTGTCGGCGGCGGGCGGCGCGACGTGGTCGCGGTTGATCAGGTCGACCAGATACCGAAAGGCCGCCACGGCGGCGGGGTTGGCGAACGCGAAGGTGTCGCCGCGCTGGAAAACGCCCCCCGCCGAGCCGATGTAGTTCAGGTAGATGCCCTGCGGGTCGTTGGCCGCGTTGTATGCCCATTGCCGCACCCGTCCCGCGTCGAAACGCGGAGTGTCGCCGCGGTTTCCGTCGGCGTCGACGGTGAGCCGGCCCAGCAGGGGACGCAATGTGTCATTTTCGTCGGGACTCCACCGCAACGCGTTGAGGGCCGCGGGATCGACGCCGGCCGCGGCGAGCAGGTCCGCGTTGTAATACAAGGCGATTCCCGCATCGGTCAGCTGCGGCACGCCCCACAGCGTGCCGTTGCGGGTGAACTGCTCGACCACCGGACGCTCCCAATCCGAGGCGGCCCGCGGCCCGAGCGCTTCGCCGATGTTCAGCAGGCGACCGCTGTCGGCGTACGGCGCGAGGTAGGCGTTGGACAGCCAGAAGATGTCGTCGGCGCTGCCGCCGGCCACATCGGTGCGCAGGGTGTTGAAGTAGGTCGAGTAGGCCACCAGGTTCAGGTGCACGTCGATGTCGGGGTGGGCGCGGGTGAAGGCCCGAAACGATTCTCGGTAGGCCGCGCCGATCTGATCGTCCCAAACACGCACCGTGACGACGGTCTTGCCGCCATGGGGCCCGCCGGAGTAATCCAACAGCACCGCCGTCGCGGCCAGCACCACGGCGACGAGCGCGACGGCTCCCGCGACCAGGGTGGAAAAGCGGGGCCGGGTCACTTCAAACCCGAGACGACGATCGACGCGACGATGTGGCGCTGGAACACGACGAACAGCGCGATCAGCGGGACGATCGCCACCGTGGTCGCCGCCATCACCAACGTCCACTGGGAGTTGAACCGCGACTGCAGATCGGCGGTCGCGACGGTGAGCACCCGCCACTTGTGCCCGCTGGTGATCACCAACGGCCACATGAAGTTATTCCACTGCGAGACCACCGTGATCAACGCCAGCGCGGCCAGGACCGGGCGACTCGACGGGATCACCACGTGCACGATCACGTCCAGCGTATTGGCCCCGTCCAAACGGGCGGCGTTGATCAAGTCGTTCGGGATGATTCGAAAGTGCTCGCGCAGCAGGAAGATCGCGTACGGCGAGCCGAACATGAAGGGCAGCACCAACGCCCAGAACGTGTTGCGCAGACCGAGCTGGGCCATCATGAGGTACATCGGCACCACGGTGACCGTCCCGGGCACCATCAACGTCGCGATATACACCCAGAACAGCGCGTCACGTCCGGGGAACTGCAACCGCGCGAACGCGTATCCCGCGAGCACGGAAAAGGTCAACTGGCCCACCAGGATTACCGCCGTCATCAACGCGGTCACCGCGGCCGCCCGGCCGAACCCCGCGCCGGCCAGGTCGGCGAAATTGGACAGCGTGGGTGGTCGCGGCAGCTGCAACGGCGTGCCTGTGACGAATTGGTGCGCGGAGGTGAACGACGTCATCAGTCCAAGGGCGAACGGCGCCAACGTGATCAACGCGCCCAGCGAAAGCCCGGCGTAGATCACCACATTCGTGGGCCGACTAGGTGAGGTCATAGCTGATCCGCCGCCGGAAATACAGGTGCTGGACGAGGGTGACGCCGATCAGGATCACGAACAGCACCACGGCCATGACCGACGCCCGGCCGATGGCCGCCGAGCCGAATGCCTCGGCGTAGATGCGATGGGCCACCAGGTCGGTGCTGCCGGCCGGTCCGCCACCCGTCAGCGCATACACGGTATCGAAAACCTGTGCGGTGCTGACGATCCCGGTGACCAGCACAAAGAAGGTCGTCGGCCGCAGCATGGGCATGGTGATGCGCCAGAACCGCTGCCACGCGGTGGCGCCGTCGGTGCGTGCGGCGGCGTGGATCTCGTCGGGAATGGCCAGCAGCCCCGCCAGGAACGACAGTGCGACGTAGCCGACATTGGTCCACACCACCACGGCAGACACGAGCGGCAGCGCGAAGCTGGGATCCGACAACCATTCGATGCTGTGTCCGAGCACCGTGCTCACCGCTCCGTCGGTGGGGGCCAGGATCCACCGCCACAGCACCGCGATGGCCAGCGGGGCGCAAATCCACGGCAGCACATACAGGGTGCGAAACAGCCCGGTGCCGGGAAGCTGGCGGGCCAGCATGGTGGCGGCCAGCAATCCCAGCGCGGTTTGCGCCGGCACCACGATGGCCACGAAGACGATCGTGACGATCAGCGAGTTGCCGAAGTTCGCGTCGGTGAGCACCGACCGCCAATTGGACAGGCCGACGAAGTGCAGGGGGCCGAGCAGATCCCATCGGCACAGGCTCAGCCAGAGCACCACCAGGATGGGCAGCAGCAGAAAGGCGAGCACGCCGAACAAACTGGGGGCGAGCAGCGCGTAGCCCAGCGCGGTGGATCGTGGTTGATTCCCGCGTACCGCGCCGGCCATGGGCTAATTAAAGCGGGCGCCGCCGCGGTTCGGGACGAGCGGTCGTTACGGTGGAGCCGTGACACCGAACCGGGGGATCGATGCCGACTTCCTGGACCTGCCGCGCCACGATTTGGCCGAAGCCGCGCTCTCGGCGGCCAAAGCTGCCGGGGCCACGCACGCCGACCTGCGGGTTCACCGCATCATCACCGAGATCATCCAACTGCGGGACGGCGAGTTGGAGACCGCGGTGATCGACCGCGAGGTTGGCCTGGCGGTGCGAGTCATCGTCGACGGTACCTGGGGATTCGCTTCGCACGCGGAGTTGGTGCCGTCGGTGGCCGCCGAGACCGCCCGCCGCGCGGTGCATGTGGCCACCGCGCTGGCAACGCTGAGCACCGAGCGCGTCGAGTTGGCGCCCGAACCGGTCTACGCGGACGCGGTTTGGGTGTCGAACTACCGGATCGACCCGTTCGACATCTCGACCACCGACAAGCTCGCCGTGCTAGAGGACTACTCCGGGCGGCTGCTGAGCGCCGACGGCATCAATCACGTGTCGGCGGTGCTGACGGCCGTCAAGGAACAGACCTTCTACGCCGATACCTTCGGCTCCTCGATCACCCAGCAGCGGGTTCGGGTGTTGCCCTCGCTGGAGGCGGTGACCGTCGACCCCGCGGCCGGCAGCTTCGATTCCATGCGCACGCTGGCGCCGCCGATGGGGCGGGGCTGGGAGGTCTTGGCCGGTGACGAGGTGTGGAACTGGAGCGACGAGCTGGCGCAACTGCCGTCATTGCTGGCCGAAAAGATCAAGGCGCCCAGCGTTGTTCCCGGGCCCAAGGACCTGGTGATCGATCCGAGCAACCTGTGGCTGACGATTCACGAATCCATTGGCCACGCAACCGAATACGACCGCGCGATCGGCTACGAGGCCGCCTACGCCGGGACGTCGTTCGCCACGCCGGACAAATTGGGCACTATGCGGTACGGATCGCCGGTGATGAACGTGACCGCCGACCGCACCGTCGAATTCGGCTTGGCCACCATCGGTTACGACGACGAGGGGGTGGCCGCGCAAAGCTGGGACCTGGTGCGCGACGGGATCTTCACCGGCTACCAGCTCGACCGGGTCTTCGCGCATCGACTGGGGCAGCCCCGTTCCAACGGATGCTCGTATGCCGACTCGCCGCATCACGTGCCGATCCAGCGCATGGCCAACGTCTCCTTGCAGCCGGCGCAAGAGGACATCAGCACCGACGACTTGATCGGCCGGGTCGAGGACGGCATCTACATCGTCGGCGACAAATCGTGGTCGATCGACATGCAGCGCTACAACTTCCAATTCACCGGCCAGCGGTTCTTCCAGATTCGCGACGGCCGCCTCGACGGTCAGCTGCGCGACGTCGCCTACCAGGCCACCACGACCGATTTCTGGAATTCGATGGAGGCCGTGGGCGGCCCGTCGACGTGGCGTATGGGTGGGGCGTTCAACTGCGGCAAGGCCCAGCCCGGGCAGATCGCGCCGGTCAGCCACGGCTCCCCGTCGGCGTTGTTCCGCGGGGTCAACGTGCTCAACACCCGCACCGAGGGTGGCCGATGATCACCCCGCAGCATGTCGTCAACATCGTGCTCGACGAGGCGGCCAAGCTCGGCCGCGCCGACGAGACCATGGTGCTGGTCACCGACAAGGTCGAGGCGACCCTGCGCTGGGCGGGCAATTCGATGACCACCAACGGAGTTTCGGTGAGCCGCAGCGTGACCGTGATTTCCGTGGTGCGTCGCGGGTCGACCGCGCGCATCGGCACGGTGGTGTCCGCCGAGGCGGATCCGCGGGTGCTGCCGGGGCTGGTGGCGGCGTCGCAGGAGGCGGCCGGCGCGGCGCCGGAGGCCGGCGATGCGGCGCCGCTGCTGTCCGATGGCGGGGTGCCCGTCGACTGGGACGCACCGGTGCCCGGCACCGGGCCCCTGGTTTTTTCCGACGTCGTCGACTCCCTGAGCCGCGGCTTCCGCGGCGAGGATCGCCTGTATGGCTTTGCGCACCATAGTGTTTCGACGACCTTCCTGGCGTCGTCGACCGGATTGCGACGGCGGTTCACCCAGCCGACCGGAGCTGTCGAGATCAACGCCAAACGCGGCAACGCCAGCGCCTGGGCGGGCGTCGGAACGCCCGATTTCGTTGATGTGCCAACCGATTCGCTGCTCGAGCAGCTCTCGACCCGGCTGGGCTGGGCGCAGCGGAGCATCGAACTGCCGGCCGGGCGCTACGAGACCATCATGCCGCCGTCGACGGTGGCCGACATGTTGGTCTACATGTGGTGGTCGATGGCCGGCCGCGGGGCCCAGGAGGGCCGGACCGCGTTTTCGGCGCCGGGCGGCGGGACCCGGGTGGGGGAGCGCCTCACCGACCTGCCGCTGACGCTGTTCTCCGATCCGATGGCGCCCGGCCTTGCCTGCACGCCGTTCGTCGCGGTGAGCAGCTCCTCGGAGACGGTGTCGGCGTTCGACAACGGCATGGAGATCGGCCAGGTCGACTGGATCCGCGAGGGGGTGATCAACGCGTTGGCGTATCCGCGGGCCACGGCCGCCAAATACGACGTCGACGTCGCGGTCGCCGCCGACAACCTGGTGATGACCGGCGGGACCGCCAGCCAGGACGACATGATTGCGGCCACCGAGCGAGGCCTGTTGCTGACGACGCTGTGGTACATCCGCGCCGTCGACCCCACCACGTTGTTGTTGACCGGGCTGACCCGCGACGGTGTCTACCTCATCGAAGACGGCCAGGTGAGTGCTGCGGTCAACAACTTCCGGTTCAACGAGAGTCCGTTGGGCCTACTGCGACGGGCCACCGAGGCCGGCGTCAGCGAAAAGACGCTGCCGCGCGAATGGGGGGATTGGGCCACCCGCGCCGCGATGCCGTCGCTGCGGATACCGGACTTCCACATGTCCTCGGTGAGCCAGGCCCAATAAAGTTTCATTGCCGCCGGGCATTTCGGGCTCTAGCGTGTGACAGATGGTGGCTCCGGTTAGCGTTCGTGAAGACCAGCTCACCCGGCTGGTGTCGTTGTCTCCGCGCGATGGGCGCCTTGTCGCGTTGGTTCGGCGGGCGTGCGCGCAGACGTTGTCGTTGCCGCCGCTGCCCGCTTGCGCCGAGGTGGGCGAGCCGGAGTCTGACGCCGAAGCCGCCGTCGTCGAATTCGCCGAACAATTCAGCGCCGACGTCTCGGCGATCACCGCCGAGCATCGGTCGTGGCTGTGGAAGCAGCTCGGGGAACGCACTTTTGGGATGGTCGTGCAGATGTATATCGCCGACTTCGTTCCGCGGGTGCGCGCCGGACTGGAAGCGCTCGGGGTCGGGTCGCGGTACCTGGGTTGGGCGACCGAGCCGATCGCCTGGGATCACACCACCGAGCCGTCGTATGCGGTGTTCAACGAGTTTTTAATCGCCGTGGCTCGAATGCGGGCGCTAGATCCCCTCACCTCGGAGCTGGTTCGGCTGCGTGGGGCAGCTCAACACAAATGCCGGCTGTGCAACTCGCTTCGCGAGGGCGCCGCGCTCGACGCGGGCGGCTCGGAAACGCTGTACAAGGAGATCGAGGGCTTCGAATCGTCGAGTTTGCTCGACGATCGCGCCAAGTCAGCGCTTCGCTATGCCGATGCGTTAATTTGGACGCCTGCGCACCTCGTCGCCGACGATGTCGCCGAGGTGCGCTCCCGGTTCTCCGAGGCGGAGGCCATCGAGCTCACCTTTGACATCATGCGCAATGCCAGCAATAAGATCGCGGTGTCATTAAACGCCGACGCCCCGCGGGTCGCCAGTGGCACCGAGCGGTATCTGATCGACGCCGACGGTCAGACGGTATTTAGCTGATTTGCGCCCGGTGGCGCCGAGTCGCAAAGACCGGCTGTCGGCGCGGCGATGTTGTGCCGTCAGCGGCCCGCCTGCCCAGGGGCCAAGAGCACGAAATGTTAACCATTCGTACACGGACGCGCAAGCATACGTTTCCGCTCCGTGCGGGGGTGATTCGCTAATTTAAGCGCGGTCACTGAGACTTATTGTGAACAAATTCGTGACGGTAACGAGACGGCAGCGTGGCCCGAGCCGGATGCCCATGATCGTGCGTCATACGCCGCGGTCAGGATGGCTTGCCCGGTTTGCTCGCAGGAATCCTAGGTTGGGGTTGCGCCGGAAACGATTGCGTTCCCGCGCAGAGGGAGGTTCGGAAATGACAACCACCCGTACACGCTCGCGCACGCGGGTGTCATCGGTTTGGGCTGCCGGCATCGCGTTGGGCGCCTCGATGCTCGGCGGCGCCGTGCTGTCGGCTCCGCTAGCGTCGGCTACTTGCAATTTGACCCCGCAAGACGACCAGTACGTCAAACTGCTGGCGCAGAACAAGATGGTGCACAACGCCGATTACAGCGATTGCCATGAGGCCGCTGAGGGGCGTTGGTTCGCCGATCAGGTTCGGGCCAACCCCAATCCGTTCGGCGAGGGCCAGGAGCTGATCAACATGATCACCCGCACCACCCCGTTGACTCAGGCCCAGGCCGAATGGGAGGTCGAGTCGGCGATTTACGTCTATGCGCCGGAACTGATCCCGAAGATCAAAGACCAAGCCGCAAAAGCGAACTGGCCCGCCGAGTAGCGAGAGCCGGGGCTGCTGCGTCACCCTTCCTGATTTCCAATCGAAAGCGGTCGCGAGGGCTTTGCCCTCCGGCCGTTTTTCGATTACCTGGGCTGGCAAACTCGAAGCGCCGTTGACGATCGGTGCCGGCAAGACAGGCGACGGGCCGCTCGCGTGGGGCCGCGCGTTACCTGTGTAGACCCGAATGGTTTCTCGCACAGCTTTTAGCTAATCGCTGTTCACGCGCCGTTCGCGGCACGCGTCGTTTGCCGCATTGTTTATCGGTGGTACCCAATCGTTGCCGCGAAGAAAGCTAGCAAATTCCGTGATTAGGGCGTTCGGCAGAAGTGGAAACGACACGATCGCGTGTGCAGGTGCTGGCTGCAGGCGCTGCCGGCGTTGCTTTGCGGGCCGCGATGTTCGGTGGTGCTGTGGTGTCAGCGCCGCAGGCCTCGGCGGCCTGCAGTTTGACGCCCGCCGATGATCAGTACGTCAAACTGCTGGCGCAGAACAAGTTGGTGCACAACGCCGATTACAGTGATTGCCATGAGGTCGCTGAGGGGCGTTGGTTCGCCGATCAGGTTCAGGCCAACCCCAATGCGTTCGGCGAGGGGCAGGAGCTGATCAACATGATCACCCGCACCCACGCCGATGAGCCATGCCCAGGCCGAGTGGGAGGTCGAGTCGGCGATTTTCGTTTACGCGCCCGAACTGATTCCCACGATCAGGGCGCAGGCCGGCCAGCCGGGGCCGGCGCCCGCCGGACCGCCGGGGCCATAGAGGAGCCATGCTGGTGCGCGCTCCCGAAACGGGGCGCCCACCGAGCACGTGTGCGGTCGCGCATCGTGCCGCCGCCCGACGGACACCGACTTGCGCCGTCGGCTACGGTTTCCTACGGAACTATCCCGTTGGGGCGGTAGCTCAGTTGGTTAGAGCCGCGGACTCATAATCCGTTGGTCGCGGGTTCGAGCCCCGCCCGCCCCACCGCCTGGTTGTATGACGTCGGCTGATGCTTGACATATCTATGTCGGGTGATGGGCGACAGTGTTTCGGCTGATGCTTTACACCTACTTCGGTTGATCCTTGACACTCCTTCAGATGAAGGAGTTGAGCGTGGCCGAGCAGCGGTATCAGGCCGTGTTAGCGGTGATCAGCGACGGATTGTCGATTTCGCAGGTCGCTTCGAAGGTTGGGGTGTCGCGTCAGACGCTGCACTCGTGGTTGGTCCGATATGAGGCCGAGGGTCTTGAGGGGCTGATGGATCGGTCGCATCGACCGAGGTCAAGTCCAGGGACGTGGTGTACGGGGTCGTCTTGTGATTCTTCGAGATGATGGTTCAAGCGGTCAGTGCCGCAG
>NZ_MVHG01000115.1 GCF_002086125.1 Mycobacterium arosiense ATCC BAA-1401 = DSM 45069
TCGCCGTCGTCTACCGCGGCGCAGCAGTCCTACGCGCCATCACCCTCTGGCTACCCCATTTGTCAGACACGCCCTAGTCCGGTCGGGTTTATTACTGCGGCGCTTTCGCTTCTTCGTCGGGCAGCCTGCCGGTCGCCTGGAAGATGACCCGCCGGGCCACCTCGACGGCGTGGTCGGCGAAGCGCTCGTAGAACCGGCCCAGCAGCGTCACGTCGACGGCCGCGGCGACGCCGTGTTTCCATTCGCGGTCCATCAGCACCGAGAACAGGTGCCGATGCAGATCGTCCATGGCGTCGTCTTCTTCGCGGATCCGGGCGGCCTTCTCCGGGTCGCGGGACAACACCACCTCTTGGGCGCTGTTACCCAATTCGACTGCGATGCTGCCCATTTCGGCGAAATAGCCGTTGACCTCCTCGGGCAGTGCGTGCTGGGGATGGCGACGACGGGCGATCTTGGCGACGTGCAGCGCCAGCGCGCCCATCCGGTCGATGTCCGCCACCATCTGAATGGCACTCACGATGGCCCTCAGATCGCCGGCCACCGGTGCCTGTAAAGCCAGTAGTACGAAGGCGCTTTCTTCGGCGCGCGCGCTCAGCGCGGCGATGGCTTCGTGATCGGAGATGACCTGTTCGGCTAGCACCAAGTCGGCCTGCAGCAGAGCCTGGGTGGCCCGCTCCATGGCGATTCCTGCCAAGCCGCACATCTCGCCGAGGCGCTCGGATAACTCCGAGAGTTGCTCGTGGTAGGCGGTCCGCATATCACCAAGCGTACGGTCTTCCCGCCCGAAACGGGCGGCGGAACGCCGTCAACAGCGGTTACTCGCAGGTGGTGTCGGCCGCGTTGGTGACGGTCAGGTCCTCGGGCAGCTTGGCCGGAGCATTGCTCGAGCCGCGTTCGATTTTCAGGCTCATCGACGAACCGCTGGGCGAAGGAGTGCTGACCGACTTGAAGTCGGGGCCCAGCACCACCTGCACAACCTGCCCGTAGCCGGAAACCCGCTGCACTTTCGCGTTGGTGAACGAGGACGCGACGGTGGCGGCGGCCTCCTCGTTGCCCGGCGAGAAGAGCACCGTCGTCGCGCTCACCGAACTCGGGTAATCGTCGGGTGACATCACGTTGAAGCCGTCCCGCTTGAGCTGCGTGGTCGCGGTGGCGGCCAGACCGCTCTGGGTGGTGGCGTTGGAAACCCGCACAGTCACATCGCTGGGCGAGGTCGTCGTGATCTGCTCTTGTTGCGCCTCGGCCGTCGGCGCCGGCGACTTCTTGGTGGTGGGCGCCTTCGACGGCCCCTTCGTCGGCGACGTGCTCAGATTCTGTGCGTTCTGGTCGTTTTCTTCGGGCAGCGGATCGTCGTTGATGATGGCATCGAACAGCGCCCGCATGTCGGCCATCCGCGGCGGCTCGTCGCCGTTCTGGTCGGTCACGCCGGTCGGCACGGTGACGAACGTGACGTGCCCGGCCGCAATGCCCTGCAGCGACTGCCCGAGTTCAACCAGGTCCTTGGACTGCACGTTGTCGACGACGGTGTCGCTGATGAACATGTTGACGACGTTGTTGAGCTTGTTCGGGTCCAGCAGCGTGTCTTCGGAGATCAACGACCGCAGCAGCGAGGACAAGAACCGCTGCTGGCGTTTGATCCGGCCATAATCGCCGTTGACCTCAGTGGTGACCTGGCGCGCGCGCACGTAGTTCAAGGCGGTCGAACCGTCGAGGACCCGGCGGCCACCGTGGTCGAGGACCGTGCCCAACTCGTAGTCGTGCAGCGGCGTGCTCGAGCAGACCTCGACGCCGCCCAGGGCGTCGACCATTCTCGCGAAGCCGGAGAAGTCGACGGCGATGAAGCGGTTGATGCTCAAACCGGACAGCTTCTGGATTTCCTTCACCAGACACTTCGGGCCGCCGAAGGCGAACGCCGAGTTCAGTTTGGTCTCCGTGTAGGTTGTCTTCGGCCCGTAGGTCTTGGTCTTCGGATCGTAGAGGGGCCCGTACTTGCCGGTTTCGGGGTTCCACGCTTCGCACTGCATCGGGGTGATCGCCAGGTCGCGGGGGAACGACACCGCCACCACGCGTTTACGGTTGGCCGGAATGTTGACCAGCATCACCGTGTCGGAGCGTTCGCCGTCGGCGTCGTCGGTGGTGCCGGCGCCCATGTTGGCGTTGTCGCCCAGGCGCGAGTCGAGACCGACGATCAAGAAGTCCTCGTCGCCATACTGTCCACCCGGGTCGCGGATGTCGCTGGAATTCTGGTCGAGCGCGCTGATCGTGTTCAGCCGCGCGTTTTTCGACGCGCTCCATTGCCACGCCCCGCCGGTCGTGACCAGGGCCAGCACCGCGGCCAGGGCTGCCGTCGACCGCGCGGCCAGCAGCAGCGGACGGCGCCGCCGCTTGGGCTCCACACGGTCGGCGGGGGCTTCGTCGTCTGGGTCGTCGTCGTTCGGATAGTCGGCGGCCTCAAGGGCCCGAAGTTCGGCGACGGCGTCCAGGGAGTAGGCCAGGTCGTCGATCACCCGCGTTGGCTGCAGCTCGATCGGCAGACCAGGCCCGGCCCCGGACGGCTGGGGCTCCGGATTGTCCCGAGCGACGCGGTGGGTAACGGGCCGGTCGGGGGCGCCGAGCTTGGCGATCAGGTCCGCGACGCTGACGCCGCCCCCGGCGTGGGATCCACTCAGGTCGGTGTCGTCGGCGGCCGGCTCTACGGGCTCGATGCCGATCTCGGGCTGCCATCGGTGCAGGCTGTCATCGGCGGGAGGCTGGAAGAATCGCTCCCAGGGGGCGGCGCCCAACGGCGCCGGGCGCGGCGCGATCGGGCGGGCGTGCGCCTCGCCCGGGCTATGCCGACCATTACGAGTGGCGTCGTTCTCGGCGTCACTCATGTTCTACCGGCCTCCGAAGCTCTGATGCAGACGTCAGCGTGTGCGTGCGTAGTGTCAGCGCAGCGCCGCATTGTTTGCGCTGCCGCTGGTGCCAACCAGCTTTGGTCGTCCTCGTGCAGCGGCACGGAACCCATCCGCTGCCCGAGCGCATGCAACAAAGCCCACATCGTACTGAGTTATCGGTCCGGACGCGATGTCGAGCTGTCGGCTCAGCCCCCGGAGTGCATGATGTCGGCGCCGGCCGGGACCGTGCAGTCGTCAGGGTCGGTCAACCACCCTTCCGGAAGCACCACCCGCGCCGGTGAACCCTGCCGGCCGCGCGGGCCCGTCGCCGCGTCCGGGAACGGCACCGTGCCGTCCAAGCGGTCGAGCAGACGGTCCAGCTCGTCGAGCGTCTTGACCATCGCCAGCGCCCGGCGCAGCTCGGAGCCGGCCGGAAAGCCGTGCAGGTACCAGCCGATGTGCTTGCGGATGTCGCGCATGCCCTTGTCCTCGCCGAAATGCGCGGCCAACAGCTGCCCGTGCCGTCGGACGATGTCGGCGACCTCACCCAGCGTCGGCGGCGTCGGCGGCGCGCTGCCGGTGAATGCGGCCGACAGTTCGGCGAACAGCCACGGCCGGCCTAGACAGCCGCGCCCGATCACGACGCCGTCGCAGCCGGTGGTGGCCATCATCGTCAGCGCGTCGCTGGCGTCATAGATGTCACCGTTGCCGAGCACCGGGATCGTTTGCACATGCTGTTTGAGCCGGGCGATCTGTGCCCAGTCGGCGGTGCCGGAGTAGCGCTGCGCCGCCGTGCGGGCATGCAGCGCGACGGCGGCGGCCCCCTCGGCTTCGGCAATGCGGCCGGCGTCGACGTGCGTGTGGTGCTCGTCGTCGATGCCGACGCGGAACTTGACGGTCACCGGGATCTGGGTGCCCTCGGTGCCGCGCACCGCCGCGGCGACGATCTGGCCAAACAGTCGCCGCTTGTAGGGCAGCGCCGATCCGCCGCCGCGCTTGGTCACCTTGGGCACCGGGCAGCCGAAATTCATGTCGATGTGATCCGCCAGGCCTTCGTCGGCGATCATCTTGGCGGCGGCGTAGGTGGTCGCGGGGTCGACGGTATAGAGCTGCAGCGACCGCGGCGACTCGTCGGCGGCGAAGGTGGTCATGTGCAGCGTCGCCGCGTGACGCTCAACAAGCGCACGCGCCGTGACCATTTCGCACACGTAGAGCCCGCTGACGGTGCCGACCTTGGCTTGCTCCAGTTCACGACACAGTGTCCGGAAAGCGACGTTTGTCACGCCCGCCATCGGCGCCAGGACCACCGGGCTGGCGAGCGCGATGGATCCTATGCGCACCGCTTGGTTACCGCCGGCTCATGGTCAGCGTGCCCGCGGTCTGGTGCAGCTCAAATGCGGTGGTCAGCTTGCCGGTGCGGGCCTCCCGCTCGAGCTGACGCTGCTTGGAAATCTCGAACTTTTCGCAGGTCGTTTCGAGTTCCTTGATCAGCAGCGCGAGATCGTCGCGCATGGCGGCGGCCTCGCCCGTGAAGTCCTCACGCTCGAAGATGCGCCACTTCTTCAGCACCGGCATGACCACATCGTCGAGGTGGATGCGCGGGTCGTACACGCCGCCGACGGCGATGGCGACGGCCTTGCGGCGGAACTCGGGCACCTGGTAGCCGGGCATCTGGAAGTTGCGCAGCACCTTGTGCAGCGACTTCATCGCCTGGTTGGGCGCGGCGGCGAACCCGGCGTCGCTGACATCCCGGTAGAAGATCATGTGCAGGTTCTCGTCGGCCGAGATCTTGGCCAGCAACTGGTCGGCGATGGTCTCGTTGCAGGCCTTGCCGGTGTTGCGGTGCGAGATCCGGGTGGCCAGCTCCTGGAAGGTCACGTAGATCACCGAATCGAACAGGCTCTCGGCAAACAGATCGGCGCGAACCTGGTGGTTCTGGCCCGGGCTGAAGCCGCGGTTCACGACCTCGATGCGCAGCTTCTCCAGTTCGACCGGGTCGACCGCGCGGGTCACCACCAGGTAATCGCGGAGCGCGATGCCGTGCCGGTTCTCCTCGGCGGTCCAGCGGTTGACCCACTGGCCCCATGCGCCGTCGAGGCCGAAGTTCATCGCGATCTCGCGGTGGTAGGACGGCAGATTGTCCTCGGTCATCAGGTTCTGCACCATCGCGATCTGGGCGACGTCCGAGAGTTTGGATTGACCGGGCTCCCAATCCTGCCCACCGAGCGCGTAGTAGTTTTTGCCGTCCGACCACGGGATGTAGTCATGCGGGTTCCAGTTCTTGTGCATGCTCTCGTGCCGGTTCAGGTACTTCTCAACGAACGGCTCGAGTTCGTGCAGCAGCTGTAGGTTTGTCAGCTCAGCTGACATAGGTCCTCCAGTTATCTGTGTCGATGGGTAGCAGTCAATATATCTGTGTACTTCAGTAGCATCAAGTTCCTCGTCCGGCGCGTTAGGTGACGGTTCGATGCCGGTTTCGAGCGGACTCAAGCTGCGGGTCCAGGTGTACTACTTGCCGATGCGGCGCAAATCAAAACGCGATTACTGCGACTTGCCGAGTTCGCCGACGGGAACGTATGGCGCGGCGCTGATGTACAGCATGTTGATGCAGTAATCGATGAATTGCGTGCGGCTGGCGCCCAGCTGCCCGTGCAGGTAGGCGGTGAACAGGCTCGACAGCCCGCCCACCAGGCTGGTGGCAATCATCTTCTGCAGCACGGCATCGCCGATGCGGGACAGCTTGCGCTGCAGCAGGTCGATGAAATTGGGCATCCACTCGGCCCCGGAGCGGGTCAGCACGGGCTCGACCGTCGGCGCCAGCAACAGCACGCGTCCGCGGACCGGGTCGTCGACCATGAGCTCGACGAATCGCTCGACGGCTTCGCGCGGGGTCGTCGCCGACGTGAGTGTGTTCATCGCGCGCGTGCAGACGTCGTCGTAGACCGCGCGCACGAATTCGTCACGGTCGGCGAAGCTTTCGTAGAAGTAGCGTTCGGTCAGCGCGGCCGCACGGCACACCGCGCGCACGGTCAGCGCCGGCCCACCGGGCCTGCCCAGCAACTGCACCCCCGCGCCGATGAGGTTGTCCCGGCGAAGCGCGAGGCGGCTCTCCAGGGGGACGCCGGTCCAGCGTCCCCGTCGTTGACCCGTCTGCACATCGCTCCTAAGCTCTGAAATGACAACGGCTGTAGTCAGAATTACAAGATACCAACAGGGATCCAATAGTGACTCAAGATACGTCCGCATCGCGTCTTCCGACCAGCGACGTAGCGCGCGGCGATGTCCTGAACACCGCTGAGCAGTCGGTTTGGGCCGGGCCGACCGATGCGTCCGCCGGCGTCGCGGGCGGCTGTCCGGTATCGCCGGCGGGATACCAGGCGCCCCCCGCACCGCTGGGACCCGATTCGCTGACCTGGCGGTACTTCGGTGACTGGCGGGGCATGCTGCAGGGCCCGTGGGCGGGATCGATGCAAAACATGCACCCGCAGCTGGGCGCGGCGGTCATCGATCACTCCACGTTCTTCCGTGAGCGGTGGCCGCGCCTGCTGCGCTCGTTGTATCCCATCGGGGGCGTCGTCTTCGACGGTGACCGCGCTCCCGTCACGGGCGCGGAAGTCCGCGACTATCACACCGACATCAAGGGGGTCGACGAACAGGGCCGGCGCTACCACGCGTTGAACCCCGACGTCTTCTACTGGGCGCACTCCACCTTCTTCATGGGCACCATTCACGTCGCCGAACGGTTCTGCGGCGGGATCACCGAGGAGCAGAAGCGCCAACTGTTCGACGAACACGTCGAGTGGTATCGCATGTACGGCATGAGCATGCGGCCGGTGCCGAAGTCGTGGGAAGAGTTTCAGGTCTACTGGGACCACATGTGCCGCAACGTGCTGGAGAGCAACTGGGCGGCGCGGGCCGTGCTCGACCTGACCGAGCTACCGAAACCTCCTTTCGCGCAATGGATTCCGGACCCACTATGGGCGGCCCAGCGCAAACTGCTGGCGCCGTTTTTCGTCTGGGTGACGGTCGGCCTGTACGACCCGCCGGTGCGGGAGCTGATGGGTTATTCGTGGTCGGGCCGCGACGAATGGTTGCACCGGCGCTTCGGTGACCTCGTTCGCGGGGTGTTCGCCCTGGTGCCGCCCAGATTCCGCAAGCACCCGCGGGCGCGCGCCGGGTTGGACCGTGCCAGCGGGCGGATTTCGCCCGATACGCCGCTGGTGCAGACCCCGGCGCGCAATCTGCCGCCCGAAGACGAGCGCGGCAACCCCAAGCATTACTGCCCGATGGTCTCCTGAGACCGCTGCGGCGCCGGCTGCGCTAGGCGTGGGCGTGGCCGTGGACTTCTTCCAGACCCGCCTGATGCACGTGCGAGTGGGTGTGTTCGGTCCCGTCGGCGTGAGTGTGTGAGTGTTCGTGCTCGACGTGCTCATGCTCGTGGGCGGTGTGCGCGTGGACGTGTGTGACGTCGCCGTGCTGGTGTTCGTGCGCGTGCGGCGCGTCGTGAGTGTGCTGTTCGCTCATCGCTGATCTCTCCTTGGGTGAAATGCCTTGTGGCCGCCGCTCGCTCAGCGCCCGGCGCTGTGCCGCCGGTTCGGTGGGCGGGACGACTCCGGGACGGCTCTCAGCACGCCGTCGCCGCGATGGTGACCGGGAACCCCGGGGCCGGCGTGTTCGGCGTTGAACACCGCATCGATGACGAGTTGGCGGACGTGGTCGTTTTCCAGGCTGTAGAAAATCGTCGTGCCCTCCCGACGGGTGCGGACCAGCCGGGCCATCCGCAGCTTCGCGAGGTGCTGGGAAACCGACGGCGCCGGTTTGCCCACGTGCTCGGCGAGTTCGTTGACCGACATCTCGTGGTCGGTCAACGACCAGAGCACCTGCACGCGCGTGGCATCGGCGAGCATCCGGAAGACCTCGACGACCAGGCCGGCCTGGTCGTCCGGCAACCGGCCTTTGCCATTATCTGCATGCATACGCAAATATTAGCGGACGTCGTTCCGGCCGCCAAGGGTGCGGTTCAGCAGGACGGGACGGCCGTAGCCCGGCCTTCGCCGTCGCGCTCGTTCCAGAACCGGTAGACCTCGACGGCGTCGCCGTTGGGCTCGTAGCGCATCGGTAGGCGGCGCTGGCCCCATTGCTTGGCGAATTCGTCGTAGAACGTGGACACCTCGAAATACTTGCGGTCATCGGCGTAGTACCGCTCGTAGCTTTCCCGGGTGGTCAAGAAAACCACTTCTTTGGGTGAGCAGTAGTACAGCGAGCCCAGGCACATCGGGCACGGGTGGGCGAGCACGTAGATGGTGGCCTCGACGAGGTGCTCGGTGCCCAGCTTCATGCAGGCCTCGCGGATGGCGAGGATTTCCGCATGGGCGGTGGGATCGTTGGTCTGGGCCACCTTGTTGGCGCTCTCGGCGAGCACCTCGCCGTCCTGGACGATCACCGTCGCGAAGGGGCGGCCGCCCTCTGCCACGTTGCGGCGAGCCAGGTCGATCGTCCGCTGGGCGAAATCGGTCACGGGCCCTCCTGAAACGGGAGCTGATAACTCGCAGAGTAGTCCCGCACTCCGGACTGCGACCCTGTGATACTCACTAGATTGTCTATCTTTTTCGGACCCGGCTTGAGGGGGCACCATGGCGCGCGCCGAACGTGATCGATGGGATCTTGCGACCAGTGTCGGGGCGACGGCGACCATGGTGGCCGCGCAGCGGGCGCTGTCTTCGGACGCGAAGTTGATCGACGACCCCTATGCCGCGCCGTTGGTGCGGGCGGTCGGGATCGACGTCTACGTCCGGCTGGTGAACGGCGAAATCGCGCCCAGCGGTAACACCGAGTTCGATCCGCAGCGAATGGCGCGGGGGATGGCCTGCCGAACCCGGTTCTACGACCAATTCTTTCTGGACGCGACCCGCAGCGGCATCGGCCAGGTGGTGATCCTCGCGTCGGGCCTCGATTCCCGCGCCTACCGGCTGCCCTGGCCGGCCGGCACCGTCGTCTACGAGGTCGACATGCCCGAGGTGATCGAGTTCAAGACCTTGACGCTGCGCGACCTGGGAGCCGAAGCGACTGCCGAGCGTCGCACCGTCGGCATCGACCTGCGCGACGATTGGGCCTCGGCCTTGCGGGCCGCCGGGTTCGATCCGCAGGCTCCCTCGGCGTGGAGCGCCGAGGGCTTGGTGGTCTATTTGCCCGACGACGCCCAAGACGCGCTGTTCGACAACATCACCGACCTGAGCGCGCCAGGCAGCCGCCTCGCGTTCGAATTCGTGCCTGACACCGCCGTTTTCGCCGACCCGCGGTGGCGGGCGTACCACGATCGGATGAGCGAGCTCGGGTTCGAGATCGACTTCAACGATCTCGTGTATCACGGGCAGCGCAGTCACATCGTCGACCACCTGAGCCGGCGCGGCTGGCAGACCACCTCGCAGACCATCGCGCAGTTGCATGCGGCCAACGGATTTGTCTACGCCGACGACGACGTCGCCGCGGCCTTCGCCGATGTCACCTACAGCAGCGCGGTGCTCGGGGGATGAGCCGTCTTCGAGTGCGCTCGGCCTCCGGTCGTGCGCGTCGTGGTGCCCCCACTAGGACTCGAACCTAGGACCTGCGGATTAAAAGTCCGTAGCTCTACCAACTGAGCTATAGGGGCCGCGGAGATTCAGGATACTTGGACCGAAAACGAGGCTCGTTTGAGGATTGGGCACGCGGTGACCTAAGCTGACGTGGCTCCCAACGAAACCACGTGGCGAGTACCCCGGAGTGATTCGGTTCTGGCCCCCATCGTCTAGTGGCCTAGGACGCCGCCCTTTCACGGCGGTAGCACGGGTTCGAATCCCGTTGGGGGTACGCGACGCGGTGACGCGGAGCAGCAGCAAGGCCCTGTGGCGCAGTTGGTTAGCGCGCCGCCCTGTCACGGCGGAGGTCGCGGGTTCGAGTCCCGTCAGGGTCGCCAAGCGCGGCGAGGCACTCGCTGCCTTCCGGCCAGGTAGCTCAGTCGGTACGAGCGTCCGCCTGAAAAGCGGAAGGTCGGCGGTTCGATCCCGCCCCTGGCCACCATGATCTGACGCTCTGTATAGCGATTCGTTAAAGCACGTAGGGCGCAATCAGAGTGGTGGCACCCAGCACCACCAACCCGATCAAAAACGCGACGATGGTGAACCCCATCACCTGACGGACATTGAGCTTCGCGATCGCGAGCAGGGGCAGCAACCAGAACGGCTGGATCATGTTCGCGACCCCTTCGCCGACGGCGACCGCCATGGATATCAACCCGAGGTAGGCCGGTGAGACCTGACCGAGCGCGCGCGCCGAGTCGACCGCGATCGGGCCCTGCACGGCCCAGTGCCCGCCGCCGGACGGTACGAACAAGCTGATGATCAACGAGCCGATGAAGGTCAGGAACGGCAGCGTGTACTGCGTGGCGCCGCTGACCAGCCCGTGGGCCAGCAGCGTCTGCAGGGGCACGGCCTTGCCGCCCGCGTGGGGTGGCGCATAGCCGAGCAGAGCAACCAGGCCGCCGTAGAGCGGGTACTGCAGCAGCAGCGGACCGGACACCTTGGCGGCGCCGGTGAACGCCCGGATGAACCGGATCGGCGTGCGGTGCAGCAGCGCGGCGGTGATCGTGAACAGCATGATCATCGACGAGATGTTCAGCGCAAAATTGCTGAGCCAGAAGTAGGCGATGCCGGCCGCAAACACGAGGACGTTGAGAATCCACTGATTTTCCAGCCATTCGGCGAACGATCGCGCGCCCTCGGGCTTGGCCTCGGACTGGTCCTCCTCCTCGAACACAGCGGGATCGGGCGCAAGGCGTTGCGTTGGCTGCATGCGCCAGATCGCAAGCGCGAGCAGCGCCAGCACGACGAGCACCGACAGCCAGCTGTAGGGCTCAAAGATCGTCAGTTTGAGCGGCACCGTGGCCCCAGTCATCTTGTGGATCACGTTGATTGGGCTGCCGTCGTCCGTGTTCGCCAGCGCGATCGATGACGACAGCCCCTGCGTCCAGACGATGAAGCCCATGAACGCCGCCGCGATGAGGTAGCCGAAATGTGCGTCGGTGAAGCGCTTCGCGACCTGCCGGGCGATCAGCGCACCCGCGACCAGCCCGAGCCCCCAATTCAGCAGGGACAGTGTGGCGCCGACGCCGAAACACAAAAGCGCTGCCTGCACCTGGTTGCCCGGCTTGCTCGCGATGTAGGCGATGGCCCGCTTCAGAACCGGGGCCTCGGCGAGTGTGTAGCCGGTCACCAGGATCAGGACCATCTGAAAGGCGAAGGTGAAAATGTTCTGCGATCCCCACACGCCCCCGTACCACGCCTTGAGCATCCCGCTCGCGGAGCCGCCCTTCACCACCATGGCCACCAGCGCGGCGACGATGACGGTGAGGATGACCGCGAACAGATAGGGGTCGGGCATCAGCCGTTCGACGTACCGGACACAGAGCGCGGTGAAAGCTTGGATGAGGCCGCGCTGTTCGGGTTTGCGTTCTTCTTCAGACGCGCTTGGCCTTTCGGGCCCGGGAGCCTCGGTTGCGGCCTTGGGTTCCTCGCTCGTCGTCATCGACCCGCCCTTGCATTTTCTGGCCAGCTCGCGTTCGACCGCGCGCATTGGCTGATCGTAATGGACCTCGCGCAAGGTCGCTTCTGTTGCGCTCGCTACCGCTGCAAATCCACGCCCGTGCCGGGGGGTCAAGGAGCTGCACATAGCGCTATCCGCGGCCGGTCGGCCACCGTCGCTGATTATGGCGTTGCGGTGAACTCCACGTGAAGTGCTTCCAGCCCGCGCAGGATGTATAGCGGCACGTACTCGAATCGGCGATTTCCCGGCGGCCCGTGCTGTGCTTCATCGAGCCGAATGGTGTTGAATCTGTCCAAAATTCGCTCGATCGACACCCGGCCCTCGATGCGAGCCAGTGGTCCACCGGGGCAACTGTGCGCTCCGCGGGCGAACGCCACATTGTGGCGGGCGTTCGGCCGGTCCACGCGGAGTTCGGCCGGACATTCGAAGTGCCGCGGATCCCGATTGGCGGCGCCGGGTAGCAGCATCACCGTCGTGCCGGCAGACAATTTCGTGCCGCCGAGCGTCGTAGTAACTCGGGTCAACCGGAAGTCACTTTTGATCGGGCTTTCCAGCCGTAGCATCTCCTCGACGAAATTGGGAATGCGATCCCGGTTGCCGCGCAATGTGTCCTGTAATTCTGGATCTTCCGCCAAGACGCGCAGCGCGCTGGACAACAGTCGGGCCGTGGTCTCGTGGCCCGCGATGAACAAGAACGTCGCGATTCGCACCAGATCCACCACCTCGGGCAAGGTGCCATCGGCGAATCGCTGGGTGGCCATCTCGGTCAGGATGTCATGCCCGGGCTGGTCGCGCCGGTCGTTGATATACGTAGTGAACCACTTATCAAGATAGGCAAGGGGATTCATGTTCAACGAACCATCGTCGTCACGCTGGGCCCACGACGGATTTTCGGCCGGCCCTTTCCCCGCCAACAGTTCGCGGAACATCGGATGATCTGCCCCGGGCACGCCGAGTAAATCCGCGATCACCAGTAGCGGGAAGGGCTGAGCGTAGGCGGAGGCGAATTCGCAACGCCCATCAGCAATGAACTCGTCGATCAGTTGGTCGGCGAGATGCCACATGAACTCCTCATTCTCCTTGAGCCGCTTGGGAGTGAAGAGTCCGTTGAGCAGCGCGCGGTGCGCGGTGTGCCGCGGTGGATCGAATGAAACGAGGTGCTCGCTCATCGGGAATTGGTCGCGGTGGGCGTCGATCTGTTCGGAAATATCATCGCCGATTACCTCGAACGGTAGCGGAAAGGGACCGAGCGAGGAATTGACAGCCGAGAATGTCGCGCTGTCGCGATACACCTGCGTCAGCTCGTCATAGCCGGTGACCGCGACCATCCTGCCACCCCGCAGGTGCACAACCGGACACTGTTCGCGCAGATATTCGTAATAGGGATAGGGATCCGCGACCAAGTCGGGATTGGTGAAGAAGTCGACCTCGGCGAAGTCCGTCATGCGGGGACGCTAACATCACTTACAAATACTGTAAAGTCTGTAAACCATGGACAACGTCATCGCGGACGACCCGATGCGCGAACGGATCTTGCGGGCCGCTTTCAAAGTGCTGTGCCGCCACGGCTACGGCAAGCTGAGTCTTTCCGATGTGGCGGCCGAGGCGGGCATTTCGCGCCCGACCTTGTACAAGTCGTTCTCGTCCAAAGACGACCTGCTGACCGCCTTCAGTGGGTTCGAAATGCGTTTACTGCGTGAGGATTTAGCGCGCGCAACCGACGGGCGGACCGGTCGCGGCAGGGTTGATGCGCTGCTGCACTTCTTGGTTGACTTCTACGGCTCGTACCAGATGCGCGGCCTCATTGAGATCGAGCCGCGCCTGGTGCTCGATCAGATGAGCAGGGCGATGCCCGAGCTGGTCGCCCTGGTCGCGCCGGCGCTGGAAGGGCAGGTCGCCGACCCGGACGTGGTGGCGATGGCGCTGGTACGCCTGTCCGTATGTCACTATCTCGTTCCCGGCTACGACCAGGGCCGGTTGCTTGACCAACTTCGGCTCGCGGCGGGCGTACTGTAGCCAGCCATGGGACGAGTCGACGGGAAGGTTGTACTGGTCACCGGTGGCGCACGCGGCATGGGTGCCGTGCATGCGCAGACGCTGGTATCCGAGGGTGCGCTGGTGGTGATCGGCGACGTTCTCGAGGAGGACGGCGGAGCCGTCGCCGAAAAGTTAGGCGGATCAGCCCGTTTCGAAGTTCTCGACGTCACGGATCCGGACGGGTGGCACCGGGCGATCGATGCCACGCTGGACACATTCGGTCGCCTCGACGCGCTGGTCAACAACGCCGGGATCGTCAAAATGGGCCCCCTGCGCGGCTCCTCGGTGTCCGACTGGCAACGGGTCCTCGACGTCAACCTGACCGGGGCCTATCTCGGTATGCGGGCCGCGATCGAACCGATGATCGCCGGCGGCGGAGGATCGATCGTCAACATTTCGTCCGTGGAGGGACTGGCCGGCAGCGCCCACCTGCACAGCTACGTTGCCGCCAAGTTCGGATTGCGCGGCATCACCAAATCAGCAGCAGTTGAGCTAGCCCGGTACAACATCCGGGTCAATTCCATTCACCCCGGACTAGTGCATACGCCCCTGAGCGAGGGCGTTACCGAAGACTTCATGCGACCCATTCCGATGCGCCGAGGCGCCGCACCCGCCGAGGTCTCCACCTTTGTCGTGCTCCTGGTCAGCGACGAGTCGGCGTACGCCACCGGGGCGGAGTTCGTCGTCGACGGAGGACTGACCAGTTATGTACCCGTGAAGATCTAGGAGCTTGCTGAATTAGTTCCGCGTGGCGGGCGTGGTCGTCGGGGGGCTTTGGGGATGATTGTTGGGTGCAGGG
>NZ_MVHG01000116.1 GCF_002086125.1 Mycobacterium arosiense ATCC BAA-1401 = DSM 45069
ATCCGCGACCTGGACCTGCTGCGCCCGATCTACGCGCAGACCGCCGCCTACGGGCACTTCGGCCGCACCGACGTCGACCTGCCGTGGGAACAGCTGAACAAAGTCGACGACCTCAAGCGCGCGATCTAAATCCGAGTTATCCGCTGCGCGGTCTTAGGTGTGCGCCGGCATCTTGTGAACGAACGCAACCAGAAGAGGATCGTCATGAGTGATGTCCCGCTCGACCTGCAATACACCGCCGAACACGAGTGGGTTCGGCGGTATGCGGAATCCAGGGCCCGAATCGGAATCACCGACTTCGCGCAGTCGGCTCTGGGTGACATCGTCTTCGTGCAGCTGCCCGAGGTGGGCGCCGAACTGATCGCAGGCGAACCGTTCGGCGAAGTGGAGTCGACGAAATCGGTGTCGGACCTGTACGCGCCGCTGTCGGGCGAGGTAGCGGCGGTCAACAGCGAGCTGAACGCCAGTCCGCAGTTGCTGAACTCCGACCCCTACGGTGCTGGCTGGCTGCTGGACATCCAGGTCAACGGATCGGCCTCGGCACTGCTGGACGCGGACACCTACCGCGGCATCCTCGCGGAATGAAAGGCGCTGTCGCATCCTGCCGGCCGCGCCGGACGTGGGCAGCCCCGCCGCGAGGCCGCGAACCACTTCCCGGTTCAGTGAGCGCGCTTGCTGCGCAAGCGATTTGAGCCCCGCTCAACGCTCCATCGCGGGCGGAGCCGCACCGTCGTCCCCGGCGTCCCGCGCGTCCAGCGCCTCGTCCGCCAGCGCCCGCCCCGTTTCGATGACCTCCACCGCGCGGTGGAATTCCAGGGCGCGGCAGGTCGAGCGGGGGACCTCGATGAGCAGGTCGGGCGGGTAGACCGCCAGGGTGTGACGCGCCAGCGCGGCCTGGGCGATGTCGATGGTCCGGTTCATCACCTCGAAGCTGCCCAGCTTCGGCACGTCGAGTCCGGCATCGGGTAGATCGTCGGCGTCGTCGTCGGTCGAGGGGCGCTCGTGATCCGGGGTGTCCGACCAGTCGTCGGACTCCCCACTCGGCCCGCCCAGCCTGCTCAGCACCGCCCGCGCGGTCGGCCGATCGAGCAGCGAACGGGCGGTGGCCGTGTCGAGCAGCGCGGACGTGCTGCGCATCATGCGGGTCAGCCACTCGACGGTTGCGCCGGGCTCCGGCTCGCGGTTGCCGATCGCCTCGCTGCCGGACAGGTTCACCGCGATGGTCAGGTCGGCGTTGACCGCGGCGAGGGGCGCCAGCGGCAGCGGATCCAGGATGCCGCCGTCGGCGACCAGCCGCCCGTCGACCGCGTGGGGGGCGATCACCCCGGGGATGGCGATGGACGCGCGGATCGCCTCGTCGAGGGGGCCGCGCTGAAACCACACCGACTTGCCCGCCAACAGGTCGGTCGCCACCGCGGTGTACGGGATGGGCAGCTCTTCGATGGCGACCGGGCCCAGGATGTCGCGCACCGCGTCCAGGATCTTGCCGGCCCGCATCACGCCGGCCGCGCTGATGGACGGGTCCAGCAGCCGCAGGATGGTGCGCTGGGTCAGCGACTTCGCCCAGTCGGCGAACTCGTCGAGCCGCCCGGCCGCCTGCAGGCCGCCGACCAGGGCGCCCATCGACGAGCCGGAGACGCCGACCACCTGGTAGCCGCGCGCCGCCAGGGCCTCGATCACGCCGATGTGGGCATAGCCGCGGGCGCCGCCGCTGCCGAGCGCGAGTGCCACCCGGGTCGGTTCTGATCGACGCGGAACTTCGTCAGGCACCCCTTCATTTTGCGCGGGGGCGGGCCGTGACCGCGGCGCCCGGGCAGTTTTTTCAGCCGTGATCCCAATTACCGCGGCGGCGCACACCCCGGGCGCGGCGCTACCCGCATTCGTTGTCGGCGGCCGCCCGCGCGGCGACGATCACCGCCGCCTGCCGGGCCGGCGTCAGCTTCGACCAGGGCGCGTTCCAGCTGCCCGCGGTGCCCGCCGGTGACGCCTGAACCATCGACAAATAGGGCTCGAACAGCGACGCCCCGGTCTTGGGCTGGGCGTCCATCCACTGCTGCGCGGCGTGACAGGCCTGGTAGTACTCCTCTTCGGTGGAGTCCGCGGGCACATCGACCCTGGTCGTCACGCCCGCGGGCGACACGCCGACCGAGCCCGCCGGCGGCGAACCGGGGCCCTTGGGGATGCCGGACTGCCGGGCCGAGGAGGACGCGGGAGCGCCGGTATGGGCGCCGTGCGAACACCCCGCGACCGGCACGGCAATGCCCACCACGAGGGCCGCCACAACCGCGGCCCATCGATCACCGCACCAGCGCACGGTCTCAATCTATGCAACACTTGCGGCCGTGATGGAGCGCTTCGGATTTTGCGAGTGTTGTCGGCCGTAACACGCCGCCGCTTGTCCTTTCCGTTTCGCCCTGGAGTCCCGCTGATGTCTGTGCCCGTAGCCGCTGAGGCTGCCCTGCGCCCGCGCACCCTTTCCGCACCGTCCGCCGGTCCGACCCGGCTGCGCGTGCCCGATCTGCTCTATGCCACCGACCGGGCCGCCGACCATGTGCTCAGCGGGCGCTGCGACCACCTGTTGCCGCCGGGGGGCATACCGGCCTCGCGGCGCTGGTTCACCCGCATTCACGGCGACGAGGAACTCGACGTCTGGCTGATCAGCTGGGTGCCGGGGCAGCCGACCGAACTGCACGACCACGGTGGGTCGCTGGGGGCATTGACCGTACTGTCCGGGTCGCTGAACGAATACCGTTGGGACGGAAGGGCTTTGCGACGACGTCGGCTCGACGCCGGCGATCAGGCCGGATTCCCGTTGGGTTGGGTGCACGACGTGGTCTGGGCGCCCCGGCCCGTGACAGCGCCCGTCGCGCTGCCGGGCGCCGGCGCCGCGCCGGTGCAGCCGACACTGAGCGTGCACGCCTACTCGCCCCCATTGACCGCGATGTCGTACTACGAGATCACCGAGCGCAAGACGCTGCGCCGCCAACGTACCGAACTGACCGACCATCCGGAAGGATCGCCATGAGCCGCATCGACGTCGTCTTGAGATCCGCCCGGCGCCGGTTTCGCCGGCTGCCCGCCGTGGAGGTGCCCGCCGCGGTGCGCCGCGGCGCGGTGCTGGTCGACATCCGGCCGCAGGCCCAGCGCTTCCGCGAGGGCGAGGTGCCGTCAGCGCTGGTCATCGAGCGCAACGTGCTGGAATGGCGCTGCGATCCCACCAGCGAGGCCAGGCTGCCCCAGGCCGTCGGCGACGACGTCGAATGGGTGATCCTGTGCTCGGAGGGCTACACGTCCAGCCTGGCCGCGGCCGCGCTGTTGGACATCGGCCTGCACCGCGCCACCGACGTCATCGGCGGTTATCACGCGCTGGCCGGCGCCGGCGTGTTGAGCGAGCTGGCGGGGGCCCGGGTCGATCCGGTGTTCGCGGACTCTGCCGCCCGTCGCTGGCTCTAGGTCGCCTCGTCCTAGGCTGTCTCGTCCGAGTGCAGCAGCGGGCGCAGTTTCGCGGTCTTGTCCGGGGTCCAGCCGGGCGGTGGCAGTACGGCGGCCCAGCCGTCGGCGACGTCGGCGACGTAGCGGTGGCCATGGCCGTCGGGGACATCCACCGCCACGGCCATGTCGGCCGACACCTGCAGGAATGTGACGACCGGAATCCAGCGCGTCTGGTGCAGCACGTCATAGCCGCGCGGTTCGCTCAGCCAGTCGGGCTTGCTGAACAACAAGTCGGGCGTCCACCAGGCGATCGGATCCGACGCATGCTGCAGGTACACCACCCGCGGGTGGTCCCAGGGAGCGTTCGGACGCGCCAAATCCTTTGCGCGAGCGATGAATCGGACATACCTACCGTCCTGATAGATCGGCAGCCATTCCGGCGACCCGCCATCACGCGTCGACGTCAGATCGGTCCAGATCGTGTTTTTGAACGTCGGCCCGCTGAACAACGCCCCGTCGGTGCGCGCCAGCACGTTGTTCAGGCTCAAGAACGGCGCCTCGCCGCCGAATGACCCCAGGCTCTCGCCGAACACCACGAGCTTGGGCCGCTGGGCTTCGGGCAGCTGGCGGATCAACTTGTCGACGGCCTCGAAGAGGGCCTGTCCGGCGTGCCGGGCGTTCTCCTTGTCCACCAGGAACGACAGCCAGCTCGGCAGGAACGAATACTGCATGCTCACGATCGCCGTGTCGCCGTTGTACATGTATTCCAGTGCCGAGGCCTCCGCGTCGTTGATCCAGCCGGTGCCGGTGGTGGTGGCCACCGCGACGACGGCGCGCCGCAATCCGCCGGTGCGCTGCAACTCCCGTGCCGCGAGCTCGGCGGCGGCCGTGATGCCCTTCGACGAATCCAATCCGGCGTACGCGCGAATGGGCTCGGTGGCCGGGGCTTTGTTGAAGGAGGCGAGCTGCTCGACGGTCGGGCCACCCTCGACGAAGATGCGGCCCTCCCGGCCCAGCGACTCCCACGACACCAAAGACTGCGGGCCACCGGAGCGAAGCGGGGTTTTCGGTGCAGCGGTGTCGGGATTCATCTCCTCGTTGGCCGAGGCGAAGGTGTGGTTCATGGTTCGCATGGCGAACTTGAGCACCACGCCGTTGAGCAGGGTGATGGTCAGCACCACCAGCGTGACGACCACGATGGTCGCCGAGAGCCGAAACGGGGCGAACCGGTCTACCTGATCGACCAGGACTCTGACCAGCCAGCGGGTGAATTGGCCCAACTCGACCACCGCGAACAACACCACCAGCGACAGCACCCCGGCCAGCGGGTAGTCGTACCACTCCAAATGCGCCACTCCCATCAGGTCGCGCACGTCGTCTTGCCACACGTGGAACCAGATCGCCATGAGGACCTGGCCCACCACGCCGATCGGGATCAGCACCTTCCACACCCAGCGTGGCGCCGCCGGGCTGTGATCCTTTTCGCGCATGAACCGCACCAGCCAGACCGAAAAGACGCCCAGTCCGTAGCCAATGGCGCCGGAGAGCCCGCTGACCAGCCCCTGGAACAGCGGGCCGCGCGGCAGCAGCGACGGTGTGAGCGAAAGCCAGATGAAGATCAGGCCCACAGTGGTGCCGGTGAAGGTGTAATGCCGTATCCACCATGGCTTTTCCGTCCACGGCAGGGTGGGCGCGGCGCGGCCGAATCGCGGTGCGGTTACCGGTGCCGGCGCGGCGTGCGGCTCGGCTCCCGCGGACACCTCGACGATGTCGGCCGGGGGGTGGCCTGTCTCGGTGTTGGTCGCGGAAACCCGTTCGCTCATGCAAGCGCCCTAGCGGTGAATGAAGTTCGGCGGACGCTTCTCGACGAAGGCCGCCATTCCTTCGGACTGATCCTGCGTCGCGAATGTCGAGTGAAACAGCCTGCGCTCATAGAGAAGTCCCTCGGCCAGGGTGGACTCGAACGCGCGGTTGACGGCCTCCTTGGCCATCCTGGCGGCCGAGCGCGACATCTGCGAGATGGTGGTGGCGACGGCCTTGGCCTCGGTCAGCAGGTCGTCGGCCGGCACCACCCGCGAAACCAGACCGCTGCGTTCGGCTTCTTCGGCGCCGATGGTGCGGCCGGTCAGGATGAGGTCCATGGCCTTTGCCTTGCCGATGGCCCGGGTCAGCCGCTGCGAGCCGCCCATGCCCGGCAGCACACCGAGTTTGATCTCGGGCTGGCCGAATTTCGCTGTGTCGGCGGCGATCAGCACATCGCACATCATCGCGAGCTCGCAGCCACCGCCCAGCGCGTGGCCGGCGACGGCGGCGATCGTGGGGGTGCGCACGGCGGCAAGCTTGCTCCACGGGGCGAAGAAGTCGGCGCCGAAGGCGTCGGCGAACGTCAGCTCGGCCATCTCCTTGATGTCGGCCCCGGCGGCGAACGCCTTGGCCGAGCCGGTAATGATGATCGCCCCGATGCCGGGATCGGCGTCGAAATCGGCTGCCGCGCTGGTGACTTCGTTCATCACCGCAGTATTGAGCGCGTTGAGGGCCTTCGGCCGGTTCAGGGTGATGATGCCGACGCGGTCATCGCGCTCGACGAGGATGGTCTCGTAGTTTGCCGCTGTCATCCAAACCGCCTTTCTAGAAACTCAAGTCGTCGTCGACCGGGGTGAAATACGCCTCGACGTCGGCCGTGGTCACGTCGGACAGCTGGGCCGGCGACCACTTCGGATTGCGATCCTTGTCGATCAGCTGCGCGCGGATGCCCTCCACCAGATCATGGGAGCGCAGCGACGCCGACGATACCCGATAGTCCTGCACCAGAACGTCTTTGAGGGTTTCGAGGTGGGTCGCGCGCCGCACCGCCTCCAGGGTCACCGACAGCGCGATCGGGGAGCGGGTGGCGATCAGGTCGGCCGCGTCTTGAGCAGCTTGCGCGCCCGGGCCGGCGTCGTGGCCGCGAAGCGCGGCGACGATGTCCGCAACGGTGTCGCCGGAGAAGCATTCGTCGATCCAATCCCGCTGCGCGGCAAGCTCGCTGGCCGGCGGTTCGACGGTGTACTTGTCGAGCGCCCGCTCGACGCCGTCGGTGATCACCGCGCGGCGGAACGCCTCGACGTCGCCGTGGGGGACGTAGTGGTCGGCAAAACCCATGGCGATGGCGTCGGCCCCGGAGAACGGCGCCCCGGTCAGCGCGGCGTGCAGGCCCAGCCCGCCGGGCGCCCGAGACAGCAGGTAAACGCCGCCGACGTCCGGGATGAAGCCGATGCCGACCTCGGGCATGGCGATCTTGGAGGTGTCGGTGACCACCCGGGTGTTCGCGTGCGCGCTCACCCCCACGCCGCCGCCCATCACGATGCCGTCCATCAACGCCACGTAGGGCTTGGCGAACTCGGCGATCTGGGCGTTGAGCAGATACTCGTCACGCCAGAAGCGTCGCGCCTCGACCCCGTCCTTGCGCGCGCTGTGGTAGATCGACACCACGTCGCCGCCGGCGCACAGCCCGCGTTCACCGGCGCCCGACAGCACCACCGCGCGCACCGCGTCGTCGTCGGCCCAGCCGCTCAGGATGGCGGTCAGCGCGTCGACCATCGGCTGATTCAGCGAGTTGATCGCCTTGGGTCGGTTGAGCGTGATCACCCCGACGCTGCCCTCGACTTCGGTCAGAACCTCATCGGATACGTCGGTCACGCCCTCGCCTCCCTCAATCCCAGACCGGTCCAGCCTCGAGGAAGAAATCTAGATCGTCACGACCGGCGCAGCACCCGCGGGTAAGGGTTATCTTTAACGCGACGACACCGGCGAAGGCTCTATATACCCAAAACGCCCAGGTCCGCTGGGAACCAGGGCCCGACGCCGATCGTTGAGATGGTGTTCGTACAGCTCGAAGCCAATCAGAGAGGATCCGACGGTGCGGGAGACAAGCAACCCGGTATTTCGTTCGCTGCCTAGGCAGAGGGGCGGGTACGCACAATTCGGCACGACCGCGCCCCCGATGCAGTATGGGGCCGACCCCTACGCGGCTCCCTATGCGGCCCCGTACCAAGAGGCCAAAGCTTCGCGTCCGCTGACCATCGACGACGTCGTCACCAAGACCGGCATCACGCTGGCCGTGCTGGCGATATCCGCCGTGGTCTCTTACTTCCTGGTCGCCCGCGACGTGGCGCTGGCCATGCCGCTGGCCCTGATCGGTGGGCTGGGCGGCCTGGCCCTGGTCCTGGTGGCCACCTTCGGCCGCAAGCAGGACAACCCGGGCATCGTGCTGAGCTACGCCGTGCTCGAGGGCCTGGTGCTGGGCGCGATCTCGTTCGTCTTCGCCAACTTCTCGGTGTCCAACGCCAACGCCGGGGCGCTGATCGGTGAGGCGGTGCTGGGCACCTTCGGGGTGTTCTTCGGCATGCTCGTCGTCTACAAGACCGGCGCCATCCGGGTGACGCCCAAGTTCACCCGCATGCTGGTGGCCGCGATGTTCGGCGTGCTGGCCCTGATGCTCGGCAACTTCGTGCTGGCGATGTTCCACGTCAACGGCGGCACCGGCCTGGGCCTGCGCAGCGGCGGCACGGTGGCCATCATCTTCTCGCTGGTGTGCATCGCGATCGCGGCGTTCAGCTTCCTGATCGACTTCGATGCTGCCGACCAGATGGTTCGCGCCGGCGCGCCGGAGAAGGCGGCGTGGGGCATCGCGCTTGGCCTGACCGTGACGCTGGTGTGGCTGTACATCGAGATCCTGCGTCTGCTCAGTTATCTGCAGAACGATTAGCTCTCGTCAACGAAAAGACCGGCACGCCGCCTGGCGTGCCGGTTCTTTCATGCCCCACCGGTGTCGAGTGTGGGGAACAAGTACGCTTGCGCGTCGAAAATCGTCCTTAGGACCCACACTCGACGCGCACGGCCCGATGGCGAGCGGTCCTAGCTCAGCCGCTCGATCACCATCGCCATGCCCTGGCCGCCGCCGACGCACATGGTCTCCAGACCGAACGTCTTGTCGTGCGTCTGCAGGTTGTTGAGCAGCGTGGTGGTGATGCGTGCGCCGGTCATGCCGAACGGGTGGCCCAGCGCGATCGCCCCACCGGACACGTTCAGCTTGTCCTCGTCGATGCCCAGCTCGCGCGCCGAACCCAGCACCTGGACGGCGAACGCCTCATTGATCTCGAACAGGTCGATGTCGCTGACCGACAGTTTGGCGCGCGCCAGCGCCTTCTTGGTCGCCTCGATCGGGCCGAGGCCCATGATCTCCGGGGACAGGCCGCTGACCCCGGTGGACACGATGCGCGCCAACGGCGTCAGGCCGAGTTCCTTGGCCTTGGTGTCGCTGGTGATCACCACCGCGGCGGCGCCGTCGTTGAGCGGGCACGCGTTGCCGGCGGTCACCGTGCCGTTGGGCCGGAACACCGGCTTGAGGCCGCTGATCTTCTCGTAGGTGGTGCCGGGGCGCGGGCCGTCGTCGGTGCTCACCGTGGTGCCGTCGGGCAGGGTCACCGGGATGATCTCCCGTTCGAAGAACCCGCTCTTGATCGCCTCCTCGGCGCGGTTCTGGCTGCGCACACCCCAGTGGTCCTGGTCTTCGCGGCTGATGCCGGTCAGCAGCGCGACGTTTTCGGCCGTCTGCCCCATGGCGATGTACACGTCGGGCACGTTGCCGTCGGCGCGGGGATCGTGCCACTCGTCGGCGCCTTCGGCCGCGGCGGCCGACCGCTCCTGCGCCTCGTCGAACAGCGAGTTCTTGGTGTCCGGCCAGGAGTCGGCGCTGCCCTTGGCGAAGCGGGACACCGTCTCCACACCCGCGGAGATGAACGCGTCGCCCTCACCGGCCTTGATCGCGTGGAAGGCCATCCGGGAGGTCTGCAGCGACGACGAGCAGTACCGGTTCACGGTGGTGCCCGGCAGGAAGTCGTAGCCGAGTTCGACGGCGATGACCCGGGCCAGGTTGTATCCGGATTCGCCGGCCGGCTGGCCGCAGCCCAGCATCAGGTCGTCGATTTGGTGGGGGTTGAGCGCGGGCACCTTGTCGAGCGCGGCGCGCACGATCTGGACGGTTAGGTCGTCGGGGCGCATGTTGACCAGCGACCCCTTCATCGCGCGACCGATCGGCGAGCGAGCGGTGGAGACAATGACGGCTTCAGGCATGGTGGTTCCCTTCAGATCCCTGCAGATCCCACGGATGGGGCTGGCTCGCTTGGCACCGGATGGGCCATCGGGCGGTGGGTCCGCTCCGACCGGCGAGGACAAATCTAGTCGCTGCCGGCCTCGGGGCACGAAGACGGGGAAGGTCCGGGTGCCGGACGCCGCCACAACCGCGACATCACGCTGCTGCGGGTGTGCCGCTGACCGAGCACCGGCGCCGCCGCGGGCACCGGCGAGCTCGCCGGCGGACGCTCCACCTCCTCGCCCAGCGCGTCGCAAAGGGCGAGCAGCAGCGCATCGGCCGCCAGCGCATAGGCGGGTGCCGACGGATGGTAGCCGTCGGCGGAGAACATGGCGTCGGGCGTCGCGCGAAATTGCGGCGCCATCAGCTGCGCCAACGGAACCGGCACACCACCGGCCGACCGGACCGCCGCCGTCTGGGCGCGGGCAAGCTGCAGGCAACGCTCGTGCGCCAGCGACCGCAGCGGCTGCGGAATGGCGCTGATGAACCCGAGGTCCGGGCATGTGCCGACGATCACCACGGCACCGCGGGCGCGCAGCTTGCGGACGCTCAACGCCAGCCGCTGCGCCGACTGGCTGATGCCGTTCAGCGCGGTCACGTCGTTGGCGCCCACCATGATCACCGCGAAGTCCGGCGGCGGGCCGGCCACGAACATCGCGTCGACCTGACCGCACACGCCCTTGGAGGTGGCGCCGACGATCGCTTTGGTGCTCAACCGGATCCGCTTGCCGGTTTGCTCGGCCAGGCCCCGGGCGATGCGCACTCCCGGCACTTCGTCGGCGCTCATGCAACCGTATCCGGCGGCGGTGGAGTCACCGAAGATCATCAGGTGCTTGTCGACCGCCATGCCGCGGTGCCAGCGTTGCACCGGGCCGCCGTCGCGCGTATACACGCCGTCCGCGCGGGGTGGGATGTCCCACGACTTGGGGATGATGGTGCGCGCGTGGGTGGCCTGGCCGACCAACAGGCTGCGTGCCCCCAGGTAGGCAGTTCCTGTTGAGGCAAGCGCGCCCGCTGTGGCCAGGGCGATCGCCGAACGACGTGGCAGCCGCATGGTCACGCAGTCAAGTTTAAATCGGCTTCGGGGTTTGCGCGGGCGCCTGGAAAACGAAGTGATCACGGTGCGAAGCAAAACTGGTATCGAATCAGCTATTTCATACGTTGTGCTAAGCATCGCCTGTCAAGCTGAAGACAAGGGGTTGGCTGAGTGCCTTGGCAAACGCCTGAACCGGACACTCGGTCGCCTCGTCACATGCTGTATCGCACTACAACGCTGTAGGAAGTGTCGAGCATGACTGCACCTAGCAAGGAATCGGGGTCATCGACAACTACCGTTCGGCCCCATGACGCCGTCGAAGCCCGCCGAGCGCAGGCGCGCAAATTCGCGATCAGCGACGGCGCGCCGGTCGAGGTGCTCGAATCAGGGCCCAGCGTCGCCGCGCGACTGGCCAACCTCACCTCGCGGCTGACCATCCGGCCGATCCTGTCCGTCGGCAGCCACGTCCCGAACCTGCCATGGCCGTGGGGTCTGATCGACCTGACGGCCCGGGTGCTGATCCCCGCGTCGGCCACCGTTCGCGAGACCATCAAGCTGCCCCACGCGTCGGCGCAGCTGGTGCGCGCGCCCGGGGTGCTGCCCGCCGACGGCAGTCGCCGCGTGATCGTCTACCTGCACGGCGGCGCGTTTCTCACCTGTGGGGCGAATTCCCACGGCCGGCTGGTCGAAGCCCTGTCCAAGTTCGCCGACTCGCCCATTCTGGTGGTCAATTACCGTCTGCTGCCGAAGAATTCGGTCGGGATGGCGATCGACGACTGTCACGACGCCTACCGGTGGTTGCGGCGGCGCGGATACCAGCCCGACCAGATCGTGCTGGCCGGTGACTCCGCCGGCGGCTACCTCGCGCTCACGCTGGCCCAACGCCTGCAGGAGGAGGGTGACGGTCCCGCGGCCCTGGTGGCGATCTCGCCCCTGCTGCAGCTGGCCAAGGAACCCAAGCAGGACCACCCCAACATCGACACCGATGCCATGTTCACGGCCGGGGCGTTCGATGCGCTGGCCGAGCTGGTGGCCGGGGCGGCCGGGAAGAACATCGTCGACGGGAAGCCCGAAGAGATCTACGAGCCGCTGGACCACATCAAGCCGGGCCTGCCGCGCACGCTGATTCACGTGTCGGGCTCCGAGGTGCTGTTGCACGACGCACGGCTGGCGGCGAGCCGGCTCGCCGCGGTGGGCGTGCCGGCCGAGGTGCGGGTGTGGCCCGGACAGGTCCACGACTTCCAACTGGCCGCGCCGATGGTGCCCGAGGCCGTGCGCTCGCTGCGCCAGATCGGCGACTACATCCGCGAGGCCACGGAGTAGCGCGCGAACTGCGCGCAGTCTGGTTGTGCGCCGCGCGAATCCGCCTGAGACGATGAACGCATGCGGATCGCTCAGCACATCAGTGACCTCATCGGCGGCACACCGCTGGTGCGGCTGAACTCCGTCGTCCCCGACGGTGCCGGCATTGTGGCGGCCAAAGTCGAGTACCTCAATCCCGGTGGCAGCTCAAAGGACCGGATCGCGGTGAAGATGATCGACGCCGCCGAAGCCAGCGGGCAGCTGCGGCCCGGCGGCACCATCGTCGAACCCACCTCGGGTAACACCGGCGTCGGGCTGGCCCTCGTCGCGCAGCACCGGGGCTACAAGTGCGTGTTCGTCTGCCCCGACAAGGTCAGCGAGGACAAGCGCAACGTGCTGATGGCCTACGGCGCCGAGGTCGTGGTGTGCCCCACCGCGGTGCCGCCCGACCACCCGGACAGCTACTACAGCGTCTCGGACCGGCTGGTCACCGAGATCGACGGCGCGTGGAAGCCCGACCAGTACGCCAACCCGGAAGGCCCGGCCAGCCATTACGCGACCACCGGCCCAGAGATCTGGGCCGACACCGACGGCAGAGTCACCCACTTCGTCGCAGGCATCGGCACCGGCGGGACGATCACCGGCGCGGGCCGCTACCTCAAAGAGGTGTCGGCCGGCCGACCGCAAGGACCCGTGCGCATCATCGGCGCCGACCCCGAGGGATCGGTGTATTCCGGCGGTACCGGCCGGCCCTACCTGGTGGAGGGCGTCGGCGAGGATTTCTGGCCGCAGGCGTACGACCGAACGGTGCCCGACGAGGTCATCGCGGTGTCCGACTCCGACTCGTTCGACATGACGCGGCGGCTGGCCCGCGAGGAAGCGATGCTGGTCGGCGGCTCGTGCGGCATGGCGGTGGTCGCCGCGCTCAAGGTCGCCGAGCGGGCCGGACCCCATGCGGTCGTGGTGGTGTTGCTGCCCGACGGCGGGCGGGGCTACATGTCAAAGATTTTCAACGACGCGTGGATGTCGTCATACGGGTTCCTGCGCAGCCGCCTGGACGGCTCAACCGAACAGTCCCGGGTGGGCGACGTGCTGCGCCGCAAGTCCGGTGAGCTGCCCGACCTGGTGCACACCCACCCGTCCGAGACGGTGCGCGACGCCATCGGCATCCTGCGCGAGTACGGGGTGTCCCAGATGCCCGTCGTCGGGGCCGAGCCGCCGGTGATGGCGGGGGAGGTGGCCGGCAGCGTCTCCGAACGAGAACTGTTGTCCGCCGTGTTCGAGGGGCGAGCGAAATTGGCCGACGCCGTCTCACTGCACATGAGCCCGCCGCTGCCGATGATCGGCGCCGGCGAGTTGGTCAGCGCGGCCGGCAAGGCGTTGCGCGATTGGGACGCGTTGATGGTGGTGGAGGAGGGCAAACCGGTGGGTGTGATCACCCGCTACGACTTGCTGGGTTTCCTCTCCGAGGGGCCGCGTGGGCTGTCCGGGCGCCGCTAGCTTTCCGGTGCCGGGCGCGGCCGTGGGCGCGCCGCGCGTCTCGCCCGGCCGCGACGCCCTCGGGTACTGTTTCGGCTGTCCCAGCCAGGCGTCCAGCTGACCCGGAGTGGAAAGGTTGCCCATGACCGATGAGCCGTCCGGCGGCGCTTACCCGCCACCCCCCTCGTCGTCCGGGCCCGCGGGTGGGCATCAGCCGCCATCGGGTGGGCAGCAGATTCCGCAGCCTTCCCCGCAGTCCGGCGGCGGTTCCTATGCACCAC
>NZ_MVHG01000117.1 GCF_002086125.1 Mycobacterium arosiense ATCC BAA-1401 = DSM 45069
GAGTGGGTGGGCGCGCCAGCGATCCCGGGTTCAGTGGTCGCCCGGCGCTATCGGTGACGGTGAGTGCGTGTGCGGATCCGGTGAGGGTGATGACGCCGCGGTGGTGGGCGCGGTGATGATGCGGGCAGACCAGCACCAGGTTGGCCAACTCGGTGGGGCCGCCGTCTTCCCAGTGCCGCAGATGGTGGGCGTGCAAACCCCGGGTGGCACCACACCCGGGCACCACACAGCTGCGGTCGCGGTGCTCGAGGGCGCGGCGCAGCCGCCGGCTGATCAGCCGGCTCGCCCGCCCGGCGCCGATCACCTCGCCGTGGCGTTGCAACCACACCTCACCGGTGGCATCACAAGTCAGCAAGCGGCGCTCGGCATCGGACAGCAGCGGACCCAGATGCAGCGCCGCGGCGCGCCGTTCGGCGTCGAGGTGCACCACCACGGTGGTGTGCTGCCCGTGTGGGCGGCGGGTGGCCTCGGCGTCCCACCCCGCCTCGATCAGGCGCATGAACGCCTCGATGGTGCCCGGCACCACCGGGGGCGCGGTATCTGAGGCAGCCTCACCATTGCCGCGATCCTGCTTCCACTCGGTGAGCAGCGCATCGCGATGCGAGGCCAGCGCCGCGTCGAACTTCGCCGCATCCAGGTGGCCCAGGGTGATCCGATAACAGCTGCCCTGGTCGTCGGAGGTCTTAGTGATCGAACGCTCCGGCTCACATCGAGGCTCGGGTTGGGGTCGCGGTTCCAGCTTGACCGCGGTGCGCAGCTGAGTCACGGTCGCGACCGCGGCGAGTTGTGCGTAATGCTCATCGGATCCCGCCCCGGCGCGGCCGGCAATGACCCCGAGCTGATCCAGCGACACCCGGCCCTCCCGCAGGCCCGCCGCGCAGCGTGGGAACTCGTCGAGCCGGCTTGCGATGGTGGTGATCGTGTGGGCGTTGGCCGGCGAGCAGCCGGTCTTCCAGGCCACCAACGCCGGCACCGACCGCGCCCCGGTCCCACCCCACAACTCATCGCGATCGATCTCGGCCACGATCGCCACGATGCGCCCATCAATCGCATTGCGCTGACCGGTCAACTCCGCCAACTCCTCAAACAACACCTCAAGACGCCCACCAGGACGGGCCACCACAGCCTCAGCGGATGCGATCAACGACACAACGACATCATCGCAACCACCACCGACAAATCCCGGCCGAGGCGATCCCCGCTGACGCGGCTCGGGGGAACCGCATCAGCGAGCTTGCGATGACATCGCCACTGGGTCGTCGTCCTCCCACAGCAGGAGCTGTCGAACCGCCGGGCGTGGACCATAGGGCCGCAACATGGTGCTGGCCGGACGCGGACGCACCCGTTGCGGCCACCAGAACCAGCGCCCGAGAAGCCTTGCGACAGAAGGCGTCATGAACGACCGCACGATCAGAGTGTCGAACAGCAGGCCGAGCCCGATGGTCGTCCCGATCTGACCGAGCACCTGGAAACCGCTGAACACGAAGGCACACATGGTGACGGCGAAGACGACGCCGGCCGAGGTGACCACCGAGCCGGAGCCCGCCATGGCCCGGATGATGCCGGTATTCAGCCCCGCATGGATCTCTTCCTTGAATCGCGCGATCAAAAGCAGGTTGTAATCCGATCCCACTGCCAGCAACAGGATCACGGCCAGCGCCAGCACGACCCAATAGAGCTCGACGCCGAAGATGTACTGCCACACCAGGACCGAGAGCCCGAACGACGCTCCCAGCGATAGCGCAACGGTGCCCACGATCACCAGCGCTGCGATCAGGCTGCGGGTGATGATCATCATGATGAGCAGGATGAGGCTCAGCGCGGCGAACGCCACGATCATCAGGTCGTATTTCGCGCCATCCTGGATGTCCTTGTACGTCGCAGCGGTGCCGCCCAGATAGACCTGCGCGCCGGCCATCGGCGTGCCCTTGAGGGCCTCATGGGCCGCCTTGGCGATCGGGTCGATGTGCGCAATGCCTTCCGGCGTAGCTGGATCGCCTTCGTGAGTGACGATCATGCGGACGGCCTTGCCATCCGGTGACAGGAACAGTTTCAGCCCGCGCTTGAAGTCGGGGTTGTTGAACACCTCGGGTGGCAGGTAGAAGGTGTCGTCGTTCTTGGCCGCGTCGAAGGCCCGCCCCAGCGCGGTCGCGTTGTCGATCGCGGCCGCGGTCTGCGCGTAAATGCCGGACATCGTCGCGTAATTCGCCAGGGTCAGGTCGCGATTGGTCTGCTGGCTCTCGATCTGGGGCGGTATCAGCGCGGTCAGTTTCGGTTGCAGCGCGTCGAGCTTGTCGAGGGAGGCCGTGAGGTTCTCGAACTTTTCGGTGAGCTGGTCAATGCCGTCGATCGCATCGAACAGCGACCGGAAGGCGAAGCAGACGGGAATGTCGTAACAATGCTTCTCCCAATAGAAGTAGCTGCGGACCGGCCGGAAGAAGTCGTCGAAGTTTGCGATCTTGTCGCGCAAATCCCGAATGGTGACCAGCGTGTCGCGGAAACTTTCGGTCTCCTCATGGGTGGTGCCGGCGAGTTGTTGCTGCAAGACGTACTGCTGCTTGAGGATGTTGATGGTCTTGTTCAGCTCGTTGGCCTGCTTGAGGGCGTCGTTGGCCCGATCCTGTTGGTAGGTCAGGTTTTGCTGCTGCGCCGCGCTGGAATTGCTGACCACGAACGCGAGCGAGCTGTGGACGAGGGGGGTTCCCAGCGGCCGGGTGATGGTCTGCACCTGCGCCACACCCGGAACGCGAAACACAGCCTTGGCCACCTTGTCCAGGACGAGCATGCTTTCCGGGTTGCGCATGTCGTGATCGGTTTCGACCATCAGCAATTCGGGCTCCAGACGGGCCCGCGAGAAGTGCTTCTCGGCGGCCGTGTACCCGACGTTGGCCGGCGCGCTGGCCGGCATGTACGGGCGGGTGTCGTAACTGGTTTTGTAGCCGGGCAGGGCGAGCAGGCCCACCAGGGCCAGCGCGCCTGCCGCCGCGAGCACCGCACCGGGCCAGCGGACGATGGCGGTGCCGATCCGCCGCCAGCCGCGGGTTCGCGCCGCTCGTTTGGGGTCGAAGATGCCCATCATGGCGCCCAGGGTAAGTATCGCCGGCCCCAGGGTGAGCGCGGCGAACAGCGCGACGAGGATGCCCAATGCCGCTGGAATGCCCAGGCTTTGGAAGTAGGGCAGCCGGGTGAAGCTCAGGCAGGCCACCGCGCCTGCGACGGTGAGCCCCGAGCCCAGCACGACGTGGGTCGTGCCGTGATACATGGTGTAGAAAGCCTTTTCGCGGTCCTCGCCGGTGCGGCGCGCCTCCTGGTAGCGGCCGACGAAAAATATCGCGTAGTCGGTTCCGGCCGCGATCACCAGCAGCGTGAGCAGATTCGTGGCGTACGTTGACAGCCCGATCACGCCGGCATTACCCAGGAACGCGACAAGGCCTCGGGCCGCCGACATTTCGATAAGCACGGTGGCGAGCACCAGCAGCGTGGTGAGCACCGAGCGGTAGACGAAGAACAGCATCAGCGCGATCACCCCGATGGTGATTCCGGTGACCTTCGCGGTGCCCTTGCTGCCCACGTCGAACTGATCGGAGATCAGTGGCGCCGCGCCGGTCACGTAGGTCTTGACGCCCGGCGGCGGCTTCATGCGCTCGATGATTTCGCGCAGCGCACCGACACCCTCGTTGGCCAACGCCGAGCCTTGGTTGCCGGCAAGGTTCACCTGAACGTAGGCGGCCTTGCCGTCGCTGCTCTGCGATCCGGCCGCGGTCAACGTGTCGCCCCAGTAGTCCTGGACGTGCTGGACGTGTTTGCGGTCCTGCTCGATCCTGCGGACCATCTCGTCGTAGAACCGGTGGGCGTCGGCGCCCAGCGGTTTGTCGCCCTCCAGCACGATCATCGCCGAGCTGTCGGTGTTGAACTCTCCGAACTTCTCGCCGATGCGCTTGATCGCCTTGAGCGATGGGGCATCTGGGGAGTTCAGCGCCACGTTGTGGGTCTTGCCCACGTCTTCGAGCTGCGGAACGGCGATGTTGGTGATGGCGGCCAGGGCCACCCAGAACAACAGGATCGGCAGCGCGAGCCGGCGGATGGTGCGCGCCACGTTGGGCCGCGACTGCTCATGGTTTGTCATCCAGATTTATCCAGACAGAAGGTGTAGGCGTCGACTTTGTGGACGGTGCGTTGGTCTTTCACTTCGCCGTTGACGGTGATGCGGCAGCCCAGGGTGTCGCCATTGCCCTGCGCGACGACGTTGCCGATCACCGCGGGCTCGGTGGTGGTGATGGTGAACGACCACGGCAAGGGCGCGTCTTTGACTTGTTGGGGCTGGGCGTTGACATCAAGGTAGTTGATGGTGGCGGTCGCCCCCGGTGCGCCGAAGACCTCGAGCACCACCTGCTTGGGGTTGAACGGGACGATCTCGTTTGACAGCCCGCTGTTGGCCGCCGGGTTGTTGTGCGAACCGAAGATTCCATGCAGGCGGTAGATCCCGAACCCCGCCAGTGTGATCACCAGCACCGCGACGAGCACCATCCACCCCCGCCTCACCAGGGACGCGATCGAAAAGCCCTTCACCCGTTAGCCTTTCGAAGATCGGGCGGCACGATCACGCTCAAGCCAGGTACGGCTTGCCAACGTCGTGAGCGTGATCGACAGCTATGACAGTACGGTACGGGACCGTACTGTACAAGAGACGCGCGCGTGCATATTTTCCAACCGGGCCGGCGCGGGCGCGCGGCGCCGTTACCCGGCGGGCTTGGTCAGGCCGGGGATGAGGAACCCGTCGACAAAGGCTTGCACGGTGGCACGCGTGGGCGGGCGGCCGGGAATGATCGACCGGAAAATGAGGTAGCCGGGCAACAGGTCCCAGAGTTCGTCGGTGATGACGTCCTCGGTGATTTCACCCCGGTCGACGGCCTGGCGCAGCACGTGCTGGATCGTCGCCTTGCGCTGGTCGAGGAATTGGTGCTGCAGGGCGTCGTTGAGGGCGGGGTGGCGCGACACCTCGACCATCACCGCGCGGATGGTGCCGGCGTGCTGCCCGCACTCCTGGCTGATCGTCTCGCCCAGGCTCAGCAGATCGCCGCGCAACGTGCCGGTGTTCGGCGCGACGGCCACCTGGCGGACGCCTTCGATGAAGGCCGCCAACACCAGCTCGGCTTTGGATGGCCAACGCCGGTAGACCGTGGCCTTGCTGGCCCGCGCGGCGTTGGCCACCGCGTCCACCGTCAGCTGGTCATAGCCGTGTTCCTGCAGCAGCGCCAGGGTCACGGCCAGTATTTCGGCCTCGCGCGGCGACCACGGTGATGCGTGCTCGCACCGGTCGGCCGTCTGGGTCATAGAGCCCACGATAGAGCCGCTCGGGCGATGCGGACCAATTTCCATGCAGTACGGCCCGACTGATACCGCGTCACCGTGACGGCATCAGCGCGCGTTCGATGTCGGTGAGCAGGTCATCGGTGTCCTCGATACCGAGTGAGATGCGCGCGAATCCGTCGGCGACCGGGTCTCCCCAGCGCGCCCGGCGGTCCACCGAGGTGTGCAGGCCCCCGAAACTGGTGGAGGCGATCAGCAGTTCGCTGCGGTCCACCAGCGCGTGCACCGCTGCCGCATCGGCCAATTCGACCGAGACCAGCGCCCCGAATCGGCGCATTTGCGCCATGGCCACCGGATGCGCCGGGTCGTCGGCCAGCCCCGGATAGTGCACCGCCCGCACCGCCGGATGGCGGGCCAGCATGGTCGCCACCGCCCGGGCGTTCTGGCATTGGCGTTCGAAGCGCAATCCGGCAGTTCTGATGCTGCGCAATAAAAGCCACGCCTCGAACCCGCCCAGGATCGCACCGGCGGACTGCCGGTGGCGCCGCACCGCGGCGAGCAGCTCGGGCCGATCGGTGGCGACGTAGCCGGCCAACAGGTCGCTGTGACCCGACAGGGCTTTGGTGGCGCTGGCCACCACCGCGTCGGCGCCCAGCGACAGCGGCTGCTGCCCCAGGGGCGTGGCGACGGTGTTGTCGACGATCAGACTGGCGTCGCGTCCCCTGCAGATGGTGGCGAGCCGGTGCAGGTCGACGACATCCAGCGCCGGGTTGGTGGGGGTCTCGGCCAGCACCACGTCGGCACCCGCGGCGGCGTCATAGATCTGCGAGCTCGACGCCTCGATCACCTTCACGCCCGCGGGCGCCAGGTTCTCGCGGGCATAGCGGCGCACTTCGTAGTAGCCGTCGGCGGGCACCACCACCGTCGACGCGGGCCTTGCCAGGGTCCCCAGCAGCGCGCCGATGGCCGCCATGCCCGAGCCGAACACCAGCGCACCGGCCGCCCCCTCCAGCTCGGCGAGCGCGGACTCCAGTTGTCGCCAAACCGGACTGGAGTCGCGGCCGTAGTTGTCCAAGGCATCGGATTCGTCGCCGGACAGGTGGTAGGTGGACGCAAGCACCGGCTGCGGAGCTACCGGTTGACCCGGAATCGCTTGAGAATGACCGGCTTTGAGGCTGCGTGTGGAATCACCGTACCGATTGCTCATCGGCTCAGTCCACCGGGGTTGCGGTCGGCCCCTCGGCCAACAGTTTCCGGAAACCGTCCTCGTCGAGGACGGGCACGCCCAGCTCGATCGCCTTGTCGTACTTGGAACCCGGCGAATCGCCGGCCACGACGTAGTCGGTCTTCTTCGACACCGAGCCGGCGGCCTTTCCCCCGCGCGCCAGGATCGCCTCCTTGGCGTCGTCGCGGGAGAAGCCGGCCAGCGACCCGGTGACCACCACCGTCAGTCCCTCCAGGGTGCGCGGCACGCTGATGTCACGCTCGTCGGCCATCCGCACGCCGGCGGATCGCCACTTCTCGACGATCGCGCGGTGCCAGTCGACGGTGAACCACTCGGTGAGCGCCGCCGCGATCGTCGGTCCGACACCTTCCACCGCGGCCAGTCGCTCGGTCGATGCCGACATGATCGCGTCCAGGTCGCCGAACTCGGTCGCCAGGGCGCGCGCGGCCGTCGGGCCGACATGCCGGATCGACAACGCCACCAGCACCCGCCACAGCGCCACCTTCTTGGCCTTGTCCAGGTTGTCGAGCAGGCGTCTGCCGTTCGCGGACAGGGAACCGGCCTTGGTCCGGAACAGCTCGGTGCGCAACAGGTCGGCCTCGGTGAGCCCGAACAGGTCGCCCTCGTCGGCGATCACGCCGGCCTTGAGCAGCGCGGTGGCCGCCTCGTAACCCAGCCCCTCGATGTCGAGCGCGCCGCGACCGGCGACGTAGAACACCCGCTCGCGCAACTGCGCGGGACAGGACCGAGCGTTGGGACAGCGGATGTCGGCGTCGCCCTCCTTGGCCGGCGCCAACCGGGTGCCGCACTCGGGACAGGTGGTGGGCATGTCGAAATCGCGCTCGGAGCCGTCGCGCAGGTCGACGACGGGGCCGAGCACCTCCGGGATCACGTCACCGGCCTTGCGGATCATCACCGTGTCGCCGATCAGCACGCCCTTGCGCTTGACCTCCGCGGCGTTGTGCAGGGTGGCCAGCCCCACCGTCGAGCCGGCCACCTTGACCGGTTTCATGAACGCGAACGGGGTGACCCGTCCGGTGCGCCCGACGTTGACGCGGATGTCGAGCAACTTGGTCTGCGCTTCCTGCGGCGGGTACTTGTAGGCGACGGCCCACCGCGGCGCGCGCGAGGTGGTTCCCAGCCGGCGCTGCAGGGCGACGTCGTCGACTTTGACTACCACACCGTCGATTTCGTGCTCGAGCTCGTAGCGGCGCTCACCCCAGTAGGCGATCCGCTCCTCCACTGCGGCCAGGCCGCGCACCCGCGCGGTCTGTGCGGCCACCGGCAGCCCCCAAGCGCTCAGCGCGGCGTAGGCCTCGTGCTGGCTGGTGGGCGCGAACCCCTCGGTGCGGCCGATGCCGTGACAGATCATCCGCAGCTTGCGCCGGGCGGTGACGGCCGGGTTTTTCTGGCGCAGCGACCCGGCCGCGCTGTTGCGCGGATTGGCGAACGGCGCCTTGCCGTCCTCGACCAGGCTGGCGTTGAGCGCCTCGAAATCGGCGAGCAGAAAGAACACTTCGCCGCGCACCTCGAGCAGGGCGGGGACCGGGAAGTCCGTGCCGGCCGACAGCCGCTCGGGGACGTCGTCGATGGTGCGCGCGTTGAGCGTCACGTCCTCGCCGACCCGGCCGTCGCCGCGGGTGGCGGCCCGCTCCAACCGGCCGTCGCGATACACCAGCGACAGGGCCACGCCGTCGATCTTGAGTTCGCACAGGTAATGCGGTTCCTTGCCGACCTCGTTCTCGACGCGGTTGCTCCACGCCACCAGCTCGTCGCGATCGAAGACGTCGTCGAGGCTCAGCATCCGCTCCAGGTGCGCCGCCTCGGCGAACTCGGTGGCGAACCCCGCCCCGCCGACCAGCTGCGTCGGGGAATCGGGCACCCGGAGCTCGGGGTGCCGCTCCTCGAGCTCCAGGAGCTCGTTGAACATCGCGTCGAAGTCCGCGTCCGAGATGATCGGGGCGTCCTTGATGTAGTAGCGGAACTGATGTTCACGGACCGTCTCGGCCAGGTCCTGCCACTGCCTACGCACCTCGGGCGATACCGAATCAGCTTCTGCTGAGCTCACCTTGGCAGGCTATCCGAGGACACCGACGTGAAACCCGGCGCGCTCAGTCCTGCACGTAAGACCGCAACCGATCCACCGCGGCGTCCCACCGGCGGGACAGCCGGCTCAGGTACTCACTGGCCGACGCCAGCGGCTGGGTCTGCACCGCCCACACGCGCTCGCGTCCGTGCCGGCTGCTGGTCACCAGCCCGACGGACTCCAGCAGCTGCAGGTGCTTGCTGGCGGCCTGCCGGGTGACCGGTATGACGCTGGTGACCTTCGATGTCGAGCTCGGGCCGTGCTCGCAGAGCCGCACGATGATGCGCAGCCGGTTGGGATCACCCAGCGCGTCGAAGAGCCCCGCATCGACGGTGGCACGTCCGGTCATACCCGCACGCCCTCGACGTACTTGCGCACCAGCGTGGTCTGGATCGCCCAGCCCTCGTCGTTGGCCTCGAAGGACGGGCCGCGACGTGCCGGCGGGATCGCCTCGAAACCGGACTCGGTGATGGTCAGCAGCACGCCGTCGGGCCGCTCGGTCAGGGTGAACTCGACGAGCGTGGTCGGCTCGCCGTTGTAGTCGACTCCCGCATCGACGGCGAACGGATGCCAGCGGTAGGCGAACCGGCGCGGCGGCTCGATGGCGACGATCTGCCAGGTGCTTCGCACCCCGGTGTGCAGCTCCTGGCGCCTGGCGACCTCGCCGTCGACGGTGGTGGGGGTGATCGCGGCGGTCACCGACGTTCCGGCGACGAAGGGACCGTCGAAGCGCACCCCGAACCACCGCCCGAACTCCTCGGCGTCGCTGATGGCCCGCCACACCCGCTGCAGCGGCGCGCGCAGCACGACCTGCTTCTCGATCTTCATGTGCAACCTCCTGGTTGCCTATCAGTGAAGCACAGGGTGGCCCGAAGCGCAACCGATTGGTTGCCTATCCGATGGCGTCGGGGTCCGCGGCGAACATCTCGGCCGCCTTGCGGGCGAGCTCGATCGCGGTGCGGGCCCACTGCGGAGCGGCGCCGGCCAGACCGCAGGCCGGGGTGACCCCGATGCGGTCGCGCAGCGCCGAGCGGGCGAAGCCGAGGCGATCGGTCACGGCAACCACCGCGGCGGCCACCTCCTCCGCCGACGGGCGGCGCGGCGGGGCCTGGGCGCCTACCACCCCCAGCACGACGGTGCGGCCCGGCTCCACGAACTCGGCGATGCCGTCCAGGTCCGCTGCGTCCAGCGTGCCCGCGTCCACCGAGACGGCTCGAAATACGCTAAGCTGCAACAGGTCCCACGGAATGCCCGAGGCGCAGCAGTGCAGCAGCACCTCGCCTCCGACCGTTTGGGCGCAATGGTCGAGGAGGCCGGCGGCCAGCTCCTCGTCGACCGGTGCCACCGGGCTCAGCGAGGTCACCCCGCTCAGCCCCCCGCCCAGCGCTTTGGGCAGCGACGGCTCGTCGAACTGGACCACCACCTCCGCCTCGAGCCGGCTGGCCAGCACCGACCGATGCGTGGCCACACCCTCGGCCAACGACGCCGCCAGGTCGCGCAGCGCCCCGGGGTCGGTGATCGCGCGGTGGCCGTTGGCCAGCTCGATTTCGGCGGCCAGCGTGATCGGGCCCGGCGCCTGCACCTTCACAACCCGGCCGTCGTTGCGCAGGCCGGCGGCTTCCCAGGCCTCCTGTAGCGCGTCCACGTCCTCGTCGAGCAGGCTGATCGCGCGGCGGGTGACCGCGCCGGGCCGGGCAACCAGCCGGTAGCCGCGCGGCACCGTGTCGATGGCCACGTCGACCAGCAGCGCGCCGGCCCGGCCGAGCATGTCGGCACCCACTCCGCGGGCGGGCAGTTCGACGATGTGCGCCAGCGCGCCCGCCAGTTCACCCACCACAACCTCGGCGGCTTCTCGCGCGGCGCGGCCGGGCCAGGATCCAACACCGCTGGCCGTGGCGAAGGGATGGGCGAAAACACTCACCCGGCAACCGTATTCGACGTCCTCGCACTCGACCGTCGGCGGGGTCTGGGTGCGGGCGGGTCGCCCGGGTAGGTTCAACGCCAAAGGGGTGCGTAACGGTGTCGCAGAAGGCGAAGTCAGCGTCGCTACCGCTGTTGTGCGCGGCGGTGGCGCTGGTGGCGGCGTGCACCCGGGTGGTCGACGGGGCGGCGGTGGCGGGTTCCGGCGCCAATCGCAGGGTGGTGCAGGGCGTCGACGTCGACGCGATCCTGCTGGACCAGTCGCGGATGCGCGCGATCACCGGCGCCGGTGAGCATCTGACGATCATCCCCTCGATGGACGGCACCAGCCCGGTGGACATCGACGCGCTCGCCGACACCGCGCCGCGCGAGTGCCGGTTCATCTACGCCGAGACGGCCACGTTCGGCCGCGACCTCGAGGCGTTCCACAAGACGACCTTTCAGGACCCGCCCGACGGCGCGCTGATCTCCGAAGGCGCCGCCGCCTATCGCGATGCCGACGCCGCCCGGCGCGCCTTCGGCGCCCTGGTAGGGACCGTCGGCGACTGCGCGAACGGCTCGAGCGGGCAGCTCTACGTCGGCGAATGGAACGCCGATGCCACCACGCTGCACCTGCGGCCGGGCGGATGCGGCCGCGACTACCGGATCCTGTCGGTGGCCATGCTGGAGGTCACCTTCTGCGGCTTCGCGCAATCGGTGTCCGACATCGTGATGACGAATATCTCGGCGAACATGCCGCGGTGATCAGCGTGCGGTGCCGGCGATGGTGGCGCTGCCGAGCACCTCGTCGCCGTCGGGGTCGCGGCGGTAGAGCACCAGCGTCTGGCCCCGGGCCACGCCGCGCATCGGGGCGTGCAGTCGCACGAGCAGCTCGTCGTCGACCAATTCGGCGACCGCGTCCGCGGTTTCACCATGTGCGCGCACCTGAACCGCGCACTCCACCGGGCCCGACGGCGCCGCGCCCGAGGTGAAAACCGGTGCCCGCCCGACGATTTCGCGTATCTCGAGATCCGCCGCCACCCCCACCCGCACCGTGGCGGTCTCGGCGTCGATCGCGGTCACGTAGCGCGGGCGCCCGTCGGGTCCCGGTCCGGCGATGCCGAGTCCCTTGCGCTGGCCGACGGTGAAACCGTGCACGCCGTCGTGCTCGGCGAGCACCGTGCCGTCCGCGTTGACCACCGCCCCCCGGCGCACCCCGATGCGCTCGCCCAGGAACGCGCGGGTGTTGCCGGACGGGATGAAGCAGATGTCGTGGCTGTCCGGCTTCTCGGCGACGGTCAGGCCGCGCCGCGCGGCCTCGGCCCGGATCTGCGGCTTGGGGGTGTCCCCGATCGGGAACGCCGCGTGCCGCAGCTGCTCGGCGCTCAAGACGGCCAGCACATAGGACTGGTCCTTGGCCATGTCGACGGCCCGGCGCAGCCGGCCGTCCGAAAGCCGGGCGTAATGGCCGGTGGCCACCGTATCGAAGCCCAGCGCAACGGCTTTGGCCGACAGGGCCGAGAACTTGATCTTCTGATTGCACACCACGCACGGGTTGGGCGTTTCGCCGCGCGCATAGGAAGACACGAACTCGTCGATGACGTCCGAGGCGAACCTGTCCGCGAAATCCCATACGTAGAACGGGATTCCGAGCACATCGGCGACGCGACGCGCATCGGAGGCGTCCTCCTTTGAGCAACACCCCCGCGAGCCGGTGCGCAGCGTGCCGGGCGCGCTGGACAGCGCCAGGTGCACGCCGACCACGTCGTGCCCGGCGTCGACCATCCGGGCGGCGGCGACCGACGAGTCGACGCCACCGCTCATCGCGGCAAGCACCTTCACCTAGGACGCCCCCGCGGCGGCCAGTGCGGCCCGACGGGCGCGGTCCACCGCGCCCGGCAGCACCCGCAGCACGGCATCGACGTCGGCGTCGGAACTGGTGTGTCCCAATGAAAGTCGCAAAGATCCACGCGCGGTGGCCGCGTCGGCGCCCATCGCGATCAGCACGTGCGAGGGCTGCGCGACGCCGGCGGTGCACGCCGATCCGGTCGAGCACTCGATTCCGTTGGCGTCCAGCAGCATCAACAACGCATCGCCCTCGCAGCCGCGGAAGGTGAAGTGCGCGTTGCCGGGAAGCCGCAGCGGATCGCGGGCCCCGTTGAGGGTGACGTCCTCGATGCCGCCCAGCACGCCGTCGACCAGCCGGTCGCGCAACGCCCGCAGCCGGGCGCTGTTGGTCTCGAGCCCGTCGACCGAGATTTGGACGGCCGCCGCCATTCCGACCGCACCGGCGACATCGGCGGTGCCCGAACGGATGTCGCGCTCCTGGCCTCCCCCGTGCGCCAGCGGCACGCACGCCACGTCGCGGCGCAGCAACAGCGCCCCCACGGCGGGCGGGCCGCCGAACTTGTGCGCGGTCACGCTCATCGCCGACAGCCCGCTGGCGGCGAAGTCGATCGGCAGCTGGCCCACCGCCTGAACGGCGTCGCTGTGCATCGGGACGCCGAATTCGGCCGCGACGGCGGCCAGTTCGGCGGCCGGCAGCACGGTGCCGACCTCGTTGTTGGCCCACATCACCGAGACCAGCGCGACGTCGTCGTGGCGCGTGAGCGCCTCGCGCAGCGCCGCGGCCGACACCGACCCGTCGGCGGCGGTCGGAAGCCAGGTGACCTCGGCGCCCTCGTGCTCGACGAGCCAATTCACCGAGTCCAGCACGGCGTGGTGTTCCACCTCACTGGTGACGATGCGCCGGTGCCGCGGCTCGGCGTCGCGGCGGGCCCAGTAGATGCCCTTGACCGCCAGGTTGTCGCTCTCGGTGCCGCCGGCGGTGAAGATGACCTCCGAGGGGCGCGCGCCCAGCCGCTCGGCGATCAGCTCGCGGGACTCCTCGATGCGCCGCCGCGCCGCCCGGCCGCTGGTGTGCAGGGAGGACGCGTTGCCGACCGCGCCGAGCACGGCCGTCATCGCCTCGACGGCGGCGGGGTGCATCGGGTT
>NZ_MVHG01000118.1 GCF_002086125.1 Mycobacterium arosiense ATCC BAA-1401 = DSM 45069
ATCCGCCAACGACAAATCAGCCACCTTGAAATCGATGCCATTTCGAACGTCAGGAGTCAGTGCGTTTTCGGTCGTCGCGCTTCCAATCGTCGTCGTCATCGAATTCTCAATCCTCCTGTCGCGACAATCTTCTCGGTAGGCCTGCGATCCTCAAGCCGGCCAACTCAGCCCCGATCGTTGGGTTACAGCTGTCGCCACTCCGGACAACCCGGCGGGGCTTAACCAACCGCAAGGCGGCTTGCGTTTTGGCCACCATGGCAGCCGGTTCGGCGCGAGGTGCGCCGTCATTAACCGGAATCATGAAGCGGCAGTGCACATCCGACCAAACGCTGAACACAATGGACGGCGAACTTGCGATCTACGATCTGACCGAATGGTCGAGGGACGCGTCGTTGGGTGCCCCAAACCGACCGTACCCTGCTGCAACTGTTGTATAGAGCAATGAAACCTGGCTAAGCGCTGTGAACCCGTCAGCCAGATCCGCTCAAGGGCCCGATCTCACACGCCCAGAAAGCGGGCGATGGCCGCGGCTTCGCGGCGGCCCTGCTCGCGTCCGGCCACCGCCGACGGGATGCGACAGCCCGGGTCCAAGGCGTTGGGCCCGAAGGCGGCCAGCGAGCGGCCGTCGGCGAACACGGCGAAGGCCGCGCCGGGGAACGCCGAGATTTCGGCGGCCGGCCCCGCACCGAACGGCGACGGCGCGTCGACGCCGGAGGGCACTAGCACCACCGCCGTGCCGCAGTCCGCGGCCACCGCGAGGTTGACCGAGCTGGCGACGCCGCCGTCCATGTAGTGGCGATCGCCGATCGTCACCGGCGGCCATGCCCCGGGCACCGCACAGCTGGCCGCCACCGCATCGACGAGGTCGACACCGGAGTCGCCGTCGAACACGGTCAACTCGCCGGTGGCGACGTCGATCGCGGTGAGCCGCAACTCGCGGTCCGGCCAGTCGTGTGATGGCAGGCGGCGCGCGATCACGTCCCGGCGCACCGGCGCGGGAACGGTTTTCGTCGCGAGTGCGACGGCGCCGATCCGCTGTATTTGTTGGCGGGTCCGGTCCAGCGCTTCCTCGTACGGCGCCTCCAGTGCCGTCAGGAACAGTTCGGTGATGGCCTCGACGTCGACCCCGGAATCGATCTCAGCCGACGACTCGGCGACCTGGCGATCGAACAGTTCGTCCAGGGTGTGGCCGCTGCACAGCTGCGCGGCGACGGCCGAGCCCGCCGAGGTCCCCACCAGCACGTCCGACTCGGTCAGCAGCCGGGCAATCGCCGGCGACTCGTCGGCGATGCCGCGCAGAACACCTGTCTCCCAGGCGATTCCCGCTATGCCTCCACCTGCCAGCACGAGGGCGCGTTTGGGTGTCACGTCGTCTACCTTGCCAGCACGGATCAGGCCAGTTGCCGGGTATTCGGCAAAGCGTGCTGCGACTCCTCGACCGGCGAGCTCAGGTCCTCGCGACGCAGCAGGTGATTGGGCGGGTCTGGCAGGATCATGTCGCGGTGGATTCGCAGATCTGCATCGACATGGAAGAGTTCACCCGCCGGCAGCAGCCGCCAGCGTGGCTCGTCGTCCATCACCTCGGTCGCGAACACCACCGACGCCCGCTCACACAGATGCTCCGACCGGGCGTGAATCCGCTTGGTACACAAGTCGAATCCGGAATCATGCGAAGCCGCACCGTTGGATCGATCCAGAATGTAGAGCTGATGGGTTTCGGGGTATCGCAGCGCCCACATGCCGGTGGCCGTGCTCAGCAGCATGTTGACGGCGTAGATGGGAACGTTCTCGGCGAGCCATCGCACGGCGTCGGTGAGGCCGGCGGTGATGTCGCCGTCCAGCGCCCGGATCGAACCGGTGATCAGCGCGAAGACCCGCTCGGAATCGGTGTCGCCCAACACCAAGTCGTCTGTGCCGACCTCACGCAGCCGCTCGTCGAGGATGTCCAATCCTTCGAGCACGCCGTTGTGCGCGAAGATCCGCCCGTCTTGCAGGAACGGGTGGGTGTTGCGGATGACGAGCGATCCGGTGGTCGCGTAGCGGACGTGGGCGATGACCGTCGTGCCGGTCATCTGGTGCGCCTCGGTCGCGAAGGTGGCGTCCTGCCAGGCCGCTATCGGCTCCTTGTACAGGTGCGGTTGGCCGTGCCCGTCGAAGACACCCAGTCCGGTGCCGTCCGGGTTCCGCCTGCTCTGTTTGGACAGGCTGTCCGGCGCGTCCAGCAGCCAAAACGTCGCGGTGCAGGCATGGCCCCCGGCGTGCAGGCCAAAGAGTCGGCACATGGCTTCCCACGCTAGCGGTCGCGGCTCAGCCCGTCAGCAGGGCCGACAGGTGCCGCAGCGCGCGCCGCGCATAGCCCTTCCACCAGCGGCCCAGCAGCGGCAGCGCCCAGGCCGTCAGCGCCGAGCGCGGGCGGATGTCCCAACGCCAGGTGATCTCGGTGCCGCCCGCGGCCGGGGTGAAGACCCATTCGCCGACGATGTGGTCGACCAGCAGCGCCATCGGGCCGGTGATCTCCGAGAGCCGGTAGCCGAACGAGCGCGGCGGATCGACACTGGTCAGTTCCTCGCGCATGCGGGCACCGCCGGCCAGGTGCACGATGCGCGTTTGGCCCGCGGCATCCCAGGCGCCCGTCTGCTCGCGCACCTGCTTGATCGGCGGGAACGGCCCATACCAGCGGTGAAACAGCGTCGGGAGCGGAATGGGCAGCGTCCGGTCAAAAGCGTCCTGTGCCGCGACCGGGGCTATCACGGATTGGTCGACAACGAGTGAGTGTGCCACTGGCGTAACGCCTTTCAGATCAGCGCGCCTCGATCACCTGATATCCGCCCTCGGCGTAGCGCGACCGGATGACTTTCTTGTCGTACTTGCCGACACTGGTGCGCGGAATCTCGTCGATGAAGGTCCACCGCTCGGGCAGCCACCATCGAACGACCTTGTCGGCGAGGAACTTTCGCAGCTGTTCGGCGCTCATCGAGGCGCCGTCCTTGGCCACGATCACGGCGAGCGGCCGCTCCTCCCAGCGCTCGTCGGGAACGCCGACCACCGCGGCCTCGACCACATCCGGGTGGCCGATCAAGTGGTTCTCCAACTCGACCGAGGAGATCCATTCGCCGCCGGATTTGATGACGTCCTTGGCACGGTCGGTCAGGGTGACGAAGCCCCGTTCGTCGATGCGGCCCACGTCTCCGGTGCGCAGCCAGCCGGAGTCGAACTTCGACTCGTCGCGACCCAGGTAGTAGGAGCCGGCGATCCACGGTCCGCGCACCTCGACCTCGCCGACGGCGTTGGCGTCGTTGGGCAGCACCTGACCGTCGTCGTCGACGATGCGCATCTCGACCCCGCAGACCGGCTGGCCCTGCGTCCCGCGGAAGGCCCAGTGCTGGTCCTGCGGGGTTCCCGGCGGGGGCCACGCCATGGTGGCCAGCGGCGACGTCTCCGTCATGCCCCACAACTGCCGGATCTGCACGTCGTGCTTTTCCTCGAAGGTGCGCATCAGCGACACCGGGACGGCCGAGCCGCCGCAGACCACCAGCCGCAGCGACGACATGTCGTGGTCGGGGTCGTCTTCGAGGTGATGCAGGACGCCGTTCCAGATGGTCGGCACCGCGCCCGTCACGGTGGGTCGCAGTTCCTCGACCATCCGGACCAGCGACCGGGGGTCGAGGTGGCAATCGGGCAACACCAGGTCGGCGCCGGCCATCAGCGCGGCATAGGGCAGCCCCCAGGCGTTGGCGTGAAACATCGGCACGATGGGCAGCACGCTGTCGGTGGCCCCGACGCCGATGCCGTTGGTGGTGCACGCGGCCATGGTGTGCAGGAAGCTCGAACGGTGGCTGTAGACAACGCCTTTCGGGTTGCCGGTGGTGCCGCTGGTGTAGCACATCGCGGCCGCGGAGTTCTCGTCGATGTGCGGCCAGTCGAACTCGGTGGGCTCGCCGCCCAGGACGTCGGCGTAGCGCAGCACGGTCTTGCCGGATCCCTGCAGCGGTTCGACGTCGTCGCCGACCACGATCACCGTGTGCACGGTCTCGAGGTCGGGCAGCACGGGTGCGAGCAGTTTGACCAGTGACGCGTCGACCAGCACCACCTGGTCTTCGGCCTCGTTGGCGACAAAGGCGATCTGCTTGGGGAACAAGCGGATGTTGAGGGTGTGCAGGACCGCACCCATCGAGGGCAATGCCAGGTACGCGGTGAGGTGTTCGGCGTTGTTCCACATGAACGTGCCCACCCGCTGGTCGCCGGTGATACCCAGGCGGCGCAATCCGTTCGCCAGTTGCGCCGCCTGCTCGCCCAGTTCCCGGTAGGTCGCGCGCCGGTAACCGTCCCCGGTGAACGTGGTGACGGTGCGTTTCCCGTGCACGGTGCAGCCGTGCCGCATGATCGCGGCGGTCGTCAACGGAAAGTCCTGCATGGTGCCGTCCATTGATCTACCGCCCTTACTCTCGGCGCAGCGCCGCCCGTGCCGTCGGCCGTCTCCCACCCTAAGCCCGAACTCGGCGAGCGTGTCGACAACCGGCCGGACTGGCCATCGATTTCGGTGGATCCCCTTCGGCCGGCGCGACTTTGGGCCCCGCGCGTCCAAGGGCTAGGCCCCGACCTGCTCCCACTCCGCCAGCTCGGGCAACCAGCCGGCGATCGACAGGTCCCGCTCGCCGGTGAGCGGCGGCGGTGTGGGCGAGGCGATGCGCGCCGCGGTGACCACACCGGAGTAGTCGGCGACGTAGAGATGGGTGCCATCGGGGCTTTCCACCACGCAGGACGGGTGGCTGGTCACCCTGACCTCGCCGACGACCTCCTGGCGGTGGGTGCTCAGCACCGTGATGCGGTCATCGCTGACCAGGTAGGCGCGCGCGCCGTCGCGGCTCAGCGTCATCCGCGTCAGCGGGCCGGTGATCTCGGGCACCTTGTGGGTGCTCACGATCTTGGTGGCCCGGGTGTCGACCACGTCGAGCACCGCGCCCGCGACGGGATCGCAGCTCGCCACGTACGCCGTGGCGCCGTCGTCGCTGAGCGCCACATCGCGCAGGGGCAGGCCGAGGTCGAGGGCGCCGACCCGGCCGCCGTCGGAGCGCGTGCGGGTCTCGATCACGGCGAGGCTGCCGCCGGTCGGGCCGTTCATGCCGACGTACAGACGGCGTCCGTCGCCGCTGACCCGCACGCATTCGGTGGCGATCCCGGTTTCGGCCGCCAGCTCGATCATCTCGAGTTCACCGGTGGTGGTGTCCAGCACCGCCACGTCGGCGCCGCGAACCGCGTTTCGGCTGGCGTACAGGTACCTGCCGTCCGGGCTCACCGTCATGCCGCTCACGCTGTGCGCGAGCCGGTGCGTGGCGATGCGCCAATTGGTGACGACGTCGATGACGTCGATCGCGTCATAGCCGGCGGCCGCCGTGCTGACGTAGGCATAGTTGGCGTCCGCGCTGTTCATCGCGACCGCGAAGGGCTCGGCCAGACCGGTGACGGTGCTCGAGACACGACAGGTCTTGGCGTCGATGACCGACACCGTGTCGCGGCCATAGTTGGTGACCACCAACCGCCGCCCGTCGGGGCTGATGTCGATATCGCTGATCGGCCCGTTGTGCAGTGGGATTCGGACCACCGAGGCGGTGTCCAGCTCGAAGGCCCGCCCGTCTCGCTCGTCGTGCGCGGCCGTGGGGCCGTTCACATCGTTCACGCTGATACCGCCTTTGCTGTGGTTGTCGGCTCTAGTGGTCGAGTGTCGAAGCCGTCGAGATGTTCGCGACGATCCGGCCATCGGATCCACCGGCTTTCAGCACCGAAAGGCGCTGACGAGACTAATTTTCGGTAGTCTACTGGCCGCACGTCACCCCAAAGCAGTTCAGAGATGCTCGACGTTAGCTACGTCACTACGCGCACTCAGGTTCTGCTCAGACTTCCAATCGCGCTGTATCGCAGACGCTTACCCCCAGCGAAAGGGAGGCAAACCCGCTTCCGGCGGGTTTCGCCCGGGCCGCTAACAGTCCACGTGGGCGGGCCGCCGGCGGATAAGTTAAGGAACTCTCAGCCTCGGTGCCGACGAGGCAAAGATCACACTTTGCCGAGCAACTAGCTGAACTGCGTCAGCGGCCGAGCCGATCTGGCTTTGTCGACGGTGATGTCGAGTTTTTCGTTGTAAAACGCGATAAGGCCGGCGATCTGCCCCACCGCGGGTAGCGGATAGTGGTAGGTCCATGCCAGGTCCTCGTGCACGGCGTCACCCACCCGGACCGACCAATAGCCCGACGTAACCCCCTTGTACGGGCACAGCGTTTGCGTCGCGCTGGGCTCCAGGTGCTCGAAGGCGACATCGGTCGGATCGATGTAATACCTTGTCGGCAAACCGGTTTCGAACAGCAAGATGGGAGAAGTGGTGTCGGCCAAGACAATTCCGTCGAGTTCGACCTGCACGTGTCGGTGCGAGCGCAAGGCGTCGACGCGCGCGTACGGGTTGCGCGGGTGACCGTAGATCGGCTCGTCTTCTTCGAACCAGCGCAACGGATTCCATTCGAAGCGCACGGTGCCGGCCAGTGCGCTGCCGCCGTCGGCGTCGAATACCCGCGCGGCGGACTCGTGCGTCTGGCCGGCACCCACTAGCGAACACAGCCGGGATGGGCCGAATTCCACCTTCTGGGCGTGGTTTTCGTCGCGCAAAAATTCGGTACGGACGTCGGTGAGCGGGATGTAGTACTGCGGGTAGTACGGGACTTCCCACACGTATCGGGCGGCGGTGGTGTCGAAGACCAGCGCATCGCCGAGGTAGCCACGGACCCGCCGCGGTGCGGGTTCGATCCTGCCGCGGGCGGCGGCGGCCTGCGGATAGTCGGCCTGGGGGGTCATCGCCGGCCTACTGGTGTTTCGAGGCGAGCCCGGCCGGTGCGTGGCCGATCGCTTTGCGGATGGCGTCGGCCAGCGCCAGCGCGCTCTCCTCAGTCAATTCCAGAGCCACCCGCGCCGACGGGCCGAGCTGCGGGTTGATCACGTCGATGTTGACCGTGTGGCCGAAGGGCGCGTGGACGGGATGGTCGACATACACCGTCGCGCGGTTGGCCCCGAACCATCCGGTCGCGCCCTTGCCGCTGCCGTCGATCTCGACGTGTTCGGTGAGATAGGTGCACATGAACAGATGCCTAGCCTTTCAGGTAGGTGGCGAAGAACTGGTCGATGCGCTGCCAGCCGTCCACCGCGGCCTCCGGCCGATACGCCGGACGGTCGACCGAGAAGAACGAATGGCCCGCACCCTCGTAGGAGTGGAACTCGTGCGCCTTGTCGAGCTTGGTGAGCTCGGCGTCCAGGGTGGCCACCGCGGCGGGCGCCGGAAACCGGTCGTCGAGTCCGAACAGGCCCAGCATCGGACAGCTGAGGTTGCCGGCCAGGTCCAGGATCGGCTTCATGGTCTTGGGCATGCCCTCGGGCGGGTCCTCGACGATGAACGCGCCGTAGCAGTCCACCGCCGCATCGAACGGCAGCGAGCAGGCCGCGAGGTAGGCGTGCCGTCCGCCCGAACAGTGCCCGATGACGCCGAACTTGCCGTTGGCCCCCGCCAACGAGCGCAGGTGCCCCACCGCGCCCGCGACGTCGCCGACCAGTCGTTCGTCGGGGACCCCGCCCGCGGCACGCGCCGCGGCGGCCGCGTCGTCGGGCTCGGCACCGGGGGCTTCGCGCGAGTAGAGGTTGGGCGCGACGGCGTTGAAGCCGCTGACGGCGAGCCGGCGGACGAATTCCTTGGTTTCGCGGTCGTATCCGGGCATGTGGTGGATCCACACGACGCCACCCCGCGATCCCTGCGCGAGCGGCACCGCCTGGTAGGCCTCGATCTCGTCACCGCCATGGCCGGTGATCGTGACGGTTTCCGCGCGTATGGCGTCTGCGCTGGGTGCGTTCATCACGACTCCCTTTCTCCGCTCCGGCGAGCCTGTGGCCCGTTGTGGCCTCAGCCGGATGCGGAGCGCGTGGGGCGGTTCGGGGCCGCTCCGCCGAGAACCAACGTAGCCCAACCGCGGTCGGGGTTCAGCGCCGCTTGTCGCGCACCTTGTACGTCGAGGGCCACGACTTGCGGGACTCGTCCCCGGTCAACGGGGTGCCCATCCCGCCGACCTTGACGGCGTAGGCCTCCTTGCCCGGGCCCACCTCGCGGTTGGCGTGCTCCTGGGCCAGGAAGTAGAGCTCGTCGATGGTGGCTTCGTCGTAGGCGACGAACGAGGTTTCCCGCTCGAGGTCATCGATCCCGACCAGCATCCGCTCGGGCAGCAGTCGCGACGCCACCGCCGCGAGCCCCAGCAGCCCGAAGGGAATGATCCAGTAGCACAGGAACGACAGCGGGGTCTTGGTGTCCAGCATCAGGGCGGCGGTCGTCCCGGGCGGGCCCGCGGGGCCCGCCAGGATCGACGGGATCGCCGTCGACACCGTCATCGCCGCGAACGTCGCGACCCAGAGCCAGCTGAGGATCTTCACGATCCGGCCGAACAGCTCGGTTCTGACGATGTCGGGGGCGTGTTCGGCGGCGGCGAACTCGGCCACGAAGGGCTTGCCGCCCAGCACCCCGATCAGCGTCACCAGCAAGATCCCGGCGTTGCTCAGCGGCAGTGTCCACCGCTCGAGGAACGGCTCGCTGAGCGCGAAGGCCAGCACGGCGAGGATCAAAAGCACTGCGACGGAAGCGAAGTCAAAGAACTGCCACTTCCTGCCGGCCACGCCGCCCAGGCCCAGGCCGGCCGCGGCGATCGCCAGCGCGACCAGCGCGGCCGCGGCGAACGGGACGTTTCCGACGAGTACCCAATAGACGATCCACGGCGCGAGGCCGAACAGCATGCCCATGCTGGGTCAGTGTATGAGCGGCGGTGTGCGGTGCCGTCGGCGGCAGGCCCAAAACCTTGGTCCGCGTGTCACGGCCACTCCGGCAACGTCGCCTGGCTTCGCCAAACACCGACTCCCACAATCGATCCCGTTACCCCGACGGAGTGGGCAGCGCCATCGCCAGGAAGTCCAGGCGCCACAGCGACCGGAACAGCGTGCGCGCGAATTCCCGCACGGGCTCGGTGTCTTCGGGCCGGACGCCGTCGCGCTGTGCCACGAGGTCGACGATGTCTCGGATGGCGCGGCGGCCGTCGACGTGCTGGACGAAGGGCAGCTGAGCCGGGTTGAGCTTCAACGTCGCGCCGGGCAGGTGAATCGTGTCGCCGGACAGCGCGCACGCCGTGCGCAACAGCGGGACGTACTCGAAGCACGACGGCGCCGAGAAGTCGATCGCGTAGTCCCGTTTCGGGCGTTCGGGGCGGCAGGCCAGGAAGAAGTGGGTGGCGTTCGCGGGTTGCAGGCGCTCCATCACCGACCACAGCTTGGCGTCGGGGAGCTGATTGATCACCGACTGGAACCGGCTCGCCGGCGCGATGAAGTCGTGCGGGTAATACGGCGAGTTGCGCAGCCAGCCCTGGAACGCCAGCCCGGCGGCGTCGACCAGGTCCAGACATTCCTCGACGGTGTAGCTGCGTTGGCGGGCGTGCAAGAACGTGTCGACCAGGGCGCCCTCGGACGTCAGGTCCGTCGCGCCGCGCAGATAGGGGCGCACCGGGTGGTCCGGCGGTAGCACCGCGAGGGCCTGGACGACCAGCTGGACCGACGCCTCGTCCTGGGACAGTCCGAGGTCGCGGAACGCCGATTCGAGCATGTCGACGCCGATCCGGCCGTACTTCGCGTAGAGCATGACGCCCAGCGCGCCGTCGTGCCGCAGGCACTCGCCGAGCGCGGTCAGCCCGGCCAGCGGATCGGCCATGTGGTGCAAGACGCCGCTGGAGACGATGAGATCGAAGTCGCTCGACAGCGCCGAAGCCTCTTCGATGGGCAGCAGATGTAGTTCCAGGTTGTCCAGGCCGTGCTTGTCTTTCAGCCATCGATGGTGATTCAGCGCGGACCGGCTGACATCGATCGCCACGACTTTGGCTCCGCGGTTCATGTAAGCCAACACGGCCGCCTGGAAGGTGCCGCATCCCGCGACGAGGATGTCGAGGTCCGGCCGGTATTCCCGGTTCGGCCACAACAATCGGTGGGCCCAGTAGGGGTCGAACCAATCCCAGTGGTTGGTGGTCCATGCCGCGAGATCGGTTACGGGGGGCGGATATTCCCACCGATCGTATTGACGGGAGACGCCGTCGCCCCGCGGATCCTCGGTCACTTCGGCGGTGGCTCCTTCGCGGTGGCAGATCGCGCAACGTGGCCTCAGAGTGTCATCCCGCGCCCACGCCGTGCCCCCAGTCGGACTCGAACCGACACTTGACGGATTTTAAGTCCGCTGCCTCTGCCATTTGGGCTATGGGGGCCCGGCGGCGAATCTAGCGCGTCGCGGCCGATCGCGGAGCATCGCATCGACTTGCTAATTAGCCAGGTGTTCAACGTGCGGACCGCCGAGGCCTCGGCTAGCATCCGCGCGCCGGGCGCGATTGCTGGTGTCGGCGCCGTCGCTCAGGTGACATCGCTATGTCGTGCGACAAGGCCGTGTTAAAACTGCCGGCCTCGTCGTTAAAAAGCCGTAAACGCCTGTTACCACTGCCCATTTCGATGGGGAACGTGGGCTGTGGGTCATTAGCCTTACGCAAACGCGTGAGGGGCCGTTTACGTGCGCACACGTCGATCCAGCCGTGGGTCGACTCGTTCCAACACTAGGAGCAGCAGATGTCATTTCTGACAACGCAGACCGAAGAAATGTTAGCCGCCGAACAGCTGTTGAGCGGAATCAACACCAATCTGGCAGCCCAGAACGCGGGCGCAGCGTCGGCCACCACCGCGATCGCGCCGGCCGCCGCCGACCCGGTATCGGCACAGCAGGCCGCGATCTTCTCTGCGTACGGGACCCAGTACCAAGCGATCGCCTCCGAGGCGCAGGCGCAGCTGGAGAAGTATTCGCAAACCCTGGGTATCAGCTCCAACAGTTATGGCGACACCGAGGCGGTCAACGCGGCCCAGACCGGTATCCAGGCTTTGGACAGCGTCAATCCCACCGCCACGGCCGCCACCGGCTCCAACCCGATCGACATTCTGTCGTGGCTGCTGGGCTTCAACGGTCAGTACAGCGGCGGTCTCGGCGGAATGTTCGGGCTGTCCAGTAACGGGGCCAACATCGGAAACATCGGGTTCGGGAACTGGGCATCCGCCACTTCCAACCTGCTCGGCCTCGCCGGAGGCGGTCTGCTGGACACCTCGGGCGGCGAGGCCGCAGCCGCCGCGGCGGACCTGGCCGACTCGAGCGCGCCGGTCAGCGCCGGTGCGGGTGGCATGGCTGGAGTGGCCGGAGTGGGTGCGATGCCGGCCGCCGCGATGGGCCAGGCGACCGTGGTCAACAAGCTTTCGGTGCCGCCGAGTTGGGCTGGTTCGGCCCCGGCGGTGGCGCCGAGCGCCGCGCCGCTGCAAACGGTCGGCTGGACGGCCGCGGCTCCGCAGGCCGGTGCGGGCACCGTCGTGCCCGGCATGCCCGGAGTGGGTGCGATGGGACGCAACAACGCCGGCTTCGGTGCACCGCGCTACGGGGTCAAGCCGATCGTCATGCCGAAACCGAAGGCAATCTAGGCACTCGCGGTCACCCAGACGTCGAATTCCAACAGTCAACGAGAAGAGAGCGAATATCCAGATGGTTCTTGACTTTGCAGCAACTCCGCCGGAGATCACCTCCTCGCTCATGTACGCCGGTGCGGGCTCCGCGCCGCTGATGGCCGCCGCGACCGCGTATGCCAACCTGGCCGCCGAGGTGAGCTCCACCGCGACCCAGTGGGAGTCGATCATCTCGTTGCTGACCAGCGAGCAATGGACGGGAGGCGGGTCGGCCGCGGCCGCCGCCGCGGCGCAACCCATCATCTCCTACCTGACGGAAACGGCGACCACACTCGAGCAGGCGAGCGCGCAGGCCACCGCTTCGGCGGCCGCGTACGAGACAGCGTTCGCGGCCACCGTGCCGCCGCCGGTGATCGCGGCCAACCGGTCGTTGTTGGCGACGCTCGTCGCGACCAACTTCCTGGGTGTCAACTCGGCCGCGATCGCCGCGACCGAAGCGCAGTACGCCGAGATGTGGGTGCAGGACGCCACCATGATGGCGACCTACCAGGCCTCCTCGGCGGCGGCCGGGACGCTGAAACCGGTCACTCCGCTGACATCGACCACAGACCCTGCGGCCGCCGCGGCCGTGGACAACGGCGCGGTCGCCTCCGACGCGGTGAACGGCACGTCCCAGCTCGCGGGCCTGGACCTGTCGTCCCTGATCACAGCGCCGCCGACCTCCAGCGGGCTCCTGGAGTCGATCGACGGTTTGCTTGGCACCCCGTCGTTCCTCAACGGCGTCAATGGCGCGGTCAACACCGCCGCGTGGTGGGTGTGCGCCACCATCCCCAACGCGGTGTCGTTGGGGCACACCCTGGGAACCGTGCCGTCGATTCCGTTCGCGCTGGCCGACTCGGTCGCACCGGCGGCCGGTGCGACCGCCATTACTCCCGGCACCATGGTGGGCTCGGTGTCGGGCGCGGGTGCGTCGGCGGCCGTGGGTGAGGCCACCACGGTCGGACGCCTGTCGGTGCCGGCCAGCTGGTCGGCCAACGCGCCGGCGACGGCGGCCGCGTCGGCCGCCGCCCCGCTCGAGGGCTCGGGTTGGACCGTCGCCTCCGAGGCCGCCGAGCCGGTCACCGCGATGCCCGGCATGCCCGGAGTGGCGGCCGCAGCAAAGGGCGCCGGCGCCTACGGGACCGGACCCCGGTATGGCTTCAAACCGATCGTCATGCCCAAACAGGTTGTCGTCTGAGGGCTAACCGCGGATATGGGACCGCCCATATGGGAAAGAAGGGGGTACTTGTCACCCGTCTGAGGCGAGCAATTAACCGGCAGGCCGTGATCTGTTTACAACTCGGCCACCACTGCATCAAGTACGACTGTTAAGACTTCGGCGAACCGAAGCTTCAAGATTGGAGACAGCCAACATGGCAACACGCTTTATGACCGACCCGCACGAGATGCGGGCGATGGCGGGCCGCTTCGAGGTGCACGCCCAGACCGTTGAGGACGAGGC
>NZ_MVHG01000119.1 GCF_002086125.1 Mycobacterium arosiense ATCC BAA-1401 = DSM 45069
CTTTCGTGGCGGCCCACCACATCGGTCAACGCCGCGCCCAGCGCACCGGCATCGAGCTGACCGCGCAGCCGCAACGCCACGGTGATGTTGTAAATCGGTGACGGGCCCTGGAAGTGGTCGATGAACCACAACCGGGTCTGAGCAAACGACAACGGAACCACCGCCGGGCGCTCCCCGGCCACCAACGGCTCAGGCCGGTCGGCGTCGCCGGCGGCCAGCAGCGCCAGCTCGGCGGCCGTCGGCGCCTCGAAGACGGCCCGCACACCGAGGTCGGAGTTCAGGCTGGTGTTCACCGCGGCGATCAAGCGCATCGCCGACAGCGAATCCCCGCCCAGATCGAAGAACGAGTCGTCGACGCCCACCCGCTCCAGGCCGAGCACCTGGGCGTACATGCCCACCAAAATTTCCTCGGCCGCGGTCGCCGGGGCGCGGTACCGGTCCACATCCTGGTATTCCGGCTCCGGAAGGGCCTTGCGGTCGAGCTTGCCCGACGAGGTCATCGGGAATTCCTCAAGCGCCACAATGTGGGTCGGCACCATGTATTCCGGCAGCCACGCGCTGATCCGCTCGCGCACCTCGCCGATTTTGGTGTTGGTGCGGGGGTCATTGGCGTGGCTGGTGCGCCGCCGGGCCCCGGTGGGCGGCAGGTAGAGGTCGGTCAGCGGCGCTGCCGCGTCGGGGTCGGCGGCGTCGACGAAAACGGCGCTCAGGGAGCCGGGTTGGGCGCCCCAGGTCACCGCGACGCGATACCCGGCGGACTCGCCGATGCGGTGCACTTCCTCGGCGACGGCGGCGCCGGACACGGCGTGGGCCGCGGCGAGCGCGTCGGCCACGGGTTGCCCCTCGGCGAGCGCCGTTTCCACGCGAACGTCGGCGATGACCCCGGCGTGCGGGATGTCGGTGACGCGGACGACGGCGGGACGCTGGGATGCCAGGACGTCGCGCAGCCCTTCGGCGCCCGCGCATTCGGGCCACGACCAGGTGGGTACGTCGCCCACCGAGCGCACGGGTGCGGGCGCTTTGCGGATGACGACGTCGTACCGGTAGCGGTTCAGTTCGTTGTCGGCGAAGCCGCGTTTGACTTGGATGTCGACGCCACCGGCCGACGGGCAGTTGACCGCCCACGTGGTGAAAAACTCTGGCGCCAACAGCAATTCGGTTTCACCGAGCATGGCGTGGCGGACGCGCTTGCGGATGTCGGCGGCCTCGGTGGCGGCGGCACCGCCACGGGACAGCGCGATCGCGGTCTGGAACGCGCCCTGCAGGCTGTGGTTCCGGACGTCACCGATGAACACCGCCCCGCCGGGGGCCAGCAGCTCCATGGCGTTGTCGATGACCTCGGCCAAATAGCCCGCGTTCGGGAAGTATTGGACGACCGAGTTGAGGATGATGGTGTCGAAGTGGCCGCGGGGCAGGCCGTCGGTCACGTGGGCCGGCTGGGTGCGCAGCTGGACCCGGTCACGCCAGGGCCACTGCAGCTGTTCCAACGAGCGGGCCAGGTTCTCGATGGCCACCGGGGAGAAATCGGTGGCCAGATACTCCTCGCAGTGCGGGGCGATCTGCGACAGCAGCAACCCCGAGCCGGCGCCGATCTCGAGCACGCGACGCGGTCGCAGGTCCGTGATCCGGTCCACCGTGGCGGCGCGCCACTCGATCATCTCCGCGAGCGGGATCGGGTCGCCGGTGTAGCTGCTGTTCCAGCCGCGGAAGTCCATGCCGAACCGGGACTCGAGGTCCGCGCCATACAGGTCGTCGTAAAGGTGTTGCCACTCTTCGACGTTGTCCTCGTCGTGGTCGGCGCCGGTGGTGTGGTCGAGCGTGACGTAAGCGACCAGATGCGAGCCGGTGGCGCTGTCCAGCACGGTGACGGCGGCCTGGGTGACCTGCGGGCAGCCCAGCAGGGTGTTCTCGATTTCGCCCAGTTCGATGCGCTGGCCACGCAGCTTGATCTGGCTGTCGGCGCGCCCGACGAAGTCCAGGTCCCCGTCGCGCGTCCAGGCCACCAGGTCGCCGGTGCGGTACATGCGCTCCCCGGGGCCGCCAAATGGGTTGGCCACGAAGCGTTCCGCGGTCAGGTCCACCCGGCCCATGTAGCCGTGCGCCAGCGCCGGCCCGCTCACATACAGCTCGCCCACCACGCCGACCGCAACCGGCTTCAGCCAGGCGTCGAGCACCATCGCGCACACACCCGGCAGCGGAGTGCCGATGCGAACCGGTCCCTCGGCCGACAGCGGCGCGCTGAACGTGACCCAGATGGTGGTCTCGCTCGGGCCGTAGACGTTGAACATCCGCCGCCCGGGTGCCCACGCGGCCACCAATTCCTTCGGGCAGGCCTCCCCGCCGACCATCAGTTTGTCGAACCCGGGCAGCCGGGCGCGATCCAGCGACGACAGGACCGTCGGGGTCAGGAAGGCCGCGTTGACGCGCCGGCTCGCCAGCAAGGCGGTCAGCGGCTCGCCGGCGTACACCTGCGGTGGCGCCACCACCAGCGCGGCCCCGGACGCCGCCGCCAGCACCATCTCGCCGACCGACGCGTCGAAGGTCGGCGAGGCCACCATCAGCACCCGGGTGTCGCTGCCCAATCCGGCCGCATCGCATTGCGCCGCGGCCCATCCCAGTAGGCCGGCGTGGCTGACAACCACCCCTTTGGGGGTGCCGGTCGAGCCCGACGTGAAGATCGCGTAGGCGCTGTCATGGGCGGTCAGCGGCGCCAGCCGGTCGGCGTCGGTGATCGCCGCGGCGGCGTACGCGGACAGGTCCAGGCCGTCGATCCGCAGCACGGGGCGCGTCCCGACGCCGGCGACCTCATCGGCGCCGCACGCCAACACGCACACCGCGTCGATGGCGTCCAGCACCGAGGCGACCCGCTCGACCGGATGATCCAGATCCACCGGCGCATGGATGCCGCCGGCCTTGACCACGGCCCACCAGGCAACCACCAATTCGGCGGACCGGCCCACCGCCACGCCCACGGCGCGCTCCGGGCCCACTCCCGCGTCAATAAGCTTGCGCGCCAAGCGCGTCGACCACTCGTCGAGCTCGCGATAGGACAGTTCCCGCCCACCGTCGACCACCGCCAGCGCGTCCGGGGCGATCGTGAGCGCCGTGGCCAGCAGCTGCGGCGCCACCCCGACCGGCCCGATGACACCGGCGCCCGATAGCCGCGTCAGCACCAGCTCGCGCTCGTCGCGATCCAGCAGTTCGACAGCCGACAGCCGCCGGGTGGGATCGGTGGTCATCGCCACCAGCACGCGCTGGAATCGGTCGAGCAGCGCGGCGATGCCGGCGGTGTCGAACACGTCGGCGTCGTATTCGACGTGCAGCCCGAGTTCGCGGCCGGGCAGGGCCTCGACGGTCAGCGGGTAGTGGTTGTACTCGCGGTTGGTGAACTCGGCGATGGCCAACCCGTCGGGGCCCAATGTCATGCCGCTCTCGACGGGGTAGTTCTCGTACACGAACAACGTGTCGAAGAGTTGATCGTGGCCCGTGACGCGGTGAATTTCGCTGAGCGCCAGGTGCTGGTGCTCGAGCGCGTCGTTGTGGCTGTTCTGCAACTGGGCCAACAGCTCCGCGGTGGTAGTGGTCGCGGTGATGTTCGCGCGCACCGGCACCGTGTTGATCAGCAGTCCCACCATCTGTTCGGCGTCGTGGACCTCCAATTGGCCGACGCGCGAACGCGGGGTGCCGAAGACGACGTCGTGTTGGCCGGTCAACGAGGTCAGCACCACCGCCCAGGCGGCCTGCAGGACCGTGCTGACCGTGGTCTGGCAGGAGCGCGCCAGGTCGGTCAGGTCCGGGGTGATTTGCTCGGGGACACAGGCCTTTTCGAAGCCGCGGTCGCCTTGGCCCAGCCGGTCTTGCGGTCCGACCAGGGTGGGCGTTTCGACGCCGGACAGCACCTGGCCCCAGGCGTCACGGGCGGCGTCGAGGTCTCGATCGGCCAGCCAGGTGAGGAACGCCCGGTAGGAACCGGCGGCGGGCAGCCGCTGGCCGTAGTAGCTGGTGAAGATCTCGCGCAGCAGGATGGGCAGCGACCACCCGTCGAGCAGGATGTGGTGATTGGTCAGCACGAACCGGTGCCGCCCGTCCGCGATGCGGATCAGCGCGACGCGGAACGCGGCCTGACCGGACAGATCGCGCACCGCGGCCCGCTCGGCGGCGCACAGCTGCTCGATCAACTGGTCGGCGTCGGTGTCGCTGCCGTCGAGGTCACGGTACTGCCACTGCACCACCGGATCGGCGGGAATGATCTGCACCGGCTCGTCGTAACGGTCGCAGAACAGCGCCGCCAGGTGCGGATGCCGGTTGACGACGGTGTGCACCGCGTCGCGCAGGCGTTCGGGGTCCAGCGGCCCGGTGAGGGTGAAGTCCAGCTGCACCGCATACATGTCGTCGCTGCCCGCAGCGGTGTTGGAGTGAAAGAGCAGTCCCTGCTGCAGCGGCGTCAGCGGCAGGATGTCGGCGATGTAGTGCTGGGCCACCAGCTCGTCGATCTCGTGCTGGCTCAGCCGGGCCGGCGCGATGTCCGACGGGGTCAGGCCGCCGCCACCGGTGCGCACGTGCGCGCATACGCCGGTTAGGGCCTCGAACCACAGCCGGCTCAGCCGGGTGATCTGTGTTGCATCGAGAACCGATGGCGCCCAAGTCCATTCGGCGTGCAGGTGGGGCCCGGTGCCGGTATCGATGGTGCCGGCGTTGAGTTCGACGGTGTGCGTCAGCGGCATGGGCACCGCCGCGGCGGCCCCGATCAGGGTCAGGCCCTGCCGGCTGATGCGCCAGCCCTCGCCCACCGAATCCGACGCTGCCTGTTGACGTCCCAGGTAGTTGAAGGCGATCAACGGGTCGGGCCCGGCCAGCTCGACCTCGGTGTTGAGGTAGCGCAGCAGCCCGTAGGTCAGCGGGTCCGGCAGGGCCCGAATCTGCTCCTTGGCGTGTTTGATCACCGCGCCCAGCGCCGGGTCACCGGCCACCACCTGGGACCACTCCAGCCCGGAAACGCTTAGTGCCACCGGGTATTTGGAGGTGAACCAGCCGACGGTGCGGGATAGGTCGATGTCCGCGGCGAGTTCCTCGTGCCGGCCGTGGCCCTCGACGTCGATGCCGATCGCGTCGGCGCCGGCCCCCAGAAACTCCGTCCAGGCCAGGCCGAACGCGATCAGCAGGATGTCCTGGATTCCGGCATGGAACGCCGCCGGCACGTCGGCGATCAGCATGCCGGTCGTCTCGGCGTCCAACTCCACCGACAACCGGCCGGCCGAGGCGTAGGTATCCACCTCGGGGCTGGCCGCCGGCAGCGCGGCGGGCGTCGCCGTCACCTTCTTCCAGGCGCCCAGCCGGCCGACGACCTCGGGGCGATGCGCGTGCTCGGCGAGCACCGTCGACCACCGGGCGAACGACGTTCCCGTCGGCGGCAACTCCACCGGCTGCCCCGCGCTGTGCAGCGCCCAGGCAATGTTGAGGTCTTCCAACAGGATCCACCACGACACGGCGTCGACGGCCAGGTGGTGAATGATCACCGTCAGCTGCCCGGCGGCCTCGACCCACAGCGCGCTCAGCATCACTCCGGCGGCCGGGTTCAACCGCGATCGCGCTTCTTCCAGCACCTTGTCGGACAGCGCTTCGACGGATTGCAGGCAGTCCTCGGCCCGCACCGACCCCGGCTCCGGCACCTGCAGCGACCACTCGTCGTCGACGCGCAGCCGCAGCATGGCGTGGCGATTCACCAAGGCCTGCAACACGACCGCGACGTCGCCCTCGGTCACCCCGGCGGGCGCCTGGACCATCACGGTCTGGTTGAACTCGTCGACCGGGCCGCCGGTGCGTTCGATGTCCTGCAGCCACCGCATGATCGGGGTGGGCACCACCGGGCCGACGCCCTCGTCGACGACGTCGCCGACCCCGTCGTTCACGCCGGCCATCCGGGCCAGCCGGGCCACGGTCTGTTCGACGAAGACGTCCCGTGGCCGGCACCTCACTCCGGCGGCACGCGCGCGCGCCACCACTTGCAGCGACAAAATGCTGTCGCCACCCAGCTCAAAGAACGACTCGTCGACGCCGACCCGCTGCAGCCCGAGCACCTCGGCGTAGATGCCCGCCAGGATCTGTTCGACCGCGTTGCTCGGCGCGCGATACTCGCCCGCGCGGTATTCGGGCACCGGCAGAGCGCGGGTGTCCAGCTTGCCGTTGGATGTCAGCGGCAGCGCGTCCAGGGCCACCACCGCGGCCGGCACCATGTGCGTTGGGAGCCGGTCGGCCAACGCGGTGCGGGCCTGGGTTGGGTCGGCGGTCCCGGTGACGTAGCCGACCAGACGTTTGTCGCCGGGCCGGTCCTCACGGGCGATCACCACGGCCTGCTCGACACCGTCGAGCGCGGCCAGCGCGGCCTGGACCTCGCCGAGCTCGATGCGGTAGCCCCGGATCTTGACCTGCTCGTCGGCGCGGCCCAGATACCGCAGCTGCCCGTCGGCATCCCAGCACGCGAGGTCGCCGGTGCGATACATCCGGGCGCCCGGCTCGCCGAACGGGCAGGCCACGAACCGCGACGCCGTCAGGCCGGCCCGCCCGACATACCCGCCGGCCACCCCGTCTCCGGCGACGTACAACTCACCCACGACTCCCGGCGGTAGCGGACGCATCCAGTGGTCGAGCACGAACAGGGCCGCGCGGTCCACCGGGGACCCGATCGGCGGTGCGCCGGATCCCGGGCGCAGCGGCGCGCTGATCGCCACACACATCGTCGTTTCGGTTGGGCCGTAAGCGTTGACCATCACCCGACCCGGCGCCCACTGGTCCACGACTTCGGCCGGGCAGGCCTCACCGACCACCGCCAGCGCCGCCGACTCCAGCCCCTTCGGCGACAGCATCGCGACCGCCGATGGGGTCTGCGTCAAGACGCTGACTTCCTCGGCCACCAGGACGTCGTGAAACTCGTCGGGCGAACGGGTCACGTCTTCGGACAGCACTACCACGCGTCCGCCGCGCAGCAGCCCGCCGAAGATCTCCCAGACCGAGACGTCGAAGGCATAGGAGTGGCATTGCGACCACACGCCCGGGGCGGGAAGGCCCGCGTCCAGGGACGCGATCAGCTGTGTCACGTTGCGATGAGTGACTGCAACGCCTTTGGGGACACCGGTGGTGCCCGAGGTGTAGATCAGGTAGGCGATATCGGCCGGGTCGGGCACCGTTAGCGCCGTTGCGGGTTCGGCGTCGATGCGCGGATCGTTGACATCGACGACCGTCACGCCGTGACCGTCGAACCGTTGCGCCAGATCGGCGGTGGTCACCGCGGCGACCGGCTTCGCATCGGCAAGCATGAACCCGGTCCGCGTCTTCGGCGACGACGGATCGATCGGCAGGTAGGCCGCCCCGGTCTTGAGCACCGCCAGGATCGACGCGACCGCCTCGGCGGACCGCGGAAACATCAGCGCCACAACCTGTCCCGGCCCGGCGCCGTGGGCCACCAGGTGATGCGCCAACCGGTTCGACGCATCATCGAGTTCCCGGTACGTCACCGATGTGCCCCCGCACACCAGCGCCACCGCCTCCGGCGCGCGGCTCACCTGCGCGGCGAACATCTCCGGCACCGACACCGGGGCGGCCGGCGGAGCGGTCAAAACCGCCGTATTGCCAACCGCTTCCAATCGGGCGCGCTCATCGGTGTGTAGCACGTTCAACGACGACAGCCGCCGGTCCGGACCGGCGGCGATGGTCGCCAGAATCCGTTGCAGCCGCTCCCCCAGATCCGAGACGTCGAAGTTGGCGAAGGGTTGTCCCGTGCCGACCGTGATCAGGAACTGCTGATCGCCGAATCCGAGGAAGAACAGTCCGAAGTGGCCCACCGGGCCGAAGCTGGTGTACTTCGCGGTCGCCGGGATGTCACCCAGGCTGAGGGTGAGTCGCGCGGGGACGAAGTTGACGACGACACGGTTAGGCGCCTGCCTGGGACCGCTGAAGTGCCCTTCGCCGTCCAGCGTTCGTGTCGGAAACTGCTGATGCCGCAACGCTTCTCGTGATCGCGTATCGACCTGGCGGCAGAAGTCGGCGAACGTCATCTCCGGCGACGCGTTCAGCACCAGCGGCACCACCCCGGCGAGCATGCCGGGATGCGTCTTGGACTCCGGATCGACGCGCCTACTGACGGGGAAGTCCAGCACGACTTCATTCGAACCGTCGGCGCTCCACCCCCGCACCAGAAGCGCGCACGCCGCAGTGAGCACCGAGGACCGGCGGATGCGTAGCGCCTTGGACAACTCCTTGACCTTGCCGATGACGGATTCGTCCAATTGCACTGGCGGGGAGGGCGAATACGAGTCTCGCCCATCGTCGGCCACCGTCGCCGGATAGTCCGCCCCGCTGCCCGTCGGGCGGTGCGCGGTCCAATATTTTTGATCTTCAGAGAATTTCGGCGATGCCTCGTATTCCAGCTCGCCGTCGGCGAGGTCACGCAGCGACCCGAAGAACGCGGGCGGGATGGGTTTCTCGGAAGCCAGTGCGGAGTAAATCGCGGCGATCCGACGACCGACCAGGGCGATGCCCATCCCATCGATGGCGATGTGATGGCAAACCGTGAACCAGTAGTATTCGTCGGGCGCTACCCGGAATAGGGCGAACTTGATCATCGGCCCGGTGAGCGGCATCGGCGTTCGCTGAATCGATCCAGCCGTCTCGCGGACTTCCCGCTCCGGATCGCGCGCGTCGGTCAAATCATAGAAAACAAGATCGACATCGTCGTATTCGACGGCCTTCTGAAAGACCTGACCGTCGACCTCGAAGAACGAAGCCCGTAGGCTCTCAGCCTCATTCAGCACATGTCGCATAGCCTCATGCAACAAACCGGTGTCTATGGCGCCCTGGATATGGACGAGCACACCCAGTTGCCACGCGACATCGAAATAGCCCGTTTGCAGCGCCAGCCAGATATCGAGCTGACCCCGCGTCACCGGAACGGCCCGGTCAACACGTTCCACTAAACGCCCCCCACTTAAGTTCGACCCCGAAACCCTTCATACCGATACCGGTCTACTGATCACAAACCGGCGCGGTCAGCGTGTCGCGCAGACGTTTCGCCCGTATATCGGGCCAGGCTTCTTCGATGTAGTGCAGGCATGCGGCGCGGTCAGCTTCTCCAAAAACTACTCTCCAACCGGCGGGAATGACAGCAAATGATGGCCAAAGACTGTGTTGTTCTTCATTATTGACTAAGACGAAAAATTGACCGCTGTCGTCATCGAACGGATTAAGCGACATGTATGGACCCCCTAACACCAAAACCAAGATACCAGATCGCGCCGCGCATAACTTCGAACATTGCTGCAGCGCTTGGGGATTGAGCCGTCAGGCCCGGTCCTCGGTCGTGAGGATGGGCACCACGACATGGTCGTCGCGGTACCCATCCCGTCGAGTCGTCGACAGATAGCGTTCATCGGCAGTGCACTCCGATACATGCCACTACGACCATCGACGTCGCAACCCACGGTCGCGTGGGTACCCGGCAGATGCTGTGCGAAACATATGAATTCTGTTCTGACATAACCGATCCGCGACCACTCTACTATTGGCACCGTTTTGCCGCTGTCACGAAAGCAACGTGGCTGGGTGCGCGGGGGTTTTCCGCTTCCCTGTGCGACGCGCGCCGGCGTTATACCGAACCTCGCTTTACGCAGTCGCAAAATATTTGCCGCTGGCTACGCACCGGACCACTCCCGCAGAGAGCAGCCGCCCAGCAGGAGCTTGCATCGCAACCACGGTCCACCATGCAAAAACGTACGGATGCTTGCCAAATCGCGACCGGGCGGCATGGCGAACCGCCGAAGGCCATTCTGGCAGCGCCGCAGCCGCACACAGCCGAACCTGCCACGTTGCCGCCCCATCGCGTGTCCCCCTCATTCGAATGTCGCCGACCGGAACCTCCGTTCTGTCAGCCTCACATGATTTGCCACGGGGCGCTCATTGCCATCAACACACGGCCGTAATCAGGCAAGTTGTGACTGATCTCACGCCCACCCGGCGCGGAAAATATTCGCCAGCGCTCGGATGGCAGCAGGCCCCGCTACTTTCGGAAGCCGACCGAGGGCGCGCGAGCCGGGCGGCTTTTCGGCTCGCGGTCCGCCTCTCACCTGCCGCGCTATCGTCGGCGGCTCAACCCGAATCCGTTGAATACGATCATGTTTGGCGTACACAGCCGATTCATAGCCGACTTTGCGCACGAAAATACTCGCGTGGTTACTCAGGTAGCGGCGGACGTTTAGACCCCACCGCTCCCGGGTAGAGCCCCGAACCATGTGGGGGTCAGTGCTGGGCTTGGGGATCCTGGCCGCACTCAATCCGGTCCGTCTCGGCCTCGCCTTATTGATGATCTCTCGGCCACGTCCGGGACCGAGCCTGCTCGCCTACTGGCTCGGCGGGTTGACGGTGTGCATACCCGAGCTGCTCGTCCCGCTGACGCTGCTGAACTTCACGCCGATGTTCGGCCATCTTGCGCACGGCTCGGCGTCCCCGTCGACGAGCGCAACCCTCGGCCGGATTCAGATTGGACTCGGCGTGGTCGCCCTGTCGGTCGCCGCGCTGATGGCGGTCCGCTTCCTTACCCGCCAACCCAAACAGCAACCCGCGCCCGACGCCGACCGCACGCCGGAGCTCTCGATGGTCTCGGGCGCACCGATCGCGATGCCGCGGCTGCTTACCCGGGTTCAGGATGTGCCGGCTGACGACCCTTCCCGGTTCCGGCGTCTGCTCGGCCATGTTCACGACGCCTGGGAAAGCGGGGCGTCGTGGGTGGCGTGGGTGATCGGCATCATCGCGGTGCCGGTCGACGGCGTCTTGTTCATCGTCGCGATCATCGCGGCCTCGGGCGCCTCGGTCACCGCGCAGGCCGGCGCCTCAGTCGCGTTCGTGATCTTGATGTACGCCGTCGTCGAAGTCATCCTCGTCGGCTACATCGTCACGCCGGCCAGAACCCAGTCCTTGCTGTTGGTTCTGCACGACTGGGTGCGGACCTACCACCGGCAGATCCTGGTGGGCCTGTTCGCGGTGGTCGGCGCCTCGGAGCTGGCCCAGGGCCTACATATCCTTTGACCGCCGGCAACCGTCCCGCTGGCGAATCCCGAGCAATTAACGCAGGATCTCGCTATGAGACGAGAAGTTGGCGCCGAACTCGAAATTGAAATCACCGCGGCCACGACATTGGAATTTCAGATCGCCGTCGCACCGCATCCCGGCGCCGAGGTCTCCGAGTCGCTGCGCTTCGCCTTGAACGGACGGCCGATCACCCCGCTGGAGGTCAGCGGGCTGCACGGTAACCGCATCCATAAGTTCGACGCCGCGGTGGGCACTCTGCGAGTCGACTACGAGGCGACGATCGTGGGTCAAACCCATCCGGCTCCGGTGACCGAATACGACCAGTCTATGTATCTGCGGCCCAGCCGCTACGCCGAATCCGATAAATTCTTTGGTTTCGCCGCAACGGAGTTCGGAAACGACCGCGATTCGGCGGAACTGTTGGAGCACGTAAGTTCCTGGGTGGGCACCAGACTGAATTACGTGCCCGGCTCCAGCGATCCGATTGACGGGGCGGTGGACACGATGCTCGCCGGCGAGGGCGTGTGCCGGGACTACGCGCACCTGGTGGTGGCGCTGCTGCGGGCGGTCAGCGTCCCGGCCCGGGTGGTGTCCGTGTACGCGCCGGGGGTATATCCGATGGACTTTCACGCCGTCGCCGAGGCCTTCGTCGACGGGCACTGGCGGGTGGTCGACGCGACGCTGCTGGCGCCCCGGCAGACGTTGGTGCGGGTAGCGACCGGTCGCGACGCCTCCGACACCGCGTTCCTCGACAATCACAAAGGCGCGATTACGCTGAATCGTCTGGTAGTGAGCGCCGTGGTGGACGGCGATTTGCCCCGTGATTCAATCGACCAACTGGTTTCCATCCGCTGAGGTTGCCGCGGCGGCGCGCCACCCGCTGATCGACAATCGTCGAAACCGTTGTGCCGCAATAGCCTTAGGAGCAGATCGAATACGTGCCCAACGGTAGAAACCATGCGCCCGGCGCGCGGCTTGGATAATTCCCATCGGCACTGGTTTGCGGCGTAGTGTGAGACCCATTGGCGATACCTCGTATGTGACTAGTCAAAGCCATGTCGTCGCCGATTCGAATGCTGGCCGCTTCCGCGGTCAAGACGGGAGCGTCAATATGACGCCGCAGAAAAGCCTCACAGATGCCGGGCATCGGCATACTCCCCCGCTACGCACACCGCGCCTGCGTCTCAAGCCCAAAGCGCCACCCAGCGGGTTCGTCGACGGTGCGTGGTGGCCGCACAGTGATGATCTGATGACAGAACTGCCAGATCTATTGGCGGTGCTGTCGGTTCGACTGGGACCTATTGGCCGCGTAATCTACAAACTCACCGAATGGTCAACGGCGCCCGCGAAATTGGCTTTCGGTGCTCACATAGTACGGCTCGACGGGTATCGCCTGCAGCCACTCAACACCGTCGAAGTGCTCGGACTCAACCGCGCGAAGATCGTTCTTCTGGTTGTTTCGCCGCACACCGATCCCGGCCAAGCGCACGCTGTCATGATGACCGCGGCGGGCCCGAACAATGCCTTGACGGTCGACACCCTCCTGTCGATCGGTGCGCTGGACTAGGAAGCCGACTGTCAACCGCTTACAGCCGGCTATCGCGCGCCGAACCCTATGGATTTGGCGGTCTTGAACGCTGGTGAATCGTGATGGATCGAATAGACGGGTAGGTCGGCGGCCCGGCGCAGAATCATTACCGCAAGCGCTGTACCGGTCCGGTACGGCACCAATAGTAGCGTCGCCCGGGCATCCCGGCCCACGATCGTCATGACCCGTGGATGGGCTCCCTCAACCAACCCCATTTGAGATCCCGTTGGCTTTGCAATGATGACCGGTTGACGTTGATGTCGACGACCGGGCCTAACTGGGCCTCCAACACCGACATGAACCGCCCCGGGATGTCTGGAGACTCCACTTCTTGGGAAGGTTGGAGTCATGTCAGGTGGTTCGTCGAGGAGGTA
>NZ_MVHG01000012.1 GCF_002086125.1 Mycobacterium arosiense ATCC BAA-1401 = DSM 45069
TGCTCATCGGCACGCCCCAGATACTGCAACTGCCCATCACGACCCCAACGCACCAAATCCCCGCTGCGATACATCCGCGACCCCGGCCCGCCGAACGGGCACGCCACGAAGCGCGACCCGGTCAACCCTGGCCGGCCGAGATACCCGACGCCCACCCCGCGCCCGGCCAGATACAGTTCGCCGATCACCCCGGCGGGCACCGGGTTCAACCAAGCATCGAGCACAAAGAAGGCCGCCCAAGTAATTGGCGAGCCGATCGGCGGCGGCCCCGACCCCGCCGCCAGAGGTGCACTCTTCGACGCCCACATCGTCGTCTCGGTCGGGCCGTACACGTTGACCATCACGCGTCCCGGTGCCCACCGGTTCACCAACTCGACGGGGCAGGGTTCCGCGCCGATCACCAACGCCGTCGGCCCCAACCCTTGCGGCGAAAACATTCCCACCGCCGACGGGGTCTGGGTCAACACGGTGACTTGCTGGTCGACCAGCAACGCGTGGAAGTCCTCCGGGGAGCGCGCCACCGAGTCAGGCACCACCACCAGGCGCCCACCGAACAACAACGCCCCCCAGATCTCCCAGATCGAGAAATCGAAGGCGTAGGAGTGGAACTGCGTCCACACCTGGTGGGGTGCTAACTCCACCCCGATATCCAGTGCATCGAACATCTGAGTGACGTTGTGGTGCGTGACGGTCACGCCTTTGGGCACACCGGTTGTGCCAGAGGTGTAAACGATGTGCGCCAGGTCATCGGGGGCCGGCTCCGGCAAGGCGGTATTGGGTTGGGCGTCGACGCGAGGGTCGTCGAAATCGATGACGGCCAGCTCGCACTTGTCGAACCGGGAGCGCAGGCCCGCCGTGGTGATCGCAGCGATCGGTCCGGCATCGGCGACCATGAACTCGACCCGAGCAGCCGGCAGCGCCGGATCCATCGGCAGATACGCCGCCCCGGTCTTCAGGACGGCCAAAATCGCCACGATCGCATCAGCCGATCGCGAAAACAGTAGTGCCACAGACTGACCCGGTCCGGCGCCGTGCGCCGCCAACAGATGCGCCAACCGGTTGGCGGTTTCATCAAGCTCGCGGTAGGTCAGGGAGCGACCTTCGAAGGTCAGCGCCACAGCGTCGGGGGCGCGGGTCACCTGCTCGGCGAACACAGCCGGAATCGACGCTTCGGAGGCGGGTTGGGTCAGTACCGCACGGTTGCCGAGTTCATCGAGGCGGGTGTGCTCACCCTCGTCTAGTACATCGATCGACGAAATCCTTTGTGCGGGTTCGGCGGTCATCGCCTTCAGCACCCGCTCCAAGCGCCCGATCAACGCGTGGACGCTGTCCGCGTCGAACACATCGGTGCGAAACTCCACCGTTCCACCGATCCCGCCGGGCTCACCGGCCTCGGTGAAGCGTTCGGCCAACGAAAACGCCAGATCCATCCGCGCGGTGCGGGTGTTCACCGGCAGCGAAGTGACCTGTAGACCCTCCAACACCAGCTCCGCCGCGGGATCGCTATCGCCGGCGAACTGCCAGCCGACCATCACCTGAATCAGCGGGTGGTGAGCCATCGACCTTGACGGATTGAGCCGCTCCACAAGCACTTCGAAGGGCACGTCTTGGTGTTCATAGGCGGCCAGGCTGCGTCTGCGCACCTGGTCCAGCAGTTCGGCGGTGGTGGGGTCCTCCGACATGTCGACGCGCAGCACCAAGGTGTTGATGAAAAAGCCCACCAGTTCGTCCAGCGCGGGGTCGCGGCGTCCGGCGATCGGAAACCCCACCGCGACATCGGAACTGGCGCTGATCTTCGACAACAGCACCGCCACGGCTGCCTGAATCACCATGAAACTGGTCGTATTGTGCTCGCGGCCCAGTCGTGCAACCTGCTGCTGCAGCTCGGCCGGAAAATTCACGATGACGTTGGACCCGCGCTGATCGGCCACCGGCGGGTAGGGCCGATCGGTGGGCAACTGCAGCCGCTCGGGCAGCCCGGCCAGGGCCTGCTCCCAGTAGTCCAGTTGCGCGGCGATGGGGCTGCCGCTGTCGTCGAGGTCTCCCAGCTGCGCTCGTTGCCACAGTGTGTAATCGACGTACTGCACCGGCAGCGGCGCCCAGCCGGGGGGCTGCCCGGCAGACCGGCTGGAGTAGGCCACACCCAGATCCCTGATCAGCGGGCCGATTGACCAGCCGTCAGCGGCGATGTGGTGGACCACGGCCACCAGCACATGCTCGTCTTCGGCGAGGCGGAAAAGTGTTGCCCGCAAGGGAATTTCGGTGCCCAGGTCAAAACCGCGACGCGCTGCCGCGCCGATGGCCTCATCCAACCGACCCGCCGACCAGCTGGTGGCATCGACGAGATTCCAACCCAAGTCGGCTCGCTCGGGCGGCAGCACCAGCTGCTGGGGGATGCCCTCGGGCGCGGCAAGCAGCGTGCGCAGGCTCTCATGACGGTCCACCACATCCGCCATCGCTGCGCGCAATTCGTCGGCATCGAGGAGCCCGTTCAACCGCAACGCCGCGGCGAGGTTGTACACCGGGGAAGGCCCCTGCAACTGGTCCACAAACCACAACCGCTGCTGGGCATACGACAACGGCACCACCGCCGGCCGCTCTGCTGCCACCAAGGGCTGCAGCCGCCGACAACCCACGCCGATACGGCCTACCAACCGGGCAACGGTGGGCGCGTCGAACACGGTGGGCACCGAAACGTCGGCATCCAGTGCCGTGTTGATCGCCGCGGACAAGCGCATCGCCAACAGCGAATCCCCGCCCAGGTCGAAAAACGAGTCATCGACGCCGACCCGGTCAAGCCCCAACACCTGGGCGTAGATGCCGGCCACGATCTCCTCGATGGCGCTGCCCGGGGCGCGGTAACCATCGACATCCTGGGACTCCGGTGCGGGCAGGGCGCGGGTGTCGAGTTTGCCGTTGGGGGTCAGTGGCAGCGCCTCGATGACCACCACCGCGGCCGGCACCATATAGGCCGGGAGCCGCTCGGCCAGCGCGGCGCGCGCCTCGGCCGGGTCCGCGGTGCCGGTGATGTAGCCGACCAGGCGCTTGTCGCCCGGGCGGTCCTCGCGGGCGATCACCACGGCGTGGTCGACGTCGTCGAGTGCGCTTAGGGCGGCCTGTATTTCGCCGAGTTCGATGCGATAGCCGCGGATTTTGACCTGCTCATCGGCGCGCCCGAGATATTGCAGCTGCCCATCGGAACCCCAGCGCACCAGATCCCCGGTGCGATACATTCGCGCTCCGGGCACCCCGAAGGGACACGCGATGAACCGCGATCCGGTCAACCCGGCCCGACCGAGGTATCCGAGCCCGACGCCGGCACCGGCCACATACAACTCGCCGACCACCCCGACCGGCACTGGGCGCAACCAGCCGTCCAGCACCATCAATGCGGCCCCGGGGACGGGGGAGCCGATCGCGACGACCGGGACGCCCGGCGCCAGGGGGGTGCTGATGGTCACGCACATGGTGGTTTCGGTGGGGCCGTAGGCGTTGAGCATCACCCGGCCCGGCGCCCAGCGCTCGACGACCTCGAGGGGACAGGATTCCCCGACGGTGACCAGCGTCGTGGAATCCAGCCCATGTGGGGACAGCATCGCCGCCGCCGAGGGGGTTTGGGTCAACACGCTGATCCGCTCAGCGACCAGGAGCTCATGAAAGTCGTCTGGAGAGCCGGCCACCGGCTCCGGCACCACCACCACCCGGCCCCCGCGTAGCAGTGCACCGAAGACCTCCCACACCGAGACGTCAAAGGCCAGCGAGTGACTCTGCGACCACACCCCGGCCGCGGGCAAACCGGCGTCCAGTGAGTTCATCAGCTGGGTCACGTTGCGGTGGGTAATCGCCACGCCTTTGGGCACGCCGGTGGTGCCCGAGGTGTAGATCAGATAGGCGATCGCGTCTGCCCCGGGTGCGGGCCGCCCGCTCTCGGGCCGGTCGTCACGAGCAGCATCGTCGACGTCGATGACCGCCACGGTGACGCCGTCCAGGCGCGGGCGCAGCTCGGCGGTAGTGAGCACGGCCGCCGGTGCGGCGTCGGTGAGCATGAACCGCAGCCGCGCGGCGGGCACGGCGGGGTCGATCGCCAGGTAGGCGGCCCCGGTTTTGAGCACGGCCAGGATCGCCACGATCGCTTCGGCCGAGCGGGACATCAGCAGCGCCACACACTCACCTGGGCCGGCGCCGTGGTGCGCCAACAAATGCGCCAACCGGTTCGCGGCCGCATCCAGTTCCCGATAGGTCATCGACTGGCCTCCGAAGGTGACCGCGATGGCCTGCGGGTTGCGCGACACCTGCTCGGCGAACACCGCCGGGATCGACACCGCCGCCGGCAACCAGGTCAACCCCGCCCGATTTCCCCACACCCCGAGCCGGGCAAGCTCGCCCTCACCAACCACATCCACCGACGACACCTGGCGCCCCACATCAGCAACCATCGCCACCAACACCCGCCCCAACCGCTGGGCCAGATCGCGGGCGTCGTAGTTGGAAAACACTTGTCCGGGACCCGCCGTGCTGAGGAAGAGCTGATCACCATCGGTGAAAAAGATCAGCGCGAATTCGACGGGTCCGGCGTGGGTCAAAGTTCCGGATGCCGGAGCGCCGGCGAGATCCGCCTGATGTGTGCCCGGGATGAAATTGATGACAACCCGGTTCGACGCCTGTCCAGAGCCGCGAAGACGCGCATTGTGATCCACTGAATGCACGGGGAACCGTTGATGCTTTAACGCTTCGCGCATACACGTGTCGACGTTCTTACAGAACTCCGCGATTGAAAGTCCAGGCGGAGTCTTCAACGTCAGTGGCACAAAGCCGGAAATCATTCCGGCCATCGCTTGGGTTTCTGGACGGACTCGCCTGCTTACCGGAAAGTCGAGCACCACCTCCGGGCTTTCGGTGTCGAACGCGCGCACCAGAAGCGCACACGCTGTGGTGATCACCGAAGATCGACGCACCCCGATCGCCTTGGACAGCACCTGGATGCCGGCCACGGCTGAGGGGTCCAACTGAACGGGCTCAGACGGCTCATCCGGATCGCTGCCGTCCTCGGCGGCGGGTGGCAACCGATAACGCGCTTCGCTTTCCGGCGGGATGTTCCGGAGCCAGTAAGCCCGATCATTCAGATAATCGGTCGATGATTCATACTCTAATTCGCATTCGATGAGATCCTTCAACGACCCGAAAAAAGCGGGTGATGGTGATGCGCCGGCAGTAATTGCATTATAGATTTCCGCGATTCGGTGACAGACGAGAGTGATACCGATGCCGTCTACCACAATATGGTGGCAGCACACGAACCAATAAAATTCATCTACTCGTGTCTGCATTAACGCAAATTTGAACAGCGGCCCGGTGAGGGGCATCACGGTGCGTTGGATCGATGAGGCCAGCCGATGGGCGTCCTGTGCGGGATCCTGCGAGCCGGTCAGGTCATAGCGAGCGAGCTCAATGTCCGGGTAATCAACCGGTTTTTGGAAAACCTTGCCATCCAGCTCGAGAAACCCAGCTCGAAGCGGTTCGGCCTCGCGCATTGCTTGGACAATCGACCGCTGAAGCAAATTTGGCTCGATCACGCCCTGGATTCGGATCAGCTCGCCCAGCTGCCACTTCGCCCCGAAGCTGCCCGTTTTCTGCGCAATCCAGATATCTAGCTGTCCCCGCGTTAGCGGTAAAACCAGGTCATCGAGTTCCATCCGACTACCCCACCTGCTAAGTGCCTACTTATCGGCAGGGCGGCCCACTTCCAGTCAATCGCCCAAACTTTTCGACCAGTGAAGCCACCATCCAGACCCTCCGACTGGCTGTCATGTCGGGGAGCGTATGGCCCATCAAGCGGGCCTCGTCAGAATCCACATAGAAGTCGAGTGGTCGGGAGGTCCAGATAGAGTAGTGCTGAAGTTCAGGTGCCGGACCGGCAACTCGACACCGGGTATGGCAAAGTCCGTGATGGGACTGTCGGTGCAGCTCAGTAACTCGTGCGCGCGGCGCAACAACCGGCCGACCAAGGCTTCTCCTAGCCGCGACCTGACGTGCTATTTTGGCTCGTAGCTTATCACTACATGATGGATTGGATCTTGCTCAGCAGATGAACGGTCGGTGCTTGTTAGCCGTGCTAGCGAACACCGTCTCGGCTCAGCTGCCGCAGATCAGCAAAGCCGATTTCCGGTCGAACCGAAAGGCTCTTCACGCCGGGTGACTTACCCTTCGGGTCATGGAATCCTCGGCGCGCACCGCGGTCGGCCCTGCTATCCGGGTCGACGGGCTGACCAAGCGGTTCGGCGGCGTCGCGGCCGTCGAAAATCTGAGCATGGAGGTCGCGCCCGGCGAGGTGTTCGGATTCCTGGGCCCCAACGGTGCCGGCAAGTCGACGACGATTCGCCTGCTGCTCGGATTGATCCGCCCGACCGCGGGCACCGCGAGGATATTCGGTTGCCCTGCGCATGACGTCCGCCGGTCCCATCGTCACATCGCCTACGTGCCCGCTGATGTTGCGTTGTGGCCGCGACTGACGGGCGCGGAAATCCTTGCGCTGCTTGGATCTCTGGGTCCCGGGGTGGACGCGGCCTACCGCGACGAGTTGGTCGATCGGTTCGATCTCGAGCTCGACAAGCCGGCCAGAACCTATTCGACCGGCAACCGCCAGAAGGTGGCACTCGTCGCTGCATTCGCGACTCGAGCGCCGCTTCTGGTGCTCGATGAGCCGACAAGCGGCGTGGACCCGTTGATGGAAAGGGAATTTCGCGGTTGTGTCGCCGAAGCGCGCGAGCGAGGCCAGACGGTGTTCCTCAGCTCTCATCAGCTGGCCGAGGTAGAAGCCGTGTGCGACCGGGTAGCGATTCTGCGTGCCGGGCGACTCGTCGAAGTCGACAGCATCGCCGATCTGCGCCCGTTGCATCGGACTGTGGTCGAGGTGTCTTATCGCGGCGGCCAGCCTTCCCTGCGGGATGTTGCGACCGTCTCTGATGTCGAACAGCTGGACGGTGAACGATTGCGGTTCAATCTCATTGGACCGCCAGCGGCCGCGCTTAGGGCGCTCGCGGCGGCTGACATCACCGCGCTCGCGATGCACGAACCGACACTCGAGGAGATTTTTCTCGACTACTACGGGGATTCCGAGCGATGACAACGGCCACGCTGCCCGGTCCGTCGTTGGCCGCAGGACCGCAACTCACGCCGGAGCGGGCCGTGAGCCGGCTCGCCGTGCGCCAGCTTCGGCGCGGTGCCGTGCTGGTCGCGCTGATCTGCGGAGTCATGTCGGCGTTGGTCGCCTTCCAGTACCAGCCGATCGGCGCGTTGTTGAATCAATCAGACCTGCGTTTGCTCGCCGAGAATCCCGCCATAAGAGTGTTGTCGGGTCCGCCGGTCGCTCTCGACAATCCCGGAGGTTTCACCGTATGGCGAACCGGCACAGCCGTTTCGGTGCTCGCCAGCGGATGGCTCGTGCTTGCCGCCACACGCATTACGCGCGGTGAGGAGGATGGCCGGCGGTGGGATCTGCTCCTCGCCGGACGTCTGCGAATGGTCGATGTGGTCACCCGTTGCCTGGCCGCTCTTGTTGGCTGTGCGGCGCTGATCGGTGCGGCGATAGCGGCCGGCCTTTTGGCGGCACGCACTCAACCGACCGGTGCCGTGATCTATGCGGTGGGAACGTCCTGTGTCGCTGCAACTTTCGCCGCGGCGGCGCTGCTCGCCGCGCAAGTCATGCCGAGCCGACCCGGCGCCACGGGGCTTACGACCGCAGCTTTGGGTGTAAGCCTGCTTCTGCGCATGATCTCCGATGGCTCGCATCGATTAGCCTGGTCGGCGTGGATGACGCCGTTCGGGCTTGCCGCCCGGTCGGCGCCATACGCCGAGAACCGCATCGTCCCGCTGATCGTGCTGGGCGCGTTGCCGATAATGCTGGCCGGTGCGGCCCTCTTCACGGCAAGCCACCGCGATTTGGGCGACGGGGTGGTGACGCTACGTGTCGCCCGTTCTCCACGCACGCGCTCGTTGCAGTCGATCGGCGGGTTCGCCGTTCGTCGGACCGTCCGGACCACGCTCGGCTGGGCGACGGGAATCGCCGGGTACTTCTTCCTGGTCGGCGTATTGCTCCCGTCGATTCTCGAGTTGTTTCAGACCAATCCGCGCATCGCTGAACTCGCCGCGCCCGCCGGCATGGGCGGCCATGAACTGGTGAATGTCGGCGCCGCGGTTCTGTTCGGCGTGCTCGCCGTTCCTGCCGGACTGTACGCCGCTGTGCGTCTCGCCGCCTTGGTCGCTGACGAGAAGGCGGGCCGACTGAACTTGCTTTTCGCCCAGCCCGTTTCGCGTGTACATCTGATGTCGACTGAGATCATGGTGACGGTTGGCGGGGTGGTGGCCCTGCATTGCTCGGCCGCAATCGGCATCTGGGGTGGCGCCGAGCTAACCGGCGCTCCACTGCAATTGAGCGCTTCGCTTGCGGGTGCGCTGAATTCCGTTCCGGTGGCGTTGCTCGCGGCCGGGGCGGCCGCGGTGGGCGTCGGGTGGCTCCCTTCCGCTGTCGCCGCATTCGGCGCAGTGCCGGTTGTGGGCGGGTTTCTGATGGACGTCATCATGAAGTCCACGGACGCCCCTGGCTGGGCGGCCAATTTGTCGCCGTGGACGCACCTCGCCGCCGTGCCCGACGCATCGCCCAAGTGGGCGGTCACCGCCGTTTTCCTGCTCGTCGACGCTGTCCTTGCCGCGCTCGGAGTTTATGGCTACGCACGGCGTGATCTGGCCGCCTGAGGTGACGGGTAGTTCGAATGCGCGTGGATCGCGAACCCGTTACCGAGGCGCGGGCTGGGTTGCTCGCCTACGATGGCCGGACGGACCAACGCTAATCGGAGAAGACGGCGTGAAGTTCCGGCTCGCAAGCGAGGGAAGATCCCGATAGGAGGGACCCCACATGGGATTCATACCCGGTTTCAACGAAATGAAAGAGTCTGTCGAGGAATCTATCGACCTCCTCAGGCGCGCCATCGCGGCACTGGAAAAGCTTGCGGCAGAACAGGAACGCGCCAATGATCTGTACGCCGAAGCGAATCAGGTCGGCCGGGTACGAGCTCAGAACGTGACCAAGCTGTCGCGATGAGCTCGCCGAAAAGCGAGCGGCTGTTGCGCGGCGCCCCTCCCCGGCGCGGCATCGCGCGCGAGTTCGGCTAAACGGGGACCCGTCGATGCGCGGCGCTCGCGAATTCGTGTGTCGCCGCTCGATCGGCATCAGGTACTACTCGATTGGGTAGCTGCAACCAAGGGGTCTTTCATTGCGTCCTACGCGATTTCGCGCTGGACGATTAGGCGAGCCCCGATAATTTCGGGTAGTAACGCTCGCGAAATGGAGTGGGTGGACTCGAGTACCTCGACTTCTCCAGCGGGGACGCGACAGAGCGACACGGCCGCGGCGGCAAACGTATTGCTGTACATCGCATTCGGCCGAGGTATCCACACCTCGACGGCGGCCTCAGCGCGCCTGGGCCTGCGAGGCCAGGAACCCCGCGACGCCGCGGACCAGTGCAGCGGCGTACTTCTGCCGGCCCTCGGCGGATTCCATCAGCGCCGAGTCGGCAGGATTCTTCATGTTGCCGCACTCGACGAGGATCGACGGGTACTGCGCCAGATTCAGGCCGGTCAGGTCCGAGCGGCCGTAGAGCCCGTTCTGGCCGATGTAGTTGGCCGGCGGGATGCCCGAGCCCTGCATCTGGTCGCGCATGATCCGCGCGTACTGCACCGACGGGCCCGCCTGCACCTGGTTGAGCGGCGGGGCCGAGTAGTTGACGTGGAATCCCCGGCCGGACGGCGGACCGCCGTCGGCGTGGATGGACAGGACCGCGTTGGGATGCAGCGCGTTGGCCGCGTTCGCGCGTTCGTCGACGCACGGCCCCAGGCCGGTGTCATTGGCGCGGGACAGCGCGGTCCGCACGCCCAGGGCGCTCAGCTCGGCGCGCACGCGCAGCGCGGTGTCCCAGGTGAAGGTGTGCTCCATATACCCGCTGTTGGTCGCGGTCCCACTGGTCTGGCAGTCCTTGGTGCCGCCGCGGCCGGTGGGCACCTGGCGGTTGATGGAGCCGTCGTTGGAGCCGTTGTGGCCCGGGTCGATGAAAACCACCATGCCGGCGATGTTGGACGGGACCGCCGTCGCGGTCGGCATGATCGCCGTCGAAGCGGCAACCAGCACACCGACCGCCAATTTGATCCCGACACGTCTGCTCAGTCGTAGGTCCACGGCGCAAAGCTAACGCCGCGCGGTCTACGCTGGGGGTTTCGAATCGCCGGAGACTCACGAGCGAAACCAACTCGAGACCAAGATGCGAGGGGATTGTCATGCAACCCGGAGGCGACATGTCGGCGCTGCTCGCCCAGGCGCAGCAGATGCAGCAAAAGCTCATGGAAGCCCAGCAACAATTGGCGAACGCCGAGGTGCATGGTCAGGCCGGTGGGGGTTTGGTGAAGGTCGTCGTCAAGGGCAGCGGCGAGGTGATCGCGGTGAAGATCGACCCGTCGGTCGTCGACCCGTCGGACATCGAGACCCTGCAGGACTTGATCGTCGGTGCGATGGGGGACGCTTCCAAGCAGGTCACCCGGATGGCCCAGGAGCGGTTGGGGTCGCTGGCCGGCGGCTTCGGTCCGCCGCCGGGGCAACCGCCCGCGCCGGCGCAGGGGCTTTAGGCTCTCCGCCACGGTCATGTTCGAAGGACCCGTCCAGGATTTGATCGACGAGCTCGGCAGGCTGCCGGGCATCGGGCCCAAGAGTGCCCAGCGCATCGCCTTCCACCTGTTGTCGGTCGAGCCGCCGGACATCGACCGGCTGACCGCGGTGTTGGCGAAGGTCCGCGACGGCGTGCGGTTCTGTGCGGTGTGCGGCAACGTTTCCGACAACGAGCGATGCCGGATCTGCGCGGATCCCCGCCGGGACGGCTCGCAGGTGTGTGTCGTCGAGGAACCCAAGGACGTGCAGGCCGTCGAGCGGACCCGCGAATTCCGCGGCCGCTACCACGTGCTGGGCGGTGCGCTCGATCCGCTGTCCGGGGTAGGGCCCGAGCAGCTGCGGATCCGCGAGTTGTTGAGCCGGATCGGCGAGCGGGTCGACGACGTCGACATCACCGAGGTGATCATCGCCACCGACCCGAACACCGAGGGTGAGGCGACGGCTACCTACCTGGTGCGGATGCTGCGCGACATCCCCGGCCTGACCGTGACGCGTATCGCGTCGGGGCTGCCGATGGGTGGTGACCTGGAGTTCGCCGACGAGCTGACGCTCGGTCGCGCGCTGGCCGGGCGCCGGGCCATGGTCTGACGTTCTTCACGCCTTGCTCAATTGGAATGGCCTGGTGAAGGTCTTGCCGGGCTCGCCGTTGCAGGCGTCGGACGTCGTCGTCTGTCCCTCGCCGGCAAGCGACACGGCATCGAAGCTGTAGTTGACGGTCGCCGGGGCCGACGCGCCGTTGGGGCACGGCACCCGGGACGTGCCGCTGTGTGTCCATCGTCCATTGGCGAGGTAGAAGTCCCAGCTGATGACGAACGTCCCGCCGTCTTGCGAAGTCGCTCGGGTGCAGTCCGATCCGCACGGAACGAAAAGCCAGGCGGTTGGTTTGTCGCTGTCCGCGTAGAGCACGTTGTAACGGCCGTTCAGGACTTCCGGGTTCGCGTTAGCCGGTGGTGACGACGCGATGAACGCGGCCGCGCTGAGCAGCGCGGCGCCGACCGCCCGTCCCCGCCTGGTTTCCGTCATCGCTGCCCGCATGCCTAACGCGCCGCCAGCCGTTCACGGCGCAGCAGGTCCACTTCCGGCATCGGCAGCGGCGGCAGTTCGCCGACCACCGTGCCCAGCAGCAGGTCGGCCAGTTGCGGGTTGCGGGCCAGGCAGGGCCCGTGCATGTAGGTCGCGATCACGCTGCCCTGCACCGCGCCGTCGAAGCCGTCGCCGGACCGGTTGCCCGCGCCCTTGACCACCGCGCCCAGCGGCGCCGCCGCCGGACCCAGCGTGGTGCCGCCACGGTGGTTCTCGAAGCCGGTGAGGCGCTCGGTTAGGCCCGCCAGCAGCGGGTTGGTCACCAGCTCGCCGATGGTGCGCGCCCCTTGCGGCGACGTCGTCGCGTCCAGCATGCCCACGCCGTCGACGCGTTCCCCGGCCGACGTTTCATACCAGTGCCCCAGCACCTGAACGGCCGCGCAGATCGCCAGCACCGGAGCGCCCCGGTCCGCGGCGCGCTGTAGGCCCGGGTATCTGATCAGGTGCCGGGTGGCCAGGCGCTGCGCGTAGTCCTCCGCGCCGCCCAGCGTGTAGAGGTCCAGCGACTCCGGCACCGGGTCGTCCAGCGCGATCTCGACGATCTCGGCGGCGATGCCGCGCAGCCGGAGCCGTTGCCGCAGCACCAGCGCGTTGCCGCCGTCGCCGTAGGTGCCCATCACGTCGGGCAGCACCAGCCCGATCCGCACCACCGAGTCAGCCATGGCGCGCCAATGCTCGTTGCAGCTGGAGGAACGCGGTGTAGTTGGCGACGACCTCCACCCGTCCGGGCGGGCACGATGCGATCGCGGCCACGGTGTCGTGCACCAAGGTGTGCTCGACGCCCGCATAGCCCAGCCGCACCGCCAGGTCGGTGCCGCGCTCGCCGGCGGCCACCACCCTCCCTTTGAAGGTCCCGTCTACGTGCTCGAACCGCACGTCCCAGAGCCACGACAGGTCCTCCCCGTCGGGCACCTGGCCGTTGACCGAGATGACCACTCCGGCGGCGCTCTTGTCCACCATCGACAGCGCTTCCTGCCAGCCGGCGGGGTTCTTGGCCAGCAGGATGCGCACCTCGTGCGCGCCGACGCGCACGGTCCGATACCGCCCCGCGACCTCGTCGACCGCCGAGACGGCCGCGACCGCCGACACCGGGTCGGCGCCCAACGCGACCGCGGCCGCGACGGCCTGGGCGGCGTTGCCCCGGTTGACCGCGCCGGGCAGCGCCAACCGCATGGGCAGCGACAGGCCGTCGGGCCCGTAGAGGGTGTCGTCGTCGAACCACCACTGCGGGCTGGGGCGTTTGAAGTCCACACCCGTGGAATACCAATGACCGCGGTCGCGGACGATGACCTCGCCGCTGCGCGGGCAGCTGACCGAGTCGTTCGACCACGACCCACCCGCGGCCACCCACACCACGTTCGGGCTGTCGTAGGCGGCCGACGTCATCAGCACGTCGTCGCAGTTGGCCACGACGACCGCCCCCGGGTGCCGGACCAGGCCCGCGCGCAGGGTGCGTTCGATGACGTTGATCTCGCCGACCCGGTCCAGCTGGTCGCGCGACAGGTTGAGCAGCACGACGACGCTGGGGTCGACGGCGTCGGAAACATGCGGGACGTGCATCTCGTCGACTTCCAGGGCCGCCAGCGGCGCATCCCGTTTGGCGGCCAGCGCGGCGACCAGGCCGGCGTCCATGTTGGCGCCCTCGGCGTTGGTGGCCACCGGACCAAGCGTCGCCAGCGCGGCCGACGTCATCCGGGTGGTGGTGGATTTGCCGTTGGTCCCGGTGACGATGACCGTCCGCCGTCCCGAGGCGAGTTGCCCGAGCACCGAGCGGTCGAGCGTCATCGCGATCAGGCCGCCGATCATCGCACCGGCCCCGCGTCCGGTCACCCGCGACGCCCAGCGCGCGCTCGCTCCTGCGGCGAGGGCCAGACGGGCACGGGTGGTAACCACCCGGGAAGTTTAAGGGCGATCGCAAGCGCGGCGCTTGTCGCCGGGTGCAGCGGGTCGCCCTCATCGTTTTTCGGGCCGACACGGCGCGCAACGACCAGGTGATGTCGGTCGGCCGTGCCATCCTCAGTTCATGAGCGGGGTGTCCTGGGGTCGGCCGGCCAGCGAGCCGGACGGGGGCTGGGCCGTCGTCGACGTCGAGACCTCGGGTTTCCGTCCGGGCCAGGCGCGGATCATCAGCGTGGCGGCGCTGGGCCTGGACGCCGACGGCAACGTCGAGCAATCGGTGGTTAGCCTGCTCAACCCCGGGGTGGACCCGGGCCCCACCCACGTGCACGGTCTGACTGCGACCATGCTGGAAGATCAGCCGCAATTCGCCGACATCGTCGGTGACGTGGTCGAGGTGCTGCGCGGGCGCACCCTGGTGGCCCACAATGTGGCGTTCGACTATGCGTTCCTTGCCGCCGAGGCGGAACTCGCCGAGACCGAACTGCCCGTCGACAGCGTCATGTGCACGGTCGAGCTGGCCCGGCGCCTGGACCTCGGCGTCGAGAACCTGCGCTTGGAGACGCTCGCCGCGCATTGGGGCGTCACCCAGGAGCGGCCGCACGACGCCTTCGACGACGCGTTAGTGCTGACCGGCGTGCTGGATTCGGCGCTCAAGCTGGCCCGCGCGGGCGACATCTGGTTGCCGATCCACCCGGTGACCCGGCGCCGCTGGCCAAACGGCCGCGTCACCCATGACGAACTGCGCCCGCTGAAGGTGCTGGCATCGCGGATGCCTTGCCCGTATCTGAATCCGGGCCCCTACGTCGGCGGCCGGCCGCTGGTGCAGGGCATGCGCGTGGCGTTGGCCGCCGAGGTCGGCCGCACCCACGAGGAACTCGTGGAACGGATCCTGCATGCCGGGTTGGCCTACAGCGACACCGTCGACCGGGAGACCTCGCTGGTGGTCTGCAACGACCCCGCCCCCGAGCAGGGCAAGGGCTACCTCGCGCGGCAGTTGGGGGTGCCGGTGCTCTCCGACGCGGAGTTCATGGCCTGCATCGGCGCCGTGATCGGCGGCACCAGCATGGACGAATTCACCGACGTCCGAATGCTGGACCAGCAGCTCGCGCTGTTCTGATCAGCCGCGAGCGGCGCGGTTTATCGCCGATACGACCGCACGCAGAGACGCCGAAGTGATGGACGGCGCGATGCCGACTCCCCACACCGTGCGTCCATCCACCGGACCTGATGGGTGCCCACCCGCTTCGCCCGGCTGCGCCGCGCTCGCGATCGACACCGGGCCTGATGGGTGCCGACCCGCTTCGCCCGGCTGCGCCGCGCTCGCGATCGACACCGGGCCTGATGGGTGCCCACCCGCTTCGCCCGGCTGCGCCGCGCTCGCGATCGACACCGGGCCTGATGGGTGCCCACCCGCTTCGCCCGGCTGCGCCGCGCTCGCGATCGACACCGGGCCTGATGGGTGCCCACCCGCTTCGCCCGGCTGCGCCGCGCTCGCGATCGACACCGCTGCCTCCACATAGGCCGCGGCCTGTGCGTCGTCGCCGGCGCTCATGGCGTGCTCGGAGTAGTCGAGGACGGCCACGTCGAACCCGACACCGCCCAGCGCGTGAACGAATGCTGCCAGCGGGCCATTGCCCTGCCCGCTGATCTCGGTCTCGACCCCGTTGATCTTGACAGTGGCGGTGATGCGGGTGATCCCGCTGTCGTCCTCCGACGCGTCGACGTGCTGCTTGATCCGCTCCAGCGGCAGCACGGGGGCCAGATACTCCTCGGAGAAGGCGTCCCACATCTCCTTGGGGCTGACCTCGCCGCCTTCCCCTTCGCTGATCTTCTGCACCACTTGGGAGAACTCGATCTGCAGCCGTCGCGGCAGGGCAAGGCCGTGATCGGCTTTCATGATGTAGGCCACGCCGCCCTTGCCCGACTGCGAGTTGACCCGGATCACGGCCTCATAGGTGCGTCCGACGTCTTTGGGGTCGATCGGCAGATAGGGCACCTGCCAGAGCATGTCCTCGACGTCGGTGTCCGCGGCGTCCGCGTCGATCTTCATCTGGTCCAGGCCCTTGTTGATGGCGTCCTGGTGACTGCCGGAGAACGCGGTGTAAACCAGGTCGCCGCCGTAGGGGTGCCGTTCGTGCACCGGAAGCTGGTTGCAGTACTCCACGGTGCGGCGGATCTCGTCGATGTTCGAGAAATCGATCTGCGGATCCACGCCGCGGGAGAACAGGTTGAGCCCCAGCGTCACCAGGCACACGTTCCCGGTGCGCTCGCCGTTGCCGAACAGGCAGCCCTCGATGCGGTCGGCGCCGGCCTGGTAGCCCAATTCGGCTGCGGCGACGGCGGTTCCGCGGTCGTTGTGCGGATGCAGGCTCAGGATGACCGATTCGCGGTTGGCCAGGTTGCGGCTCATCCACTCGATCGAATCGGCGTAGACGTTGGGCGTGGCCATCTCGACGGTCGCGGGCAAGTTGAAGACGATCGGGTTGTCCGGGGTCGGCGCGATGATCTCGCCGACGGCGTCGCACACCTGTTTGGCGTATTCCAGCTCGGTGCCGGTGTAGGACTCCGGCGAGTACTCGAACCGCCACCGCGTGCCGGGGTGCTTGGCGGCCTCCTCGACGCACTTGCGGGCGCCTTCGGTCGCTATGGCCTGCACCGCGGCGCGGTCTGCGCGGAACACGACGCGACGCTGCAGAATCGACGTCGAGTTATAAAAGTGCACGATGGCCTGCGGCGCGCCGTCGCAAGCCTCGAAGGTGCGCTCGATCAGTTCCGGCCGGCACTGGGTCAGCACCTGGATGGTGACGTCGTCGGGGATCGCGCCGTCGGCGATGATTTCGCGGACGAAGTCGAAGTCGGTCTGGCTGGCCGACGGGAATCCCACTTCGATTTCCTTGTAGCCCATGCGAACCAGCAGATCGAACATGCGGCGCTTACGTGCCGGGCTCATCGGGTCGATGAGCGCCTGGTTGCCGTCGCGCAGGTCCACCGCGCACCACAGCGGCGCGCTGTCGATGACCCGGTCGGGCCAGGTGCGGTTGGGCAGCCGGATCGGCTCGACCTCTTCGGCGAAGGGCCGGTACCGGTTGACCGGCATCGACGAGCCGCGCTGCGGGTTCCAGGCGGGTTGTCCGGGCGCTGGCGGGCCCGCGGGCGAGACGATGGTGCGTGCCGAGCTGAAGGCGTCGGGATTGGAAGTCACGGTGATTGCTCCGGGGTATCAGAAGGGGAACCTCAGACCGGCGCATCGCGAACACCCGCGACGGGAAGCCGGTCTGGATTAGACCCCGTCGCGGCGGCCGAGGAGGAGCACCCGCTGCACGTCCTGCACTTTACCGCTTTTCGCGGCTTGGCAAAAATGCCGCCGAGACCGAAGCGAATGTTCGGGGCGGGGGACCGGGTATCGCGACGTAAACCGCCATGCGTGGCACGTATTCTGTTGTGGACTTATACCCGGAATTGGGTGCGCAGGGCCGGAGAGGTGGGGAAAAGCGTGGCGCTCGTCGTGCAGAAGTACGGCGGATCCTCAGTGGCGAACGCCGATCGGATCCGCCGCGTGGCCGAGCGCATTGTCGCGACCAAGAAGCAAGGCAACGACGTGGTCGTCGTCGTCTCCGCGATGGGCGACACCACCGACGACCTGATGGATCTCGCCCAGCAGGTGTGTCCGGCGCCGCCGCCGCGGGAACTCGACATGTTGCTGACCGCCGGTGAGCGAATCTCCAACGCGCTGGTCGCGATGGCGATCGAATCGCTGGGGGCGCAGGCGCGCTCGTTCACCGGTTCGCAGGCCGGCGTGATCACCACGGGCACCCACGGCAACGCCAAGATCATCGACGTCACGCCGGGGCGGCTGCAGACCGCGCTGGACGAAGGGCGCATCGTGCTGGTGGCCGGTTTCCAAGGCGTCAGCCAGGACACCCGGGACGTGACCACGCTGGGCCGCGGCGGTTCGGACACCACCGCGGTGGCGCTGGCCGCGGCGCTGCGCGCCGACGTGTGCGAGATCTACACCGACGTCGACGGCATCTTTTCCGCCGACCCGAGGATCGTGCACAACGCCCGCAAGCTGGAGACGGTCACCTTCGAAGAGATGCTCGAGATGGCGGCTTGCGGCGCCAAAATCTTGATGCTGCGCTGCGTCGAATATGCGCGCCGCTACAACATTCCGGTGCACGTCCGGTCTTCGTATTCGGAGAACCCGGGCACCGTCGTCGTCGGATCGATCAAGGACATAGCCATGGAAGACCCCATCCTGACCGGAGTCGCGCACGACCGCAGCGAGGCCAAGGTGACCGTCGTCGCCATTCCCGACATCCCCGGATATGCCGCCCGCGTCTTCCGGGCGCTGGCCGATGCCGACGTGAACATCGACATGGTGCTGCAGAACGTCTCCAAGGTCGAGGACGGCAAGACCGACATCACCTTTACCTGCTCGCGGGACAGCGGACCCACCGCGGTGGCCAAGCTTGATGCGCTCAAGGACGAGATCGGGTTCAGCCAACTGCTTTACGACGACCACATCGGCAAGGTGTCGCTGATCGGAGCGGGCATGCGCAGCCACCCGGGCGTCACCGCCACCTTCTGTGAGGCCCTGGCAGAGGTGGGGGTCAATATCGAGCTGATCTCCACCTCGGAGATCCGGATCTCGGTGCTGTGCCGCGACACCGAACTAGACAAGGCCGTCGTGGCGTTGCACGAGGCGTTCGGACTCGGCGGCGAAGAGTCGGCGACGGTGTACGCGGGGACGGGTAGATAGATGGTTGCCATCGGCGTTGTGGGCGCCACCGGCCAGGTCGGCCAGGTGATGCGCCGGTTGCTCGACGAGCGGGACTTCCCCGCGACGTCGGTGCGGTTTTTCGCCTCGGCGCGCTCGCAGGGGCGCAAGCTGGAATTCCGCGGTCAGGAGATCGAGGTCGAAGACGCAGCGACGGCCGACCCGAGCGGGCTGGACATCGCGCTGTTTTCCGCCGGTAAGACGATGTCGCTGGTGCAGGCCCCCCGGTTCGCCGCGGCCGGGGTGACGGTGATCGACAACTCGTCGGCCTGGCGCAAGGACCCGGACGTGCCGCTGGTGGTGTCCGAGGTGAACTTCGTTCGCGATGCCGGCAACCGGCCGAAGGGCATCATCGCCAACCCGAACTGCACCACCATGGCCGCCATGCCGGTGCTCAAGGTGCTGCACGAGGAAGCCGAACTGCAACGCCTGGTGGTGTCGAGCTATCAGGCGGTATCCGGCAGCGGGATCGCCGGGGTGGAGGAGCTGGCCACCCAGGCTCGCGCGGTCATCGACGGCGCCGAGCGGCTGGTGCACGACGGCAACGCCGTAGCGTTCCCGGCGCCCGAAACCTATGCCGCGCCGATCGCCTTCAACGTCATCCCGTTGGCGGGCTCCCTCGTGGACGACGACTCCGGTGAGACCGACGAGGACCAGAAGCTGCGCCACGAGAGCCGCAAGATCCTCGGCATCCCCGAGCTGGCCGTCAGCGGCACCTGCGTGCGGGTACCGGTGTTCACCGGACACTCGCTGTCCATCAACGCCGAATTCGAACGCCCGCTGTCGCCGGAGCGGGCCCGTGAACTGCTCGACGGCGCGCCCGGGGTGAAGGTGGTCGACGTGCCGACCCCGTTGGCGGCCGCCGGTGTCGACGAATCGCTGGTCGGCCGGATCAGGCGCGATCCCGGGGTGCCCGACGGCCGCGGCCTGGCGCTGTTCATCTCCGGTGACAACCTGCGCAAGGGGGCGGCGCTGAACACCATTCAGATCGCCGAGTTACTCGCCGCGCAGTTGTGAGTCCGCGAGTGAGTTCCGCGACGCGGTTCTCGCTTCTTGCGGCATCTTTGCTTGTGCCGCAATGCTTTTGGATAGCACATGCCGATCCGCCCGCCCCGGCGCCCGACCCGGTGCTGCAGCCGCTGGCCCCCGGCCAGGTGCTACGGATCGGCCCCACCGCCGGTACCGGCACCCCGACCGGGGATTACGGCATCGGCGCGACCGACCTGTGTGAGTTCGTCGAGTTCCCCGCCGAGTTGCTTCAGGTGTGCGGCGACAGCTTCGCCGGCCAGGGCGTCGGCTTTGGTGGTTGGTACGCCCCCGTCGCGTTGCGCGTCGACACGTCCTCCGTCGACGACCCCGGCGGGGTGCGCTACACCGGGGTCACCGGCATCAGCAATCCGCTGCTGGCCGACCCCGCGCCGCCGGGAGCCTCGCAGCTGCCCGCCGGGGTGGTGCAGATCAACCGGCGCAACTACCTGATGGTGACGACGACCAAAAACCTCGAACCGCAGAGCTCGCGGCTGGTGACCGCCGAACCGGCGCGCGCGGGCTGGCAGACGATTCCCGGGTCCAAGCGGCCCGCGTCGTATCAGGGTGGCTCGCAGACACAGATCAGCGGCTACTACGACCCGATCCCCACGCCGGAGTCGCCCAGCGGCTGGGTGTACATCGTCGCCGACAGTTTCACCCGCAGGGATCCGGTCGTGCTCTACCGGGCCACTCCGCAAACGTTCACCGACCGGTCCCGCTGGCAGGGCTGGGCGGCCGGTCCGCAAGGGGGCTGGGGCAAACCGCCGACGCCGTTGTGGCCGGACGCGGTGGGCGAGATGTGCATCCGGCAAATCGACGGCAAGGCGGTGCTGTCCTATTTCAACGCCGTCAGCGGCAACATGGAGGTCCGGGTGGCCAACGACCCGACGGGCCTGGGCGACGCGCCGGTCACGACGGTGGTGCAGCACGACGAGTGGCCGGACCCGGCGGAAAGCCTGCCGCCGCCCTACGACAACCGCCTCGCGCAACCCTATGGCGGCTACATCTCTCCCGGCTCGACGCTCGACGAGCTGCGAATCTTCGTCAGCCAGTGGGACACCCGCGCGCGGGTGGCCGCGCCATACCGGGTGATTCAGTTCGCGGTCAACCCGCTGCGGCCCGAGCAGCGAGTTTTCACCCGCTGAGCGGGCGATTTAGTTCACAGCTGGTACATAAGTAGCGCATAGCCGCCACTACTGTTAACGGCTTCATCATTTGTCTCATGAGTGAAACATCTGAATCCCCCACCGTGCGTCATTCCACCGCAACTGCACCGGTCGCCGCGGAAGCGGCGGCGGCCTACCGGGCCCCGCGGGTCTTCCAACTCGCCGCGTGGGTCGCCATCGTCGCCGGCATCGTGTTCATCGTCGCGGTCATCTTCTTCACCGGGTTCATCCTCGGCCACCGCGGCGGCCATCACGGGCACCACCACCACAAGCACCACCACGCGATGGTGCACCACCGTGGCCCCGGCGGCCCCGGCAACTTCGGCGGACCGGGCGCACCGGGCGCACCGGGTGGCCAGGGCGGCCAGGGCGGCCAGACCGGTCCTGGGGCAACCAGCACTGCGCCGGCGCCGCCGGGCGTGCGTCCCAGCGGTATGGCCCCGGGCCAGCTGCCGCCGTCGGTCCTGCACTCGGCGGCCGCGCTGGGACAGACCCCGAGCGTCATCGTGCTGACCAACTGAAAACCCATTACCAACCAGTGGCCCGGCGCCTTGCGCGAGCGCCGGGCCACCTGTCTTTTGCGGTCACCGGCGCCTAACCGCCGCGTCTCGATTCACCACAATTTTGGCGCCGGGCCCTGGTAGGGACGGGGTGCGAGCGGCAATATGGCAAGGCATGAGCGAGACACCCGAAGAACGAGTCGAGCCGACCCACGAGCCGACCCCAGCCGCACCGGTCACAGCGCCACCACCACCGCCGCCCCCCGAGCGGGTGAAGCCGCCGCGGCTCTACACGGCGGCGGCCTGGGTGGTGATCGTCGCCGGCGTGGTGTTCATCCTCTCGTCGCTGTTCTTCGTCGGTGCCTTCATCTGGAAGCAGCACTACCACTGCCAGCACCATCACCACGGCATGTTCCACCCCGGTGGACCCGGACCGGGCAACGGACCGTGGGGTCCCGGGCCGGGCAACGGGCCAGGGCAGTACGGCGGTCCGGGCGGCGGCTACGGGCCGTGGTACGGCGGACCCGGTGGCCCGGGCGGGCCCGACAACGGGCCGTGGGGCCCCGGCCCCGGGGGTCCCGGCCTGATCGTTCCGATGCCCCCCGGCGGCCCGGGCGGGCCCGGCGGACCGGTCGCCGGCCCTGGCGTCAGCGGCCCGGGACAACCTCCGGCTGTCAGCCAGCCCCCCGGTGCCCCCGCACCGCGCCCCGGTGCTCCCGCACCGCGCCCCTGACGGCGCCCGTTCAAGTCACGGCCTAAGTCCGGCCCCGAATGGGTACTGACCCTTAGTGGGCGACCGACGGTGTTGCCCGCGTTTCTTGGCGTGATCAAGAAAAGGGAAGTACACGAATGCAGGCCGAAGGCCCGACCGCCCACCGCCATGCTGAAAGTGCTTGATGAATAAGCGCATTCGGTATGGCGGTGCGGGCTGGGTTCCTGTGGCCTCCCGCCCGGTGACGAGGAGAGTGATGACGGAGCGTTTCACGACCAATGACGCCGGTATCGCTGCGCCGAGCGACGATCAGTCGCTGACGATCGGCCCAGACGGCCCGATTCTGCTGCAGGACCACTACCTGATCGAGCAGATGGCGATGTTCAACCGCGAGCGCATCCCGGAGCGCCAGCCACACGCCAAAGGCGGTGGTGCGTTTGGTCATTTCGAGGTGACCAACGACGTCAGCCAATACACCAGGGCCGCGGTATTCCAGCCGGGCGCCAAAACGGACATGCTGGCACGGTTTTCCACGGTCGCCGGCGAGCGGGGCAGCCCCGACACCTGGCGGGATCCGCGGGGCTTCGCCCTGAAGTTCTACACCAGCGAAGGCAATTTCGACCTCGTCGGCAACAACACACCCGTTTTCTTCATGCGCGACCCGTTGAAGTTCCAGCACTTCATCCGGTCCCAGAAACGCCTGCAGGCAAGCAATTTGCGCGACCACAACATGCAGTGGGATTTCTGGAGCCTTTCCCCGGAATCGGCGCACCAGGTGACCTGGCTGATGGGCGACCGCGGCATCCCCAAGACCTGGCGCAACATGAACGGCTACAGCAGCCACACCTACAGCTGGATCAATGCCGCGGGTGAGATCTTCTGGGTGAAGTACCACTTCATCACCGATCAGGGCATCGAGTTCCTGACCCAGGAGGACGCCGACCGGTTGGCCGGTGAGGATGGCGATTACCACCAGCGCGACCTGTTCGACTCGATCGAGCGCGGGGACTACCCGAGCTGGACGCTGAAGATGCAGATCATGCCGTACGAGGAAGCCAAGGACTATCGCTTCAACCCGTTCGATCTGACCAAGGTGTGGCCGCACGGCGACTACCCGTTGATCGACGTCGGCAAGATGACGCTGAACCGCAACGTCACCGACTACCACGCCGAGATCGAGCAGGCGGCCTTCGAGCCGAACAACACCGTGCCCGGCACCGGGTTAAGCCCTGACAAAATGCTGCAGGCGCGCGGCTTCTCGTACTCGGACGCGCATCGCGCCCGGCTGGGAACCAACTACCGGCAGATCCCGGTCAACACCCCCAGGGTCGAGGTGAACAGCTACTCCAAAGACGGCGCCATGCGGATCAACAACGTCTCCGACCCCGTGTACGCGCCCAATTCCTACGGCGGTCCGCACGCCGACCCGGCCCGCGCCGCCGAGGTGCGCTGGCACGCCGACGGAGACATGGTCCGCTCGGCGTACACGCTGCACGCCGAGGACGACGACTGGGGTCAGGCCGGCACCATGGTCCGCGAAGTCCTCGATGACGCGGCCAGGGAACGCTTGGCGCACAACATCATTGGCCATGTCTCCCAAGGCGTCAAGGAACCGGTGCTGTCGCGGGTGTTCGAGTACTGGCGCAACGTCGACCCCGACCTCGGCAAAAAGGTCGAGGAAGGCGTGCGGGGCAACGGGGGCTGACCGCACGTCCGCGCGCCTGGCATGATCGCTGCATGACCAAGCGGGTTGCCCAGGTTGCCCAGGCGCGCGGGGCCGCGGTCGTCGTCGGGTTGGCCTTCGCGGGCACAATCGCGGTACCGGTCGCGGCCGCGCACCCGTCGGAGCCCGGCGTGGTCAATTACGCCGTCCTGGGCAAGGGGTCGGTCGGCAACATCGTCGGCGGACCCATGGGGTGGGAGTCGGTGTTCACCCAGCCCGGGCAAGGCGACTGGGTGGACCTTCCCGAGTGCAACAACTGGGCCGACATCGGCTTGCCCGAGGTGTACAACGATCCCGATTTGGCGTCGTTCAACGGGGCCGTCACCCAGACCTCGGCCACCGACCAGACGCATCTGGTCAAGCAGGCCATCGGGGTGTTCGCCACCAATGACGCGGCGGGCCGCGCGTTTCATCGCGTGGTGGATCGCACCGTGGGCTGTTCGGGGCAGACCACCGCGATCCACCTGGACAACGGCAGCACGCAGGTGTGGTCGTTCGACGGCGGGCCGGCCGGCCCGGCCGACGAGAACTGGACCAAGCAGGAGGCGGGCACCGATCGCCGGTGCTTCGATCAAACCAGGCTGCGCGAAAACGTGTTGCTGCAGGCGAAAGTGTGCCAATCCGGCAATGCCGGGCCCGCGGTCAACGTGCTAGCTGGGGCGATGCAGAACGCGCTGGGTCAATAATCGAGCGATTGGGTAACAGTCTTCCCCGAGCACCTCAAAGTGCGCAGAAGGGAATATGTCGGGGGCGTCTGATAGATGAAGCACTAGACGAAGCAGTGCCGATTATCGTTCGATTAGCTGCGCAGGGAAGCGGTCCGCAGGTGCATGTTCAGGCTTGCGCGGGCCCGAAGGGATCGTGATATGACGTTCGCGCCGATCGCTGCCGCGGCTTCGCAACCGGGGTCGGGGGTGGCCGGTGCCCACTCCGCCCCCGAGCTGAACATCGCCGAGCCGGCCGACTCCGCGGCCGTAGCGCAATACATCGCCGAAGGGTGTCTGGTGGATGCCCCGCTGGGCCGGGTGGGTCTGGAATTGGAGGCGCACTGCCACGATCCGGCCGACCCCCACCGCAGGCCGAGCTGGGACGAGATCGCCGACGTGCTCGCCGCGCTGCCCGCAATGCCGGGCGGCAGCAGGGTCACCGTGGAGCCCGGCGGCGCCGTCGAACTGTCGGGGCCGCCGGCCGACGGCGTGGCACCCGCCATCGACGCCATGCGCCGGGACCAGGCCGTGCTGCAGCCGGCGTTTGCTGAGGCCGGGCTGGGCCTGGTCTTCCTCGGCGCCGACCCACTGCGGCCGCCCCAGCGCATCAATCCGGGTGCCCGCTACCGCGCTATGGAACAGTTCTTCGCCACCAGCCGCTCCGGGGAGGCGGGCGCGGCGATGATGACGTCCACCGCCTCGATCCAGGTCAACGTGGACGCCGGGCCGCGGGACGGCTGGGCGGCGCGGGTGCGCCTGGCGCATGCCTTGGGGCCCATGATGATCGCGATCACCGCCAACTCGCCGATGCTGGTCGGCGACTTCACGGGCTGGGTGTCCAGCCGGCAGCGGGTGTGGGGCCGGATGGATTCGGCGCGTTGCGGGCCCATCCTGGGGGCCAGCGGCGACGACCCGGGCACCGACTGGGCGCGGTATGCGCTCAAGGCCCCGGTGATGCTCGTGCACAATCCCGACGCCGAAGCCGTCACGCATTGGGTGCCCTTTGCCGACTGGGTCGACGGCCGGGTGCTGCTCGGGGGCCGCCGCCCCAGCGTGGCCGACCTGGAATACCACCTCACCACGCTGTTTCCGCCGGTGCGGCCCAGGCAGTGGCTGGAGATCCGCTACCTGGACAGCGTGCCGGACGCCCTGTGGCCCGCCGTGGCCTTCACCCTGGCGACCCTGCTCGATGACCCCGCCGCCGCCGACGTCGCGGCCGAGGCCGTCGAACCGGTGGCGACCGCCTGGGACACCGCGGCCCGGGTGGGCCTGCGGGATCGACGGCTGTACCGGGCGGCCAACGCCTGCGTGACCATCGCCGCCGCGAAAGCGCCCGGGGAACTGGGCGATTCGATGCAGCGGTTGGTCCGCCTGGTCGAGCGGGGCCGCTGTCCCGGTGACGATTTCGCCGACCGGGTGATCGAGCATGGCCTCGCCCCCACCGTGGGGCGACTGGCGCAAGGGGAGCAGTGACATCTCCTGATGATTCCGACCCGCCGCGCCCGGCTGCGCCGCGCTTGCGGTCGTCGTCGCCTGATGATTCCGACCCGCTGCGCCCGGCTGCGCCGCGCTTGCGGTCGTCATCGCCTGATGATTCCGACCCGCTGCGCCCGGCTGCGCCGCGCTTGCGGTCGTCATGCCGCGAGGCGATCGCCGACGACCTGGCGCGGGCGCGGGCGCGGACGTTGCGTCTGGTCGACTTAGACGACGCCGAACTCTGCCGGCAATACGACCCGTTGATGAGCCCGCTGGTCTGGGACCTGGCGCACATCGGTCAGCAAGAAGAGCTGTGGCTGCTGCGCGGTGGTGACGCGGCGCGGCCGGGGATGTTGCCGCCGCCCGTCGAGGGGCTGTACGACGCCTTCGTACATTCGCGCGCCAGCCGGGTCGATCTGCCGCTGCTGTCGCCGGACCAGGCGCGGGCATACTGCCGCACCGTGCGGTCCGCCGTGCTCGACGCGCTGGATGAGCTGCCCGACGACCCCGCCGGCGACGAGGCGGCCTTCGTTTACGCCATGGTGGTCAGCCACGAAAACCAGCACGACGAGACCATGCTGCAGGCGTTGAACTTGCGCAGCGGCGCACCGCTTCTGCGGGCAACGTCGACGCTGCCGGCGGGGCGTGCCGGCGTGGCCGGCACGTCGGTGCTGGTGCCCGCCGGTGAATTCGTCCTCGGTGTGGACGCCGCAAGCGAACCGTACTCACTGGACAACGAGCGCCCGGCCCACGTCGTCGACCTGCCCGCGTTCCGGATCGGCCGGGTCCCGGTCACCAACGGTGAATGGCGGCAGTTCGTCGACGACGGCGGCTATCACCAGCCGCGCTGGTGGTCGGAGCGCGGCTGGCAGCACCGGCAGGGTGCGGGGCTTACCGCGCCGCAGTTCTGGAGTTCCGACGGTCTCACCCGCACCCGTTTCGGCCACGTCGAAGAGATCCCGGCCGACGAACCCGTCCAGCACGTCAGCTATTTCGAGGCCGAGGCCTACGCCGCCTGGGCCGGCGCCCGGCTACCCACGGAGATCGAGTGGGAGAAAGCCTGCACCTGGGATCCCTCCACCGACACCCGGCGCCGCTACCCCTGGGGTGAGCGCACACCGGACGACGACCTGGCCAACCTGGGCGGCGGGGCGTTGCGGCCCGCGCCGGTGGGCGCCTATCCCGCCGGCGGCTCGGCGTACGGGGCCGAGCAGCTGCTCGGCGATGTCTGGGAGTGGACCAGTTCCCCGCTGCGGCCGTGGCCGGGATTCGTCCCGATGCTCTACGAACGCTATTCACAGCCGTTCTTCGGCGGCGACTACCGGGTGCTGCGCGGCGGCTCGTGGGCGGTCGAACCGGGCATCATGCGGCCGAGCTTCCGCAATTGGGATCATCCCTACCGGCGCCAGATCTTCTCCGGCGTTCGGTTGGCGTGGGACGTCCCCGGCGCCGGGGATTCCCCCTGATGTGCCGGCACCTGGGATGGCTGGGGACCGACGTCACCGTGTCCTCGTTGGTGCTCGACCCGCCGTTCGGGCTGCGGGTGCAGTCTTATGCGCCGCGCCGCCAGAAGCACTGCCTGCTCAACGCCGACGGTTGGGGGGTGGGGTTTTTCGACACCTCCGCCGAACCCCCACCAGGGGTGCCGCGCCGGTGGCGCAGCCAGGCGCCGCTGTGGGGTGACGTGTCGTTCGATTCCATCGCGCCGGCGTTGCGCAGCCACTGCGTGGTGGCCGCCGTGCGCTCGGCCACCGTCGGGATGCCGATCGAGGCCAGCGCGACCGCGCCGTTCACCGATGAGCGGTGGTTGTTGTCGCACAACGGAATAGTCGACCGGTCCGTGTTGCCGACCACGTCAGCGGCCGAATCGGTCTGTGACAGCGCCATATTGGCGGCGGTGATCTTCGAGCGCGGCCTCGACGCGCTGGGACAGACCATCGTCGAGATCGCGGAAGCCGATCCGGGCGCCCGGCTGAACATCCTGGCCGCCAACGGCTCTCGCATGGTGGCGACGGCGTGGGGCGACACGCTGTCCATCCTGCGCCGCGCCGACGGCGTGGTGCTGGCCAGCGAACCCTATGACAACGACTCCGACTGGGAGGACGTCCCGGACCGCCACCTTGTCGAAGTCACTGCCGACGGCGTCACGATGACGCCGCTGGACCAGTCGAGAGGATCTTGATGAGGCTGTCGCTGTCGAACCACCTGGCCGCCGACTCGGCGTACCACGCGCTGCGCCGTGATGTGCTCGAAGGCCTGCAGAAGACGCCGAAGTCATTGCCGCCCAAATGGTTCTACGATTCCGTGGGCAGCGAGCTGTTCGATCAAATCACGCGGTTGCCCGAGTATTACCCCACCCGCGCCGAGGCGGAGATCCTGCGCGCGCGGGCGGCCGAAGCGGCCTCGGCCAGCGAGGCCGACACGCTGGTGGAACTGGGCAGCGGGACATCGGAAAAGACCCGGCTGTTGCTCGACGCCCTGCGCGCACGGGGTTCGCTGCGCAGGTTCGTCCCGTTCGACGTCGACGCCAGCATTCTGTCGACGGCCGCCGCGGCCATCGCGCGGGAATACGCCGGGGTCGAAATCAAGGCCGTTTGTGGCGATTTCGAAGAGCACCTGACGGAGATCCCCGAAGGCGGGCGACGGCTGTTCGTGTTCCTCGGGTCGACGATCGGCAATCTCACGCCGGTCCCCCGCGCGGGGTTCCTCGCCGCGCTGTCCGCGCAGATGCGGCCCGGCGACAGCCTGCTGCTGGGCACGGACCTGGTCAAGGACTCCGAGCGGCTGGTGCGCGCCTACGACGATGCCACCGGCGTGACGGCGGCGTTCAACCGCAATGTGCTCGCGGTCGTCAACCGGGAACTCGACGCGGATTTCGACGTCGACGCCTACCGGCACGTGGCCCGGTGGAACACGGCGGAGGAACGCATCGAGATGTGGTTGCGGTCCGACCGTCCCCAGCGGGTGCGGGTCGGCGCGCTCGACCTGACCGTCGACTTCGAGGCCGGCGAGGAGATGCTCACCGAGGTGTCGTGTAAGTTCCGCTCCGACAAGGTGACTGACGAATTGGCCGCCGCGGGCTTGCGTCGCACCCGGTGGTGGACCGACGAGGCGGGCGACTTCGGGTTGTCGTTGGCCGTGAAGTGACCGGCAGCAACGCGCTGGCCGACCGGTGGCGGTCAGCCCGCCCGCCGGTGGCCGGACTGCACCTGGACAACGCGGCCTGTTCACGGCAGAGCCTGGCGGTGATCGAGGCCACCGCGCAGCATGCCCGCAACGAATCCGAAGTCGGCGGCTACGTCGCGGCGGAGGCCGCCACACCGGTGCTCGACGCCGGGCGCGCCGCCTTCGCCGCGCTGACCGGAATGCCGGACGCCGAGGTGGTTTTCACCACCGGTTCGCTGAACGCCCTGGATCTGCTGCTGGGCGGCTGGCCGGCCGAGCGACGGACGGTGGCGTGCCTGCCCGGCGAATACGGGCCCAACCTGGCGATGCTGGCCGCTCACGGGTTCGACCGGCAGCTGCTGCCGACGCTGGAAGACGGCCGGGTCGCGCTTGACGACGCGGCGCTGGCGCTGGACAGCGACCCACCGGACCTGGTGCATCTGACCGCCGTGGCCAGCCATCGCGGTGTGGTTCAACCGGTTTCGATGGTCGCCCAACTGTGCCGCGAATTGGGGCTGCCGCTCGTGGTCGACGCGGCGCAGGCACTGGGCCAGGTGGACTGTGCGGTGGATGCCGATGCGACCTACTCGTCGTCGCGCAAATGGATCGCCGGTCCGCGCGGTGTCGGGATCCTCGGGGTGCGCGGCGAACTGATGGAACGCCTGCACCCCCGGCTGGCCGCGCCGGAGTGGGCCAGCAAGGACGGCCCGCCGACGGTGGCCGAACAACTGGAATTTGGCGAAGCGAATATTGCAGCGCGCGTGGGGTTTTCGCTGGCGCTGGGCGAGCATCTGGCCTACGGGCCGCGGGCGGTGCATGCGCGGCTGGCCGAGGTGGGGGTCATGAGCCGCACGATGCTGGCTGATGTGGACGGCTGGACGGTGGTCGAAGAGGTCGAAGAGCCCAGTGCCATCACCACTTTGGCGCCCAACGACGGCGCCGACCCGCAGGCGGTGCGGGCATGGCTGCTGGCCGAGCGACGGATCCTGACCACCTGCGCCGGCGTGCAGCGGGCGCCGCTGGAGCTCACCCAACCCGTGCTGCGGATCTCACCGCACGTGGACACCACGGCCGACGACCTTCAGACGTTCGCCGAGGCGCTCATCGCCGCCACCGCGGCGACCGCGACCGGCTAGCCCGCTTTGTGCGCCGTCAGCAGGTAGGCCGGCATCTTGAGCCGGCCCTGCTCGTCGCGATCGTGCGGCGGAAATTCAAAGGGCGCGCCGGGGATGTTGACGACGTTGGACAGGATGAAGGAGGGGCGAATCTCATCGATCTCCCAGTACTTACTCACCGCGGCGCGCAGTTCGCCCTCGTCGACCTCGTTAGGCTTCGGTTCCATCTCGGCCGGGAAGGCGCCCTTGGCGAAGACCAGGATGAACAGGCTCGCCCCGGGCGCGGCGGCCCGGTGTACCGACCTCAGGTAGCCGTCGCGGCCCTCCACCGGCAGCGAGTGGAACAGCGTGCTGTCCACCACGGTGGAGAACCGCCCGTCGTAGCCGGAGAACGACGTGATGTCGGCCTGCACGAAACTGGCCGTGGTCAAGCCGCGCTCCTGGGCGGACTCGGTGGCCGCCGCGACGGCGGTCGGCGTGAGGTCGACACCGACCACCGTGTACCCCTGGGCGGCCAGCGCCAGTGACAGCTCGGCGACCCCGCAGCCGGCATCGAGCACGTCGCTGCGGAATTTGCCGGCCGCGACCAGCGCCGCCAGTTCGGGTTGTGGCTCACCGATGTTCCAGGGTGGCGGACCCTCGAAGTGGGCCTGCTCGCGATACGCGCTGTCCCAATCCATCACGTGATCAGACGACATGAATAGCAAGCTACTCCCAGGTGTGCACCGGCTCGTTGGCGTGCATGTGTTCGCAGTACCGGCGCAGCATCTCGGCCAGCGCCGCGGGCCTGCTCATGCCGCCGTCCTCCAGCGCCCGCACGGTGGACACCTGCCAGCTGGCACCGTTGCGCCCCGTCCGCGCCCGGCCCTCGATCACCCCGAGGAACCGGTCGCGCACGTCGGGATCGACGCCCCAGCGCCGCAAGCCCTCGTCGGCGATCGGCAGCAGTGTGTCGAGCACCAGGTCGCGTGCGCTCACCTCGCCCACCCGGGGCCAATGCAACCGCGCGTCGATGCCGTAGCGCGCCGACGCCAGGAAATTGGCTTCGGCCACACCGAAATCCATGTGGCGCCACAACGGGTCGTCCGCTTCGGCCAGGCCGCGCAGCACCCCGTAGAAGAAGGCCGAGTTCGCCAGCATGTCGACGACGGTCGGTCCGGCCGGCAACACCCGGTTCTCCAGTCGCAGATGGGGACGGCCGTCGACCACGTCGTAGACCGGGCGGTTCCAGCGGTAGACCGTCCCGTTGTGCAGGCGCAATTCGGCAAGCTGCGGGATGCGTCCGGCGGCCAGCTCGGCCACCGGATCCTCATCGGAAACTTCGGGCAGCAGGGACGGAAAGTAGCGGATGTTCTCTCGGTAGAGGTCCAGGATCGAGTCGATCCACTGTTCGCCGAACCACACCCGCGGGCGCACGCCTTGGGTTTTCAACTCCTCGGGCCTGGTGTCGGTGGACTGGGTGAACAGCTCGATGCGGGTCTCCGCCCACAGCAGGTGCCCGAAGAAGAACGGTGAATTGGCGCCCAACGCCAGCTGCGGCCCGGCCACGCTCTGCGCCGCATTCCAGTTGGAGTCGAACGTCTCCGGCGCCAACTGCAGATGCAATTGCATGCTGGTGCAGGCTGATTCGGGAGCGATCGTGGCCGTGTGCCAGCTCAGGGGTTCCGGGCCGGCAATCTCGATGGGAATGTCTTCGCCGCGCGCGGTGAAGATCGAGTCGTTCAGCGCGGCATATCGCGTGGATTCGCTCATCCAGCCGTGGTCGAGGTGTTCGGGCATCAACGTGGGCAGGATGCCGATCATGACGATGTGGGCGCCGCCCGCCGCGCCGGCCTTGGCCTGGGCGTCGTTCAGGCTGGCCCGCACCTCGGCCTCGAGATCGAGCCCGGAGTGCCCGGGCAGCGCATGCGGGGGAACGTTGAATTCGATGTTGTAAGCGCCCAATTCGGTCTGATAGGCCGGATCGCCGATGGCGTCCAGCACGGGCCGATTCGACATGGCCGGCTGGTAGTCGGCGTCGACGAGGTTGCACTCGATCTCCATGCCGGTGAGTGGCTGCCCGGACTCGAAGCACGACCGGGCGAGCATCGTCTCGAAGACATCCACGCACAGCTGTACCTTGCGCCGGTATTCCCGCCGTTGAGCGCTGTCGTACGTGGTGCGCTTGACCTCTTCGCCCACACCGCAGATGCAACAGGGTTACCGCCCGCAACGCAAGCTCCCACGAGTCGCGGTTGCGGTCTCGTCCGTCCGGCCGGTAGACCATGATGGACCTCGACGCAAGAGTGTGCCGGGCTCACGTGTGAAGGAGGGCAGTTGGCCGAGTTCGCCGAATTCGTCGCCGCCATCGACCAGGGCACCACCAGCACTCGCTGCATGATCTTTGATCACGAGGGTGCCGAGGTGGCCCGCCATCAACTCGAGCACGAGCAGATCCTGCCCCGCGCCGGCTGGGTGGAGCACGACCCGGTGGAAATCTGGGAGCGCACCTCCTCGGTGCTGACGTCGGTGTTGAACCGGGCCAACCTGAGTACCAAAGACATTGCCGCACTCGGTATTACGAATCAACGCGAGACGACGCTGGTGTGGAACCGCAAGACCGGGCGGCCCTATTACAACGCGATCGTCTGGCAGGATACCCGTACCGACCGGATTGCCTCGGCGGCGCAACGCGACGGCCGCGGCGACGTGATCCGCCGCAAGGCCGGCCTGCCCCCGGCCACCTACTTCTCCGCGGCCAAGCTGCAATGGATTCTGCAGAACGTCGACGGGGTGCGCGAGGCCGCCGAAAGCGGCGACGCGCTGTTCGGGACGGCCGACACCTGGGTGTTGTGGAACCTCACCGGGGGGCCGCGCGGCGGCGTGCACGCCACCGATGTGACCAACGCCAGCCGGACCATGCTGATGAACCTGGAGACCCTCGACTGGGACGACGAGCTGCTGTCGTTCTTTTCCATACCGCGCGCGATGTTGCCGAGGATCGGGCCGTCGTCGTCGCCGCAGCCCTATGGCGTGACGACCGAGACCGGGCCGGCCGGCGGTGAGGTGCCGATCGCCGCAATGCTCGGCGATCAGCACGCGGCGATGGTGGGCCAGGTGTGCCTGTCCGAAGGGGAAGCCAAAAACACCTACGGCACCGGGAATTTCCTGCTGCTCAACACCGGAGAGACGATCGTGCGGTCCGACAACGGGCTGCTGACCACCGTCTGCTATCAGTTCGGCGACGCCAAACCCGTGTACGCGCTCGAGGGTTCGATCGCCGTGACCGGGGCGGCGGTGCAGTGGCTGCGTGATCAGTTGGGCATCATCAGCGGTGCCGCCCAAAGCGAATCGCTGGCACGCCAGGTCGACGACAACGGCGGGGTCTATTTCGTGCCCGCGTTCTCCGGATTGTTTGCGCCGTACTGGCGATCCGATGCGCGCGGCGCGATCGTCGGGCTGTCGCGGTTCAACACCAACGCGCATCTGGCGCGCGCAACGCTGGAGGCGATCTGCTATCAGAGTCGCGACGTGGTGGACGCCATGGCGGCGGATTCCGGTGTGCACCTTGAGGTTTTGAAGGTTGACGGCGGCATCACCGGCAACGACCTGTGCATGCAGATTCAGGCCGATGTGCTCGGGGTGGACGTGGTACGGCCGGTGGTCGCCGAGACGACCGCGCTCGGCGCGGCCTACGCGGCCGGTTTGGCGGTGGGGTTCTGGGCCGACCCGGTCGACCTGCGGGCCAACTGGCAAGAGGGCAGGCGGTGGGAGCCGGCGTGGAACGACGAGCAGCGCGCCGCGGGTTACGCGGGCTGGCGCAAAGCCGTGCAGCGGGCCCTGGATTGGGTCGACGTCACGTGACGCGACCCGATCCAGGGCCCGCTTTCTTTGCACTCAGTCTTCGCCGAGGATGCCGTAGATCTCACGCCGCGCAGTGTTCAGGATGTCGATGACGCGCTGCTGCTGATCGGAGGACGCGGTGTAGGCGGATTGCCCGATCGCGCCGAACAACTGGCCTACTGCCGCCCGCAGATTCATGTGTCCCGGGTCGGCGCCTTCGGTGATCTCGTCCCACGGCGGGGTCTCGATCTTCTCGGCCGCCGCGCGTCCCTGCTCGGTCAGCTCGAAAAGCTTCTTGCTGCCTTCGGTTTCGCTCGCGGTGATCAAGCCTTCGTCGTCGAGCAGCTGCAGCGTCGGATACACCGAGCCGGGGCTCGGCTTCCACAGCCCGTTGCTGCGCTCGGCGATCAGCTGAATCATTTCGTAGCCATGCATCGGCCGCTCGGCCAGCAGCCGCAGGATGGCGGCTCGCACGTCGCCGCGTTTGCCGCGACCCGGGCCGCCATGGCGCCATCCGCCGCGCCGGCCGCCGGGGCCGAAGCCGAGGCCCGGGCCGAAACCGGGACCAAAGCCCGCTCCGAAGCCGGGGCCGAAGCCGAGCGGGCCGCCGTGGCCGCCGGCGTGATCGCGCAGATGCTCGCGAAAGTCCCGCCGGGCCTGCCGGCGCGCTTCGTGCAGGGCGCGCGGGTCGACCGGGCCGGAGCCAAAGCCGAATCCGGGCCGCCCGGCGAAGGGACCTTCGGGGGAAGTGAATGGGTTGCTCATTGGGTGTCCTAACGTTCGTGGGTCGCGCACCGTGTGCACGCTTCGAGCAATACGATATATCGGAACCTATCGCGATGCAACACTGATACGTTGCGAAGCGAGTCTGCTTAGGCGCTGAGCTGCGGAGATCGGGGGGGCGCCCGCGCGCGAACGCGGTGGGACGCGGTTTGCATGTGGCAGACACGGGTACCAGCTATCGAGATGGACCCCGACAACGACCTCACGGTGGGTGGCGGGACCGCGGGCCCGTCCCCGTACGGGCGGCCCGACGGCGCGCCGCGCTCCACCGCCCGGCCTTGGGTCAATTGGGGTTTGGCGCTGGCGACGGTGCCCGGCGCCGCGTTGGTGATGCTCTTCGCGCTCGGCGCCGTCATGAGCACCGATGGGTGCAGCGGTCACGGCTGTCCCTATCTGGGCCACGACGGGATCAATTTGGGCGTGGCCTTCTACGGCGCGCCCGCGGTAGCGGTCCTGGTCATCATCGTCTCGTTTTTCACCGCCAAACGCCGCTGGGGCGTCGCGGTCCCGCTGTGCGGATGGGCGTTGCTGATTGCCGACGTCGCCCTCATGGCGGCGAGCGTGGCCGGCTAGTGCGGCACCGAGAAACCGCCCGGTGTCCCGGAGTCTCCCGGCCCGGGGGGATTCGGGTGGGGGTCCGGCCATTTGGTGACTTGCTGCGGCGGCGCGCCAGGCCAGCCCGGGGGGCCGTACGCGGGGCCGGTCGGTGGCCATGGCGCCATATGACCCGGCGCGGGCATGGGCGGACGCAGCCGGGCCAGTTCGCGCCGGTGCCGCTCGGCCAGGACCGCGGCGAGCACGAGTTCCGGCGGGGCGCCGGGCGGTGGCGGCGGCGCGATGCGGGCCACCACGTCGCCGGCGATCCGGTAGGCCATCTGCAGGCGCAGCTGACGGTCGAGCTGTGTTGCCCTGGAAAGGAATTGGCGCGCAACCTCGACCTGGCCGACGGATAGCCCCGACAGCTGCAGCGACGATGCCCACCACGCCAACGACGGCGGCATCATCGGCGGGGGCCCGAGGCGGGGCCCGCGTTCGTTGACCACCACCGTGCCGGCAAAGAAATCGCCGATGCGTTTGGCCTTGGGGGACAGGATGCTGCAGATGACGGCCGGGCTGCCGAACAGCATCCAGATTTCCACCAGGGCCGCCAGGGCGCGAAACAAGGCCTGGCGGAAGCGTTCTGGGCCTCCGTCGTCGGACACTACCCGCAGACCCATCGCGATCTTGCCCACCGAGCGTCCCCGGGTAGCCGTTTCGAGGACCAAGGGATAGCCCACAATCACCAGCACCGTAAAAATCAGCAGGATCGCACTACTGAGCGCGGTATCGAATTGAGTCAGGGTGGCGGCCCACAGCATCAGGCCGAGCAGGTATCCGATGAACATGACCGCGATGTCGATCAGCGCGCTCAACGCCCGCACAGGCAGCTGCGCGATCTGCACATCGAGCACCACGGCGTCCCCGGTCACCACCTCCGACATAACTTCGAACGGTACAGGTTGGGCACTGACGGCCGGCCGCGCTTTGTCATGCCGGCAGTGCGATTAGGCTGCCCAGGGTGGACGTCGATGCATTCGTGCTGGCCCATCGCCCTACCTGGGATCGCCTGGACCGATTGATCGGGCGGCGCCGGTCATTGTCCGGTGCGGAAATCGACGAACTAGTCGAGCTCTACCAGCGGGTCTCCACCCATCTGTCGATGTTGCGCTCGGCCTCCTCGGATTCCTTGCTGATCGGCCGGCTCTCCAGCCTGGTCGCGCGGGCCCGTTCCGCGGTGACGGGTGCCCACGCGCCACTGAGCAGCGCGTTCACCCGGTTCTGGACGGTGTCGTTCCCGGTCGTGGCGTACCGCGGCGGGCGGTGGTGGGTGGCCACGGCGGTGGCGTTTCTCGCCGTCGTCCTCATCGTGGCGCTATGGGTCGCCGGCAGCCCCGAGGTTCAATCCGCGCTCGGAACACCTGATGACATCGAGCAATTGGTCAACCACGATGTCGAGTCCTATTACAGCGAACACCCCGCCGCCGCGTTTGCGCTGCAGATTTGGGTGAACAACTCCTGGGTTTCCGCCCAATGCATCGCGATGTCCGTGGTGCTGGGGCTGCCGATCCCGTTCGTGCTGTTCCAGAACGCCGCCAATCTGGGCGTCATTGCCGGCCTGATGTTTCCGGCCGGCAAGGGAGGCCTGCTCCTGGGTTTGCTTGCCCCCCATGGATTGCTCGAGCTCACGGCGGTATTCCTTTCGGGGGCAACGGGAATGCGGCTGGGCTGGTCGGTGATCGCCCCCGGCGACCGGCCCCGGGGGCAGGTGCTCGCCGAGCAGGGGCGCGCCGTCGTCTCGGTCGCCGTGGGTCTGGTCGCGGTGCTGCTGGTTTCCGGGTTGATCGAGGCGCTGGTGACGCCCTCGCCGTTGCCGACGTTCGTGCGGGTGGGCATCGGCGTCCTCGCCGAGGTGGCGTTTCTGTCCTACATCGTCTACTTCGGCCGCCGCGGCGTGCGGGCCGGGGAAAGCGGGGATATGGCAGAGGCGCCGGACTTCGTTCCGACTCGCTGAGCCGGCGACGCCGGCGGGTTAGAGCCGCCCGGTCGCCTTCATCGCCAGGTAGTGATCGGCCAGCGCCGGTGCCAGTTCGGTGGGCGTCGCGTCGACGACTTCCACCCCGCTGCGGCGCAGCCGCGTGGCGATCGCACCGCGGTCGTTGCGGGATCGTTCGGCCGCCGCTGCGTCGTAGACCGCCGCGGCATCCGAACGGCCGGCGGCCATTTGGTCGACGCGCGGGTCGGAGACCGCGGCCAGCAGCAGGTGATGCTTGGCCGACAGCTGCGGCAGCACGGGTAGCAGGCCCTCGTCGAGGGCGGCCGCGTTGAGGTCGGTCAGCAGCACCACCAGAGAACGCCGGCGGGCGCGCAGCGCTATAGCGGAAACCATTGCCCGCCAATCGGATTCGACCAGCGTCGGCTGCAGGGGCGCCATCGCGTCGACCAACTGGGCAAGCAGTTCGGTGCGCGAGGCGCCGAACACACCGGCCCGGCTCACCCGGTCGTGGGCGAGGAAGTCGACATGGTCCCCGGCCCGCGACGCGAGGGCCGCCAACAGCAGGGCGGCGTCCATCGACCAATCCAGCCGCGGCCAGCCCGCCGGATCGGCAGCGGTCGGATCCACCCCGACACGCCCTGCCGCCGTACGGCCCGTGTCGAGCACGATCACCACCCGCCGGTCGCGTTCGGGGCGCCAGGTGCGCACCACCACGTCGGCACGGCGCGCGGTGGCGCGCCAGTCGATCGAGCGGACGTCGTCACCGACGACATACTCTCGCAGCGAATCGAATTCGGTGCCCTGCCCGCGGACCAGCGTGGGCAGCAGGCCGTCGATCTCGCGCAGCTTGGCGAGCCGCGACGGCAGGTGCTTGCGGGCCAGAAACGGGGGCAGCACCCGCAACTGGCCGGGTACCGGGCGCGAACGTTGCCGTGCCGCCAGGCCCAGCGGTCCGATCGAACGGGCGGTCACCACCGTCGCGCGCTGATCGCCGCGGCGGACCGGTTGCAGCCGGGTCGCGACGTGCTGGTCCTGCCCTGCGGGGATGGTGAGTGGGTGGATGCGCGGCCGCGCCTGGGCGCTGGGCGGCCAGGTGTCGCGGACCTGGCCGCGGAACCTGCGCGGGCCGTCGTTGTAAATCAACAGTCCGCTCTCCACCTGCTGCCCGAGCCGGGCGGAGCGATCCGGGGAACGGGCGTAGCGCAACGTGGCGGGGCTGGCCGCCAATGCGATGTCGACGACCACGGCGATCGTCAGCGCGATCAGCAGGGCCGCGAAAGTCGGTGCCGGCCAAGGAGACAGCGCGATCGGCAGGACGCAGATCAGTGCGACCAGCCCGGTGCGTCCGGTCAGGACCACTAGCGGGGCACCGGAACCGACGCCAGGATCCCGTCGAGCACACCGTCGGGTGTGGCCCCTTCAAGTTCGGCCTCGGGTCGCAGCATCACCCGGTGCCGCAGCGTCGGGCGGGCCATCGCCTTCACGTCGTCGGGAGTGACGTAGTTGCGGCCGGACAGCCAGGACCAGGAGCGCGCCGTCGCCAGCAGGGCGGTCGCCCCGCGGGGGGACACGCCCAGTTGCAGCGCCGGGGAGGAGCGGGTGGCCCCGACGATGTCGACGATGTAGCCGAGCACCTCGTCGCCAATCAGCACGTGCTGCACGGCGTCGCGGCCGGCCGCCAGGTCCGCGGGTCCGGCCACCGGGCTGATCGCCGACAGGTCACGCGGATCGAAGCCGTGCGCGTGCCGGTGCAGGATGGCGATCTCGGCGTCCCGCGGCGGCAGCGTCACATTCAGTTTGAGCAAAAAGCGGTCCAGCTGGGCCTCGGGCAGCTGGTAGGTGCCCTCGTATTCGACCGGGTTCTGGGTCGCGGCCACGATGAACGGGTCCGGCAGCGGCTGCGGTTGACCATCCACGCTGACCTGTCGCTCTTCCATCGCCTCGAGCAGCGCGGCCTGGGTTTTGGGCGGCGTCCGGTTGATCTCGTCGGCCAGCAGCAGGTTGGTGAACACCGGCCCGGGCCTGAACACGAACGCGGCGGTGCGCGCGTCGTACACCAGTGAACCCGTCACGTCGCCGGGCATCAGGTCGGGGGTGAACTGTACCCGCTTGAATTCCAGCTGCAGCGCCGCGGACAGCGCCCGGACCAATAGCGTCTTGGCCACTCCCGGAACGCCTTCCAGCAACACGTGGCCGCGGCACAGCAGCGCGATCACCAGGCCGCTGATCACGCCCTCCTGCCCGACGACGGCCTTGGCGAGCTCGCCACGCAACGCCAGCAGTGCCTCGCGTGCCGATTCAGCGGTGGGGGACTGGGCGGTAGAGGGTTGTGTCACGGGTGTGCGACCTGCCTTTCGATTTCGTCGAGCGCACGGGCCAGTTGTAACAGGTCGTTGTCGGTCGTCGGGGGCGGACCGAACAGATGGTAGGTGACGAAGGCCGGATCGGATCCGATGCGCTGGGCCGCCGTGGTGATCACCGCCGCGGGCGAAGCGCCCGCGCCCAGGCCGAGCCGCGGCAGCAGCCGCGCCACCGCGGCGGTGCGCAATGCGGTGGCCGCGCGATCGCGTGCCCGCCGGGACCGGTACAGCCGGCCGCGGCCCTCGACGGTCTCCGACGCGCGGACCACCACGGGCAGCTCCTCGGCCACCAGGGGGCCAGGCCGTCGGCCCTTCCACAGTGCGACCAGCAGCACCACCAGCGCCAGCTGCCCGACGATCCAGATGGCATTGGGTGGAATCAGCTCGAAAAGCGATGCCCTGGCTGAGGATTCACCCTCGACCTGGTGCGGCGCGTACCAGATGAGCCGGGGCCGGTCGCCGGCGAGGTTCATCGCGAGGGCGGCGTTGCCCGCTCGCAGCAGGCCGCCGTTGGTCATGAAGTCGGTGTTGCCGACCGCTGTGATGGTCCGCCCCTTCTCGCGGAAGCGAATCAGCGCGCCGTCGTAGCAGCGGGTCATCGCGCGGCCGTCTTTGGGCTCGTAGGTGGTGCTGCGTCCGAACCGCACCGAGCCGGCGCGAACCGCCTCGCGCAGCGTGCAATTCGGGTCGAGGTCGAAACCGTTGGCCCCGGAGGTCCGGATGTCCGGCAGCAGCGCCTCGCGGGTGCGCGTCGTCGGTTCCACCAGTAGCAGATCCGCATGGACGTCAGCCAGCCGGTCCAGCAGCGTGTCGGTGAGGTATTGGCTCTGGGCCACCAGGATCAGCGCATCGGGTCGCGCCGCGTCTTAGACGTCGGCGATGTTGTTGGCGACGACGACGTCGACACCGGCGTTGCGCAGCAACTCCACCAGCGCGTGGGCTCCGTCGGATCCGGTTGCCTGCGGGTCCATGCGTGCGCCGGGCCGCGGCGCGGTCACATAGGCATCGACGCCGGCGATGACCGCGAGCACCAGCACCGCGACGAGCACCCACCGCCAGGTGCGCCAACGCCGCGGCGTGGTTTCGGCAGGGGCGCCGATGGTCGTCGCCATCAGTGCACCGCCGCCCACGACTCGGGTGCTTCCGCGCGGCCGGGTGCCAGCGGTCCGCCCTGCCAGCGGGACCGCAGGTGGTCGTCCAGCTCGGCGATCATCTGGTAGGCCGCCTGGGTGCCGGGTTGTTCACCGTACGTGACATCGTTGAAAGCCGTTGCCGCTTGCGTCAATTCGCCGGACAGATGGGGCAGCGCCGCGGCGGCGTCGCGGGCCAGCTCGTTGGCCGTGCGGCTCGGTGCCGGTGTCAGCACCCGGGTCTCTTCGAGCTGGCGGGCGACGGCGCGCAGCCGGTGACGAATCGCCGCGGCCCAGTCGCCCTGCGCCGCGTAATTTTCGGCGGTGACGCGATGCTGGGCCGCGGTCAGTTGGGCGGCTTCGAATAACGAGTAGTCACCGCCGCGGCGCGTGCGCATGGTGCGCCGCAGCACGTAGACTCCGACGACCACCGCGATGGCGAGCAGGGTGAAAAGCGCTGTGGCGGTAAGCCATCCGCCCGGTATCGTGGAGGTCTCCTGCAGCAGCCGGTAGATCAGGTCGTTGAGCCAGTCGACGATGTGTTCGCGTGCGGAGCCCTTCGAATAGATGGGTTTGTTGAGTTCGTCCTGCGCGACGCGGTGTGCGGCATCGCGGTCGATGTCGATGGAAGGCATCCTCGGGCAATCCTTTCGGCCCTTATAGGGGCCGGGTCAGCCAGAGATTGTCGGTGGACGCGGCCGCGTAGGACCCCTGCGCGGCTCCGCTCTGCAGCACCAAATCGAATGCCTCGGCGCGCATCCGGCGGTCGGTGTACAGCAGCACGATGACTCCCGCGTTGAAGGGTGTGGTGATGATCTCGCCGATCGCGGCCCCCACCGACAGGATCGCGGTGCTGACCACGAACGCCGTGCTGGACGAGGTGATCTGAAAAATCTGGCCGACGATGCTGAAGGGCGCCGCGACGGCGTTGGCGACGACGGATGCCACCAGGAAGGTGAGGAACCGGATGCCCAGCACCCGCCAGAAGCCGTTGCGAATGAGTTTGAAGGACCGGGTGATTGCGTCCATGACGGGCAACCGCTCCAGCACGATCAGCACCGGGGCGAACAGCACCACCGTGTACAGGTACGCCAGGAGCGCGAGCACGGCCAGCGCCGACGGGATGCCCAACACCACGGCCGCCGCGGCGTTGCCGATCGCCGCGAGCACACCGATGATCACCGCGACCAGTCCGGCAAGGGCCGCCACCACGACGGCTTCCAGTAGGGCCAGGCCGAGCAGGGCCGGCAGACGCCCGCGGATTTTGGCCCAGGTTTCGCCGATGGTGATCGGTGACCCGAACACCGCGCGCCCGACGATGACGGTGAGCATGCCGGACAGCAACATGCCGCCCAGCCAGCCGACCAGGATGCCGCCGCCCACCGACGCCGTCCAGGCGCCCAGGACCCCCGAGCTCAGTTCGCCGGGCTGATCGGTGCCGAACCTGTCGGCGGCGGCCAGCGGCCCGAAGAACGCGACCTTGGTGATGATCTGCATGATCACCACGACGATGGCAGTCAGACCCAACGTCGCCTTCGGGTTCGCTCGGACATACCCGACCGCGCCGTTGAAGATGTCGCCGAGGGTCAGCGGCCGCAGCGGGATGATCCCGGGTTTGGCGGCTCCGTAGCCCGGCGTGCCGAACGGGGGCGGCGATCCGTAGCCCGGTCCGACGCCGTAGCCCGTTGGCGGCCCGTATCCGGGCGCAGCGCCGTAACCGGGTGGGGACCAGTAGCCCGACGGGGACGGGTAGCCGGGCGGCGGGCCGTATGCCGGTGGCGGGCCGTATGCCGGTGGCGGGCCGTATGCCGGTGGCGGGCCGTACGCGGCTGGACCGTATGCAGGTTGTGGGCCGTATGCCGGTGGCGGACCGACCGGGTTACCAGGCGGCGGCGCGCTCACCGAACCCCGCGGCTTCTGCAGCCGGGCGCGTCGTTCGTCATGGGCTCCATCCTGTCGGCGGCCGTGGCTTTTCACAATGTCGCCCCCCCACCCGGCGCGTAGCGTCTGACACATGGCGGAACTCAAATCCCGGATCCGGGCGGACCTGACCGCGGCGATGAAGGCCCAGGACAGGTTGCGAACGGCCACCCTGCGCATGCTGTTAGCTGCCATCCAAACCGAGGAAGTCTCCGGTAAGCAGGCCAAAGACCTCACCGACGAGGAGGTCATCAAGGTCCTGGCCAAGGAATCCCGCAAGCGAAGCGAATCCGCGGAGATCTACACCCAGAACGGGCGCGCAGAGCTCGCCGCCAACGAGCACGCCGAGGGCCGGATCATCGACGAGTACCTGCCCACCCCGCTCACCGAGGCGGAGGTGGCCGACGTTGCCGACACCGCGATCGCGCAGGTCGCCGAGAAAATCGGCGAGCGGCCCGGGATGAAGCAGATGGGCATGGTGATGAAGGCCGCGACCGCGATCGCCGCCGGTAAGGCCGACGGCGCCCGCCTCTCGGCCGCCGTCAAGGAGCGGCTGTAACACCGGATCAGACAACGACCCGGGTTCCGTCATCGCGGCGGCGCGTCGCGCGCCGGGCGTCGAGCGTTTCCAGCAGCGGTACCGCCACCCGCCGGGTGGTGTTCAGCGCCCGCCGCGCTTCGCTGACGGTGAACGGTTGCGGCAGCCCCGCCAGCACGGCGGCGGCACGGTCCAGCGCGTCGGGCCCCAGCACCACCCCGTCGGCGATCCGCGTCAGCCGCCCGGCCCGCACCGCCGCGGCCAGCTCGCGGGGGCCCAGCTTCAGCTCGGCCAGCTCGTCGGCCTCGGGCGCCCGAAACGGCTCGGCGGCCAGCCACTCCTCGACCGTGCGCACGGCCTTATCGACACGCGCCGGCAGGCCCGACCCCGGGGGGCGGACCACCCCGTCGGCCACCTCGAGGCCGGTGCCGTGCAACAACTCCGGCAGCAGCTCGGCGGCGGGCAACCCGACCCGTTGTCGCAACGTCTCGAGCGGCATGCCCGCCGCGATGTCGTGATCGCCCACCCAGCGCCGCACCGCCGCGGTGGCGTCCTCGCGCCGCGCCGCCCACCACCGCGGGTCCACCACCCACTCGCCCACCCGCTGCCCGCGCGGCGCCAGACCCATGGCGCGCAGGTCGGCCGCGCGCGCGACGTCCGGCGCGCCGCGGACCTGGCCCGTGGCCAGCTCCGCGGCTCGAACCCGCGCCGCACCGCGCCGTCGCAGCGCGGGAGGCCGGACGTCGAGCACCTCGATGCCCGCAGCGATCCGGTGCTGCCCGGGGTCGCGCAGCAACCCGACGTCCCTCACCCGCAACGGCAGCGGCCTGGACAGCCGCAGGCGCGCGGCGGCGGGCCCCAGCCGGCGCACCTGCACCGGCACGGCCGCCGACCCGACGTGCAGCATGAGCTGGCGACCCAGCGTGTCCACCGATCGCAGGGCCACGTCGATCTCCGCGGTCTCCAGCCAGGCGCCCGGCGTGCGCACGGTGTCCCCACGGCCGATGTCGTGCCGGTCGACGCCCCGCAGATTCAGCGCGACCCGCGCCACCGCGCCGACCTCGGCATGGTTGCGGCCCAACGATTGCAGCGCGCGGACGGTGACGCGGCGCCCGGCGTGCTCGAGTTCATCGCCCACTCGCACCGTGCCGGCGGCCAGCGTGCCGGTGACCACCGTGCCCGCGCCCCGGACCGTGAAGCTGCGGTCGACCCACAGCCGCACGTCGGCCGCGGGATCCGGCGCCGGCAGCCGGTCGGTCAGCGCCAGCAGTTCGGAGCGCACCCGGTCGAGGTCGGTGCCGATAGCCACGGCAGCACCGGCAAGTGAGGTGGCGGCGAGCCTTTCGGACGCCTGCGCGACGGCCGGGCCCGGATCGGCGAGGTCGGCCTTGCTGATCACCAGCAGCCCGTGCCGGACCCCGAGCGCGTCCAGCGCCGCCAGATGTTCCTCCGACTGCGGCATCCACCCCTCGGTGGCCGCGACGACGAACACCACCGCGGGGACGGCGCCGACGCCGGCCAGCATGTTGGCCACGAACCGCTCGTGGCCCGGCACGTCGACGAACGCGAGCTGACGGCCGCCGAGCTCTGTCCATGCGAAACCCAGATCGATGGTCAGGCCACGACGCTGCTCTTCGGCCAGCCGATCCGGCCACATGCCGGTAATCCGTTGCAGCAGAGTCGATTTGCCGTGATCGACGTGTCCGGCGGTGGCTAGGACGAACACGCCCGTACCGCCGCGGCCAGCAGCTCGTCGTCCTCGGGCGCCACCGTGCACAGGTCGAGCAGACACCGGCCGCTCTCCAGACGGCCCACCACGGCCGGGGCGCCGAGCCGCAGCGCGGCGGCATAGGACTCGGGCAGGCTGACCGCGGCGCTGGGCAATTCGACCCCGGGCGCCCCGCCGCCGCCGACGGCAGCGACGCAGTCCACCGCCACCGCCCCGGGCAGCCCGGCGGCCAGCGCCTCGGCCCGGGCGCGCAGTCGGTTGACGTCGGCGGCCAGCGCCTGGGCCACCGGCGGGGGCGGCCCCAGCAGCGTCGCTTCCAGCGCGGCCAACGTCAGCTTGTCCACCCGCAGGGCCCGCGCGGCCGGGTGGCGCCGAATCCGCTCGATCAGCTCGGAGCGGCCGAAGAGCAACCCGGCCTGGGGCCCGCCGAGCAGTTTGTCCCCGCTCGCGGTGACCAGGTCGGCGCCGTCGGCCAGCATCGACGCCGCGTCCGGCTCGTCGGGCAACACCGGATGCGGCGACAACAGGCCGGAGCCGATGTCGACCACCAGGGGGACGTCGAGCCTGCGCAGTTCCGGCGCCAGCGTCGCGACATCGGTGGCCGAGGTGAACCCGGTGACGTGGAAGTTGGACGGATGCACCTTGAGCACGAAACCGGTCTGCGGCCCCAGCGCCTCGGCGTAGTCGCGCAGGCTGGTGCGGTTGGTGGTGCCGACCTCGCGCAGCCGCGACCCGGTGGATTCCAGCAGTTCGGGGATGCGGAAGCCGTCACCGATTTCCACCAGTTCGCCGCGGCTGAGCACGATCTCCTTGCCGGGAGCCAGCGTCATGGCGGTCAACAGCAGCGCGGCGGCGTTGTTGTTGACGACGTGCACGCCGCCGGCGGTCGGGACCGCGCCCGCCAGCGCGGCCAGCGCCCCCCGGCCCCGGCGCGCGCGCCGGCCCGTCGCCAAATCGAACTCGACGTCGGTGGTCCCGCCGGCGGCGATCACCGCGTCCAGCGCGGCCCGCGACAGCGGCGCGCGGCCCAGATTGGTGTGCACCACCACTCCGGTGGCGTTGATGACCGGCCGCAGGCTCGAGGCGGTGGCGGGAAGCGCAGCGATGGCGTGCTCGGCGACCTGCTCGGGTGCGATCTCTCCGGCGCGGGCCCGCCGCTGCGCCGCGGTGATCACCGACTTCACCAGCGCGCGGCCCAGCACCCGCTGCGCCGCGGCCAGCCGCGGATCGGCCAGCAGCGTGTCGGTGCCGGGCACCCGGCGGCGCGGATCGGTCATCGCGGCCCCGAAAGGAGATGGCGGAGGCGGACGGGAATTGAACCCGCCAACGACAGCGACTGCCGTTCGACGGTTTTGAAGACCGCGCCGGTCACCAGACCGGACACGCCTCCTCGAGCCATGGCGCCAATTGTGGCAGCCTTCGGCGCACGGGCACCATGGACGCCGTGACGTATCGATTGACTCAATACGCCCACGGCGGCGGCTGCGCCTGCAAAATCCCGCCCGGTGAGCTCGAGGACGTGGTCCGCGGGCTGGGTTCCAACCCGCCGCGGGACCCGTTCGGACAGCTGTTGGTGGGCCTGGACAACGGCGATGACGCGGCGGTGGTGCGCATCCAGGACGGCACCGCGCTGATCGCGACCACGGACTTCTTCACCCCGGTGGTGGACGACGCCTACGACTGGGGCCGCATCGCGGCCACCAACGCGCTGTCCGACGTCTACGCGATGGGCGGGTGCCCGGTGGTCGCGGTGAACCTGCTGGGCTGGCCGCGCGAGGTGCTGCCGTTCGAGCTGGCCGCCGAGACGCTGCGCGGCGGGCTGGACGTGTGCGGACTGGCCGGCTGCCACCTGGCCGGCGGCCACAGCGTCGATGACCCAGAACCCAAGTACGGGCTGGCGGTCACCGGAATCGCCGATCCAAACCGCTTGCTGCGCAACGACTCCGGTAAGCCCGGGACGCCGCTGTCGCTGACCAAGCCGCTCGGTGTCGGCGTGCTGAACAACCGGCACAAGGCCACCGGAGAGCGCTTCGACGAGGCCGTGGCCGTGATGACCACGCTCAACGCCGATGCGGCCGCCGCGGCACTGGCGGCCGGCGTCGAATGTGCCACCGATGTCACCGGTTTCGGGTTGCTCGGACATCTGCACAAGCTGGCGCGAGCCAGCGGCGTCACGGCGGTGATCGATTCGGCGGCGGTGCCCTACCTGGACGGCGCGCGTGCGGCGCTGGCCGCCGGCTACCTCTCCGGCGGAACCCGGCGAAACCTCGAGTGGGTGGCGCCGCACGTCGACCTGTCCGCCGTCGGGGAGGACGACGCCTTGTTGCTCGCCGACGCGCAGACCTCCGGTGGGCTGCTGATCGCCGGAGAGATTCCGGGAGCGCCCGTCATCGGCGAGCTGACACCGCGCGGCGAGCACACTATCGTGGTGCGCTGATCGGGCCGATCGCCCTAGCACATATGGCGACCCGCCGCGCCCGGCTTCGCCGCGCTTGCGATCGCCACTGGGTCAAACGGTGGCGACCCGCCGCGCCCGGCTTCGCCGCGCTTGCGATCGCACTGGGTCAAACGGTGGCGACCCGCCGCGCCCGGCTTCGCCGCGCTTGCGATCGCACTAGGGTAAACACATGGCCCCGAAAAAAGCCCTGCGCGAAGTGTTCCTGGAATGGCCCGTCCTGCGCCAGTTGCGGTCACCGGACAAACTCGGCCGCGGCTCGGCGGTGACCTCCAAACACACCCGCGCGCTGGCGCCGCGGACCACCACGTCCGACCGCGTGGTGCAAAGCGTCTGCCCGTACTGCGCCGTCGGCTGCGGGCAGCGGGTGTATGTCAAGGACGAGCGCGTCGTGGCGATCGAGGGTGACCCCGATTCGCCGATCTCGCGAGGCCGCTTGTGCCCCAAGGGTTCTGCCAGCGAGCAGCTGGTGAATTCGCCCGGGCGGCAGCTGCAGGTGCTTTACCGTCCGCCCCGGGCCACCGAGTGGCAACCCCTGGAGCTCGACACCGCCATCGACATGATCGCCGACCGCTTTGTGGAATCACGCCGCAACAGCTGGCAGGACATCGACAAGAAGGGCAACCTGCTGCGCCGCACCATGGGCATCGCCGCACTCGGCGGCGCGACCCTGGACAACGAAGAGAACTACCTCATAAAGAAGCTCTTCACCGCCGCGGGCGCCATTCAGATCGAGAACCAAGCTCGTATTTGACACAGCGCCACGGTTCCCGGTCTGGGAGCCTCCTTCGGGCGCGGCGGCGCCACCCAATCACTGCAAGACATGGCCAACGCCGACTGCATCGTCATCCAGGGCTCCAACATGGCCGAGTGCCACCCCGTCGGGTTCCAGTGGGTGGAAGAGGCCAGGGCGCGTGGTGCCCGGGTGATCCATGTCGACCCGCGCTTCACCCGCACCTCGGCGGTGTGCGACCGGCACATCCCGATCCGCGCCGGTTCGGACGTGGTGCTGCTCGGCGCTCTGATCAACCACATCCTGACAAACGATCTATGGTTCAAAGAGTACGTCGTCGCGTACACCAACGCCGCCACCCTGATCAACGAAAGCTTCAGGGACACCGAGGATCTCGGCGGCCTGTTCTCCGGCTTCGATCCCGAGACCGGGCAGTACGACACCTCGAGCTGGGCCTACGAAGAGCGGGATGACGGCCAGATCGAGTCCCCCGGCGGGGGCCACACCCACGGCGCCACCGCGGCGGAGAGCGGCGCCGGTCATGAGCACGGCAGCGGCGGCCCGCCGCTCGCGCACGCCCGGGTGCAGCGCGACGAAACCCTGCAGCACCCGCGGACGGTCTTTCAGATCCTCAAGCGCCACTATGCCCGCTACACCCCGGAAATGGTCACCGATGTCTGCGGCATCAGCCGCGAAGACTTCGACTACCTGGCCCACTCGATCGTGGAGAACTCCGGACGCGAGCGCACCACCTGCTTCGCCTACGCCGTCGGCTGGACCCAGCACACGCTGGGCGCCCAATTCATCCGCACCGCAACGATTTTGCAGCTGCTGACGGGCAACGTCGGCCGCCCGGGCAGCGGCATCATGGCGCTGCGCGGTCACGCCACCATCCAAGGCTCCACCGACATCCCCACGCTGTTCAACCTGCTGCCCGGTTACCTGCCGATGCCTAAGGCGGGCATGCACGACACCCTGGCCGACTACCTCGACGCGGTCGGATCCAAGCAGCAAAAAGGCTTCTGGGCCAACGCCGACGCCTACACCGTCAGCCTGCTCAAGGCGTGGTGGGGGGACGCGGCGACCGCCGACAACGACTGGGCCTATGACTATCTGCCGCGGTTGTCCGGCCCGCACGGCACCTATCAGACCGTGATGGGCATGCTCGACGACGAGGTCGAGGGCTACTTTCTGCTGGGCCAGAACCCCGCGGTCGGTTCGGCCCACGGCCGCATGCAGCGCATGGGCATGTCGCATCTCAAGTGGCTGGTGGTCCGCGATCTCAACCTCATCGAATCGGCCACCTGGTGGAAGGACGGACCCGAGATCGCTTCCGGCGAATTGAAAACGGAGGAGATCGACACCGAGGTGTTCTTCCTGCCCGCCGCGACGCATGTGGAGAAGGCGGGGTCGTTCACCCAGACGCAGCGGCTGGTGCAGTGGCGGCACAAGGCCGTCGAGCCGCCGGGCCAGTGCCAGAGCGAACTGCAGTTCTTCTACGAGCTCGGCAAGCGGATCCGGGAACGGCTGGCCGGTTCGACCGACGAGCGTGACCGTCCGCTGCTGGACCTGACGTGGGACTATCCGACCGATGAGCACGGCGAACCTGATGGGGAAGCGGTGCTGGCCGAGGTCAACGGCTATCGCGTCGACGGCGCCGCCCCCTTGACGTCGTACACCGAGCTGCGCGCCGACGGATCGACCGCCGCCGGCTGCTGGATCTACACCGGGGTGTACGCGAACGCCACCAACCAGGCCGCCCGCCGGGTGCCGCACGGCGGTGAGTCGCCGAGCCAGTCGGAATGGGGCTGGGCGTGGCCCGCCGACCGGCGGGTGCTCTACAACCGCGCGTCGGCCGACCCGGACGGCAAGCCGTGGAGCGATCGCAAGCGCTACGTCTGGTGGGACGAGGCGCAGGGCCGCTGGGTCGGCTACGACGTGCCGGACTTCGTCGCCGACCGGGCTCCCGGCAGCCGCCCCGACCCCGATCTCGGCGGACCCGACGCGCTGGCCGGGGACGACCCGTTCATCATGCAGGCCGACGGCAAGGGCTGGCTGTTCGCGCCGAAGGGTGTGCTCGATGGGCCGTTGCCCACGCATTACGAGCCGCAGGAGTCACCGGTCACCAACGCGCTTTACCCGCAGCAGCGCAATCCGGCGCGAATCGTGTTCCCGCGCAAGGACAATCTGAGCGCACCCAGCGCCGGTGACCCGGGCGCCGACGTCTACCCGTACGTCTTCACCACCTACCGGCTCACCGAGCACCACACCGCGGGCGGCATGAGCCGCTGGCTGCCCTACCTGTCCGAGCTGCAACCGGAGATGTTCTGCGAGGTGTCCCCGGAACTGGCCGCCGAGCGCGGCCTCGAGCCCTACGGGTGGGCCACCATCATCTCGCCGCGTGCCGCGATCGAGGCCCGGGTGCTGGTCACCCAGCGGGTGAGCCCGCTGATCATCAACGGTCACACCGTGCACCAGATCGGCTTGCCCTACCACTGGGGCGTCGGCAGCGACGCGGTGGTCAGCGGGGACGCGGCCAACGACCTGCTCGGTGTGACGCTCGATCCCAACGTGCAGATCCAGGAGTCCAAGGCCGGATCGTGTGACATCCGTCCGGGCCGCCGCCCGCAGGGTGAGGAACTGTTGCGGCTGATCGCCGACTACCAGTCACGCTCGGGCGCCACCACCGAGACCGACAATGTGCGGGTCGACGATGCGGTCTGGGACATCGTTGGACGGCAGGACACCAGGAGGGGCGATGGGTCAGCTGACCGGGCCGACTGACCCGGCCGCGGCGGCCGGTTGGTCGGATGCCAAGCCGCGCAAAGGCTTTTTCACCGACACCTCGATCTGCATCGGCTGCAAGGCCTGCGAGGTCGCCTGCAAGGAATGGAACCGCAACCCGCGCGACGGCGACCTGGAACTGCTGGGATCGTCGTACGACAACACCGGCGCGCTGGGTGCGAGCACCTGGCGGCACGTGGCCTTCATCGAGCAGGGTCGTGAGCGCATCGAAGAGGCGCGCGAATCCGGCCGCGCGCTGATCGACCTCGGCATGCCCGCCCTGCCCGGGGCCGCGAAAAGCGCCGATACCGAGCCTGTTTCGCAGCCGCTGCACACACCGGAGTTCCGCTGGCTGATGTCGTCGGACGTGTGCAAGCACTGCACGCACGCCGGCTGCCTGGATGTCTGCCCGACGGGCGCGCTGTTCCGCACCGAGTTCGGCACGGTGGTGGTGCAGCACGACGTCTGCAACGGCTGCGGCACGTGCGTGGCGGGCTGCCCGTTCGGCGTGGTCGAACGGCGCAGTGACGGAACCTACGCGACGCCGGTGGAACGCCCGGGCCGGCCGAAGGAAGACTTCGTCACCGGGGTCGCCCAGAAATGCACACTCTGCTACGACCGCCTGGTCGAGGACCAGATCCCGGCGTGCGCCCAGACCTGTCCGACGACGTCGATCAAGTTCGGCGATCACGACGAGCTGGTGGCCCAGGCGCGCGAGCGGGTCGCCCAGTTGCATGCCGAGGGACGCACCGAGGCAAGGCTTTACGGTGCCAACCAGGATGACGGCGTCGGCGGCACCGGTTCGGTGTTCCTGCTCCTCGACGAACCGGAGGTTTACGGTTTGCCGCCCGATCCGCGGGTGTGCACGGCCGACCTGCCGGCCATGTTCAAGCGCGCCGGCCTGGCCGCAGCCGGCATGGTCGGGGCGGCCGCGCTGGCATTCTGGAGGAGCCGGTGAGCACCTCGGAATTCGACAGCTTTCGTCCGCCGGAGCCCAAGGGCGGCAAGCGCCGCAAAGGCAGGCGCGCGGCCCGGCGCGGCGGCGCGGACGGCTCGCGCGAGATGCCGATGGTCCCCGACGCCGAGTTCACCTCGTATTACGGGCGGCCGGTGGTCAAGCCCGCGCCGTGGGGACACGAAGTGGCGGCGTACCTGTTCTTAGGGGGCGTCGCCGGTGGGTCCGGCCTGCTGGCGGCCGGTGCCCAGCTGAGCGGGCGAAACACGTTGCGCCGCAACACAAGACTGTCCGCGCTGATCGCGGTGGCGCTGGGTGCGGTCGCCCTGGTGAAAGATCTGGGCCGGCCCGAGCGATTCGTCAACATGCTGCGGACGGTCAAGCTGACCTCGCCGATGAGCATCGGCTCCTGGATTCTCAGCCTGTTTTCGGCCGGCATCGGAGTTGCCTCGGCCGCCGAGGTCGACCGGATGACCGGCGAGCGAATCCCGTTGGGCCCGTTGCGGCCCGTGCTGCGCGCCGTGGAGGCACCGGCCGGACTGGAAGCCGCGGTGTTCGCGGCGCCGCTCGCGGTCTACACCGCGGTGCTGCTCACCGACACCGCGACCCCGACGTGGAACGCCGCGTATCGGGACCTGCCGTTCGTGTTCGTCAGTTCGGCGAGCCTGGCCGCCTCAGGGTTGGCGATGATCACCACTGGAGTGGCCGAGGCCGGGCCCGCCCGCAAGCTCGCCGTCGTCGGCGCCGTCGGCGACCTGATCTCCACCCGGGTCATGGAGCACCGGATGGACCCGGTGACCAGGGAACCGCTGCATCATGGCACGCCCGGCCGGCTCTTGACGGCAAGCGAATGGCTCGCCGCCGCAGGCGGTTTGGGCGCGCTGCTGGGCGGGCGGCGCCGCGGCGTCGCCGCCCTGTCCGGACTCGCGTTGCTGACGGCATCGGCCATGCTGAGGTTCGGATTCTTCGAGGCCGGCAAGGAATCGGCCGGCGATCCCCGTTACACGATCGAGCCGCAGAAGCGCCGGCTCGCGGCGCGGCGGGCAGCCGGCGTGACCGGGGACTCGATCACCACCGCGGACTGAGGGCGGGGGCGCAAAGGGGTGGCACCGAGGCGTCGTTTGCGACCCGTGTAGCCGGGTACCCCGTCACGCATGACGAATTTCGGCTACACTTTGATGACCGAGCAGAGTGGACCCAAAGACCTTGTGCGGTATGCGGTTTCGGCTGAAGATCGCGGTTTCGACTTTCACGTGTGTAGTGATCACTTCTCGCCTTGGCTCGCCACGCAAGGACACGCGCCCAACGCCTGGGCGGTGCTGGGTGCGGTGGCGCAGGCCACCGAGCGGGTCGACCTCTACACCTACGTGACGTGCCCGACGATGCGCTATCACCCCGCCACCGTCGCCCAGCAGGCGGCCACCGTGCAGATCCTGTCCGACGGCCGGTTCACCCTGGGGCTGGGCAGCGGTGAAAACCTCAACGAACACGTCGTCGGCAAGGGTTGGCCGGCCGTCACGCGCCGGCAGGACATGCTGCGCGAGGCCATCAAGATCATCCGGGACTTGTTCGGCGGCCAACTGGTGGATTTCACCGGTGACTATTTCCAGGTCGATTCGGCCCGGCTGTGGGACGTGCCCGACGTACCGGTCGGCATCGGGGTCGCGATCGGCGGCACCAAGGCCGTCGACAAGTTCGCCAAGCTGGCCGACCACCTGATCGCGACGGAGCCCAAGAACGAACTGGTCGACGCCTGGCACGGCGCCCGCCAAGCGGCCAACCTGGCCGGCGGCGGGCGCGTGATCGGCCAGATACCGGTGTCCTGGGATCCCGACCGAGACACCGCGGTGAAGCGAGCGCACGACCAGTTCCGCTGGTTTGCCGGCGGATGGAAGGTCAACGCCGATCTGCCGACGCCGGCCGGCTTCGCCGGGGCGACCCAGTATGTGCGGCCCGAAGACGTCGCCGAGACCATTCCCTGCGGCCCTGACCTCGATGCCATCGTCGAGGGCGTCCGGCCTTACTGGGAAGCAGGGTTCACCGACATCGCGCTCGTGCAGATCGGCGGGGAAGCCCAGGAGCGGTTCCTCGCAGAGGCTGCCGAGCCTTTGCTGGCGGCGCTGCGCGACGCAGCAAACTGATCGCAGGTTTGGCCGCTTTCCGCCCGGGTATTCGCGTCGCAGTCGTGCGGCAGCCGGCCAACGCGCGTCGGGACGTCGGAAGAGCTGGGACGTTTACGGGCGGTTCCGGCGGCGTTGGCCCCGCAAATCGCTGCGGCACCGCCGGTGGCCTAGCTGCCCGCCTTCCGGCAAAGCAAGGGGGAATGAAAGTTGAGCGATCAGATCGATAGCACCACGAATGCCCTCATCAGGACCCTCAGCGGCGCCAGTTTCGGGCTGGGGGTGAGCGAACTGGTCGCCCCGGGGAAAGTCGCCGCAATGGCGGGCGTGGATGACACCGGCCGGTCGCGCCGGGTGATCCGCGCGCTCGGGGTCCGCGAATGCGGCCATGGCGCCGCGTTGCTGGGCGGGCCCGCCAAGCTGGTGTGGACCAGGGTGGCCGGAGACGTCCTGGACCTGGCCCTGTTGATCGCGGGCGTGGCCGCCCGCGGCCCGGGACGGCGGCGTCAGGGCGCCATCTCGGCGGCACTGCTCTCCGGTATCGCCGGACTGGACCTGTACACGGCGTTGCGGACGACCGGCAACGGGGCTCGAGGCGGCGCACCAGCGCTACGAGCTCTTTGAGCCGAAAGAAATCGGTGATCGCACGAAGGGACGGACGATGTCGAACGAGTTGCAAGGCAAGAAAATTGCGATTTTGGCGGCTGACGGCGTGGAAAAAGTCGAGCTCGAGCAGCCACGTGCGGCGCTGCGGGAGGCGGGCGCCCACATCCAGTTGCTGTCCCTGTCGGACGGCGAAATCCAGGCGCGTAACCACGATCTGGAACCGGCGGGAACCTTTGCCGTCGACCGCAAGGTATCCGAGGCGTCTGTGGACGACTTCGATGGTCTGGTGCTGCCGGGCGGCACCGTGAACCCGGACAAACTGCGCATGGACAGCTCGGCGGTGTCCTTCGTCCGTGATTTCGTCGGATCGGGGAAGCCGGTGGCGGCCGTCTGTCATGGCCCCTGGACGCTGGTGGAAGCCGGTGTGGCAGTGGGCCGGACGCTGACCTCGTACGCCAGCATCCGCACCGATCTGCGCAACGCGGGTGCTCGCGTCGTCGACGAGGAGGTAGTGGTCGACGGCAACCTGATCACCAGCCGCTCCCCATCGGATCTCCCCGCCTTCTGCGCGACCATCCTCAAGCAGTTCGCGCAGGGGAGCACCGGCTGACCTCGACTTTTCGGCCGTTCCGTTTGAATGCGCCGGTTTGCGGGCATTATCCCGCCAAGCCGTGACCAGCGGCTATCCTTATAGGGTTCTCGAAAGGCCAACAGTGACGACCACGTATCCCGAGCCCGTTGTTTCACCGGTTCCCAACGTGTATCAGCCGCAAGAGGACTCCCGTTTGCTGGTGGATGTTATGCACGATTCCGGCCTGATCCCGGGGCGTCGTGTGCTCGATCTCTGTACCGGCAGCGGGTACGTAGCGATCGCGGCCGCCGCAATGGGCTGCGCCAGTGCCACCGCCTTCGACATCTGCCCGCAGGCGGTGCGTTGTGCCCGGGAAAACGCCGCGCTGGCCGGCGTGCAGGTCGACATCCGCGAGGGCTCGTGGAGCGCGGCGGCGGACGACGCGCCGTTCGATGTTGTGGTGTCGAACCCGCCCTATGTGCCCACTCCGCCCGGCGCCGAGACGGAAGAGATTTGCCCGGCCGCCGGACCGTCCTGGGCCTGGAATGCCGGCGTGGATGGCCGGACGATTCTCGACCCGCTGTGCGAGACCGCGCCAAAGCTGCTGCGCGACGGCGGATCCCTGCTGTTGGTCCATTCGGCGCTGTCCGGTGTGCAGCAGTCGCTGAATGCGCTGAAGTGGGCCGGGATGGACGCGAAAGTGATCGCCTCCAAATGGATACCCTTTGGTCCGGTGATGTCGTCGCGGGCGCAATGGTTGGAGGACGTCGGCCTGATCCCGCGCGGCCGGCGCGAAGAAGAGTTGATCGTGATCCGCGCGGAGAAACGATGACCGCTACCCGGGTACAGGTGGTGCCCAATGGGCCCGTGCTGGTCTCGGGCCCGGTGCGCATCGAAATGCCCAATGGCGAGGTCGTCGAGTCCGACCGGTTCATGGTGGCCATCTGCACCTGCCGGCGCAGCGACCGTTACCCGTTGTGCGACACCAGCCATCGCAGGTGTCGACGCCTCAAAACCCCGGGTGCTCCAGCGGCCTCCGCAGCGACGTCTGATTCTGGCGCCACGACGCCATAATCCGTTCGGCCAGGCGGTCTTCCACTGCGGCGTGGGCACGGATACCGAAGATGACGTCGCGCTCGAGTCGCGGCTCCTGGGCGACGAGGTCGCCAACCACATCGATGCGCACGACGTGCTCGTGCACCGCGTCGGCCTCGACGTGCTCGCTGTAGAACTCGACGCAGGCCGCGGGCGCCTGCAGGCGGCGCAAGGCCTTCACCATGCGCTGTGATCCCGGCGGCGAGGTGATCTCCGTCGAGGCGAAGTGCCCGATCGCGGCGCCGCGCATCGAGCGATGCAAGCCGAACAACGACATGAGATTGACCACCGCCAACGATTCGGCGGGCACCGCGTCGATGTAACCCCAATACGTCGCGTCCAGTCCGGCCGCCGACAACAAGTCGGCGAACAGCTGCTGGTGCAGCCGCGCGCCCTGTCCGGCGCCGTATTCGTCGAATTCGATTGCCACGAATGCCGCCTTGGCCACACCCCTTAGACGCGGAATGGCAAAGGCGTGCGGATCGCCCTCCTTGAGGTGATACAGCGAGCGGTGCACGAAGTATTCGCACATCTGCTGCCAGGTCCCTGTGTCGCGCAGGTAGTAGGACGGGCCGGTGCCGTCGCTGGGTTCGATAGTCAGCGCTTCCATCTCGGCCGCCGCCGTCTGATCGGGGTCGATGTGCCCGACATCGCGGCGGACGCCGGCTAAAAACACGCGTTCCAGATCGGCGCGCAGCCCCAGCAGCGCGGGGTTCCATTCCCAGGCGGGGTCGACGCCGGCGAGACCGCGGTAGTGCAGCTCATAGCACATGGACAGCGCCAGATGCAGATCCAGGCCGTAAGGATCTGAATCGCGCACGGACGCGCCGATGCGCGCCAGGTGATCCCCGGAGGGTGGGCCTGTCAGCGCGCAACGCACGGCTGTTGACAGCGGCCCGTGTGCTTCAGGCAGGACGGGTTCGGTCATGGTCGATGCGTGGGTCACGCCGATGTCTACCCGCTACCCGGGGCCGGCAAACGGCGCGCCGGCAATCGGAAGGTGATGTCGGCCGTGGTGCCGGCGGCGGTGGTGTCCAGCTCCATGGAATCGCTGAGCATCCGCATCAGCGGCAAGCCGCGACCGCCGTTACCCGGGTTGGCGGCCGGCGTCTTCCACGATCCGTAATCGGTGATCCGGGTGCGCACTTCGTCGTTGACGAGGGTGACTTCGAGCAACATGGTTCCGGCGGCAAAGCCACGGTAAGCGTGTTCGACGCAGTTGGTGCACGCCTCGTTGACCACCAGCAAGATGTCGGCGGCCGGTTCTTCGGTGATGCCTCCGGCGCGCAGCCAGTCCGCCAGCCGACGTCGGATACGCCTCAATTGGTCTGCGGTGGCGACGGTTTCGATCCGCAGCGGCCTGTGCTGGTGGCGGTAGATCACCATCGCAACGTCGTCGTCATACCCCGTTGCCGGAGCCAGCTTGCGAAGCACCTCATCGGCAACGGTGTCCAGGGGTGATGGCATGGTCTGTGCCAGAACGTCTGCAGCGCGGGCGATTCCGTCGTCAATCGACTCGTGCTTGCGTTCGACGAGCCCGTCGGTGAACAGCATGAGCGTGGAGCCGGCGGGCAGCACCTGGGTGGTCTGGGGGCGCGGCTCGATGCGGCGGACCGCGAGCGGCACCGATGCGCCATCGGTCAACAGCGTCGTCGCGCCGGGCTCCGGCCCGGCCAGCACGGCCGGCATGTGTCCGGCGTTGCTGTACTGCAGCACCCCGGTCTCGGTGTCCAGAATCGCCAGGAACACCGTGGTGCAGTACGCGTTCGGGATGAGCGATGCCGCCGAGTCAAGCTGATCGAGCAGCACCGCGGGTTCGGCGCCGTTAATCAGTAGCGCCCGCGCGGAGCTGCGCAGCTGCCCCATGATCGCGGCGGCCGGCAGGCCGCGGCCCACGCAGTCGCCGACGACGATGCCGATGTGGTGCTCGCCGATCGGTAGCACGTCATACCAGTCACCGCCGATCTCCAGGGGCGGCACCGCGGGCTCGTAGCGAACGGCGAAGCCCGGCGGCGGCTGAACCGGCGGCAACATGGCACGCTGCAAGGTCAGCGACGTCTCACGCGCGCTCTCGAACTGACGCACGTGCTGCATGGCCAGACTCAGGTGGCTGATCAGCACGGTGACCAGCAGCCGGTCCTCCCCGCTGACCAACCGGGGCGTCCGCAGCTCCAGCCACAGCGCCAGGTCACCGGTGCCGGACAGCACCGCGACCAGCCCCTGCGCCTTACCTGGCTTGTCAGGCGCCTCAATCGTTTTCGCCGTCAGCGGCAGTTGGTGCCGCGCATCTTGAAAGGTGTGGCGCAACCACGGATCCAGCGTGCGCCATGACGAGACGGGCGGCTCGCCCGCCACCTGCACGCTCGGGTCGCCTTCACCGTTTGGCCACGAGACCGCGATCACCCGCTGCACGTCGATGGCCGCGCTGCACTCGTCGAGGGTGATCGACAGCAACTCGTCCACGCTCTTAGCCACCGCCACCGCGGTGGCCAGGCGCAGCACCGCGCTTTCCCGGGCGGCGAAGGCCCGCTCGGCGGTGACGTCACGGATCGTTCCCACATAGACGTCCCGGTCGCTGCCGGTTTCCTTGAGCGCGCTGATGCTCACCCTCACCCACGCCAGGTGCCCGTCGGCGTGGCGAATCGGTGTTTCGTAATCGGCCCTGCCGTGGCTCAGCACCCGGGTTATCTGTTCGGCCGGAGCCTTGGTGTCGACCAGCCAGGGGTGCGGCCACTTGTACGGCAGACCCTCGTTGGGAAACCCCAGGATCTCAATGAAGGCACTGTTCATCTCGATCACCGAGCCCTCGTGATCGGCGACGAAGAAGCCTTCCTGAAGCGAATTCACCAGTGCGGTACGGAATTTGTCGCGGTCGGCCAGCCCTTCGGCGCGGGCCCGCTGTTCGGCGTAGCGTCTGTTGCCGTCGATGAAGCCGCGCGTCGCGACGTCAAGCGGAACCAGCAACTGCAGCAAAAACTCCAGCGCGATCGGCGCGTCCATGCGCACGTCCTGGGAGATTTCGAAGACCAGTCGCACGTGCTGCTCGACGATGTCGAGCAGGCTGATCCGCTCCTGCAGGGCCCTGCGCCCGAGCTCGTTGCCGATCGACAGGCTGGCCTCGTCGTGCGAGTCCAAATAGGTGCGTAACGCGGCCTCGTACTGGTCGTAGAAGTCGTTGTGGCCGCTCAACTCGTAACTCCCCTGTGACGCGCCGCCAGCACCATCGCATCGTCGGTTTCCTTCGCGTCCTTGCCCAGAAGCCCTTCGGCGATGGCGACAGCCGAGGCCGAAAAGTCGATGTGGTCCAGGTAGTGTTCGGCGATCCCGTCGGTGCTCATCACGACCAAGTCGCCGGGGCGGATCGAAACCGCTTGCGCCGGCCTGATTTCCGGTATTCGATAGCCGACGATGCCGCCGGCGAGTCGCGCACTGGACCGGACCTGGACACCGGTCGGCGCCTTGGTCACCAGATCGGCGGTGACGTTGCCGACGCCGGCCCAGGTGAGTGTGCTGTCCGCAAAATCCACCCGCGCCAACGTCATTGCGACTCCTCTGGTGCCGACCAGCACGCGATGGCACAGCTGGATCAAGACCTCGACCCGCTCGGCCCGGGCGCGAGTGACGGCGTCGACGGCGCGCAGCGCGGCTTCGGCGGCGGCCGGTCCGTGACCGAGGCCGTCCACCACCCCGAACAGCGCGGCCGCACCGTCGATGTCGAGCGCGATGCCCCGGTCACCGGAGGTGTACTCGCTGGGCAAAGGCCTACCCGCCCTTGCCCATTCGATGGGTCCGAAGCGCCCGTTCTCATGCACGAGGGGGAACCCACTTCCACATTTCGATGACGGTTCCCTGGCCCAGGGTGGACTCGACGACCAACCGGTCCATCAGCCGACGGGCGCCTGGCAGGCCCATGCCCAGACCCCGCCCGGTCGTGTAACCGTCTTCCATTGCCCGCTCGATGTCGGCGATGCCGGGGCCCTGATCTTCGGCGCGCACCACCAAGGCCTTGCGTCCGTCCCGATCGGCGATGGCGACCCGAACGGCGCCGCGGCCGGCGTAACTGGTGATGTTCCGTGCGATCTCCGAGATCGCCGTGGCGATCATCGTGACGTCGGTGAGCGAGAATCCCAGATCGAGGGCGAGTTGGTGTCCGGCTTTGCGGGCTTCCACTATGTCGTCGGGGTGGTCGATGGTGACGACGATATCAGCCGCCACCGTCGGGCCCGATCGTTGACTTCCCCACGCCACCTTGGCGATTCAGCAGGGCGAGGCCCTCCTCGAGATCCAGCGCGGTATTCATGTCGTCGAACTCCAGGCCCAACTGCACCATCGCGAACGCCACCTCCGGCTGCAGGCCCACGATCACGGTGTCCGCCCCGCGCAGCCTGGTCATGTGCGCGATCGTCCGCAGCGAGCGGGCGGCAAACGAATCCATCACATCGATGGCGGTGACGTCGACGATGATGCCCTGGGCGCGGAACTGGCTGACCTGTTCCATCAGGTCGTAGCGCAAACGTTCGGCGTCGGAGTCGGTGAGGGCGGCTTGTACCGACGCGATGAGAATCGAGCCCTGTTTCAGGATCGGTACTGGCATGGGGCGCTCGCGTCGATCTTCGTTATCCGGTCTGTTCGCCGGTGCGGGTGACCTCGTAGCCCAGCAGGCGTTCGGCTTCCTCGATGCCGCCCTGCAGGTCGCCGACGGCGTTCATTTTCGACAGGTCCAGCCCGATGGTCACCAGCGTCAGCGCGATCTCGGAGGACAGCCCGGTGATGATCACGCTGGCCCCCATCAACCCGGACGCGTCGACGGTCTGCACCAGGTGGTTGGCCACCGTCGAGTCGATGGTCGGCACACCGGTGATGTCGATGACGACCACTTTGGCGCGGTTCGCGCGGATGGCCCGCAGCAACTGTTCGGTGACCTGACGGGCGCGCTGGCTGTCCAGCACGCCGATGATCGGCAGGATCAGCAGTTGCTCGCGGACCTGCAGCACCGGCGTGGACAGCTCGCGGATGGCCTCCTGCTGCTGGCGGATGATGCGCTCGCGTTCCTGCACGAACGACACGCCCACGGTGTTGGCGATGCGGTTGGCCGCCGGTTCGTAGGCGTCCAGCACGCGATTAAGCATTTCGAACTCGGTCTGGTACTTCTCGAACAGCGAGCGGGCGAGCACGTCGCGCAGCAGCAGGACGATGCCGAGCACCTCGTCGGTCTCCACACCTCGCGGAATGATGCGTTCCGACAGGTCACGCGCGTAGGCCTGCAGCGCCTCGACACTACCGGTCTCGAGCACCTCGACGTAGTTGTCATAGACGGCCGTCGCCTCGGAGAAGAGCTCCTCCGGCGTCATCGCGGTAAGCAGCTCGGCCTCGGTGATGCGGCGGGCCCACTCCTCGCGCAGGACGGTCCGATTCTGCCGCAGATGCTGGACTAGCTGTGGCAGCAGGCCCTCGCTGGATATGCCCACGGTCTGCGCTGCGGCCCCGGTACTGTTGAAATCCGACGGCGAATCTGACATCTGGCCTCCCGAGTGCCACGTCGCGCCCTGCGGTCTGCAGTTCTTTTTGCGAGACTAGCCTGGGTTGTCGCGGGCCACGTGGAGAGGGCATATTCTTCTCGCAGTTCGCTACGGCAGGCTAGGGTTGAGCCACGCCACGGCCCAGGACAAAGGATTGCCATTGTCAGCTCCTGATTCGATTACCACGTTGGTTGAAGACCACGACGGGGTGTCCGTGGTCAGTGTCAGCGGCGAAATCGATTTGGTCACAGCGCCCGCCCTGGAACAAGCCATTAGCGCTGTCGTCGCCGATAGTCCGACGGCGCTGGTCATCGATCTCTCAGCGGTGGAGTTCCTGGGCTCGGTCGGGCTGAAGATCCTGGCCGCCACCTACGAGAAATTGGGCAGGCAGACCGGGTTCGGCGTGGTCGCACGCGGGCCGGCGACCCGCAGGCCCATTCACCTTACCGGTCTGGACAAGACCTTCCCGCTGTACCCGACACTCGATGATGCGTTGACCGGGGTGCGGGACGGCAAACTCAACGGCTAGCGATTTCCGGCGGCGGCCGGATTCGCTCGCGCGCCAAACCGCCCTCACCCATCGCTTGCCTGACAACATCTTTGGCGCAAATCGCCGGGTCCGACTTCGCGTCGCATCGATTTCGACGTAGTTCGGTTTTCGCGCGCGTGCCGCGAGTCCCGAAGCGGTCATCGCACGCCGCCCGGGTGCGATGATCAGGGCTATGGACGTCGACCATCCGCAATCCGACCAGCGGTGGGACCGCCATGAGCGAGGCGAAACCGAAGTTCAACGGCTGGACCGCAATTGGAACAGCCTGCTGCAGGAGCTGCGGGTGGTGCAGACCGGGGTGCAGCTGCTGACCGGCTTCCTGCTCACACTGCCGTTCCAGCAGCGCTTCGACGTGTTGACCCCGCCGATGCGCGTGCTCTATCTGGCCACCGTGGTCTGCGCGGTGTGCGCGACCGTTTTGCTGATCTCTCCGGTCGCCATGCACCGGATGCTTTTCCGGCGTCATCGGCTCCAAGTCCTCGTCTCGGCCGCACACCGGTGTGCCTATGCCGGGCTGACCCTGCTCGGTCTGGCGCTGATCGGCCTGACCACGATCATTTTCGCCGCGGTGGCCGGGCGAACCGTGGGCCTGATAGCCGGGGCGTGCGCCCTGCCGCTGTTCGCCGTGTTCTGGTGGGTGCTGCCGCTGATGCTGCGGACGTACGGCGACTGACGCCAACGCGTCGGTCAGCGGCCGGGCGCGAGCGCTGCGATCGGGGTGGATTCCAGGTGTTTGAGCAGGTCGCATGGATCGGCGAAGATGGGTTCGGCCCCCGCCTCCTGCAGCTCCGCGCGGGCGATGCCGCCGCTCAGCAGCCCGATGCACGGCAATCTCGCGCCGGCCGCGGCGTGCGCGTCCCACACCGCGTCCCCGACGAACACGGCGCGTTCGGCAGCCACACCGGCCCGGTCCAGGGCCACCCGCACGATGCCCGGTTCGGGCTTGGCGGTGTCCACGTCGCGTGACGACGTGGTCTCGGAGATGACGTCGTCGCAGTCGAGCGCCTTGCGTAGGATCTTCAGCTCGTCTTCGGGCGCCGAACTGGCCAGCACCACCTGCAAGCCCAGCTCGGCGACGCGACGCAGCAGGTCGCGGGCGCCGGGCAGCGGTTGCAGCAGCGGCGTGATCTCGCGGTAATACTGGCTGTGCTTGTCGCTGAGGCGCTCCTGCACGTCGGCCGGCGCGTCGTCGGAGAGCTTTCGCACCAGCCTGGATCCGTCCATCCCGATGCAGCGGTGGATTTGCCAGGAGGCCACCGCCATGCCCTCGGCGTCGAACGCACGTTGCCAGGCATGCACATGCAAGTAGTTGGAATCCACCAGGGTTCCATCTACGTCGAACAGGACGGCGGGGGTGCCGCCGCGCGCCGTCAGGGCAGGCTCCCGGCGTCGGCGCCGGGGCACCCGCCCGCGTGCGATCGTTTAATCATGTGCCCGGCATACCCATGCCGGGCGTGGCTGACACGGCCCCTGTTTCGTTTGGTCCCTCAGGCGACGGGTACCCGAGGTGATGATCCGCTGCGCGGGGGCTGGCTTCGCTGCGCCTGCCAGCGGAGCCGACTACGACCGCACGTATTTCGAATACGCTGGCACGCAATCGCTTTCGATGAGGATGACATTGGATTACCGCAAGAACACCCCGGTCGACCTTTCCCGTACCACCCGCGCGCACGCCGGCGAATCCCTCAAGAATGGTGCCAACGCCCCCGGCCTCGCCGGTTCGGCCGTCGCGGTGATCGCCCTGACCGTCGGCCTGTTCGCCATGGCGGCCGGCCATCTGGTCGGCGGCGCCGTCGCGCTGATCGTGGCCGTCGTACTGGGCGCGCTGAGCGCGGCCTGGCTGCTGCGCACCCACCGCAAGGTCCGCGCCGCCGAACTGCGCTGGCACGCCGCGCATTCCGACCGGCCGGCGCTACCGCCCAGCAGCTGAGCGGCCGCGCTGTGCCCGTCGCATGGCGGGCCGAGGCACCTCGCCGCGGTGCGTGCGGGTCAAGCCGGCAATTCTTCGACCGCAGTGGTGTACTACACCCCGGAACGGGGTACAGCCTGCGCCACGGGTGAGTACAGGAAAGTGCGTCAACCCGTTCCAGAGCAGGAAGGAACCTCGATGGCGACCACCACTGACTACGACGCACGCCGCATATCCGACGCAGACACCCAGGACAAGTCCTCGCTACGCGAACTGGCGCCGACCCTGCAGGGGGCCGCCGGCACCGTCGTCGACGACGACCCCAACGATGTGCACTTCTTCGAGCTGCCCGGCGCCGATCTGTCCGGGGAAGAGCTGTCGGTGACCGTGATTCCCCAGCGGGCCGACGAGTTCACCTGCTCGAGCTGCTTTTTGGTGCAGCACCGCAGCCGGATGCGTGCATCCAGCTCCGGCCTTCCGGTGTGCGCCGACTGCGCCTGACACTGGCTTTGGCGGAAGGCTTCCCGCGCTGGGTGGGTCGCGCGCCGCGGCCCGACCGCTTACCTGCGCCGAATTGTCGGTGGCATCCACTAGGTTCAGCGGACAATGGAGAAGGTGCTCGGGTCGCTCCTCGTGCTGGGGCTAGCGCTCCCTTGGTATTTCACACAGCGGGCCACCGGTAGCCTGCCGGCGGGATGCGCGGCCGGCCTGGGTGGCCTCGCCGCCGCGGTGGCCATCCTGTGGTGGCTTTCGGTGCAACGGGATCGTCACCAGGCCGGGGCGCAGCGACGCCGCGACCTCAAATGCGCGAAAGCCGGGCTGCGGACCATCGACCGGATGTCGGGCGTCGAGTTCGAGGAATTCGTTGCGGCACAGCTTCGCATCGCCGGCTACAGCGTCACGCCCACGGCGAGCACCGGCGACTACGGCGTGGACCTGATCGCCAAGAAGGACGGCGTCCGCATGGCCGTCCAATGCAAGCGGTTGGCGAAGGCGGTGGGCGTGGCCGCGGTCCAGCAGGTCGTGTCCGGGGCGCTGCACCATGGCTGCAACCGGACGGTCGTGGTGACCAACCAGACCTTCACCAAGGCGGCTCACCGTTTGGCCGTCACCCATCACTGCCGCCTGGTGGGGCGCACCCAATTGCAGAGCTGGACCCGAATCGCGGCCGTGCCGGTGCGGGGTCCGCGGCGCACACCCGGAGTCGCCTCCCGCGCCAAGCCGCAGCGGCTCGAACCGGAGAGGGAAGCCTAGCGACAAACTCTGCGCCACAGCTCGTTCGGGCCACCGCGGTAGCGTCAGCGCCGGGTCGCGTCCTCGATCACCGGCGCGCGATGTCCCGCAGTGGGGTGTTCATGCTCTGCGAGAGTTTGATCAGGGTGTTGAAGGCGGTCCGATCGTCAAGACCGTAGCATCGGCCCAAATTTGGGTGCCTGCGCCCGACACGGGCCGGGCGAAGATGCCCCCTGACGGCGGGTGCAGGGATGCTTCGAACGACCGGCCGCAACGGCTGACGAGCGATCGAATCTAACTGGTCGGGGTGGCGGGATTTGAACCCACGGCCTCTTCGTCCCGAACGAAGCGCGCTACCAAGCTGCGCCACACCCCGCTTGAAGCTCCGACAGCCTATCGCACCGTGCCGTCGGCTGGCCAAACCGCGGTGCGCCAGGTCACGTCCAGGCGCACGATCGCTCGAACGCGGCCAGCGTCTCGGCCGGTCCCGTCGGATCCAATCCCTGCGCCCGCACCCACTCGTGGTTGAAATAGGTGTCGCGGTACCGGTCGCCGCTGTCGGCGAGCAATGTGACCACCGAACCGCTGCGGCCCTAATAGGCCTCCGACACCGCCGTCGAACCCGACGACGCCGCGACCACGGTGGTGTTCTTTGAGGTACAGCGCGACCTGGGCGCCGGGGCCGCCGGTGCTCCACGCCGCCGGCAGCGGATACCGAAGCAGATGGGTGTCGGCGCTACGCCGGGCGTCGGCCTGGATCAGCCGCGTCGCGTTGTCGGCCCAGCAACGTGAGCGGCCGCGGACCACGATCCGGGTCCGGCCGGTCAACGCACCGATGCTGTTGGCTGCGAACGGCTCAGGTCACTGGCCGCGTCGCGATCACCCATCGGGCTGGCGATCAATGTCAATAGCGTCGCTTCCGGGCGGCAGCAGAATCGCACCGGCGCGAACGGCGAGGTGCCCACACCGGCGGACACATGCAACTGCATGTTCGCGCCCCAGCGGGACGGCCCCTTGGCGCGCGAGCGGTCCAGACCGCAGTTGGTCACCAGCGCGCCGTAGAACGGCAGGCACACCTGACCTCCGTGCGTGTGTCCGGCCATCACCAGCTGATAGCCGTCGTCGGCGAAGCGGTCGAGCACCCTGGGCTCGGGGGAATGGGTCAGTCCCAGCCGCAGATTCGCCGCCGGACTGGCCGGGCCGGCGATGGTTTCGTAGCGGTCCCGGTCGAGGTGGGGGTCGTCCACGCCCGCGGCGGCGACGTGCAGGCCCGCCACTTCGAACTCGCGCCGGGTGTGGGTGAGGTCGAGCCAGCCGCGCTCGGTGAACGCCGCCCGCAGATCCTGCCAGGGCAGCGGTTCACCGCGGACCCGGTGCGACGGGTTGGTCACGTAGTTCAGCGGGTTCTTCAACTTCGGCGCGAAGTAGTCGTTGCTGCCGAACACGAAGACACCCGGCCGCGACAGCAGGTCATTCAGGGCCTGGATCACCGACGGCACCGCCTTGGGGTGGGCCAGGTTGTCGCCGGTGTTGACCACCAAGTCCGGTTCCCAGCCGGCCAGCTCGCGCAGCCACGCCTGTTTGCGGCGCTGGCCGGGCGTCATGTGGAGGTCGCTGATGTGCAGCACCCGCAGCGGAGTCGAGCCCGGGGACAGCACGGGCATGGTGATCTCGCGCAGGACGAACGCGTTGCGCTCGATGACCGCGGCATAGCCGAGGCCGGCGACGCTGGAAGCAAGGGTGGCGGCGCCGGCACGCATCAGGACGGGCAAAACATCAGCCATGGTGGCAGCCTACTGCCGGTCGCGGACTGGCAGCGTAACTCCCGCGGCAATCGAGGCTACGGCGGCGGCTGACCGGGCGCCGGTGGCGGCGGCGCCAGCAGTGGAATGGTGATCGGCGGCAGGCCAGGGATCTCGACGACCTGCGAACCGACCGGTGGCGGTGCACCTTCCGGTGGCGGTGGCGGGGCCGGCGGGATGCCGTTGCTGACCTGGATGGTGATGATCGAGCCCGGAATCGTCGCGCCGCTGGGCGTCGTGCCGACCACTTCGCCCTGCTTCGCGCTGCTGTTGACGAAGTTGTTCTGATCGGCGACCTGGAAGCCCGCCTCCTTGATGCGCTGGCGTGCCGCGTCGATGTCCAGCCCGGCGACGCTGGGCACCCGTGACCCGGGTGCGCCGTCGACGTAGCGCGGGTCGGTGGGCGGCAACTGCACCGGCCCGAAATTGGTGGCGATCGGTTTCATCGCGGTGAACCACGTGCGCGCTGGCTCGTTACCGCCGTACAGGTCGCCCTCGGCGCAGTGGCGCAGTGGGGCGGAGCACAGATCGGTGGGGGTGGTGGAGTCGTCGTAGATGTAGTTGGCCGCCGCGTAGTGGTTGGTGAAGCCGACGAAGCCCGACGAGCGGTGCGCCTCGGTGGTGCCCGTTTTACCCGACACCGGCAGGTCCCAGCCCGCCGCGCTGGCCGAGCCGGCCGCCGTGCCGCCACCCAGGGCGTCCTTGCTCATCGCGTTCGCCAGCGTGTTCGCCAGGCCGTCGGGCACCACCTGGTCGCAGGTCTGGGTGGTGACGGCGACCTCGTTGCCCTTGCGGTCGACCAGCTTGTCGATCGGGTTGGGCGGGCACCAGGTGCCGCCCGAGGCCAGGGTGGCCGCGACGTTGGACAGCTCCAGCGCGTTCACCTCGATGGGGCCCAGCGTGAACGAGCCGATGTTCTGCCGTTTGACGAAGTCGGCCAGGCTCTCGTTGCTGTCGGGGTTGTAGTCGCGCGCCGTGCCCGGGTCGGCGTAGGACCGCAGCCCGAGCTTGATGGCCATGTCGACCGTGCGGGTCACGCCGACCTGCTGGATCAGCTTGGCGAACGCGGTGTTGGGCGAAGTGGCCAACGCGTCGGTGACGTTCATCGACCCGCGGTAGTTACCGGCGTTGACCACGCACCAGTTGTCCTTGGGGCAGCCCTTGGCCCCGCCGCTACCCATGCCCTTGGCCTGGAACCGGCCCGGCACCTCGAGGGTGGCGTTGATGCCCATGCCCATGTCCAGCGCCGCGGCCGTGGTGAAGATCTTGAAGACGGATCCCGCGCCGTCGCCGACCAGCGAGAAGGGCTGCGGGCGCATGGTTTGACCGGCGTCGACGTCGAGCCCGTAGGTGCGGTTGCTGGCCATGGCCATCACCTTGTGCGACGTCTTGCCGGGCTGGATCACGCTCATCACGCTCGAGATCCCCGGCAGGGTCGGGCTGGCGAATTTGTCGATAGCCGCCTTGACCGGGATCTGCACATCCGGGTCCAGCGTGGTCTTGATCAGGTAACCGCCCCGGGCCACCTGTTCCTTACTGATCCCGGCCCGCGACAGGTACTCCTGGACATAGTCGCAGAAATAGGCGCGATCGCCCGCCGCGATGCAGCCGCGGGGCAACTCATTGGGTTGCGGCAGAATCCCCAGCGGCGCGGCCTTGGCGGCACGCAGCGCTTCCTCCTCCTGCGGGATGTTCTGGATCATGGTGTCCAGCACCAGGTTTCGCCGCGCCAGCGCGCCTTCGGGGTTGATGTACGGGTTGAGCGCGCTGGTCGACTGCACCATGCCCGCCAGCAGCGCCGCCTGCTGCCAGTTCAGGTCGGACGCGTTGATGCCGAAGTAGGTCTGCGCGGCGTCCTGCACGCCGAACGAACCGTTGCCGAACGACACCAGGTTCAGATAACGGGTCAGGATCTCGGGCTTGGTGAAGGTTTTGTCCAGCGTCAGCGCCATACGAATCTCGCGCAGCTTGCGGGCCGGTGTGGTTTCCACCGCCGCGCGCTTCTCGGCGTCGGTTTTCGCGGTGACCAGCAGTTGGTAGTTCTTGATGTACTGCTGCTCAATGGTCGAGCCACCGCGGGTGTCGACGTCGCCGCGGGCGTAGCCGGCCAGCCCGGTCAGGGTGCCTTTCCAGTCGACGCCGTTGTGGTCGGCGAACCGCTTGTCCTCAATGGAGACGATCGCCAACTTCATCGTGTTGGCGATCTTGTCGCTGGGCACCTCGAACCGGCGCTGCGAATACAGCCAGGCGATGGTGTTGCCTTTGGCGTCGACCATCGTCGACACGGCGGGCACCTCGCCCTCGAGCAGCTGGGCCGAGCCGTTGGCCACCACTTCCGAGGCGCGATTGGACACCAGTCCCATTCCTCCGGCGAACGGGAATAGCAGAGCCGTGGCGACGACGCTGGCCAACAAACAGAGCCCCGCAAGCTTGAGGATCGTGAGCATGGCCGGGGGGCGGTCTGACATGGCTACTACAGTAGCGGCCTCCAGTCACGGCGCCACGCTGCGCGTTCTCCGAAAATCTGCGTCTTCTCGGGACCGGCGGCGGCCACAGATTTGCACTTGCGTCACATGTTTGACGCGCCGCAGAGCGGGGGAGGCCACTTCTGTGCCTCTCGATTTGGCACGAGACGGCACGCCCGTCCCAAAAAAAGCGTTATCGGACTGTTGCGCAATTGGCACCTGACCACCTAACTTAGACACACGGTGAGATTCAGGTAACACCGAAGTACATGGTGTGGCGTAGATCGCTAGGCCAGGATCTGCACCTGAGGAGGGCGGCCGTGACGGGCGGCCGGTAGGGAAGGGAACAGTCCGTGTCACCAATACGGCCGGCGGCGCGTAGGACAAACATCGCAGCCGCACAAGGGATACTCCGCAGCGTCGACGCCGAAGAAAGGATCGCTTGGGTTTCGAAGGCGTTATGCCGGACCGCCGATCCCGACGAGTTGTTCGTCCGCGGAGCGGCCCAGCGTAAAGCGGCAGTGATCTGCCGGCACTGCCCGGTGATGCAGGAATGCGGGGCAGACGCGCTTGATAACAAGGTCGAGTTCGGGGTTTGGGGCGGCATGACCGAGCGGCAGCGACGCGCCCTGCTCAAGCAGCACCCCGAGGTGGTTTCCTGGGCGGACTTCTTCGACAAGAGGCGGACCCGCAGCGTCGGCTGATCTGCAACGGCCCGACGGGCCGCCGGTCAATCGGTGCAGGTAGGGCCGACAGTCTGGCGCTCGTCATTACGTTTCTGTTACGACGGACCGGGCCGGCTCCTCAGCGGGCCGCTGCCCGGCCCGCATCGTCACCGACGTGGCCAGATGGGCCGGTTTCTCAGCGGGCCGCTGCCCGGCCCGCATCGTCACCGACCGAAGTGATCTGATCGGCGAGCGCCCGCAGCGCCTCCAAGTCGGAAACATCGAACGGCAGCGACGGGACGCCGATCACCGGCACGTGCGGGTTGGCCCCGGTGAACCGGGAAAGCAGCCTGATCTCCCGCTTGGCGGTCTGGGCGCGGTCGGCGTGAATCTTCAACACCGCTGACGCGAGCGACGCGGACTCGGAATCGCCATCCTGGTCCAGCATTTCGCTGCCGTCGATCGCGCGCTCGGCCGGTAGCGAGCACAGCGGCGGGTGCGTCCGGTTCAACACCAGCCCCGCGAGCGGCATCCCCTCCTGCGACAGGCGGTCGACGAAGAACGCCGCCTCCCGCAGCGCGTCGGGCTCGGCCGCCGACACCACGACGAACTGCGTCCCACGTCTTTTCAGCAGCGCGTAGGTGCGATCGGCCTTTTCGCGGAAGCCGCCGAAGGTGGCGTCCAGGGACTGCACGAAGGCGGCGGCATCGCCGAGCATCTGCGAACCCAGGATCGTGGACATCGCCTTCATCGCCAAACCCATTGCGCCGGTGACCAACCGTCCGATGCCGCGGCCCGGCGCCAGCAACAGGCGCCACAGCCGGCTGTCCATGAAGCTGCCCAGCCGCTTCGGCGCGTCCAAGAAGTCCAGGGCGTTGCGCGACGGCGGGGTATCGACGACCACCAGGTCCCAGCGATCCTCGGCCAGCAGCTGGCCCAGCTTTTCCATCGCCATGTACTCCTGCGTGCCGGCAAGCGAACTGGCGACGGTCTGATAGAACTGATTATCCAAAATCGCCTGCGCGCGACCGGGTCCCGAGTACTGCACCACCATTTCGTCGAAGGTGCGACGCATGTCGAGCATCATCGCGTGCAGCTCGCCGGGAACCTCCGCCGCCAGCGGAACGCGTTGCGGCGTGTTGCCGAGGTCGCTGACGCCCAGCGCCTGAGCCAGCCGCTTGGCCGGATCAATCGTCAAAACGCAGACGTTGCGCCCGTATTCGGCGGCCCGCAGCGCCATCGCGGCCGCGGTGGTGGTCTTGCCCACCCCGCCCGCGCCGCAGCACACCACCACCCGGTTGGTGGTGTCGGCCAGGATGGCGGCCATATCAAGCCGTTTGGGTGTGGTGCTCATCGAACCCCCTGCTGCGCAAGCGATTCCGAAAGCTCGTAGAGGCTACCGAGGTCGACGCCGTCGGAAATGGCCGGTAGTTCGAGCCGCGCCACATGCAACGCGTCGAGCTGTTGTGCGATGTCGGCGCGCGTGGCGACCACCGTCGCGTGCTCGATGGTCTCGGTCAGCAGGCCGGCGAACTCCTGGTCGTTCAAGCTGATTCCGGACTTATCCAACCCGGCGCGCACCGAGTCCGCATCGACGTCGCCCTCGGCGGCCTTGGCCAGGTCGGCCGGCTGCAAATAGGACGGAATGTTGCGGTTCACGATCACGCTGCCGATCGGCAGTTGCATCTCGGCAAGTTCCTCGATGGCTTCCAGCGTTTCCTGGACCGGCAATGCCTCCAACAGGGTGACTAAGTGAATGGCCGTCTGCTCGGAATGCAGCAGTTTCACCACGCCCTCGGCCTGCGAATGCACGGGACCGCCCTTGGCCAAATCGGACACGGCTTTGGTGACGTCCAGGAAGCGCGCGATCCGTCCGGTCGGTGGGGCGTCCACGACGATCGCGTCATATATCGGCAGCCGATTCTTGCCGACGCGGATCACCGTCTCTTTGATCTTTCCGGTCAGCAGCACGTCACGCAGCCCGGGTGCGATCGTCGTCGCGAACTCGATCGCGCCGATGCGGCGCATCGCGCGACCCGCAATGCCCAGGTTATAGAACATCTCGAGGTATTCCAGGAAGGCGGCCTCGATGTCGATCGCCAGGGCGTTGACCTGACCGCCGCGTTCGGCGGTCGCGATCTTCACCTCCTGATACGGCAGGGGCGGGACGTCGAAGAGTTGCGCAATCCCTTGGCGCCCCTCGACTTCCACGAGCAAGACCTTGCGGCCCCCGGCGGCCAGCGTCAGTGCCAGCGCGGCCGCGATGGTCGACTTGCCCGTACCGCCTTTGCCGGTCACGAAATGTAAACGGGCCTTAGTCAAGCGCGCAGGCCAGCCGACGGCAGCTCCGCCGCTCGATGTGGTTGCCACCTTCGCATGCTAGCCCGACCCGATAAGCTCGCGGCATGAGCCAACCGACCGCATGGGAGTACGTCACGGTCCCGCTGCTGACGCATGCCACCAAACAGATCCTCGACCAGTGGGGTGCCGACGGCTGGGAGTTGGTGTCCGTGCTGCCAGGGCCGACTGGCGAGCAGCACGTCGCGTACCTGAAGCGCCCCAAGTAAAGGTCGTCTGCGATGAGTGCTTCGGCCCGACTCGGGGAGCTCGGCCTCGAGCTTCCGGAGGTGGTTGCCCCGCTGGCCGCCTACGTGCCGGCCGTGCGTACCGGCGACCTGATCTACACCGCGGGCCAGCTGCCGATGCAGGCCGGAAAGCTGTTGGGCACCGGAAAGGTCGGCGCCGACGTAGGCCCCGACGAGGGCAAGGCGCTGGCCCGCATCTGTGCGCTCAACGCACTGGCGGCCGTCAACTCCCTGGTGGGCATCGACGCGGTGACCCGGGTGGTGAAGGTCGTCGGGTTCGTTGCGTCGGCCCCGGGGTTCAACGGCCAGCCCAACGTCATCAACGGGGCCTCCGAACTGCTCGCGGAGGTGTTCGGCGAGCGGGGCGCGCATGCGCGTTCGGCGGTCGGCGTCTCCGAGCTGCCACTGGGTGCACCGGTGGAAGTGGAGCTGATCGTCGAGGTTGGCTGACCCTCGTGACCAAGGCCGCCGAGTCGCTGACCCACCCCGCGTACGCCAAGCTGCGGGCGGTCACCGACACCGCGTCGGTGCTGCTGGCCGACAACCCCGGCCTGCTGACGCTGGAGGGCACCAACACCTGGGTGCTGCGCGGCCCGCGCAGCGACGAGCTGGTCATCGTCGACCCCGGGCCCGACGACGACGAGCACATCGCGCGGGTCGCCGCGCTGGGCCGTATCGCCCTGGTCCTGATCAGCCACCGGCACAGCGATCACACCGACGGCATAGACAAGCTGGTCGAGCTGACCGGGGCGACCGTGCGCTCGGCGGGTAGCGGTTTTCTGCGCGGCCTCGGCGGCGAGCTGACCGACGGCGACGTGATCGAGGCCGCCGGCCTCAAGATCACGGTCATGGCGACCCCCGGCCACACCGCCGATTCGCTGTCGTTCCTGCTCGACGATGCCGTGTTGACCGCCGATACCGTGCTGGGCCGCGGCACCGCCGTCCTCGACAAGGAGGACGGCAACCTGACGGACTACCTGGAATCCCTGCGGCGCCTGCGCGGCCTGGGCCGAAGGGCGGTGCTGCCCGGGCACGGCCCCGAGCTGACCAATCTGGAGAACGTCGCCGAGGGCTATCTCGCGCACCGGCGGGAGCGATTGGATCAGGTACGTTCGGCGCTGCGCGAGCTGGGGGAGGACGCCAGCGCTCGCCGAATCGTCGAACACGTCTATGTCGATGTCGACGAGAAGCTCTGGGATGCCGCAGAGTGGTCGGTGCAGGTACAGCTCGATTTCCTGCGCTCGGAGTCATCGGCGTAGCGGCGCCCCCGCCGTTCTACGGCCGCACGGGTAGGCCGGGCGGATTAGCGAGCTCGGCGTGCGAGCCTTTCGGAGTCCGAGATCAGCACGCTCTTGCCCTCCAAGCGGATCCAGCCGCGGTGGGCGAAGTCGGCCAGCGCCTTGTTCACCGTCTCCCGGGAGGCGCCCACCAGCTGCGCGATCTCTTCCTGCGTCAGGTCGTGGGTGACCCGCATCGCGCCACCCTCCTGGGTGCCGAAACGCTGGGCGAGCTGAAGCAGCTGCTTGGCCACCCGGCCGGGCACATCGGTGAAGATGAGGTCGGCCAGGTTGTTGTTGGTGCGGCGCAGGCGGCGGGCCAGCACCCGCAGCAGCTGCTCGGCGATCTCGGGACGGTCGGCGATCCAGGCGCGCAGCGCGTCGCGGTCCATCGATACCGCCCGCACCTCGGTGATTGTCGTGGCGCTGGACGTCCGGGGCCCCGGGTCGAAGATCGACAGCTCGCCGAACATGTCCGACGGGCCCATGATCGTCAGCAGGTTCTCGCGCCCATCGGGCGAACGGCGACCGATCTTCACCTTCCCCGAAACGATGATGTACAGCCGGTCGCCGGGTTCCCCCTCGGCGAAGACCGTGTGTCCACGGGGGAAGTCGACGGGTTGCAGCTGCTTGGTCAGTGCTGTGACTGCGCCGGGTTCAACCCCTTGGAAGATTCCTGCCCTTGCCAGGATCTCGTCCACGTTGCCTCTTCAACTTTCAGAACAAATTAATGTGATACGGGCAGGCTAACCCCTCGCTCGGGTGATGAGTCTAGAGGTACGCCGTTGTGTCCAACGTGCCAACGCTACACAGGATTGTCGTGTCGAGGTGCCCCAAACTGCGGATTGACGTGCGATTGGCCGTGTATCCGGGTCGGTAACGTCAGCTCGTCGCGGTCGATGAAGCCGACGGCGAACGACGGCGCGGCGTGCCTAGGGCCGCCGTTGCGGCCGTTCGCCGGGGCCCCGGGCAGCTGCGCAAGCTCGCGCCGATGCAGGTATTCCAGCGCCTCCGGCATGCCTTCGGATGCCAGCGTGTGCACGTCCACAGCGCCGGCAAGTTCGGGGAATCCGTCGACGTCGGCCACTGCCGTCGCATCCGGGGCGAGCTCCGATTCGAGCCGCCCAAGACCCAGCGCCGCCAGCATCAGCAGCGCCGGAACGCCGGCCACCAGCAACCACGACACACGAAGAGTAAACATGGCCTTGAATCAACACGGGGTCTCGGCCAGATCACGAAATCAGTACTCTGTCGTAGGTGACAGCGGCAAAGTCGTCCGGGCATTCGAAATCGGCTCCGGCCCCCTCCGGCGGCATCGATGCCGGACGGTGGTCGCAGGAAACCCGGGTCGGCCGGGTGCGACGGGCTCGGCGGATGAATCGTACCCTGGCGCAAGCCTTTCCGGACGCGCACTGCGAGCTGGATTTCACCACGCCGCTGGAACTGACCGTCGCGACCATCCTGTCGGCGCAGAGCACCGATAAGCGGGTCAACCTCACGACCCCGGCGCTGTTCAAGCGGTACCCCTCGGCGCTGGACTACGCGCAAGCCGACCGCGCCGAACTGGAAAACCTGATCCGCCCGACCGGTTTCTTCCGCAACAAGGCGTCCTCGCTGATCGGCCTGGGGCAGACCCTAATCGAACGGTTCGGCGGCGAGGTGCCGTCGACCATGGCCGAACTGGTCACCCTGCCGGGGGTGGGACGCAAGACCGCCAACGTCATCCTGGGCAACGCCTTCGGGATCCCCGGCATCACCGTCGACACCCATTTCGCGCGACTGGTGCACCGGTGGCGATGGACCGCCGACAAGGACCCGGTCAAAATCGAGCACGCCGTGGGCGAGCTCATCGAACGCGACGAGTGGACCACGCTGAGCCACCGGGTGATCTTCCACGGCCGCCGGGTGTGCCACGCGCGCAAACCTGCGTGCGGCGTCTGCCTGATCGCCAAAGACTGCCCCTCCTTCGGCCTGGGACCCACCGAAGCGGTGCTGGCCGCGCCCCTGGTGAAGGGTCCGGAAACCGAGCACCTGCTCGCCCTGGCCGGGCTGTAAGCCGGTCCGCGACCGACGCGCGGGGACCGCATTGCTATCTGGAGGCCGACGTTGAGCCGGAAGGCCCGCTGGCACATCGCGATTCTGGCGGTGGTGGTGGCGCTGATCGCGGCGCTGCTCGCCCAGCTGCGCGATGACTCCGACACGACTGCCGCGCCCGCGAGCAACCCGGCGGTGGCCGACCGGGAACACCGCGACGCCGACACGCCCGCCGCATTGTCGGGTCCGCGGCAGCGTGCCAACCTGTCGCCGTGCCCCGGGGCCGGAAATGGCCCCGGTCCCGAGGCGCTGCGCGGCGTTACGGCGGAGTGTGCCGCCGACGGTTCGGCTGTCAACGTCGGCCGCGCGGTGGCCGGGCGTCGGGTGGTCCTCAACTTGTGGGCGTATTGGTGCGCGCCGTGCGCCGCCGAACTGCCCGCGATGGCCGAGTATCAACGTCGGGAAGGTTCGGACGTGACGGTGGTGACGGTGCATCAAGACGAAAACGAGACGGCGGCCTTGCTGCGGCTGGCCGAGCTCGGGGTGCGCCTGCCGACCCTGCAGGACGGTCGTCGCCGGGTCGCGGCCGCGCTGCGGGTGGTTAATGTGATGCCCGCGACGGTGGTCCTGCGGCCGGACGGTAGCGTTGCCCAGACGCTGCCACGAGCTTTCACCACTGCCGATGAGATCGCGGCTGCGATCGGCAACGACAGGGGATAAGCGGAAAAATTGAACCGACTGGAGGGGCCGTGAGTGCTGGGGGTTCGCCCCTGCGGAATGGGGACCCCGCTCCCGCGCGCGGGGCCGTTTCGCTGCGGCCCGACGCCAGCCCGTCCTGGCTGCGTCCGCTGGTCGGCAATGTCGATGACGTTCCCGACGCGGCTCGGCGCCGGCTGCCGGCCGACGTGGTGGCGATGATCACCAGCAAGGCCGTGTCCGCGGTGACGACCCTGCGCGGTGGCGGCCGCGACGCCGCTGTGCTGGTGTTGTTCTCCGGTTCGGAATCGGGCCCGCCCGATGGTGGTTTCCCCGACGACGCCGACCTGCTGGTGACCGTGCGGGCGTCGACGCTGCGCCACCACGCCGGCCAGGCGGCGTTTCCCGGCGGCGCGTCCGATCCGACCGACGCCGGCCCGGTGGACACCGCGCTGCGCGAGGCCCACGAGGAAACGGGAATCGACGTCAGCAGGCTGCATCCCCTGGCGACGATGGAAAAGATGTTCATCGCGCCCTCGCAGTTCCACGTCGTCCCGGTGCTGGCGTACTCGCCGGATCCAGGTCCGGTGGCCGTCGTCAACGAGGCCGAAACGGCGATCGTGGCGCGAGTTCCATTGCGCGCCTTCGTCAATCCGGCCAACCGGCTGATGGTGTACCGCGGCGATCTCGGGCGTCGGTGGGCCGGCCCGGCGTTTCTGCTCAACGAGATGCTGGTATGGGGATTCACTGGCCAGGTGATTTCTGCGCTACTCGACGTGGCGGGCTGGGCCCAGCCGTGGGACACCACCGACGAGCGCGAGTTGGACGCGGCGATGGCGCTGGTCGGCGAGGGGGGCGGGCTGCGATGAATTCGATGACCCCGTCGCAGTGGTTGGACGTCGCCGTCCTGGCGGTCGCGTTCATCGCGGCGGTCTCGGGCTGGCGGTCGGGCGCATTGGGCTCGTTGCTGTCGTTCGTGGGGGTGTTACTGGGCGCCATCGCCGGGGTGCTGCTGGCGCCCCATCTGGTCAGCCACATCGCCGCGCCGCGCGCGAAATTGTTTGCCGCGCTGTTCTTGATCCTCGCGCTGGTGGTCGTCGGTGAGGTCGCCGGAGTGGTGCTGGGACGCGCCGTCCGCGGCGCGATCCGCAGCCGTTCCATCCGTACGGTCGACTCGGTCATCGGGGTGGCGGTCCAGCTGGTCGTGGTCCTGACCGCCGCGTGGTTGCTGGCCACGCCGCTGACCCAGTCCAAGGACCAGCCGGAACTGGCCGCGGCGGTTCGCGGCTCTCGAGTGTTGGCTCAGGTCAACGACGTAGCGCCGCCCTGGCTCAAGACGGTGCCCAAGCGGCTTTCGGCGCTGCTGAACACTTCTGGTCTGCCCGCGGTGCTGGAGCCGTTCAGCCGCACCCCCGTCATCCCGGTGGCTTCTCCCGATCCCGAGCTGGCCGGCAACCCGGTGGTCCAGGCCTCCGCCCCCAGCGTGGTCAAGGTGCGCAGCCTGGCCCCCAGTTGCCAGAAAGTGTTGGAGGGCAGCGGATTTGTGATCGCGCCCGATCGAGTGATGACCAACGCGCACGTGGTGGCCGGCTCCAACAGCGTTCAGATCTACGCCAGCGGCAATCCGCTGGACGCCACCGTGGTGTCCTACGATCCGTCGGTCGACATCGCGATCCTGGCCGTCCCCAATCTGCCCCCGCCACCGTTGGCTTTCGCCCAGGGTGAGGCGAAAACCGGTGCCAGCGTCGTAGTCCTGGGTTATCCCGGTGGCGGAAACTTCACCGCGACCCCGGCCAGGGTTCGCGAGCTGATCAAGCTGAGCGGCCCCGACATCTACCGTGATCCGGCGCCGGTCACCCGTGATGTCTACACGATCAGAGCCAGTGTGGAACAAGGCAATTCGGGCGGTCCGCTGATCGATCTCGATGGGCATGTGCTCGGGGTGGTGTTCGGCGCGGCGGTCGATGACCCTGACACCGGCTTCGTGCTGACCGCCGACGAGGTGGCCGGTCAACTTGCCAGGGTCGGTGACACCCAACTGGTGGGCACCGGGTCCTGCGTCAGCTGAGCCGCCGCGGGGGTCCTGCGTCGGCTGAGCCGCCAGGTCACCTCGCCCGGGTCAGGTGCACCTGTTCGAGGAACCTCGTCAAGTGCTTGTTGATTTCCTCGGGCGCCTCTTCGTGGCTGAAATGCGCTGCGCCGGAGATGGATACGTAGCGTCCCTGTGGCGCGTAGCGTTGCGTTCGGTCCACCGGGTCGGCCAGCACGTAGGGATCGGCGTCACCGCGCAGGTGTAACAGCGGCACGCTGAGCTGCTGGCTCATCGACCTCATGAAACGCCGGCCTTCGTCGCGCAGCTGGCTGCGGACGGCCCACCGCTGGTACTCGCACGCGCTGTGCGCGGCCGCCGGGATCTGGATCGCCGTGCGCAGATGGCCGATGGTCTCCGAAAAGTCTTCGGAGGCAAGCCATTTGCCACAGCTGCGGCTGCGGACCAAGCGCTCGATCTCGGCGCCGTCGTCGCGGGTCAACAGGCGCTCGGGCCACAGCGGTACTTGGTATTGCAGCAGCGTCGGCAGTAGCGCGTAACCCTGGTCGCGTCGCGTCAACGTCGATCGCCGCAACGCCGCCGGGTGCGGCGAACTGATCAGCGCGATCGCCGACACCAGCCGCGGATGCAGCAACGCGGCGGCCCAGCAGCCCAGTCCTCCGTCGGCGTGGCCCACCAGGGTCGCCGAAGAGTGCCCCAGCGCCCGAATGAGTCCGGCCGCGTCGCCGGCCATCGTCCAGCCGTCGTAGCCGCGGGGTGGCTTATCGCTGCCCCCGTAGCCCCGCAGGTCGACGGCCACCACGCGCGCCCCGCGCAGTCCGCGCAGCTGATGACGCCACGACCACCAGAACGATCCGAAACCGTGCAGCAACATCACCAGCGGGCGCGACGTGGCCGGCGAGCCGTCGGCATCGTCGCGGGCCTCGACAACGTGGAAGCGGATGCCGTTGGCGTGCACATCGAGATGGCGCCATGGCCCGTCGATGCGGGTCACCGACGGATCCGGCGGCGCCATCTACCAACCCGACGGATCGGCGGCGGCGCCGTTTCCGGGCTTCGCGTGTTTGCCGTGCGACTCGGGGAGCTGCTTGGCGCCGGGGGCCTTGTCGTGGCCCGGCGTGAGGGCGGTGCGTGTCTCCTTGACCGATTCGATCGTCTGGCGCGGTCCCCGTATCCGGCGGACCTTGAGGAAGCCCAGCAAAGCCAGCACGGCGCCCACGACCACCATCACCCCGAACACGATCAGGTATGCCGCCCAGCGCCATAGCCAGGTGTCGAGCAGCTCGGCGACGAAGAAGAAGAAAAAGAAGGTGGAGTAGAACAGCACCACCAGCGCGGCGATGAAGAAGACGCTCCCGGTCAACCCCTTTTTGACGTCGCGGGTAATCTCGGCGCGCGCCAGTTCGACTTCGGCGCGCACCAGCGTGGACACCTGGGTGGTCGCGTCTTTGATCAGGTCACCGATCGACGGCTCGGCGGATTTGGCATGCGGGTCGGTCAACGGAATCGTGGTCAGGGTGCTGGGCACACCGTTCTTGCCATCGGCTTTGCTCACAGACGGTCCTCTTTCGTCGTTGCCCGGCTCGCTGTCGTCGCGGTTTATGTTGCCATGCGGCCCCCGAATAGACGAAGCCAGACGATCCCGGCCCGGTGTTGCGGTGCGGGTTCGACGATCCCGAAACCAGTTCCGTTCGGACACCAGGCGGTCGCGACGCCGTGCCGGCGCGATGCGCTTCCGGAAGGCGAACATCGGATCGCGGCCGATTACACTCGGCCAAGCCGGTCGCGATGTCCGGCCGACCGATAGGAGTAGGGCCGTGCGGAGGGCGCACCGATGCTTCTTAGTGGCGATGGTTGCCCTGCTCGTGGCCGCGATGGGTTCGTATGCCCGTTCGGCCGCCGCTGACGTCCGGATCCCTTTAGGCGGTGGGGCGGGCATCGTCATCAACGGCGACACCTTGTGCACCCTGACCACCATCGGCGGCGACGCCGCCGGCGAGCTGATCGGCTTCACCTCCGCGCACTGCGGCGGCCCGGGGGCCCAGGTCACCGCCGAGGGCGCCGAAAACGCCGGCGTGCTGGGCACCATGGTCGCCGGCAATGACAACCTCGACTACGCGGTCATCAAGTTCGACCCGGCCAAGGTGACGCCGGTGGCCAACTTCAACGGCTTCTTGATCAGTGGCATCGGTCCGGACCCCGCCTTCGGCGAGATCGCCTGCAAACAGGGCCGCACGACCGGCAATTCTTGCGGCGTCACCTGGGGCATGGGTCAGGCGCCGGGCACCATCGTCATGCAGGTCTGCGGTCAACCGGGCGACTCCGGCGCGCCGGTCACCGTCAACAATCAGCTGGTCGGCATGATTCACGGCGCCTTCAGCGACAACCTGCCGACCTGCGTCATCAAGTACATTCCGCTGCACACGCCGGCTGTGGTCCAGTCGTTCAACGCGATCCTGGCCGATATCAACAGCAAACACCGGCCCGGCGCGGGGTTCAGCCCGCTGCCGGGCTGAACCGCGGCGACTACTTCGCCGCCCTGATCGCGTCGAACACGCCGGGATCGAGCAACGTCGAGGTGTCGCCCAGTTCGCGGTTTTGGGCGATGTCCCGCAACAGCCTGCGCATGATCTTGCCGCTGCGCGTCTTGGGTAGCTCGGGTACCACGTGCACCTCGCGCGGGCGGGCGATGGGTGAGATCTCCCGGGCGACCTCGGCGCGCAATTCGTCGACGATCCCGTCGTGCACTTGGGAATCGGAGCGTAGGACGACGAACGCGCAGATGGCCTGGCCGGTGGTCGAATCGGTCGCCCCGACCACCGCCGCCTCGGCGACCGAGGCGTGGCCGACGAGCGCGGACTCCACCTCGGCCGTGGACAGCCGGTGCCCCGAGACGTTCATGACGTCATCGATGCGGCCGACCACCCAGATGGCGCCGTCGCGGTCGTAATAGGCGCTGTCGCCGGCGAAATACCAGCCCTGCTCGGCGAACCGGGACCAGTAGGTCTCGACGTATCGCTCGGCGTCCCCCCAGATGCCGCGCAGCATGGACGGCCACGGCTGGTCCAGCACCAGGTAGCCGGTGACGTGCTCACCCTTGTGGATGCCCGGGACCAATTGCTCGCCGTGGTCGTCGACGATCTTTGCCGAGATGCCCGGCAGCGCCCTCATCGCCGAACCCGGTTTGGCCGCAGCGATTCCCGGCAGCGGGGAGATCATCGTGGCGCCGGTCTCGGTCTGCCACCAGGTGTCGACGATCGGAAGGCGGCCGGCGCCGATGACCTTGCGGTACCAGCGCCACGCTTCGGGGTTGATCGGTTCGCCGACCGAGCCCAGCAGCCGCAGACTGGACAGGTCGTGCACATCGGGAATCTCGCGTCCCCACTTCATGAACGTGCGAATCAGCGTTGGGGCGGTGTAATAGATTGTCACGCCGTACTTTTCGATGATCTCGAAGTGCCGGTGCTGGGTGGGCGAGTCGGGGGTGCCCTCATACAGCACCTCGGTGACGCCGTTGGCCAGTGGACCGTACACACCGTAGGTGTGCCCGGTAACCCAGCCGATGTCGGCGGTGCACCAGAACACGTCGGTTTCGGCCTTGATGTCGAAGACGTAGTAGTGCGTGTAGGCGGCATGGGTCAGGTAGCCGCCGCTGGTGTGCACGATGCCCTTGGGCTTGCCGGTGGTTCCGGAGGTGTACAGCAGGAACAAGGCCCGCTCGGCGTCGAAGGGCTCCGGGGTGTGCTCGGCGGACGCGGCGTCGACGACGTCGTGCCACCACAGGTCGCGGTCGTCGTTCCAGGACACGTCAATTCCGGTGCGCCGCACCACAAGTACGTGCTCGATGGGGCTGTCGTCGTCGTTGACGGCCTCGTCGGCCGCGTCCTTCAACGAAACCGGCTTGCCGCGGCGGAACTGGCCGTCGCTGGTGATCAGCAGCTTGGCCGAAGCGTCGGCGATCCGGGCCTGCAGCGCCTTGGCGGTGAAGCCGGCGAACACCACGCTGTGCATCAAACCCAGGCGCGCGCAGGCGAGCATCGCGATCACCGCTTCGGGAATCAGCGGCAGGTAAATCGCGACCCGGTCACCGGCGACCAGGCCGAGGTCGGTCAGCGCGTTGGCGGCCTTGCACACCTCGGCTTGCAGATCGGCATAGGTCAGGCTGCGGTGATCGCCGACGGGTTCACCCTCCCAGTGGATGGCGACCCGATCCCCGTGGCCGGCCTCGACGTGGCGGTCCACGCAGTTGTAGGCCACGTTGAGCTTGCCGTCGGCGAACCACTTGGCGACCGGTGCCTGCGACCAGTCCAGCACCTCGGTGAACGGCGTCGCCCACGACAACCGCTTGGCCTGCTTGGCCCAGAAGGCCAGCCGGTCCTGCTCGGCTTCGCGGTACAGTTCCTCGCCCGCGTTGGCCTGCTCGGCGAACTGCGCCGGCGGCGGATAGGACGAGGGGGCGGCGGAATCGGTGGCGGTCACTAAGTTCTCTCCTGGGTCGAGACTGCGCCGTTCGGCGGCCGTGCGCGGTGGCCGACTGCGAGCCTAGTCGGGTGAGGCGTAGCTGTGCGAGCGGTAGCCGTGCGCGCGAATCCGGGGTCAAAGTGCGCGCCGTGCCGGATAATCACCGGTGTGCCGGGTCAGGGGCGGGGTGTCCGCCGACTAGCGTCCAACTTTGCCGCGGTCGCAACGGTTTACGCGGCAGGCTTGCCGGGTTGGCCCGCAGCGGCCGTGCCGTTGGAGAGCGGCGACCAGGCCACGCCGTGCCGGTCGGAGCAGGTCGCCGTGACCGCCTCGCCGGCGGAAGGCGCGGTGGGTCATCGCGCGGTGACGTTGGTGTTCACCCTCGCGGGCGGTGCCGAGCCGTGCACGCTCACCGGATACGCCTGGGTGGATTCGGGCGCGGGCGGGCCACTGATTCACGCGGAGCCCACGCCGCGCGGCTACCTCGGCGGGCTGCCGGCCGGCGTCAATGAGCCGCCGACGGTCATCTTGTCGATATCGACCCAGGGGCAGGCCATCGTCGAGGGCACCGCCGTCGACGCCGACGGCAAGCCGTGCCCCACCTATACCGACCTGATGGTCAACCCGCCGGACACCACCGATGTGGCGACCGTGTCGGCGACGATCGACGCCTGCGCGCTGCAGGTGCACCCGATCACCGCGGTCTGAGCGACTCAGGAGCCGACGATCCACCGTACCGGCGCTTCACCGTCGCGCGACGTCAGGCCCTAGGGTCGGGTGTCATGCGTGCGATGCGGACCCCGTCGGCCTGGCTGGCCCCGGTTGCCGCCGCGATGCTCGTGATCGCCGCGGTGACCGGATGCGGTGGCGGTGTGCTCAGTCCGGATCTGGTGGTGGTCAACGGCGGGGAACCGCCGAATCCGCTGATCCCCACCGGCACCAACGACAGCCTGGGTGGCCGCATCCTCGATCGGCTCTTCGCCGGGCTGATGTCCTACGACGCCGCCGGCAACCCGTGGCCGGAGGTCGCCGAATCCGTCGACACCCCCGACAACGTCAACTACCGCATCGTCCTCAAACCCGGCTGGACGTTCACCGATGGCTCGCCGGTGACGGCCCATTCGTTCGTCGACGCATGGAACTACGGGGCGTTGAGCAGCAACGGCCAACTGCAGCAGAGCTTTTTCAGTCCGATCGAGGGCTTCGATGCCGTCGCCGGGCCGGCCGGTGGCAGCAAGCCGGCCCTCACCACCATGTCCGGCCTGAAGGTGATCAACGACCGCGAGTTCACCGTCCGGCTGAAGGCACCCACCATCGACTTCAAGCTGCGGCTGGGCCACAGCGCGTTCTATCCCTTGCCCCAGGCGGCCTTTCGGGACATGAGCGCCTTCGGGCAGCACCCGATCGGCAACGGCCCCTACAAACTCGCCGACGGTCCCGACGGGCCCGCATGGGAGCACAACGTCCGAATTGACCTGCGGCCCAACCCCGCTTACCACGGCAACCGCAGGCCACGCAACAGGGGGCTGCGGTTCGAGTTCTACGCCAACCTGGACACCGCCTACGCCGACCTGCTCTCCGGCAACCTCGACGTCTTGGACACCATTCCGTCCAGCGCGCTGACGATATTCCGGCGCGACCTGGGCGGCAATTGGGCCAGCGGGCCCGTCGCCGTCAGCCAATCGCTTGACACGCCGCTGCGGCTGCCACACTTCGGCGGCGAGGAAGGGCGGCTGCGCCGGTTGGCGTTGTCGGCGGCCATCAACCGCCCGCAGATCTGTCGGCAGATCTTCAACGACACCCGCAGCCCGGCGCGCGACTTCACCGCCAGCTCGCTGCCGGGATTCGACCCCAACATCGCCGGCAGCGACGCACTGGACTTCAATCCCGAGCGGGCACGCCAACTTTGGGCCCAAGCCAATGCGATCGCGCCATGGAGCGGGCGCTATGCCATCGCCTACAACGCCGATAGCGGCCATCAGGAGTGGGTGGACGCGGTGGCCAACACCATCAAAAACGTGCTGGGCATCGATGCCGTCGGCGCTCCGCAGCCCACCTTCGCCGGGTTCCGCACCCAGATCACCAACCGCACGATGGACACCGCGTTCCGGGCCGGCTGGATCGGCGACTACCCGTCGATGATCGAGTTCCTCGCCCCGCTGTATGCCACCGGCGCGGGATCCAATGACGTCGGATATTCCAGCCGCGAGTTCGATGCCGGCTTGGCCGCCGCCGAGGCGGCACCCGACTTGCGGCAGGCCGACGCGCTGGTCAACCTCGCGCAGCGAATCCTGTTGCACGACATGCCCGCCGTGCCGCTGTGGTACTACATCGCCGTGCTCGGCTGGTCACCACAGGTCAGCGCCGTCAAGGTCAGCTGGAACGGGCTGCCCGACTACGAGAACCTTGTCAAGGCTTGAACATGGGCTGGTACGTCGCACGCCGGATCGCCGTCATGGTGCCCGTCTTTTTGGGTGCGACGCTGCTGATCTACGGCATGGTCTTCCTGCTGCCCGGCGACCCGCTGGCCGCCATCGCGGGGGACCGGCCGCTGACTCCTGCCGTGGCCGCGGCGCTGCGCGCCCGCTATCACCTGGATGATCCGTTCATCGTGCAGTACCTGCGCTATCTCGGCGGCGTCCTGCACGGCGACCTGGGCCGCGCCTATTCCGGGTTGCCAGTCAGAGACGTTCTCGCACATGCCTTTCCGGTCACCCTCCGGCTCTCATTGATCGCCCTGGTCGTCGAGGCGGTGCTGGGCGTCGGATTCGGCGTGATCGCCGGGCTGCGCCAGGGCGGGCTCTTCGACGCGGGCGTGCTGATCACCGGTCTGGTCATCATCGCGATTCCCATCTTCGTGCTGGGCTTCTTGGCGCAGTTCGTGTTCGGGGTGCGGTTGGGTGTCGCGCCGGTGACGGTCGGGGAGCGGGCGAGCTTCGCGCGGCTGTTGTTACCCGGAATCGTGCTGGGCTCGGTGTCATTCGCCTACGTGGTGCGGTTGACCCGATCCGCGGTGGCCGCCAACGCGCACGCCGACCACGTGCGCACCGCCACCGCCAAGGGATTGTCACGGCCGCGGGTGGTGACCGTGCACATCCTGCGCAACTCGCTGATTCCGGTGGTGACCTTCCTGGGCGCGGACCTCGGGGCCTTGATGGGCGGGGCCATTGTGACGGAGGGCATTTTCAACATCCACGGTGTCGGCGGTGTGCTCTATCAAGCCGTCACCCGCCAAGAGGCTCCCACGGTGGTGTCGATCGTGACCGTGCTGGTGCTCATCTATTTGATCACCAACCTGATGGTGGACCTGCTTTACGCGGCGCTGGACCCTCGGATCCGTTATGGCTGAGCACTCCGGCTTTTGGGGGGAGACCTGGCGGAAACTGCATCGGCGCCCGAAGTTCGTCATCGCCGCCGTGCTGATCCTCGTCATTCTCCTGATCGCGCTGTTCCCCGCGTTGTTCACTCATGCCGACCCCAGCTATGCCGATCCGAGCCAAAGCTTGCGCGGCCCCTCGGCGGCGCACTGGTTCGGCACCGACCTGCAAGGCCACGACATCTACGCGCGCACCATCTATGGGGCGCGAGCCTCGGTGACGGTCGGGCTGGGCGCGACGCTGTTGGTCTTCGTCGTCGGCGGCGCGCTGGGTGCCCTGGCCGGTTTCTACGGCGGCTGGCTCGACGCGGTGGTCTCTCGGCTCACCGACGTCTTCTTCGGCCTGCCGCTGCTGCTGGCCGCCATCGTCCTCATGCAGGTGCTGCACCACCGTACGGTGTGGACGGTGATCGCCATCCTCGCGCTGTTCGGCTGGCCGCAGGTGGCCAGGATCGCCCGCGGCGCGGTGCTCGCGGTGCGGGCCAGCGACTACGTGCTCGCCGCTAAAGCGTTGGGAATGAGCAGGTTTCAGATCCTGCTGCGACACGCGCTGCCCAATGCGCTCGGTCCGGTGATCGCGGTGGCCACGATCGCTCTGGGACTGTTCATCGTCACCGAGGCCACGCTGTCCTACCTCGGTGTGGGATTGCCGCCGTCGGTGGTGTCGTGGGGCGGCGACATCAACCTCGCCCAGACCCGGCTGCGGGCGGGCTCACCCATCCTGTTCTACCCCGCCGGCGCGCTGGCCATCACCGTGCTGGCATTCATGATGATGGGCGACGCGCTGCGCGACGCCCTCGATCCGGCCTCGAGGGCGTGGCGGGCGTGAGCGGCGCGGTGTCGCCGCTGCTGTCGGTCGACGGCCTGGAAGTCAGGTTCGGTGAACACGCCGCGGTGTGCGGGCTGGATCTGCGCGTGCTGCCCGGCCAGACCGTCGCGGTGGTGGGCGAATCGGGATCGGGCAAATCCACCACCGCCGCCGCGATCCTCGGGCTGCTTCCCCCCGGCGGGCGAATCACGGGCGGGCGCATCATGTTCGACGGCGTGGACATCTCGACCGCCGATCGTCGAGCGCTTCGCTCGATCAGGGGGCGGCACATCGGCTACATCCCGCAGGACCCGATGACCAATCTCAACCCGGTGTGGAAGGTCGGCTTCCAGATCCGGGAAGCCTTGCGCGCCAACACGAGCGATCGGCGGACTCGGCAGCGGGCGGTGGAACTGCTTGCGGCGGCGGGCATGCCGGATCCGGCCCGGCAAGCGGGCCGTTACCCCCATCAGCTGTCCGGCGGCATGTGTCAACGCGCGCTGATCGCGATCGGGCTGGCGGGGCGGCCACGGCTGCTCATCGCCGACGAGCCGACCTCCGCGCTCGACGTCACGGTGCAGCGGCAGGTGCTCGACCACCTTGCGCACCTCACCGCCGAACTCGGTACCGCGCTGCTGCTGATCACCCACGATCTGGCGCTGGCCGCCGAACGGGCCGAACACGTGGTCGTCGTCCACCGCGGGGTCGTGGTGGAATCCGGTGCGGCACAGTCCATCCTGCGCATACCACAGCACGAGTACACCCGGCGGTTGGTGGCCGCGGCTCCATCGCTGACGCGCCGGAGCCGGCCGGCTTCCACCCGGACCGACGACATCCTCGTCGCTTCGGATCTCACCAAGGTCTATCGGGAGTCACATGGGGCGCCGTGGCGGCATCGCGAATTGCGTGCCGTCGACGCGGTGTCGTTTCGGCTGCGCCGCGCGAGCACACTGGCCATTGCCGGTGGGTCGGGCTCGGGAAAATCGACTGTGGCCCGCATGGTGCTGGGCCTGCTCCAACCGACCTCGGGCACCGTCGCTTTTGACGGCACCCCGATCGACGACGCAATGCCCCGGGACAAGCAGCTGGCCTTCCGCCGCCGCGTACAGCCGGTGTTCCAAAACCCTTACAGCAGCTTGGATCCCATGTACTCGGTGTTTCGCGCGATCGAGGAGCCGCTGCGCATCCACCGCGTCGGTGACCGCAGGCAACGCGCACAAGCGGTGCACGACCTCGTCGACCAGGTGGCGCTGCCATCGTCGGTGCTGGACCGGTTGCCGCGCGAGCTGTCGGGCGGGCAACGGCAGCGGGTGGCCATCGCCCGGGCGCTGGCGTTGCGGCCCGACGTGCTGGTGTGCGACGAGGCGGTGTCGGCGCTCGACGTCTTGGTTCAGGCGCAGATACTCGATTTGCTAACCGAGCTGCAGGCCGAACTCGGGTTGGCCTATCTGTTCATCAGCCATGACCTGGCGGTGATCCGGCAGATCGCCGATGACGTTCTGGTGATGCGGTCGGGCCGCGTGGTGGAGCACGCGCCCACCGAGGAACTGTTCAGCGACCCCAAGCACGAATACACCCGGCAGTTGCTGGATGCGATCCCGCGCCTGCGGTGAAGCCGGCGGGGATAGGTTGTGAGGTTGTGACCGCAGATCCGCTGGCCCCCCTGATGGAGCTGCCCGGCGTCGCCGAGGCCAGTGACCGCGCCCGTGAAGCGTTGGGCCGTGCCCACCGGCACCGTGCCAACCTGCGTGGCTGGCGCGTGACGGCCGCCGAGGCGGCGCTGCGGGCGGCGCGCGCGTCCTCGGTTCTGGACGGCGGTCCCGTTCGCCTGGAGGATCTCGCCGACGCCGGGCAGGTCAGTGACCCGGTGTTCGCGGGCGCGCTCCGGGTGGCCCAGGCGCTCGAGGGCGGCGAAGGGCCCGTCGTGGCCATCTGGCGGCGGGCACCGCTGCAGGCGCTGGCCCGCCTGCACGTGCTGGCCGCGGCCGAGCAGGTCGACGACGAGCGGCTGGGCCGCCCGCGCGCCGATGCCGGCGTGGGGCCGCGACTGGAGTTGTTGGCCGACTTGGTCAACGGGCGAACCCAGGTGCCGGCGCCGGTGCTGGCCGCCGTCGCCCACGGCGAGCTGCTGACGCTTAAGCCGTTCGGCAGCTCCGACGGTGTCGTGGCCCGCGCGGTGTCGAGGTTGGTGACCATCGCCAGCGGGCTGGACCCACACGGGCTGGGCGTGCCCGAGGTCAGCTGGATGCGTCAACCCGCCGCGTATCGCGACGCCGCGCAGGGATTCGCCGACGGCAGGCCCGAGGGTGTAGGGGCCTGGCTGGTTCTGTGTTGCCGGGCGACGAAAGCCGGTGCGCAGGAGGCTTTGTCGATCGCCGACGCAATGTCGAACAAGTAGCTGACCGGTTACCGAAGTCGGGAAAACGGTCACGAAAAGGTAGAGCGGGCGACGTTCCGAATGTTCGGTCCGCCGCCCGCTAGCACGGGACCCGGTTACCAAGCGTGCATCTCGGGCTGCGTGGGTTGGCCTCGGCGATCTCACGACGCTTATGGTTGCAACCCCACCCAAAGGGCCGTCGACACCTTCCGCATTTTCGCAATCTCGCAGGCCCGCAACACTTCTGCCATCTTCGCGGCTATGACTTTGCGTGGGTGCCGGGCACCGTGCTGGGCGCCCGGGTCGGGAGGACGAACCTTCTCTTCCGGCTCGACCTTGGCCTCACCGGGCTTCCGTGGTTCCTTTGTACTACTAGACCCTTAGCGCGGCAAGGCCCAATTGCGAAGGAAATCCCATGGCCCGACGGGCCTGTTGCTGGGTCGCTAAAGAGCGTAGCGGCGCAACAATGAATAGGTCACCGCGCCGGCGGCCAGGGCGCTGATGCCCACCGCGGCCGTCGTGGCGATCGCGGCACCGGAGGGCGCGGGAATGCGGTCGCGCAGGGACACCGGCCGGGAGAACGAGATCACGGGCCAGCCGCGCTCCAGGGCCTCCCTACGCAATCCGCGATCGGGATTGACCACGCTGGGGTGGCCGACGGCCTCAAGCATCGGCAGGTCGGTGATCGAATCGGAATAGGCGTAGCAGTGTTCCAGCGGGTAGCCCTCGCGCGCGGCGAGCTCGCGGATCGCCTGCACCTTGCCCTCGCCGTAGCAGTAGAAGGCGATCTCGCCGGTGTACCGACCGTCCTCGACGACCATCCGGGTGGCCATCGCGTGGGTGGCGCCGAGCGCGCGGGCGATGGGGGCGACGATTTCTTCCCCGGAGGCCGAAACCACCACGACGTCACGCCCGCACAACTTGTGGGCCGCGATGAGGTCGGCGGCTTCGGCGAACACCAGCGGAGTCACGATGTCGTGCAGCGTCTCGTTGACGATCGACTTGACCTGCTCGACGTCCCAGCCGGTGCACATGTTGGTCATGTGGGCGCGCATCCGATCCATCTGGTCATGATCAGCACCGGAGAGCAGATAGATGAACTGCGCGTAGCTGGACTTGAGCACGGCGCGCCGGTTGAGCAGGCCCTGGTTGAAAAACGGTTTGCTGAAGGCCAGCGTGCTGGACTTGGCGATGATCGTCTTATCCAGGTCGAAAAAGGCCGCCGTGCGGGCATGGGAAGCGGTGGTTGACGCCGATTGCTCCGAGGCCGACTGCTCCGCGGTGGGGTCGAAGACGGTCACGGACCTAGCATAGGTCGCCGGTGCGGCACGGCCGCGATCCCGCACCGGAAATGGCCGCTCAGGGGGTTCGGGATCGGTGTGGAGCGGTATTTACGCGGCTCAAGCTGCTTTTCCGGAAAATGATCTCTTGCGTTACTCCGGCTTGTCATGTGTATAGTAAGCATTACTCGGCCTGAGCCGAGGGTGTATCAGCCCGACCCCCCGGGGCTGATGCACGACGACCCTCGCCTCCTCCCCCCCTGGCGGGGGTCGTCCCTTTTCTAGGGTCAGTTTTCCGCGCTTCGGGGTGCCGGGCGCGGCTCTCGGTGCGTTGCGGGAAGCACGTCCATCGTCGCTGGCGGCGTCGCCCCACGACGCGTTTGTGCACACTCGCGTCTCTATCCACAAATCCGCATTTGGGACTGTTGTGCCAAGGTCACCGCCCCGCACAGTGGTCGGGTGACCAGCGTTTCCGGAGCCGATGCAGCGGGGGTGTTGGCGGTAGTGGCGGACCCCGACCTGCGCGCGGAGTTGGACCGGGTGGCCGCGGCCGCCGGCGTTCGCGTGGTGTACGCCGGCGACGCGTCTCCGGTCAGCCGCAAGACGTGGGCCGCGGCCGCGGCCGTCGTGCTGGACGCGCGGTCGGCGGCCCGCTGCGAACGATGGGCGCTGCCGCGTCGCGATCACGTGACCGTGCTGACCCCGGCCCAACCCGAGACGGCGACGTGGGCGGCCGCCGTCGGGGTCGGGGCCGGGCACGTGTTGCGGCTGCCCGGGCAGGAAGCGGAGTTGGTAGGCGCGCTCGCCGAGGCCGCCGAATCCGCGCGCGACGACGGGTCGCGTGGCCACGCGGTCGCCGTCATCGGGGGCTGCGGTGGAGCGGGCGCTTCCTCGCTCGCGGTCGCCCTGGCCCAGGCCGCCGCCGACGCGCTGTTGGTGGACCTCGACCCGTGGGGTGGGGGCCTGGACTTGTTGCTGGGCCGCGAATCCGCCCCGGGGTTGCGCTGGCCGGACCTCGCGTTGCAGGGCGGACGGCTCCACTGGTCGGCCGTCCGCGATGCACTGCCACGCCACCGTGGAGTCAGCGTGCTGTCCGGCACTCGCCGCGACTACGAGTTGGAAGCCGCGCCGGTGCACGCCATCATCGACGCCGGCCGGCGCGGGGCGGTCAGCGTCATCTGCGACCTTCCCCGTCGTTTCACCGACGCGACCCAAGCCGCGCTGAGCGCCGCCGATCTGGTCGTGGTCATCAGTCGCTGTGACGTGCGCGCGTGCGCGGCGACCGGGGCGTTGGCCCCGGTGTTGGCCTCCGTCAATCCCAATGTCGGCCTGGTGGTGCGCGGCCCGTCGCCTGGAGGATTGCGAGCGGCCGAGATCGCCGATATCGCCGGATTGCCGTTGCTGGCGGCGATCAAAGCGCAGCCGCACCTCGCCGAACAGGCCGACCGTGGCGGCCTGCGGCTGGGGCGACGCTCGGCGCTCGCCGTGGCGGCCGGCCAGGTGCTCGCCGTGCTGCCACCGGCCGGCACGCGAAAGGGCAAGGCGGCGTGAGCGGTTCGCTGATCGAACGGGTCCGCGAGCGGCTGGCCGGCGAGGCCGGCCCGCTCGCACCGGCGGTGGTGGCCGCGGCCATCCGGGCCGAGTCCGGCGGGATGCTCGGAGACACCGAGGTGCTGGCCAATCTCCGGGTGTTGCAGACCGAGCTGACCGGCGCCGGCCTCCTCGATCCGCTGCTCTGCGCGGACGGGACGACCGACGTCCTGGTCACCGCCCCGGATGCGGTGTGGGTGGACGACGGCACCGGTCTGCGGCGCAGCGAGATTCGCTTCCCCGACGAGGCGGCGGTGCGGCGGTTGGCGCAGCGGCTGGCGCTGGCCGCCGGCCGCCGTCTGGACGACGCGCAGCCCTGGGTGGATGGCGAATTGACCGGCATCGGCGCCGGCGGGCTCGCGGTGCGGCTGCACGCGGTGTTGCCGCCGGTGGCCGCCGGGGGCACCTGCCTTTCGCTGCGGGTCCTGCGGCCGGCCACCCAGGACTTGTCGGCCCTTATCGCCGCCGGGGCGATCGAGCCCGCGGGGGCCGCCCTGGTCACCGACATCATCGACGCCCGGTTGGCGTTCCTGGTCAGCGGTGGCACCGGCGCGGGCAAGACGACACTGCTCGCCGCGATGCTGGGCGCGGTATCGCCGGCCGAACGGATCGTCTGCGTCGAGGACGCTTCGGAGCTCGCGCCGCGGCACCCACACCTGGTGAAGCTGGTCGCGCGCTGCGCCAACATCGAAGGCGTTGGCGAGATTCCGGTCCGCCAGCTGGTCCGGCAGGCGCTGCGGATGCGGCCCGACCGCATCGTGGTCGGCGAGGTCAGGGGCGCCGAGGTGGTGGATTTGCTGGCCGCGCTGAACACCGGCCACGACGGCGGCGCCGGCACCGTGCACGCCAACAATCCCGGCGAGGTGCCCGCCCGCTTGGAGGCGTTGGGGGCGCTCGGCGGCCTCGATCGGGCCGCACTGCACAGCCAGCTCGCCGCCGCCGTGCAGGTGCTGCTGCACGTCGAGCGCGACCGTGCCGGCCGGCGACGACTCGGCGAAATCGCTGCGCTGCAACACGATCGAGGCCAGGTGCGGGCGGTCACCGTGTGGCATGCGGATCGCGGCATGACCGACGCCGCCCCGCAACTGCAGCGCCTGTTGCGCGGCAGGATGCCGGCATGAACGGCCCACTGGCGGGCGCGCTGCTGCTGGCGTTCGCACTCATCGTCGCCCCGCCCTCGCCGCGACGAAGACTGCCGGCCGCACGGCACCGGCGGCCGCCGGCGGTCGGGATGCGGGAGGCGGGCTGCACGGCCGCCGGTATCTTCTGCGTCGCCGCCATCGCGCTGCCGCCGACCACCGTGCTGTGCCTGGCGGTCGTCGGGGCGACCGCGCTGCTGCGCTATCGACGCAGCCGGCGTATCCGGCGCGCGACGGCCGAGGGTCGCGCGCTGCACACCGCGCTCGAGGTGCTCGTCGGTGAGTTGCGGGCCGGCTCGCATCCGGTGCGTGCGTTCTGCGTCGCCGCCGACGACAGCGCCGGCGCGGTTGCGGTGTCGCTGCGTTCGGTGGCGGCGCGGGCCCGCCTGGGTGCCGACGTCGCGGCCGGCCTGGCCGCCGCGGGCCGCGCCTCGGCGCTGCCCGGCCATTGGGAGCGCCTGGCGCTGTGCTGGCGACTGGCCAGTGACAACGGGCTGGGCATAGCCACCCTGATGCGCGCCGCCCAACGCGATATCGCTGAGCGGCAACGGTTCTCGGACCGGGTGACCTCGAGCATGGCCGGCGCCCGCGCGACCGCGGCGATACTGGCCGCGCTGCCCGCAGTCGGTGTGCTGTTGGGCCAGCTGATCGGGGCCCAGCCCCTGGGCTTTTTGCTGGGCGGGCGCGCGGGCGGCTGGTTGTTGCTCATCGGCTCGACGCTGGCCTGCGCGGGTCTGCTGTGGTCGGACCGCATCGCCGATCGGGTCGCGTCGTGAACCGATCGCGTCGCGGCGCATGACCCTGGCGGGGGTGCTACTGGCGGTGGCGCTGTGGATCGGTCCCGGTCCAGCGCTGGTGCGCGGTCGCGCCGGGGCGCCGGTGCGTGGCGGTCGGCTGCGGCGCGACCCCGGGCCGCCGCGCGGCCCGGATCCACTGGCCGTCGCTTCCTGCCTGGACGTGCTGGCCGTGTGCCTGACCGCGGGCATGGCGGTGTCGAGCGCCGCGGCCGCCGCCGCGCCGTCCGCGCCGCCGAAGCTCGCCAAGGTGCTGCGCCGCGCCGCCGACCTGCTGGCGCTTGGCGCCGATCCCGCTGTCGCATGGTCAATTCCGTCCGGCCCGCAGGACTCGGCCGACCCGCAGATCGACGCGCTGCTGCGGTTGGCTCGGCGATCGGCGTCCTCGGGTGCGGCGCTTGCCGGTGGCGTCGCCGAGTTGGCCGAGGAGTCTCGTCACGATGCCGCACACGCGGCGAGCGCGGCCGCCGAGCGGGCCGGTGTACTGATCGCCGGACCGTTGGGTCTGTGCTTCCTCCCGGCGTTCGTCTGCCTGGGCATCGTCCCGGTGGTGGCCGGTCTGGCCGGTCAGGTGCTGCAATCGGGTCTGCTGTGAAAAGAGAGGAATTCATTGATGCTGAACCTGTTTCGAGAAATCTCCGCGCGCGTCGCCGTGCTGGCCGCCGACGAGTCGGGCATGTCGACAGTCGAGTACTCGAAAGTGTAACTTTACACCCGTGCAACGACGACCCTCTAGGCCAGCCAAGCTGGCCGACGCCCCGCAGAGGCCCGGACCCGCAGTCCGGGCTCTCATCATCGTTCGACTCTCCCGATTGACTGACGCTACTACCAGCCCAGAACGCCAGCTCGAAACATGCCGGGACCTCTGCCGGCGTCGTGGCTACGAGGTTGTCGGCATAGCCGAGGACCTAGACGTGTCGGCGGGGGCTACTTCCCCATTCAACCGTCCCCAGCTCGGGGATTGGCTGACGAACCGCCTCGGTGAGTTCGACGTTCTGGTGGTCTACCGGATGGACCGGATAGTTCGCAGGTTGCTTGACCTCGCGGACCTAATCCGCTGGTGCCAGGAGCATCACGTCGCTCTGGTCAGTGCATCCGAGGCATTCCTGGACTTGACCGCGCCGTTCGGCGACATCGTCGCCCTCTTGGTGGCAAAGGTCGCCGAGATGGAGCTGGCAGCGATCTCGGAACGGAACGCTTCTGCAGCTCGGTACAACATCCGAGCGGGGAAGTATCGCGGCGGGATACCGCCGTGGGGCTATCTGCCCAGCGATGCCACCGGAGAGTGGCGGCTAGTCCAGGACCCCGAACAGGTGAAGGTGATTCGGGAGGTTGTGGAGCGGGTCCTATCCGGTGAACCGCTCCGGGCAGTGGCCCACGACCTGACTGCCCGGAAAGTGCTCACTCCGCGTGACCGGTTCGCACAGCACCAAGGCCGCGAAGTCCGGGGCTACGCATGGCATTCCAGCCCACTGAAACGCTCTCTAACGAGCGAAACGCTGCTCGGCTACGCGATGTCCGGTGACAGCCCGGTTAGGGCTGAGGATGGCTCTCCGATCATCAGGGCTGACCCGATACTCACTCGGGAGACGTTCGACCGGTTAGCGGTCGAGCTGGCCGAGCGGGAGAACCGGAAGGAACCGACCAAGCGCAGCACCGGTCTGCTGCTGCAGATCATCTACTGCGGTACGTGCGGGAGGCCGGCCTACCGGCTCAAGGGTGGCCCTGGACGAAAGCCCCGATACCGGTGCGCCTCAGCTCAATACAAAGAGCCATGCGGCAATCCGTCGATACCGATGGACTACGCGGACGAGGTGGTCGAGCGCATCCTGCTGGGGATGCTCGGGAAGTCCGAACGCTTAGAGCGAGTGTGGGACGCAGGCTCGGACCACTCCGCAGAGCTGGCCGAGATCGACGCCACGCTGGAGGATCTCGTGGCGGTGCTCGGGTCCGGTGACTTCAGAGCAGGGACGCCCCAGCGGATCACGCTCAACCGAAGGATCTCCGAGCTGGCCAAAAGACAGGCTGAGCTGTCCGCTCAGGCCGTGAAACCGGCGGGCTGGACGTGGGAGCCTACCGGGGAGCTGTTCGGAGACTGGTGGGCACGTCAGGACATAACACAACGCAACGTGTGGCTCCGTTCCATGAACGTCCGCTTGGAGTTCCAACGGGGCCAGGTCTCGCTAGACCTCGGGGACGTTCTCAAGCTAACCGAGCACTTGAAGGCCACCGGACCGGCTGCAGACTGGCTGGCCGTGTTCGAGGCCATGCGGGACAACGGAATAGCCGGGATCGAAATGACCTGCGATGAAGTTCAGTTCGCAACAAACGAGAGGTGACGAGATGGACGACGAACTGGTGTCGATAGCGGACGCTGCCGCCGAGTGTGGGATGTCGGTGGACGAGCTGATTGGACACATGGTCCGAGACGGGATGCTGGTCGAGCATCCCAACGGGGGCTATGTGCCGTCACCACACCCGGACATCCGAGAGCTGTAACCCCGACCTGCCGACCGAAGGCCCCGGAGACCGTCACAACTCCGGGCTTTCTCGTGGGGTCGATTGCCCGCTCCGCAGCTCCCCAGTGCTGCGGTAGCCGAAGGCCAGCTCGGATCTGACCTGAGCCCCGAGCGCGTCCCGCGCCCGCTTCTCATCCGGTCGCAGCTCGTGAATCTTTGCCCGTGCGATCCGCTCTCCAGGCGGCAGCGACTCCGGGTGCTCATCTTGCCACGGGACCAGGTCCGCTTGTGCGATCATGTCCCTCGCTACGGCGCGCCAAGCTTCCGCCTTCTCGCGGACCTCGTTGCTGCCGAACGCTGCCACGAGTGCTGCGGTATCCGCCTGCACTTCAAGAGACGGCAGCGGCGTATCCGGCAAAGGGCCGAACTGAATGAACGGGTAAACGGTCTGGGCCCACTGTCCCACGCGCTCGGCCATCTTGAGAAGCTCGAGGTAGGCGCGTTCCAGCCGCTCCTGTTCCCTCGCTTCCCGTGCCTGTAACCGGTCGTGGCCCAACTGTTCTCGGAGAGTCGCTAGGGCCTGGTCCCGACTTTGTTTTCCCGTAAACCACGTACCGACGATGCCGGCAATACCAACTGCACTGGTGCCGATCCACTCCCAGGCCATAAGCCCTGATTATGGCCGCGCCCTGGCGAGCAATTCCAGCTCCCAGCGCACTAGGTCCAACGCCGCTCGTACGGCTGGGTCGTCGGGGTCGAGCCCTTCGGCTCGGATCGCTTCGGCTTCGACAGGGTCGAGGCTCCCGAGGGCAGCAGCTCCGCTCTGCCCGTCGCGTTCGTCGTCCATGCGGAATTAGACGGTGTTTCGTCGTCATCGGTTCCGCAGTCGGGATATAGATTGCCCGAGTGACTTCCAAGTGGGAGGGCATTCTTCGATGCAAGACGTGGAACGTCTGGCCCGGCGAAACGACTGGCGAACTTCCACCCGTCGACATCGACTACGGTGCCGCAACTCCTGTTCGTGTGCGTACCTTCCTGGACGCTTGGGCCCCGAGATCACGCCCTGAGCTGAATCAGGTCGAAGAAACCCAGCTCGGTCCTCGGATCTGGGATGGTGAGCAACCCGGGTTGCACCGTGTTTGGGATGCCATCCTCCTGCGTGTCGGGGAGCAAATCCAACTCGGGCAGGCGGATCCTCGCCCCGCCCGTCGTGGAGAACTAGACATCCGACTGAGTTTCGAACTCAGCGGACATCCCCCGGACGCATTGGTTGAAGCCCTACGCACGCGAGCCTACGAAATCCTAGCTCTTCTGAATCTGCGCCTGGGCGATTTCGTCACGCCGGCGATGCCATTTCAGATTCGAGAGACGTTGCCTAACAACGAAACAGAACTAACGCTGCCTTTCAAGATTGAAGTGGTAGAGCACCGGCACACCTTGGATGAGGAAAGGCTCGGCGGCTTCCTGAAGGATGTCGCACACTTCCACTCAGATCCGAGGTACGGGGACAAGTACCGCATTGCGTTGGAGCTGTACGCAGCGCACTTCACCGAACAACAGGCCCGTGTCAGATTCATCCTGCTGGTGATCGCTATGGAGGCTCTCGCCGAGAAAAGTCCGAAACACCAAGTTGCGCTCGATCTCCTGGCCCGCTGGAAGAAGGAACTTCAGACGGAGAAGGCCAAATACCAGAAGTCGTCGGAAGAGTTCTACAGCCTGCAGGCCCTCTCTAGCGAGCTTGACTTCCGTGGCGGGGACTCGATCGGGAATCAGATACGCAAGCTGTTTTCTGCCCTGCCCGGAGTCAGCGACGACGAGCGAGCCGAGTTGCAGCGCAGAGCAGTCGCTGTCTATCAGAAGAGAAGCACACTCGTCCATGAGGGGTACGTCCCCGTCGAGGAGCTTCCCGAGTTGGAACGAGAAGCGCGAACCTTACTTGAAAAGCTGTTGGAAGCCGCGATCGAGCGAAGCAAGCCAGAAGATGACCGTTTCGGGATCGAGGTTGGCGACCCGCAAGGGCCGAGAAGCAATGGGGAGAACGCGTGACCGAGAGTCGAGATCCGAGAGCGGACTTTGTGTCGTGGGTCGCTGGAAACCCGGCAGCGACGGCGGAAGACAAGGCCGTCGCCGAACTGATCGCCCAGGACAAACAACCCGGCGAAGAGCAGCGCCCTGCTGCTGACCACCTGGTGAAGTTGGGCTACCTGTGTCAACGATCCGATGGCACTTACGAGGCGTTGGCGGGCGACCCGCGTAAGTGGAGGCCGTAACACGGGATGTTTGCTGCGGGCCGAGGCGGCATACCCGCTTCGGGCCGACTGTGGCTCACAGGAAAAACGACACGCCCCTGTGATCCTGATCACTAACGAGCCTCTGAACTGCGGGACACGCCCGAGCGCGTGATAGACAACTGTCCAGTTGTGGGCTTTTTTCGAAAAATCGCACCTACTACCGTATGAAGGGGTACGGCGAAACGGGGTCCCTGCTCGCTGCCCGGTTTGCCTTCGCTACCGCCGTGATCTCCCTCACAGGGCACCGCTCTCACTTAGGGTTTCGGCGGAACCCTAACGTACTACTGTATGAAGGGGTATTGGCTGCTTAGCCGTGCCCCTCCCTTGCTTGCCGCTCCAGGCATCCTTCCTGGCCTGTCGAGCAGCGAGCGGGCACGGTTCCACGTTCTCTCCCGTGTCCGACAACTTTCGCGGCACCTCCTTAGCCGCGTAGGGACGCGTCGGAGTACCGACGCGGAGCAGGGACTCTCGCCCCTTGGTTGCTGGCGCAGACCTCCGGTCGTGCGCGTCTTCCCCAGCAGCCAGGGGGTTCCCCCTTTTTGACCTAACTCAGTAGATCGACCCGTCAGTGGCGGGTCTTCCAACGATGAGCGTCTGTGGCGCTCGGGAATCAGAGGACAACGCCATGCCAGGACCCGCCAAATGCACGAAGCATCCCCAGCGCGGCCCCCAGGATCGGGACCGCTGGTCTGGTTGCATTCATTGCCGGCGCGAACGCCAACGTGAATACGCGGCAGGAATACGCCGCGATGCCAGGAAGCTTCGGCAGCTCCAAGAGCTGCTGCAGATCGCCTGACAAACGGGCCTGAGAGGCCCTGAGAGCCCCGAGAGGGCTCTACCCCACACTTACCCCCTACCCGTAGGGGGTTTGTTCGTCTGTGGCCTACACAGGCCGCGAACGGAGTGCCCAGGAGGCACGAACCAACCAAGGAAGGAATCCAACCATGAACATCAGAAGCAAGAAGCTGGATGAGTGGGACATCCCCGAGGATGTCAAGCAGTACATCCGAGACCTGCGCCAGGAGAACGGACGCCTCCGCGTCCAGCTCAAGGGCAAGGGGATGCAAGTCCGGCCCGCTGTCGACATGCTCCCGGTGAGGACCCGCAACGAGCTGCAGCAACTCAGGGCCGAAAACGCGAAGTGGCGGAATCGGTTCCGCGAAGCGCAAACCGAGCTGGCCGAGCTGAAAGCCGCTCAGGCCGATGTCTGAGTTCTCCAAGCTGACTTGGCTTCGGGAAGCCAGACCGCAGATACGCAAGCTGACTGCGACCCAACGTGACGTGTTGGACGTGATCTTCGATCGCACCAACGAGGACGGACAGAATGCCCACCCGTCGCAGGAGCAGATCGCCGAGACGATAGGCAAGAGTGATCGCCAGGTAAGAGACATCCTTGGCCAGCTCCGAGAGCTGGGTCTGATCGTTAGGACCGAGCGAGGCAACAAACGCCTTGGCCACGCTGACAAGTACAGCCTGTGGGATTACCGGAACTCTAAGGCTTCCGGTAATGGATCACCGGAAGTCTCCCAGGATCACCGGAACTCTAGGGGTTCCGGTAATGAGTTGGATTACCGGAAGTCTGAGGCGGGATTACCGGAAGTTTCGGGGGTTATTACCGGAAGTGCTGCACTTCCGCCCAATAGATCCTGTACATCAGATCCTGGTCCAACAGACCAGGAGATGATTGGAGAGGACGACCAACCAGGGGAGTCCGAACACTCGGCAGATTTCGCCTCGTGTTCTCAACCTGGCGACTCAGAGCCAGAGGTCAAGTCCAGGGACGTGGTGTACGGGGTCGTCTTGTGATTCTTCGAGATGATGGTTCAAGCGGTCAGTGCCGCAG
>NZ_MVHG01000120.1 GCF_002086125.1 Mycobacterium arosiense ATCC BAA-1401 = DSM 45069
TCCGCATCCCCAAGCGCGCACAAACACATGAGGCAACGAATCCACCCTCGCGCGCATCTTGACGTGAGGCAACACGCGGCGACAACCGGCAGGTGCCTCGCGCCGTCGTCGGCAAAATAAGTGCTACGCTGCCGTGCAGTCGACATCCTTTAACGATCCGTCCGGCGAGGCGGAGAAGGAGGTCAAGTTTCGTATGGGTGCTGCGGGCGACACCGGCTCTGCCGGTTTGAAAGGCAGTGATACCCGGGAGTTGATGTCGGCGGCCGACGTGGGCCGCACCATTTCCCGCATTGCACATCAGATCATCGAAAAGACCGCGCTGGACGGTCCCGACGCACCACGGGTGGTGCTGCTGGGCATCCCGACCCGCGGTGTGATCCTTGCCAAGCGGCTCGCCGCCAACATCGGCGAATTCAGCGGGGTGGAGGTCGGCCACGGCGCCCTGGACATCACCCTCTACCGCGACGACCTGATGCAGAAACCGCCGCGGCCGCTGGAGGCCACCTCGATTCCAGCCGGCGGCATCGACGACGCGCTGGTGATCCTGGTCGACGACGTCCTGTACTCCGGCCGCTCGGTCCGTTCCGCGCTGGACGCGCTGCGCGACGTGGGCCGGCCGCGGGTGGTGCAGCTGGCGGTGCTGGTGGACCGCGGTCACCGCGAACTGCCGCTGCGCGCCGACTACGTGGGCAAGAACGTCCCGACCTCGCGCGCGGAGAGCGTCCACGTGCTGCTGAGGGAGAACGACGGCGAAGACGGGGTGGTGATCTCACGATGACGCGCCACCTGCTGGCCGCCGGTGACCTGACCCGCGACGACGCCACCGCCATCCTCGACGACGCCGACCGGTTCGCCCAGGCGCTGGTGGGCCGCGAGATCAAGAAGCTGCCGACGCTGCGCGGCCGCACCATCGTCACGATGTTCTACGAGAACTCGACCCGCACCCGGGTGTCGTTCGAGGTGGCCGGCAAGTGGATGAGCGCCGACGTGATCAACGTCAGCGCGTCCGGATCGTCGGTGGGCAAGGGGGAGTCGCTGCGCGACACCGCGTTCACGCTGCGCGCCGCCGGCGCGGACGCGCTGATCATCCGGCACCCGGCGTCCGGCGCCGCGCATCTGCTCGCCGACTGGACTTCGGCGGCGAACGCCGCCAGAGACAATGCCGGGCCGTCGGTGATCAACGCCGGCGACGGCACCCACGAGCACCCGACCCAGGCGTTGCTGGACGCGCTCACCATTCGCCAGCGCCTTGGCGGCATCGAAGGCCGTCGCATCGTGATCGTGGGCGACATTTTGCACAGCCGGGTCGCCCGCTCCAACGTCATGCTGCTGGCGACCCTGGGCGCCGAGGTGGTTTTGGTCGCGCCGCCGACGCTGCTGCCGGTCGGTGTCGAGGGCTGGCCGGTCACCGTGTCGAACGACTTCGACGCCGAGCTGCCCGCCGCCGACGCGGTGCTGATGCTGCGGGTGCAGGCCGAGCGGATGAACGGCGGGTTCTTCCCGTCGGTGCGCGAATACTCCTCGCTCTACGGGCTTTCCGATCGCCGCCAGGCGCTGCTGCCCGGCCACGCCGTGGTGTTGCACCCGGGGCCGATGCTGCGCGGCATGGAGATCGCCTCGTCGGTGGCCGACTCGTCGCAATCGGCTGTGCTGCAACAGGTTTCCAACGGGGTGCATGTGCGGATGGCGGTGCTGTTCCATGTGCTGGTCGGCACCGCACTGGCCGGAGAAGAGGGTGCGGCGTGAGCGTGCTGCTGCGCGGGGTGCGGTTGTACGGCGAAGGCGATCGCGTCGACGTGCTGATCGATGACGGCCAGATCGCCGACGTCGGCGCCCGTCTCGCTTTTTCCGACACGGCCGACGTCATCGATGCCACCGGTCAGGTGTTGCTGCCCGGCCTGGTGGACTTACACACCCACCTGCGCGAACCGGGCCGTGAATACGCCGAGGACATCGAGACGGGTTCGGCCGCGGCCGCTTTGGGTGGCTACACCGCGGTGTTCGCGATGGCCAACACCGAGCCGGTCGCCGACAGCCCGGTGGTCACCGACCACGTGTGGCACCGGGGGCAGCAGGTCGGCCTGGTCGACGTGCACCCGGTGGGGGCCGTCACCGTCGGGCTGGCCGGCAAAGAGCTCACCGAGATGGGCATGATGGCGGCCGGGGCCGCGCAGGTTCGGATGTTCTCCGACGATGGCATCTGCGTGCACGACCCGCTGGTGATGCGCCGCGCCCTGGAGTACGCCACCGGGCTGGGCGTGCTCATCGCCCAGCACGCCGAGGAGCCGCGGCTGACCGTCGGCGCCGTCGCCCACGAGGGGCCCACCGCGGCCCGGTTGGGCCTGGCGGGTTGGCCCAGGGCGGCCGAGGAGTCGATCGTGGCCCGTGACGCGCTGCTGGCCCGCGACGCCGGCGCCCGGGTGCACATCTGCCACGCCTCTACCGCGGGCACCGTCGAGATCGTGAAATGGGCCAAAGAGCAAGGGATCTCGATCACCGCCGAGGTCACCCCGCACCACCTGATGCTCGACGACAGCAGGCTGACCAGTTACGACGGGCGAAACCGCGTCAACCCGCCGCTGCGCGAGGAGGCCGACGCGGTGGCATTGCGTCGAGCCCTGGCCGACGGCGTCATCGACTGTGTGGCCACCGATCACGCGCCGCACGCCGAGCACGAGAAGTGCGTTGAGTTCTCCGCGGCGCGCCCCGGCATGCTCGGGCTGCAGACGGCCCTGTCGATCGTGACGCAGACGATGGTCGAGCCCGGGCTGTTGACCTGGCGCGACGTCGCCCGAGTGATGAGTGAAAACCCCGCCCGCATCGTGGGGCTGCCCGACCACGGCCGGCCGCTGGAGGTGGGGGAGCCCGCCAACCTCACGGTGGTGGATCCCACCGCCTCGTGGACCGTCGCCGGATCGGATCTGGCCAGCCGTTCGGCCAACACGCCGTATGAGGCGATGACCCTGCCCGCTACCGTGACCGCCACGCTGCTGCGCGGCAAGGTCACCGCGCGAGACGGGAAGTGTCCGGCATGAATTCGGGCACCCTGGTGGCGTCGCTGATCTTCGCGGCCGTGGTGGTGGTCGTCATCACGGTGGTGATCCAGCTGATGATGCGGACCTGGCATCGCCGTTCGCAGCAACAGGCGGAGCTGATCGGGGCGTTGCCCGAGATCCCGGACCACGTGGGGGCGGCGACCATCAGCACCCGCGGCCACTACTGCGGTTCCATGATGACGCCGGGCTGGCACGAGCGGATCGCGGCCGGCGATCTGGGTTTCCGCAGCAAGGCGGTGCTGACCCGCTACGCCGGGGGCATCATGGTGGAACGCCAACGGGCTCAACCGATTTGGATCCCTCGTGACTCGATCACCGAGATCCGGATGGAGCGCCGAATGACGGGCCGGATCGGCATCCTGGCGATCCGCTGGAGGCTGCCGTCGGGCGTCGAGATCGACACCGGCTTCCGGGCGAACAACCGTGGCGATTACGACGACTGGCTCGAATCCCGGCATGAAGAGGAGCGGCGCTCGTGAATAAGGCGCAATTGGTACTCGAGGACGGCCGCGTCTTCACCGGCACGCCATTCGGCAAGGTTGGTCAAACACTGGGCGAGGCGGTGTTTTCCACCGGCATGTCCGGCTACCAGGAGACGCTGACCGATCCCAGTTATCACCGGCAGATCGTGGTGGCCACCGCGCCGCAGATCGGCAACACCGGCTGGAACGGCGAGGACGCCGAGAGCCGCGGCGACAAGATTTGGGTCGCCGGCTACGCCGTGCGCGACCCGTCGCCGCGCCCGTCCAGTTGGCGGGCCACCGGAACCCTGGAGGACGAACTGGTTCGCCAGCAGATCGTGGGCATCGCCGGCATCGACACCCGCGCGGTGGTGCGGCATCTGCGCACCCGCGGATCGATGAAGGCGGGCGTGTTCTCCGGCGACGCGCTCGCCGACGTGGACGAATTGCTGCGGCGGGTACGAAGCCAGCAGTCGATGCTGGGCGCCGACCTGGCCGGCGAGGTCAGCACGCCCGACACCTACATCGTGGAACCCGAAGGGTCGCCGCGGTTCACGGTGGCCGCGCTGGACCTGGGCATCAAAACGAACACGCCGCGCAACTTCGCCCGCCGCGGCGTGCGCACCCATGTGCTGGCATCCTCGGCGACCTACCAGCAGATCGCCGACATCAAGCCCGACGGGGTGTTCTTGTCCAACGGCCCCGGCGACCCCGCCACCGCCGATTACATCGTCGAGGTCACCCGCGAGGTGCTGGGCGCCGGAATCCCATTGTTCGGCATCTGTTTCGGCAACCAGATCCTGGGCCGGGCGCTGGGCTTGTCCACCTACAAGCTGGTGTTCGGTCACCGCGGCATCAACGTCCCGGTGATCGACCACGCCACCGGGCGGGTGGCGGTCACCGCGCAAAACCACGGCTTCGCGCTCGAGGGCGAGGCCGGCCAGTCCTTCGACACCCCGTTCGGGCAAGCCATAGTCAGCCACACCTGCGCCAATGACGGAGTGGTCGAGGGCGTCAAACTCAAAGACGGGCGCGCGTTCTCGGTGCAGTACCACCCCGAGGCCGCCGCCGGCCCCCACGACGCCGAATACCTCTTCGACAGCTTCATCGAACTGATGGCGGGCCCCCAATGATCGCGAGCGTGCGTGTTTGCACGGCGGCACGCCGTAAATCTCGTACAACTGCGCACTCTCGCGCCGGGCAAGGGGGGCGGTAGTGCCGCGTCGTACCGACCTGCGTCACGTGCTGGTGATCGGCTCCGGGCCGATCGTCATCGGTCAGGCCTGCGAATTCGACTACTCCGGCACGCAGGCCTGCCGGGTGCTGCGGGCCGAGGGCCTGGAAGTCAGCCTGGTGAACTCCAATCCGGCCACCATCATGACCGACCCGGAGTACGCCGACCACACCTACGTCGAGCCGATCACCGCCGCTTTCGTGGAGAAGATCTTCGCCCAGCAGGCGGAGCGCGGCAACAAGATCGACGCGTTGCTGGCCACCCTGGGCGGGCAGACGGCGCTGAACACGGCGGTCGCGCTGTACGAGAACGGGGCGTTGGAGCGTTACGGCGTGGAGCTGATCGGCGCCGACTTCGACGCCATCCAGCGCGGCGAGGACCGGCAGATGTTCAAGGACATCGTCGCCAAGGTCGGCGGTGAATCCGCCCGCAGCCGAGTGTGTTTCACCATGGAAGAGGTCCGCGAGACGGTCTCCGAGCTTGGCCTGCCGGTCGTGGTGCGGCCCAGCTTCACCATGGGTGGCCTGGGATCGGGGATGGCGCGATCCGTCGAGGAGGTCGACCGGATGGCCGGCGCCGGGCTGGCCGAAAGCCCGAGCGCCAACGTGCTGATCGAGGAATCGATCTACGGCTGGAAGGAATTCGAGCTCGAGCTGATGCGCGACGGCAACGACAACGTCGTGGTGGTGTGCTCGATCGAGAACTTCGACCCGATGGGCGTGCACACCGGCGACTCGGTCACCGTCGCGCCGGCGATGACGCTGACCGACCGCGAATACCAGCGGATGCGGGACCTGGGCATCGCGATCCTGCGCGAGGTCGGGGTGGACACCGGCGGCTGCAACATCCAGTTCGCGATCAACCCGAAAGACGGCCGGCTGATCGTCATCGAGATGAATCCGCGGGTGTCGCGATCCAGCGCGCTGGCGTCCAAGGCCACCGGTTTTCCCATCGCCAAGATCGCCGCCAAGCTCGCCATCGGGTACACGCTCGACGAGATCGTCAACGACATCACCAAGGAGACGCCGGCCTGCTTCGAGCCCACCCTGGACTACGTTGTCGTCAAGGCGCCGCGCTTCGCGTTCGAGAAATTCTCCGGCGCCGATCCCACCCTGACCACCACCATGAAGTCTGTCGGCGAGGCAATGTCGTTGGGCCGCAATTTCGTTGAGGCGCTCGGCAAGGTGATGCGGTCGCTGGAGACCACCCGCGCCGGCTTCTGGACCAAACCCGACCCCGACGGCGCCGTTAATGGGGTGCTGACCCGGCTGCGGACGCCCACCGAGGGCCGGCTCTACGACATCGAACTGGCGCTGCGGCTGGGCGCGTCGGTGGAGCAGGTCGCCGAGGCCAGCGGTGTGGACCCGTGGTTCGTCGCGCAGATCGGTGGGCTGATCGAGCTGCGCGCGGAGCTGATCGCCGCCCCGGTGCTCGACGCCGACCTGCTGCGCCGGGGCAAGCACAGCGGGCTGTCGGACCGCCAGATCGCCGCGCTGCGCCCCGAATTGGCCGGCGAGAACGGGGTTCGGTCGCTGCGCGAGCGCCTCGGCGTGCACCCGGTGTACAAGACCGTCGACACCTGCGCGGCCGAGTTCGAGGCGAAGACGCCGTATCACTACAGCAGCTACGAGCTGGACCCCGCCGCCGAGACCGAGGTGGCGCCGCAGACCGAGAAGCCCAAGGTGCTGATCCTCGGGTCGGGCCCCAACCGCATCGGCCAGGGCATCGAATTCGACTACAGCTGCGTGCACGCGGCAACGACGTTGTCCCAGGCCGGTTTTGAGACCGTCATGGTCAACTGCAACCCGGAGACGGTGTCCACCGACTACGACACCGCCGACCGGCTGTACTTCGAGCCGCTGACCTTTGAGGACGTCCTCGAAGTGTTCCGCGCCGAGCAGCGGTCGGCCGGTGACGGCCCGGGTGTGGCCGGGGTGATCGTGCAACTCGGCGGCCAAACCCCGCTCGGGCTGGCGCAGCGCCTCGCCGACGCCGGCGTACCGATCGTCGGCACCCCGCCGGAGGCCATCGACCTGGCCGAGGACCGCGGCGCCTTCGGCGACGTGCTCACCGCGGCCGGTCTGCCCGCGCCGAAGTACGGCACCGCAACCACTTTCGACCAGGCCCGGCGGATCGCCGAAGAGATCGGCTACCCGGTGCTGGTGCGGCCGTCCTATGTGTTGGGCGGCCGGGGCATGGAGATCGTCTACGACGAGGAGACGCTGCGCGACTACATCACCCGCGCCACCGAGCTCTCCCCCGAGCACCCGGTTTTGGTCGACCGCTTTCTCGAAGACGCGGTGGAGATCGACGTCGACGCGCTGTGCGACGGCACCGAGGTGTACATCGGCGGGATCATGGAGCACATCGAGGAGGCCGGCATCCACTCCGGCGACTCGGCGTGCGCCCTGCCGCCGGTGACGTTGGGCCGCAGCGACATCGAGAAGGTACGTCGAGCGACCGAGGCCATCGCGCACGGCATCGGCGTGGTGGGGCTGCTCAACGTGCAGTACGCGCTCAAGGACGACGTGCTCTACGTGCTGGAGGCCAACCCGCGGGCCAGCCGCACGGTGCCGTTCGTGTCCAAGGCCACCGCGATCCCGCTCGCCAAGGCCTGTGCCCGGGTCATGTTGGGCGCCAAAATTTCCCAGCTGCGCGAGGAGGGGTTGCTGGCGGCCTCGGGCGACGGCGCCCACGCGGCGCAGGACGCCCCCATCGCGGTCAAGGAGGCCGTGCTGCCGTTCCACCGGTTCCGCCGGGCCGACGGCTCGGGCATCGATTCGCTGCTGGGCCCGGAGATGAAATCCACCGGCGAGGTGATGGGAATCGACCGCGACTTCGGCAGCGCCTTCGCCAAGAGCCAGACCGCCGCGTACGGGTCGCTGCCGGCCCAGGGCACCATCTTCGTGTCGGTGGCCAACCGCGACAAGCGCTCGCTGGTGTTCCCCGTCAAGCGGCTGGCCGACCTGGGTTTCCGCGTGCTGGCCACCGAGGGGACCGCGGAGATGTTGCGGCGCAACGGCATTCCCTGCGACGAGGTGCGCAAACACTTCGAGGATCCGCAGCCGGGCCGGCCCGCCGAATCGGCGGTGGACGCGATCAAGGCCGGCGAGGTCGACATGGTGATCAACACGCCCTACGGCAATTCCGGGCCACGCATCGACGGCTACGAAATCCGTTCGGCCGCGGTGTCGGTCAATATCCCGTGCGTCACCACGGTGCAGGGCGCCTCGGCCGCCGTCCAGGGCATCGAAGCGGGCATCCGCGGCGACATCGGCGTGCGCAGCTTGCAAGAGCTGCACAGCCAGATCGGCCAGGGCGGCGTGCCCGGCAACGGGGACCGGTGACCGGCTTCGGCGCCCGACTGGCGGCCGCGAAAGCCGAACGCGGGCCGCTGTGCGTGGGCATCGACCCCCATCCCGAGCTGCTGCGCGCCTGGGACCTGCCCACGACCGCCGACGGGCTGGCCGCGTTCTGCGACATCTGCATCGAGGCGTTTTCGGGAGTCGCCGTCGTCAAACCCCAGGTCGCGTTCTTCGAGGCCTATGGCGCCGCCGGATTCGGGGTGCTGGAACGCACCATCGCGGCGTTGCGGTCGGCCGGGGTGCTGGTGGTCGCCGACGCCAAGCGCGGCGACATCGGCACCACGATGGCGGCCTACGCCGCCGCCTGGGCGGGTGATTCGCCGCTGGCCGCCGACGCCGTGACGGCCACGCCGTACCTGGGGTTCGGCTCGCTGCGGCCGCTGCTGGAAGCCGCCGCGGCGCACGACCGCGGGGTGTTCGTGCTGGCGGCCACCTCCAACCCGGAGGGGGCGACCGTGCAGCGCGCCGCCTTCGACGGCCGCACGGTGGCCCAGCTCGTCGTCGACCAGGCGGCGGTGGTGAACCGGTCGGCGACCCCGTCCGGGCCGGGCTACGTCGGCGTGGTCGTCGGCGCGACGGTGTTGCAGGCGCCCGATGTCAGCGCCCTGGGCGGCCCGGTGCTGGTGCCCGGGCTCGGTGCGCAGGGCGGGCGGCCCGAGGCGCTCGCCGGGCTGGGCGGCGCGGAACCCGGGCAATTGCTGCCCGCGGTGGCCCGCGAGGTGCTGCGGGCCGGGCCGGACGTGGCGGAGCTGCGCGCGGCGACCGATCGCATGCTGGATGCGGTCGCCTACCTGGCGGTGTGAGCCGGCTCCGCGGCTAATCCGACGCCACGGCGGTGCTGGGCCGCGCGGTTTCGACGATGACGGTGGTGGCCTTGACGACGGCCACCGCGACGCTGCCGGGGCGCAGCTGCAGTTCCTCGGCGGCCTCGGTGCTCATCAGCGAGACGACGGTGAACGGGCCGCACTGCATCTCGACCTGGGTCATCACCTTGTCGCTGACCACCGACGTGACCAGCCCGACGAAGCGGTTGCGGGCCGAGCTGCCGATGCTGAGCGGATCCGCCGGCGGGGCGGGCGCATTGGTGCGCGAGAAGCGGGCGAGGTCCTCGCTGGCGATCACCTTGCGGCCCGCGGCGTCGTGACTGACCGCCAATGTGCCCTGGTTGATCCAGCGCCGCACGGTGTCGTCGCTGACTCCGAGCAGCTCAGCCGCCTGACGAATTCGCAGGTTGGACACCCCTCGATCGTATCGGATCCCGCACCGTTGTTTAGCTGAAACACCCCCGGGGAGAACGCCAAATCCGCAGGTACGGAAGTAAATTGGTCGTTGATTCTTGGTTGCGGACGCCAGCTGGGTCATCGCTCGGATTCCGCGGATTTCGCACCTGGCCGCACCGAGGCCCGGCGGGCCCCGGCGCACAACTGCCGGGCCGACCGGGGCCCCCGGAGCTCGCCGAGACCGGTGCGCCGGGCCAAACGGCGGTTGGCCTGCGCATTGACCGGTCGGCACGACACGCGCGACACGCCACAACAAATCCGTGATCCCTCGGACCGGGCGTCGCGGCCGCCCGCCGGCGCATTTGCGAACTGCCCGGCCACGTCGTCGCGCGCCGCCGGCTGCGGCTAAAACCGCAGGTAGTGGCCCCGACGGGGAGTTGAACTGCCCGAGAAAGCCGACCCGGCCGACGCCGACAGCGGCGGTCGCCGACGCCGGCGGGAGCGCCGCTGTGGCGCGCCACGCGCCGGTCCATGCTGGGAGTTTGTCCCCATAAGCAGGGGGTCGGGTTAGATTTCGTCAGAAGGCCTGAGTACGGTCGTCTCCGCTGGCAGAAGTACCGGCGAGACAAAAAGCGATCGATTGAAATTGATTGATCAGATACGGAGGAATCGTGGCCCTTCCCCAGTTGACCGACGAGCAGCGCGCGGCCGCGTTGGAGAAGGCGGCTGCCGCACGTCGAGCGCGAGCAGAGCTCAAAGACCGCTTGAAGCGTGGCGGCACCAACCTGACCCAGGTGCTCAAGGACGCCGAGACCGACGAAGTCCTGGGCAAGATGAAGGTTTCCGCGCTGCTCGAGGCGTTGCCGAAGGTGGGCAAGGTCAAGGCGCAGGAAATCATGACTGAGTTGGAGATCGCCCCCACCCGCCGCCTGCGCGGTCTCGGCGATCGTCAGCGCAAGGCCCTGCTGGAAAAGTTCGGCTCCTAACCCGCCCGCCGACGATGCAGGCCGCATGGCCTGAGGAGAAGGCGGGCAATCCGACCCGAGCCGTGGGCGCACCCCCCGAGGAGCGCCTGTGAGCGCTGGCGGGGGACCGGACGTCCAGCACGGGACACGTCCTGAACCATCAGGTAACGGACGTGTGGTCGTGCTGTCCGGTCCCTCCGCGGTGGGCAAGTCGACGGTGGTCCGATGCCTGCGCGAGCGGGTTCCGGACCTGCATTTTTCCGTCTCGGCCACGACGCGGGCGCCGCGGCCCGGCGAGGTTGACGGCGTCGACTATCACTTCGTCAGCCCGGCCCGCTTCCAGCAGCTGATCGACGAGGGTGCGCTGCTGGAGTGGGCCGAAATCCATTCGGGTCTGCACCGATCGGGCACCCTGGCCGAGCCGGTCCGGACCGCCACGGCACGCGGGTTTCCGGTGCTCATCGAGGTCGACCTGGCCGGGGCCCGGGCCGTCAAGAAGGCGATGCCGGAGGCGATCGCGGTCTTTCTCGCGCCGCCCAGCTGGGAGGATCTCGAGGCCAGGCTCACCGGCCGCGGCACCGAGACACCGGAGGTCATGGCGCGCCGGCTCGAGACCGCCCGCATCGAAATGGCGGCCCAAAACGACTTCGACCGGGTGGTCGTGAACAGCGAATTGGAGACAGCGTGCTCCGAATTGGTATCCTTGCTGGTGGGAACTGCGCCGGACCGGCCTGACCCGTCTGGCCAGACCACTAGCCGGACCACATCCCAGCACGATTGAGCACCGAATTTTTCTACAACTTTGCAGCGGCGACGAGCCGCTCCAATCCGCCAGGAGATTGACCTAAGTGAGTATTTCGCAGTCCGATGCGGCTTTGGCCGCCGTCCCCGACCGGTTCGATCCGTCCGCCGGGGGACAGGGCGCCTACGACACCCCGCTGGGCATCACCAACCCGCCCATCGATGAGCTGCTGGACCGCGTCTCGAGCAAGTACGCGCTGGTGATCTACGCCGCCAAGCGGGCCCGTCAGATCAACGATTACTACAACCAGCTCGGCGAGGGCATCCTCGAATACGTGGGTCCGCTGGTCGAGCCGGGGCTGCAGGAAAAGCCGCTGTCGATCGCGATGCGCGAGATCCACGGCGACCTGCTCGAGCACACCGAGGGCGAGTAACCGGGCCGGGTCGGGCGCGTAGTGGACAACCGCGATCGGGTCGCGAAAAACGTCATCGTCGGCGTCTCCGGCGGGATCGCCGCCTACAAGGCGTGCACCGTCGTTCGGCAGCTCGCCGAGGCCGGTCATTCGGTCCGCGTCATCCCGACCGAGTCCGCGCTGCGCTTCGTCGGCGCTGCGACGTTCGAGGCGCTCTCCGGCCAGCCGGTGCACACCGGCGTCTTCTCCGACGTGCCGGAGGTTCCGCATGTCCAGCTTGGCAAGCAGGCCGACCTGGTCGTGGTGGCGCCCGCCACGGCGGATTTGCTGGCCAGGGCCGTCCACGGCCGTGCCGATGATCTGCTGACCGCCACCCTGCTCACCGCGCGATGTCCGGTGCTGTTCGCCCCCGCGATGCACACCGAGATGTGGTTGCACCCGGCCACCGTCGACAACGTCGCCACGCTGCGCCGCCGGGGAGCGGTCGTGCTCGAACCGGCCGCCGGGCGCCTCACCGGGACGGACAGCGGGTCCGGCCGACTGCCCGAAGCCGAGGAGATCACCACCCTGGCGCACCTGTTGCTCGACCGCCACGACGCGCTGCCCTATGACCTGGCCGGCTGCAAGATGCTGGTCACCGCCGGTGGCACCCGGGAAGCGGTCGATCCGGTGCGCTTCATCGGCAACCGCAGCTCCGGCAAGCAGGGCTACGCGGTGGCGCGGGTGGCCGCCCAGCGCGGCGCCGAGGTCAGGCTGATCGCCGGGCACACCGCCGGGCTGATCGACCCCGCCGGGGTCGAGGTGGTACACGTCAGCTCGGCCGAGCAACTGGGCGACGCCGTGGCCAAACACGCGGCCGAGGCCGACGTGCTGGTGATGGCCGCCGCGGTGGCCGACTTCCGTCCGGCCCGGGTTGCGGCCGCCAAGATCAAAAAAGGTGTCGAGGGGCCGCCGACCATCGAGTTGGTCCGCAACGACGACGTGCTGGCCGGTGTGGTGCGGGCGCGGGCCAACGGCGAGCTGCCCAACATGCGCGCCATCGTGGGGTTCGCCGCCGAGACCGGTGACGCCAACGGCGACGTGCTGTTCCACGCCCGGGCGAAGCTGCGCAACAAGGGTTGCGATCTGTTGGTCGTCAACGCGGTGGGCGACGGCCGGGCCTTCGAGGTGGACAACAACGACGGCTGGCTGCTGGCGGCCGACGGCACCGAGTCGGCGCTGCAGCACGGCTCCAAGACGCTGATGGCCAGTCGTATCGTGGATGCGATCGCCGCGTTCCTGCACGGGGGCGGCGGGTAGAACGGTCGAGTTGTTCTCGGCACCGGGGCAGGTGCTGGCCGGGCCGACGCCAGCCGATATAATTCGGCTAACTAACTAATCGGAAGGATTGGCATTGTGAGCGAAAAGGGTCGCCTGTTTACCAGTGAGTCGGTGACTGAGGGGCATCCCGACAAGATCTGTGATGCGATCAGCGACTCCGTTCTTGATGCCCT
>NZ_MVHG01000121.1 GCF_002086125.1 Mycobacterium arosiense ATCC BAA-1401 = DSM 45069
ACCCGGCGGGGCGATCTCTTTTCTGTCGACCCGAGGGTCTGACTCCAACACGCCGCGAGACGGCTCGAGACGCCCCGCCCCACAAACCCCTAATTCAGCAAGCTCCTAGCCATTCAGCGCAGCGCAGCAACTCCCGGCAGTTCAGACAGACGTCCTCGATCGCCTCGTCAATAGCAGCACGGGGCGATTTGATCTCGAGGTCTGCGAGGTCGGTCCGGCCTAGACACTGGGCCTCGGGCAGCCGCTGCACAGACGCCACCCACGCACTCATAAGCGCGGCAAGCCCGTCGGCGTTCACAAGCGCCCACCGCCGTCACACACCAAGCAGCGGCCACGCAGCCACATCCCCTGCGCGGTCGAATACGCCGGGGCGCAGGCGCGGTCATGGCCGCATGGCAGCGGATCGGTTAGGGCTTCCGCCCTGGCGCCGATCCGTGGCGGCATCCCAACGCGCCGAGCGGTGTCGGTTTTAGTCATTCGGCTGCTCCTGTCGTGAGCGCCTGGTCTGGCTTGCCCAACGCGCGTCGGGCGCGGCCGCCCCGCGGAGGATCCGCGGTCCACGGCGCACAGCAGGTTGGGCTTCGTTGGTGATTTGATGGGTCGGTAGGCCGCCGAGGCCGGCCCGCAAGGGCCGAGCCGTCAGGCGGCCAGGAACGGAAACGATTGGGGCTGTTGGCGGGTGGCACCCGGGCCCCGGTGTCCTGTCCCCTCTAAAGAGGGGGACACGGGCGCGGGTGGTCATGTATGCGAGGCGGCTAAAAAAATGCTTTGACCTGCGTAAATGGGTTGAAAATAAACCCGACAGTCGGGTTTTGCGATTTGTAAAGCCGCAGGTCAAAAGCCGACAAACCTTGTCAGACTTATGGTTCGGTGTCGGCTTTTTGTCGGGTTTATCCGTCACTGGGACACCACCCAGCGCGTCGGGTTGCCGCGGCCCTTGCCGTCGATGCGGCGAAGTGGGCCGTCGTCACCAACCAGTGCGTTGAGCGTGCGCTTGGCCTTGACCAACGCGGCCTCGCTGTTGACATCACCGCCCTGGTGTTCCACTAATCGCTTTGCCGTGACCCCGTCCTCGCCGTGCTCGGCAACCCAGTCGGCGAGGCCGGCCGCCGCCGTCTCCTCGGTGGGCGTCGGCTCCGCACTCTCATCGACTACCTGAGTCACCGCGGTCATGCCGCCGTTGGCGCGGTCGTGGACGATCTGGATCGGGTCAATCCGGCGGGCCGGTGACTTCAGGTGCGTCAACGTCGCCGTCGGTCCGCCCGCGACGCCCTTCAGACGAACCACCGAGCCGACACCGGCGTTCAGCCAGATGCTGCCGTAGGCGTCGCCGCCTTTGGTCAAGTGATGCAGCTCGACCAGATTCCGGCCAGACCGCAAGAGACGCTGCCGGCCGCGTTGGTAGAGCGCCGCGGCGCGATCTTCAGATAGGCCCAGTGCTGCATCTTTCACGCTGTCGACGACGAGGACGTCGGCCTCGTGTATGTCGGCGAGGTCGCAGAACAGGTGCTCGTTTTCGCCTGCGTCGGCTGGCAGCGGGCCTTCCCAGAGGCAGAGTCGGTTGTCTATTTCGTCGAGCTGCTCATGCGTGAACTGCCGCAGCATGGATCGCACGATCTGGTCCGGGCGGTCCAGGGCGAGGTACAAAATCCGCTGCCCGTCCGGTAGCGGGCGCACCGGGTAGCCGAGAACGCCTTCTCCGTAAAGCATTCCGCGGACCAGCAGGCCGGCTAGGGTGGTTTTTCCGACCCCGTAGCTGGCCTCGATGATCAGGGATTCTCCGTCGGCCCAAAGGACTTCGTTGCCTTCACCCCAGATGGCCGGTGGGGCGCTGCTATTACCCGACGCCGCCCACGACATCCGGCGGACACCCGCTATCAGGCCGGTAAACTGCCCCTCGGTGCTGTAGTTCTTCTTGATGCCCAGCAGTTTCTGGCGGCGTTCCTCGGCTTTTTTCTGATTGGCTAATTCGTGGCAGGCCGCGTCGACGATCGACTCTGGGATGCCGACGTGACGTTTCAGCGCGTCGGCTACGTCGTCGAGGTCGAGGCATTCGTCGTCAGCTTTTTGATGAACTCTTCAACACGCTTCTGTGTAAGGTCGTCATATTTGTCGAACCAGTTAAGATGCCGACGAAAGAATGGGGAGAAGTCTTTGTCGTCTTCGTCGAATTCGGCTGCTAATGCGCGTAGGATTTCAATGTGGCGCGTTTCTTGCGCTAGTTTCTCCGCATTCTCCGACCATTCGGCGGTGACGTCTTTGTCGGGGTTGAGGTAACGCAGCAGCGCGCGGAGTTCGTCGAACCGTATGAGGGTGTGTAGGTCTGCGCCGGCGACAATAGCGGACCGGATCACTGGCCATAGCGGTGGTTTCCAACTCTTGGTCGATCGGGTTTGGAACGCATCCGCTATCGCAACTGCGAAATCACTGTTTCCCGTTGCGGCATATGCGTATTGGCCCATGCGCACCGCGTACCTGGTCTGGTTGTAGAAGTCCCGCGGCAGTGGTGGCAGGTCGGGCAGTTTGGAGAGCTGCGCCTCGAGTTCGTGCCAGATGTCGGCGGCGTCCCACGTTTTCGGTCCGTCGTACCAGGGATCTTCCACCGCTCCTGCTGGGAGCAGGTGGTCAAACATATCCGCTAGGCCGCAGCCGCAGCCGGACGGGGTGTCATGGCGCAGCCCTATTTCTAGCGCGTCGTCAATGCAGTTCAGGAGTAGGGGGAATCGCAGTCCCGGGTTAGTGATCCGACGTTCGGCGCTCTTGGCGACTTGTATGGCGAATTCCCGATGCCCTGTTGCCCCATATAGGTTGCGCACTGTGTCGTGTAATAACTCGCTGATCCCGGCTAAATCTTCGGCCGTAATCGGCTGGTTTGTGATGTCTGTTTCTGTTGTACTCATGCTTTTTCGGTAAGCCTTTCAGTTGTGTATACTGTTGCCATGACGGTTTTAGATGAATCCCCCACTGTCCATGTCCCCGCCGCAGTTTCGTTCGAGGATCTATTCGGGGTGCAGTTACCACAGTTACCCAAGCCCGCAGCTGGGCCGGCAGTTGCCGCCGAGGCGCGGCCAACGGACAAGCACGTCCACCGCGAAAGTGGCGACGAAGAACGAGAAGACGAGATGGCGACCAAGCGCCGCCGGTACGCAGACCGGCGGATGCAGCGGGCCAGGGAGCAACTGCCCACGGTCGAAGCAATACGTCGACTCACGATTGCGCTCTGCGACCGGCCGTATTGCCTGTCGAGTGACGAGATGTCAACGCTGGGAGACGTGTTCGTGTACAACGACGCGCACGGCAGCTGATAACTACTTGCATCGTTGGGCCGGCACCTAGCTGGTGCCGGCCCTTCGTTTTGCGTCACGCCGGGACTGCAGCCTGCGCTGCGGCCCGGATTTGTTGTGCGCGTTCACGAACACCGCGGGGGCACATGTCGTAATAGTGGGGATCGACCGCCGCACGGGCAGCTCGGCGTTCGTGGTCTGCCCGCCACTTGTCGGTGTCGGCCACCGATAGCTGGCTCACGCCACCCACGGCTGGCTCACGCCGCGCCTGCCGGCGCCGACGCACCGCCGCGTCGGGTGGCGGCCTCTTGTTCTGCGATCCATCGTTCTACCTCGCTGCGTCGGTAGACGACGCGGCGGCCCAGCTTAAAACTGGCTGGTCCGGTGTCGGCGTGGCGCCAATACCGCAAGGTAGCGGCGTCGACCCCCGTGAGCGCGGCCACGGCCGGTGTGTCCATGAACTCAGACATAGCGCCTTCCTTCTAATATGTTGTTGATAGCTGCCAACAAAACAAAATCTACCAGAACAGTGCTAGCGAGCGCCAACATCATGTTGTATGGTCTGTTCTCATGAGTGCCGAGGAGTTCGACCAGATCGTTGGGTCGAACGTGGGTACCTATAGGGCCGCGCGGGGTCTCTCGCAGGCCGGACTGGCCGCTGCGATGAGCGCAGACGGGGAGCACGTACACCCGCAGACCATCCAGAAGATCGAGGCGGGAAATCGGCCGCTCAGATACGCCGAAGCGGTGAGGATCTGCCACGTGCTGAAGATCGGTATCGCCCAACTCTCGGATGGAGCCGAACATGCTCGGGCCAACGCCCGCTACCTACAGCGCTTCTCGGCGTTAGGTCGCATGACTGAGGAAATCGATGGACTCGCCACCCGCTTGGCGCCGATCCTGGTCGACCTTGCACACCTGATCGCATTTGAACGCGATGACACTGAACAAAAACAAGCGGCAGCCCATGTCGTCAATTCCGCGCAGGCTTGGCTCGAACACAACTGGGGTGATGACCTGAACGAGTCCATCATGGGGAGGCTTCGCGCGCACCCTGACTTGACAGAGCTTCGCAGCGAAGTCGACGCGACCACATACGCCGAAGTGTTGAAGCGCGCATCGGAGGTAGCCATCCATGCCTATCACCCCGACGTCGACCCGCCCGGGAAGGCGGACGATGACCCAGAAACGTAACCTGCGTGCCGGCGTCGAGGACCGCTGGAACAAGACCGTCCGCGACGAACACGGCAACCCGCAGACTGTGCCCAGCGCCAGCGACGGCAAAGGGAAGCGCTGGCGTGCAAGGTATGTCGATGAACAGGGCCGCGAACACGCCCAGTCGTTCACCCGCAAGGTCGACGCACAGCAATGGCTGACCAAGCAGACGGCGACCATCGTCGCGGGAACCCACGTCGCGCCGCGAGACGCCAAACTCACTGTGCAGCAGTGGTGCGACACCTGGCTTGAGGGATACAAGGTGCACCGTGACGGAACTGTTCGGGCGGCGCGGACCCATATCAGGCAGATCGTCACCGAGTTCGGCGACACACCACTAACCCAGGTGCGGCCATCGCAGGTGAAGGCATGGACGGCCCGGCTGCGCGCCGACGGCATGGAAGCCAGCTACATCTACGCGCTGCACTCTCGGTTGTCGCAGATCCTCGCCGACGCGGTGCACGATGGTGTGCTCGGCCGCAACCCATGCTCGCGCCGCACCGCGCCGCCGATGGGCAAGCCGAAGGTGTATGTGGCTACGACGGAGCAGGTTTGGGCACTGCACGACGCGGTGCCGGATCACCTGCAGGTTGCCGTACTGCTGGGCGCGTTCGTCGGACTTCGGGTCGCGGAGGTGTCTGGGTTGCGCGTGTCCGACGTGGATTTCATCAGGGGAGTGGTGCACCCGAAACAGCAGTGGCCGGGCAAGCCGCTCAAGACTGAGGGCAGTTCGCAGCCGATACCGATTCCGCAGGATCTCGCGCTGATGCTTTCGGCGTCGGTGCAGAAGTACCCGGCCGAGATGATGGTGACCAACGGCCCCGGCACGGCCGGCTGCGGGCCATGGATCATCGAGCGAGCCATCCGAGATGTACGTGACGAGATCGACGACCTGCCAGAAGGCTTCAGCTTCCACGACTTGCGGCACTACTTGGCGTCGCTGCTGATCGCTCAGGGCTGCGACGTGAAGACGGTGCAGGCGCGGATGCGACACAGCTCGGCCAAGACGACGCTCGACACCTACAGCCATCTGTGGCCGGATGCCGACGAGTCCACCCGTTCAGCGATCGGAGCTGTGCTGGCTGAACGGATGGACTCGGCCGAAACTACTGCGGACGAACTGCGGACGACGCGCCCTGGCCGCGGGCGTCGCCGCAGGTCAGGAGGTTAACTGGGCCTACACGTCGTAGTACAGCGCGAATTCGTAAGGGTGCGGCCGGATTTGGACCGGCAGGATCTCGTTCTCGCGCTTGAAGTTGATCCACGTCTCGATGAGGTCGGGCGTGAACACGCCGCCCTCGGTGAGGTATTCGTGGTCTTCTTCCAGGCGGTCGATCACCGCGGAGAGCTGGGTGGGCGCCTGCGGGATGTTGGCGGCCTCCTCGGGCGGCAGCTCGTAGAGGTCCTTGTCGACCGGGGCCTGCGGCTCGATCTTGTTCTTGATGCCGTCCAGGCCGGCCATCAGCATGGCCGAGAACGCCAGGTACGGGTTGCCCGACGAGTCTGGGCAACGGAACTCGAGCCGCTTGGCCTTCGGGTTGTTGCCGGTGATCGGGATGCGCACACACGCCGACCGGTTGCGCTGGCTGTAGACCAGGTTGATCGGGGCCTCGTAGCCGGGCACCAGCCGCTTGTAGGAGTTCACCGTGGGGTTGGTGAACGCCAGCAGCGACGGCGCGTGGTGCAGCAGGCCGCCGATGTAGTGACGGGCGGTGTCCGACAGGCCGGCATACCCGGTCTCGTCGTACATCAGCGGGCTGCCGTCTTTCCACAGCGACTGGTGGGTGTGCATGCCGGAGCCGTTGTCGCCGAACAGCGGCTTGGGCATGAACGTGACAGTTTTGCCGTTCTGCCAGGCCGTGTTCTTGACGATGTACTTGTAGAGCATCATGTCGTCGGCGGCGTGCAGCAGCGTGTTGAACTTGTAGTTGATCTCGGCCTGGCCGCCGGTGCCCACCTCGTGGTGGCCCTTTTCCAGGCTGAAGCCCGCGGTGATCAGGTTGGACAGCATCTTGTCGCGCAGGTCGACGTAGTGGTCGACGGGGGCGACGGGGAAGTAGCCACCCTTCGGACGCACCTTGTACCCGCGGTTGGGGCTGCCGTCCAGCTCGTTGGGCGACCCGGTGTTCCACCAGCCCGCGATCGCGTCGATCTCGTAGAACGAGCCGTTGGTGCGCGAGTCGAAGCTCACCGAGTCGAAGATGTAGAACTCCGCCTCGGCGCCGAAGTACGCGGTGTCGGCCACGCCGGTGCTGATCAGGTAGTTCTCGGCCTTGCGGGCGATGTTGCGGGGGTCGCGCGAGTACGGCTCGAGAGTGAAGGGGTCGTGCACGAAGAAGTTGAGGTTCAGCGTCTTGGCTTCGCGGAACAGGTCGATCTGCGCGGTCGCGGGGTCGGGCAGGAGCAGCATGTCGGATTCGTGAATGGACTGGAATCCGCGAATCGACGAGCCGTCAAAGGCTAAACCGTCCTCAAAAACGCTCTGGTCGAAGAATGAAATCGGAATCGTGAAGTGCTGCATGATGCCGGGCAGGTCACAGAACCGGACGTCAACAAATTCGACGTTTTCGTCCTTCGCGAGCTTGAAGACGTCGTCGGGCGTCGTTTCCGTCACAGAGTGCTCCTTTACTTGGTGAGATCCGCGGCCTGACGCTATGGAGCAGATGTTGCCCGTCAGTCAACCCGATGTTGCGCGCACGTTACGTGACCATGCCACACGCTAGAAGTGGCCGCTTGTGCGGCGGGTTCTATTGTGGGGCCATGGATCGCAAGATCGTATCTTTTCTGGTGGCCGGGCGCACCGTCCGCCCTCCCTACCGAACCGCTCCGAAGGATCACTCGGACCGCGGTCCGCTGAGATGATGGCCGAATCGCGATCGGCATATCCGGGGGAAAAGCTGGGGCTGCCGGAAAGCGGGCCGGGGTCGCTGGCGCCGATGGGCCGCCGGCTGGGCGCGCTGATGATCGACTGGTTGATCGCTTACGGGCTGGCCGGGTTGGCCATGCGCTTCGGCCTGTTCTCGCAACCGATGCTGGCCACCGCGGTCTTGGTGATCTGGTTCGGCCTCGGCGTGCTCTTTGTGCGCTTGTTCGGATTCACCCCCGGCCAGCTGGCGCTGCGCCTGCAGGTGGTGACGGTCGACGGACGCGGCCCGGTCGGCCTTGGCCGGGCGGTGGTGCGGGGAGTGCTGGTCGGGACGGTCGTCCCGGCGCTGTTCACCGACTTCGACGGCCGGGGCATGCAGGATCGGCTGACCGCGACGGCCGTGGTGCGCCGCTGAGACGACGAGCAACCCGGTTGACCTGATGGCGGCGACCCGCGGCGCCCGGCTTCGCCGCTACTTGCGGCGCACGGTCCGCTGCACGCCGCGCATCTTGCCGGAGTTGGGCAGCGGCCCCTTGGGCATGACGGCGGCACCGGCGCGCGACCCCAGTGCGGCCAGCCGCGACTCCAGCGTGTCCATCTGCTTGACGGTGATGTTGGCCGGCAGCCGGGTGAGGTGACGCTCCAGCTTGGCCAGTGGCACTTCGTCCTCGCCGGAGCCGACGATGACGTCGTATATCGGCACGTCACCGATCAGACGGGCGGTGCGCTTCTTCTCCTGCGCGAGCAGTGGGCGCACCCGCGTCGGCGCTCCCTCGCCGACCAGGATGACGCCGGGCCGGCCGATCACGCGGTGCACGGCGTCGAAGTGCCCGGTCGCGGCCACCCCCGGGGTCACCCGCCACTTGCCACGCAGGTTGTCCAAAGCCCAAGCGGCGGCCCCGGTTTGGCCCTCGGCCTTGCGGTAGACCGACTTCTGCGCGCGGCGGCCGAACACGATGAAGGCCACCAGGCCGCCCAGCACCACGCCCAACGGGATCAGGGTGATCATCGTCAGCCCGCCGGCCCAGAGGCCGACCGCTACCGAGATGCCCACGATCAGCACGAAGGCGCCGATCATGTACGGCAGCAGGCGCTTGTCCTCCTGGCGCTGAATGTTGAACGCCTGCCACAACTGGGTGCGGCGCTCCCGCGCGGCGGCCTTGCGGGCGGCCTGTGCCTCCGCTCGGGCGGCCTTGTTCTGCGCGGCGGTGCGGGATTTAGCCATAGTCAAAGAATACGTACGGCCGCCACGGGCAAACGTCGCCACCGGGCGGCGGAGCGGTCAGGCGCGGCTGCGGGCGGCCTGTTCGTAGAGCCGTCCCGCGCGGTAGGACGAGCGCACCAGCGGCCCGGCCAGCACCCCGGCGAAGCCCAGTTGCTCGGCGTGCCGGGCGAACTCGACGAATTCCTCCGGCGTCACCCAGCGCTCGACGGGGTGGTGACGCGCCGACGGGCGCAGGTACTGGGTGATGGTGATGATGTCGCAGCCCGCCTGGTGCAGGTCGGCCAGCGCGGTGCGCACCTCGTCGGGGGTCTCGCCCATGCCGAGGATGAGGTTGCTCTTGGTGACCAGCCCGGACTCGCGCGCCGCGGTCAGCACGTCGAGGCTGCGCCGGTAGGTGAACGCCGGCCTGATCCGCTTGAAGATGCGCGGAACGGTTTCGACGTTGTGCGCCAACACTTCCGGGCGTGATCCGAACACCTCGGCCAGCCGGGTGGGCTCGCCGTTGAAGTCGGGGATCAACAGCTCGACGCCGGTCGATGGGTTGAGTTCCTTGATGGCGCGCACCGTCTCGGCGTACAACCAGGCCCCGCCGTCGGGCAGGTCATCGCGGGCCACCCCGGTGACCGTGGCGTAGCGCAGCCCCATCGCGCGCACGCTGTCGGCCACCCGCCGGGGTTCGTCGCGATCCAGCGCGGCGGGCTTTCCGGTGTCGATCTGGCAGAAGTCGCAACGCCGGGTGCACTGGTCACCGCCGATCAGGAAGGTGGCCTCGCGGTCTTCCCAGCATTCGAAGATGTTGGGGCAGCCGGCCTCTTCGCACACCGTGTGCAGCCCCTCGCGCCGGACCAGGCTTTTGAGCTGGGTGTACTCCGGGCCCATCTTGGCCCGCACCCTGATCCACGGCGGTTTGCGCTCGATCGGGGTCTCGGCGTTACGCACTTCCAGGCGCAGGAGTTTGCGTCCTTCGGGTGCGATAGTCACAGCGCCGATGCTACGCGCCCGGCCGCCGCGTGGTCCTGCACCGGCAGCACCCCGTCCAGGGCGTCGCAGACGGCGTCGGCGACCGCGGTCTGCACATCCTCGACCGACACCGGGCGGCGCAACTCGGCTGACAACGACGTGACCCCGGCGTCGCTGATGCCGCACGGCACGATGGCGCCGAACGCGTCCAGCTCGCAGTCGCAGTTGAGCGCGAACCCGTGCAGGGTGGTCGCGCGCGACACCCGCACGCCGATTGCGGCAACCTTGCGGTCAGGGCGGCCGTCGGTGCCGGGCACCCACACCCCGGACCGGCCCGGGACCCGGGCGGCGTCCACGCCCAGGTCGGCGCAGACCTTGAGCAACGCCTCTTCCAGCCGTCGCACGTAGTTCACCACGTCGAGCGGTTCGGCCAGGCCGATGATCGGATAGCCGACCAGCTGGCCCGGACCGTGCCAGGTGATCTTGCCGCCGCGGTCGGTGTCTATGACGGGGGTGCCGTCCACCGGCCGTTCATGTGGTTCGGTGCGTCGGCCCGCCGTGTAGACCGCGGGGTGCTCGAGCAGCAGCAGCGTGTCGCTGCCGCCGGCCACCCGGGCGTCGGCCAGATCGCGTTGCTGTTGCCAGGCCGCGCGGTAGTCGACGATGCCGAGCGGGCGGACGTCGATCAGGGCCTGACTGGACCGGATGGAATCGATCACGTTTGCGACGGTACTCGGCTCGGGCCCAGCGGACCCAGTCCGGTGGCGCTAGTCGTGGTCGCGGCCGGCGGTGGCGTAGGCGAGGGCCTCGCCCACGGTGTTGTGATGGAAGACGAAACCGGCGCGCTCCAGCGCGGACGGGATGGCCCGCTGCCCCGTCAGCAGGCCCTCGTCGGCGAACTCGCCGAGCGCCGCCCGGATGGCAAAACCGGGCACCATCAACGGGGTTGGGCGATCGACCGCCCGCCCGAACGCGGTGGTGAACTCGGCGTTGGTGACCGGCGCGGGTCCGGTCATGTTCACCGGGCCGGACACGTCGGGATCGAAGATCGCGAACAGCAGGGCGCGCACTTCGTCTTCCAGCGTGATCCATGACATGTATTGGCGTCCGCTGCCCAGCCGGGCGCCCAGCCCGAGGCGGAACAACGGCCGCAACCGGCCAAGCACGCCGCCGGCGGGGGAGAAGACCAGCCCGGTACGGGCCAGCACCACGCGGGCGCCGCCGTATTGGGCGGGCAGCGTGGCGGCCTCCCAGTCCTCGCACAGCCGCGCGAGGAAACCCGTTCCCGCACGGTCGTTTTCGTCGACGACGCGGTCCTTGGTGTTGCCGTAGAAGCCGACCGCGCTGGCGTTGACCATGGTCGCCACGCCCGCGTCGGCCACGGCGTGCGCCAGCACCTCGGTGGGGGCGATGCGGCTGTCGCGCAGGCTCTGCTTGAAGGCGCCGGACCACCGCCGATTGCCGATGTTGACGCCGCACAGGTTGACGACGGCGTCGACACCGGTCAGCGTGTCGAGATCCAAATCCCCGCTCTCGGGATTCCAGTGCAGCTCATCGGCGTTCGCCGGCGCCCGGCGCACGATGCGCAACACCCGGTGATCGGCCGCGCGCAAAGCCGCGGCCAGGGCCGAACCGATCAGGCCGGACGAACCCGCAATGGCGATGACGGCCTGTTGGCCAGCGCGACCCACGTTCGCTTGTCCTTCGTTAGGGGCTTACGTCACAAGCCAAGGTCGGCCTCGAACGCGCCCTCTTCGAGACGGTGTTTGATGGTGGTGAGGAAGCGGCCGGCGTCGGCGCCGTCGATCAGCCGGTGGTCATAGGTCAGCGGCAGGTAGCAGATCGAGCGGATGCCGATCGATTCGTTGCCGAACTCGTCGACGATCACCCGCGGCCGCTTGACGATGGCGCCGGTGCCCAGCATGGCGGCCTGCGGCGGAACCAGGATCGGGGTGTCGAACAACGCACCCTGGCTGCCGATGTTGGTGATCGTGAAGGTGCCGCCGGACAGTTCGTCGGGCTTGAGGTTGCCCGACCTGGCGCGCGCGGCGATGTCGGCGATCGCGCGGGCCAGCCCGACCAGCGACAGGTCGCCGGCGTTGTGCACGACGGGGGAGAGCAGGCCCTGTTCGGTGTCGACCGCGAAGCCGAGGTGCTCGGCGTCGTAGTAGGTGATCTCCTTGGTGTCCTCGTTGTAGCTCGCGTTGACGTTGGGGTGGATCTTCAGGGCGTCGATCACCGCGCGGGCGATGAACGGCAGGAAGGTCAGGTTCACGCCCTCGCGCTCGGCGAACGCCGCCTTGGCCCTGGCCCGCAACCCGACCAGCCTGGTCATGTCGACCTCGTGGGTCTGGGTGAGTTGCGCTGTGGCCTGCAGGGATTCGCGGGTCTTGTTCGCGGTAATCTGACGGATCCGACTGGCCTTCTGGGTGGTGCCGCGCAGGTGCGCCAGCGCCGGGGCCGGGGTGGGCGCCGCGGCGGCCCGGGGG
>NZ_MVHG01000122.1 GCF_002086125.1 Mycobacterium arosiense ATCC BAA-1401 = DSM 45069
ACTACGCTCAGAATCGGAGACCAGCCGCTGGCTGAGTCCTCAAACCAGTAAGTCTCCGGACTCGCCGGGGCGGTTCATGGCGGCATATTTGTTGGGGCGACCCGAAGGAGTGTGATGGGCATGCAGGTTTCCATGTTCGGGCAACTCAGCGGATCGGGCAGCCAATCGCCGATCGACGCAACGATCGCCAACCTGTCGATGCTGCGTGACGAGGGCTTCAAACGGGTGTGGATGAGCCAATTGCCTTATGAGCCAGACCTTCTCACCATTTTGGCTATCGCGTTGCATGAGGTCGACACGATCGAGGTGGCCAGCGGTGTGGTGCCGATTCAGAATCTGCATCCGATGCTCATGGCGCAGCGCGCCCTCACGCTGAGTCTGGCTTCGGGTGGCCGGTTCACGCTCGGGCTCGGCATGACCCATCAGGCGGTCACCGAGGGGATGTGGGGAATCCCGTGGGACAAGCCGGTGCGTAGGTTGAACGAATACCTCGACGGGCTGTTGCCCCTGCTGGCCGGTGAACCCGCCGCCGCGGCCGGGGAGACGGTGACCGCCCGCGGTGCGCTGATGATCTCGGGGGCGCCGCGACCCGACGTGTACATCGCCGCCCTGGGTCCGCAGCTGCTCAAAATCGCGGGGCGGCGCACGTCCGGCACCTGCACCTGGATGACCGGACCCAAGACGCTGGCCGAGCACGTCGGCCCGACGCTGCGGCAGGCGGCCGCCGACGCCGGGCGCGCGGGGGAGGTGCGTGTCGTGGCGTCGTTGCCGGTCAGCGTCACCGACGACGTCGACGCCGCCCGCAAGCAGGCGTCCGAACAGTTCGCCATTTACGACCAGCTGCCGTCGTACCGCGCGATGCTCGACCGTGAGGGCTATGCGCGGCCGCAGGACGCCGCCATCATCGGCGACGAGGACACCGTCCGCGGCCGGCTCGACCAACTGTCTGCCGCGGGCGTCGACGAATACGTCGCCGCGGTGTTCGATCCGTCGCCGGAGGGCCGGGCTCGCACGCGGGCGCTGCTGCGGGCGTACGACTCCTGACCCGCCGTTTGGCTATGGCCATACATCGCCTCCGGTACGTATGGTGCATAGACGAACCCATACGACAGGAGTTGCGCAGTGGCAGAACGGTTGGCGGGAAAGGTCGCCTTGGTCAGTGGCGGTGCCCGGGGGATGGGCGCATCGCACGTGCGGTCGCTGGTCGCCGAGGGGGCCAAGGTCGTCTTCGGTGACATCCTCGACGACGAGGGCAAGGCGGTCGCGTCCGAGGTCGGCGATGCCGCCCGCTACCTGCACCTCGACGTGACCAGGCCCGAGGATTGGGATGCGGCGGTAGCCACCGCGCTGGGTGAGTTCGGCCGCGTCGACGTGCTGGTCAACAATGCCGGCATTATCAACATCGGCACCTTGGAGGATTACGCGCTTTCGGAGTGGCAGCGGATCCTCGACATCAATCTGACGGGCGTGTTTCTCGGCATCCGCGCCGTGGTCAAACCCATGAAGGAAGCCGGCCGGGGATCGATCATCAACATTTCCTCGATCGAAGGCATGGCGGGAACCATCGCCTGCCACGGTTACACCGCAACCAAATTCGCCGTGCGGGGACTGACTAAGTCGGCCGCACTGGAGTTGGGTCCGAGCGGCATCCGGGTCAACTCAATCCATCCCGGACTCATCAAGACGCCGATGACCGATTGGGTTCCCGACGACATCTTCCAGACCGCGCTGGGCCGGGCCGCCCAACCCGTGGAGGTCTCCAACCTCGTGGTCTACTTAGCCAGCGACGAGTCCAGCTACTCCACCGGCTCGGAGTTCGTCGTGGACGGCGGCACCACCGCCGGCCTGGGACACAAGGACTTCTCCAACGTCGAGACCGACGCTCAACCGGACTGGGTTACCTAGTTCGTTGCCGCGGAAGTGCAACTGCCGACGCATTTCCCGAGTGGGACCGTCGGCAGTTGCAGTTTCGCGGTTCAGGCGTCCGCAAAGATTTCGCGCTTGTTGGCCGGCTTGGGCCAGGGTGACGGAACCGGGCGTTGCCGCACCCGTTGCGGCCACCAGAACCACTTGCCCAGCAGCGCGGCGATGGCCGGTGTCATCAACGACCGCACGATCAAGGTGTCGAACAGCAGACCCAGGCCGATGGTTGTACCCACCTGACCGATCACCGTCAGTTCGCTGACCGCCATGGTCATCATCGTGAACGCGAACACCAGCCCCGCCGATGTCACCACCGAGCCGGTGCCGCCCATCGACCGGATGATGCCGGTGTTCAGGCCGGCGTGGATCTCCTCTTTGAACCGCGCCACCAGCAGCAGGTTGTAGTCGGCGCCGACGGCCAGCAGGATGATGACCGACATCGCGAGCACCATCCAGTGCAGCTCGATGCCGATCAGGTGCTGCCAGATCAGCACCGAAAGCCCGAAGGATGCACCCAGCGACAGCAACACGGTCCCCACGATGACCGCCGATGCCACGACACCTCGCGTGATTATCAGCATGATGATGAAAATCAGGCACAGCGAGGCGATTCCGGCGATCAACAGGTCGTAGGTGTTGCCGTCGCTGAGGTCTTTGTAGATCGACGCGGTACCCGCGAGATAGATCTTCGAGCCCTCCAGCGGCGTACCCTTCAGCGCCTCGTAGGCGGCCTTCTTGATCAGCGGAATGTGCGAAATACCTTCCTGTGACATCGGATCGCCGTCATGGCTGATGATGAAGCGCACGGCATGGCCGTCAGGGGAGATGAAGTTCTTCATGCCCTTCTTGAACTCGGCATTGTTGAACGTCTCCGGCGGCAGGTAGAACGAGTCGTCGTTCTTGGAGGCGTCGAACGCCTTGCCCATGGCGTTGGAGTTCTTCTGCGCCTCCTTCTGCTGATCCTGAAGACCCTTCTGGGTCGAATACATGGTCAGCATCGTGGTTTTCATGGCCTTCATGTTTTCGATCATCGAAGGCATCAGCGCCACCATCTGGGGCATCAGCGTGTCGAGGTGATCCATGATCGGCAGCAGGCTCTCGATGTCGTCGGTCATCGTGTCGATGCCGTCCAGGCCGTCGAAGACCGAGCGGAGCGACCAGCACACCGGGATGTCATAGCAGTGCTTTTCCCAGTACAGGTAGCTGCGGATCGGGCGGAAGAAGTCCTCGAAATCCGCCATATGGTCGCGTAATTCGTTGATGTCGATGGTCATGTCATGCATCTTCTTGACCATCTGATGCATGTCATTGGTCATTTGTGCCGTGATGCTCTGCATCTTTTGCATGCTGTCGATTGTCGTCTGCATCATGTCGGCCTGATGCAGCATGTCGGCCATCTGGTCTTCCTGGTACTTCTGGTTCATCTGCTGGGTGACGCCCTGCATGCTGATCTGGAACGGGATCGACGTGTGCTCGATCGGCGTGCCCTGCGGGCGGGTGATGGCTTGCACCCGACCGATTCCCGGCACGCGGAAGACCGTCTTGGCGATTTTGTCGATTACCAAGAAGTCCGCCGAGTTCCGCAGATCGTGATCGCTTTCGATCATCAACACTTCCGGATTCATACGGGCCTGCGAAAAGTGCCGGTCGGCGGCGGCGTAACCCTCGTTCGCGGGCAGATCCGCGGGCAGGTAGTTGCGGTCGTTGTAATTGGTGCGGTAACCCGGCAGGGTCAACAAGCCGACCAGCGCGACCCCGATCGTCATGACCAAAATTGGGCCGGGCCAGCGGACAACGAGCGCGCCGATCTTGCGCCATCCGCGAATGCGTTGAGTGCGTTTGGGTTCGAGGGTCTTGCCGAAGCGCGTGGCCACCGCAATGACGGCCGCGCCCAGCGTCAGCGCCGCCGCGACTACGACCACCATGCCGATGGCCAGCGGAATACCCAACGTCTGGAAGTACGGCAGGTTGGTGAAGTGCAGGCAGAAGGTCGCGCCGGCGATCGTCATACCCGACCCGAGCACCACGTGGGCGGTGCCCTTGTACATGGTGTAATACGCCTCTTCTCGGGACTCGCCCACGGAGCGGGCTTCCTGATACCGGCCGATCAAAAAGATCGCGTAGTCGGTGGCGGCCGCGATCGCCAGCGTGACCAACAAGTTTGTGGCGAACGTCGAGAGGCCGATGATCTTGAAGTAGCCCAGGAAAGCCACCATGCCTCGCGCAGCGGACAGCTCGAGCACCACCATCAACAGCGTCAGCAGCACGGTGATGACCGACCGATACACCAACAGCAGCATGCCGATGATCACGGTGAACGTGGCCGCGGTGATAAGCTGCAGGCTGCGGTCGCCGGCGGTGTGCTGATCCGCCGACAGCGCCGCGGGCCCCGTGACGTAGGCCTTGACACCCTTGGGCGGCTGCACGCTCTTGACGATCTTCTGGACGGATTCCACCGACTCGTTGGCCAACGCCTCGCCCTGGTTACCGGCGAGGTAGACCTGGACGTAGGCGGCCTTGCCGTCGTTGCTCTGCGCGCCGGCCCCGGTCAGTGGATCGCTCCACATATCCTGCACGTGCTCAACGTGTTTGGTGTCGGCGTCGAGCTTTCGCACGATCTGGTCGTAGTAGGCGTGCGCGTCGGCGCCGAGCGGATTCTGGCCCTCGAGGACGATCATCACCGAGCTGTTGGATTTGTACTCGTTGAAGATCGCGCCCATCCGCTTGGTCGCGACGACCGACTGGGCATCGTCGGGTGCCATCGACACCGAACGCATCTTGCCGACCTCGTCCAGCTGGGGGACGACGACGTTGAGCACCGCGATGAGCGCGATCCAGCCGATGATGATGGGCACGGCGAGCGTGCGGATGATCCGGGGGATCTTGTCGTGCACGGGTTCTTTGACGACCGGGATGGCGTCGGTTCGGGTGTCGTCGACTGTTGTGCTCATGCGGATTTCACCAAGCAGAAGGTCAGGGCATGCACGCCGTGGGTGATGTTCTCGGCCTTGACTTCGTCATCGATGGTGATGCGGCAGCCGAGCGAATTGCCGTCGCTTTGTGCGGAAAGGTTGGGGAAGACCGAGGGGGCGGTGGTACTCAAGACCAGCGTCCACGGCAGCGGCGCGCCGTCGACGCGCTTCGGGTCGGCGGACAGGTCCAAGTAGTTCACGTTGGCCTGGCTGGCCGAGCCGAAGACCTCGTATTTGACGACCTTGGGCTTGAACGGCTTGGAATCATCGAGCCGCGGGCTGGTCATGACGCCGGTGTCATGGGCGCCGAAAAACGATTTGACCCGGACGACCGCAAACCCGCCGACCACCACGACCGCCACGATCAACAGCGGCAACCAGGCGTTGCGCACATGTCTCGATATCCGCACCTAGGAGGTCCCTTCGCCATCACTCGGTCGTGACGTGGATCAGCGTTTGCGCGACCGGAGGTCGTGGACAGGTGAGTGCCCACAAGCCGCATTGCTCAACGAAATCGATTGCTACGGTTCGCGCGCTGGAGCATCAAACGCGGTGACTGCTGCCCACCCACACCGGTTCACGCCCCCGGCGCCGATACCCGGCTCGCCTTGTTGCTGAAGCCTCCCCGCGTACCGCCGCCAGCGCATAGTACATGATGTGCATATCTTGCAGTGCATGCAACATTTGCTGTTGGTGTTTCAGGTCACTTTGTGAAGATGCTGTTCACCAGCGCGGCGGCACGCTCAACATAGGGCATCGGCGTGTCGGCGGTTCCATTTGCCTCGCCGCTGGCCCACTTCTCGAGGCCGGACCGCACCGCCGTCAACGCCAGCGCCGAGATCAGCGCCGCCATCTCGTCGTCGGGTTGCATCGCCTGGCGACGGACGATGATGTCGGTCAACTGGTTTTGAAATCGCTCCAAGTCGGCGAGGAACGCCGTCAGCACGGCGGGGGAGGTCTTGGCGAGTTCCAACATGTGGGCCGCGTGCTCGCGTCGCGGGGGCACGTCGCGCAGGTGGTGGGCCGCCAAGGTGATCAGCTCCGCCAGCACCACCGAGTAGGGGGCCGGCCCGGCGGCGACGAAATCCGCCACCAACTCCGGCGGTATGTCCGACGGGCCGTAGGCGAGCGCGGATTCTTTGTTGGGGAAGTAGTTGAAGAACGTGCGGGTGGCGATTCCGGCTTCGGCGCAGATCTCGTCGACGGTGACCTTGTCGAATCCGCGTTCCAGCGTGAGGCGCACCGCGGCGTCGCGGATGTCGGCGCTCGTCTGGCGGCGACGGCGCTCTCGTAGCCCTACGGGATTGGCCATACCCATATAGTTGCACGTTGTGCACACTTTGCAGTCATAAGGTTTCGCATCGAGGGTCGGCGGGCCGGTGTGTCATGCCCGCAGCAAAGACCGGCCAAGCGAACCCCGGGCGACTGGGTGGAAGGACGCCGAGGGATAAGTCCTTGTCGTCCAACGTGATTCGACTATGCGTCGCCAACGATGCGCTGCAGGATGGTGGTCATCCGCTCGGCGTGAGCGCGCCCCGCAAATATTCGCATTGGCTTTCGAAGAACCTCATCGATACGGGTGCCTTCTCGGCAATGTGATCGAAGGCATGAAAGGCGCCCGGAACGATTTCCTCCTGCACCGGCACTCCCGCCTCGCGCAGGCGCCGCGCGTATTCCAGGCACTCCTGATAAAACAGGTCCAGCGTGCCCACGCCGATCCAGGCGGGCGGCAGCCCCGACAGATCCTTGCGACGAGCCGGTGCGGCCTCTTCGGGATTGGCCCCGTTGAGGTACCACTGCCACGCCAGTTGGTTGTCGGATTCGGTCCACATGATCCGCCGGGCGCCGTCGCGCTTGGCGCCCGTGCGGTCGTCGAGCATCGGATAGACCAGCATTTGGAAGGCGAGTTGGACATCGTTGCGGTCGTGCGCCCGCTGGGCCACCGTGGCCGCAAAATTCCCGCCGGCGCTGGCCCCTCCGATGGCGAGTCGAGCCGGGTCCACCCACGGCTGACGGGCCAGCCACAGCAGCGCTGCATAGCAGTCTTCGACCGGAGTCGGGTATGGGTGTTCGGGGGCCAGCCGGTGGTTTACCGCCGCAATCGCAAATCCGGTGCGCTGAGACAGCTTGCGCAGGTACCTATCGTCCTGGGCCGCGTGGCCCATGATGGTGCCGCCGCCGTGGATCCACAACAGTGCCGGCGCACGGTCCGCGAGGCCGGCCGGACGATGCAGCCGGACGCTGACGTGCTGGTTGACCGCGGCGACGGGCACGGTGCGGAGCCGCCCCGCGTTGCCCATCAGGTTCATGACGGCGCGCTGAAACTTCAGGCCGCGGTGCAGGGCGTAGCCGCGCGGCACGAATCGCGCCACCTTGCGAAGGCCGGGATCCAAGACGTGAGGGGACGTGAAGTCGTTGTCCGGGAGCTTGTTTGCCATCCGAACCCTCTGTTCTGTTGCGCCGGCAGACATCGCTGACCATACAGGAGCAGGGGCAGTGTCAAGTATCAGTTAGTGCGAACCGTTTTCGTCATCGGTGAGTGCGCGCACCACGCGGTCGAACATCGTCTGCTTTATCGCGCCCAGCGTGCCGGGATCCTTGCCCAGCAGCGGTCGCAGCACGTCGAGGGCCGCGTCGGTGACCGCGCCCTCCGGGAAGTTGGCGTCGACGATGCCGAATTCCTGCGCATCCGGGCCACCGAAGCGTCGGCCGGTGGTCATCGAGGCGACGGCGGCGCGAGGGGTGAGTTTGGCCTGGATGAGCGCGGCCATGCCGGGATTGAACGGGATACGGATATCGACCTCGGGAAAACAGAAGTATCCGCGGTCGGCGCGCATCACGCGAAAGTCATGCGCGATGGCCAGCATCGCGCCGGCGCCGAACGCGTGACCCACCACAGCGGCCACGGTCGGCAAGGGCAGGGTGAGCACGCGGGCCAGCAGCCGGTGCACCCGAGCGATGTACCACTGCCCCTGGTCGGTGTGAGCGCTCAGCCATTTTAGATCCAGGCCGTTGGAGTAGAACTTCCCGTCGGCGGTGGTGATGAGTCCCTGGGCGCCGTCCGCTATGGCCTGGTCGAGTGCCTGATCGATGTCGTCCAGAAATGTTGGCTCGAAGCGGTTTTCATCCTCGCCGAGGCGAACGATGGCGATTTTGTCGTCGTACTCCAGTGTCACGGACATGTGTTTTCCCTTGAGTTACGTTGATAGTTACGAGGTTTGATCGTCAGCGCCGCTGTCGCGACGAAGAAGGCCCCACCGCGAGCACCGCACGCACGGCCGCATGTAACTGCGCGCGGGCTACTGTGTTCCCAAGCCGGTCGCGGCGCAGCAGCAGCGCGGTGGGCAGGTCGACGACGCAACCCGTTATCGCGTCCACCGCCGCCGCGTCCTTTCGGTCCCACACCGCGATGGCGAGCCGCACCAGCAACGCCACGAGCAGCTTGTCGAGACGGCGCAACTCACCGGCAACATCGTCGGGAACATCGTCGGCGAGCACATCCTCGCGACGCACCCGCAACACGAGCGTCGATGAGCCCGGATACCGCTGGGCGAACACCACCGCCGCGTCGGCGGCGGCCACCACGGCGTCGATGGGGCCGCCCGGGCCGTCACTGGCCATCGCTTCGTCGACAAGTGAAGTCTGTATCGCCAAGAAGCGCCTACCCGCCCGCAGCCAAGCCTGGCCCATCAACCCGCCGCGTGAGGCAAACGTATGGTAGACAGCGCCATTGGATACTCCCACCGCGTCGCTGATGGCTCGGATGGTCACCGCGGTCGGGCCCGACCGCGCTACCAGATCCTCGACGGCGTCGAGCACGACGTCGGGATCATGCGTACGCGGGCGTGGCATCCGAACACAATAACAGAGCGGATGCTCCGTTATTCAGGCCCGGGGGTGCAGCATGGTTTCAGTCGGGGTCGAGCCGATTACTGGGCATCATCGGAACGGCCGTTGCGCCGCCGAATGCGTCACCGGTCAGCGTCACCAACCCCGCCGCGCGCCGCTCGGTTGCCGGGGCGGCGAGTCTCGCCGGCGCGCCACCGAGGTCGGAAACCAACGCGGAATTCGCCTGTCCGGCCCCGTCCGAGGGGACGATCTCTTCCGATTCGGGATCGAGAAACTCGTAGCGGTAGCCGCGGTCGGTGCTCGTCGGTGCTTTTCGTCGTCGGCGCCGGGCCCGCGGCCTCAGCGCTGCCGGTGACGTGGCGGCGGTCGAGGGCGTGAGGGCGTCTGGGGTTGGCTTGCGGATTTTGTCCGGCGCGCTCAGCTCCGTTGCGGTGCCGAGAACGCCGACCAAGTAAGGGGAGACGAAACCCTGTGCCGATATGGCACTTTCGGGACCCACCACCGTGGGCGGTGGCGAGGGTGGGCCGCCGGGTGCGCTCGCGGCCATTGACGTGGGCAGTGGAGACGGGGCCTTCAGCGGCGCCGTAGTGATCGTCGGCGCGGTGGTGGCACTGGTCAGTGGAGGCGCTTCGGTCAACGGCATCGCCGGTGCCGGCACCGGGACGGGGGTGACAGCGGGGATTGGCGTCGTTGCGGCCAGTCCGGCAAGCCCCGCGAGCCCGCTCGCCGCTCCCGCCGGGACCGCCAGAAGTGGCGTAGCCAGCCCGAGGGTGTAGATCGGATTGCTCAGGAAAAAGCTGAGCAGACCGACCGGGTTGAAAAGGAGAAGGTTGATGAAGACGAGTGTCCGGTGGATCACGAATTGGAGCGCGAGCATCACGATCGTCTCAAGCAGTTGAGCGGGGTTGTGCGCGTACATCGGGATCAGGGTCTCCACGCGTGACAGGAACATCGACAGACTCGGATGCATCGACCAGCCCTGCGGGGAAAACGGATTGAACGGAAACAGCGCTTCGAGCCACTCCTGGAGATTCTGGGGCAATGAGGTTCCCATGATGTAGGGATTGCCGCCCATTCCTGACCCACCGCTCATCCCGGAACCGGAATTCATGCCGGAACTCGAGTCGGTGTTCATGATCTGGGGCGCCGCCATCGGCTGCGGGGCGGCGGCCACTGCCGCTGTCGAGACGGCCTGATACGTGCTCATGGTGGCGGCGGCTTGCACCCACATCCGCGTGTAGTCGGCCTCGTTCAATGCAATCGGAATGGTGTTGAGCCCGAAGAAGTTTGTAGACACGAGTGCCGCGTGCATTGCGTGGTTCGCGGCCAACTCGCCCAGCGTCGGCATGGTGGCCAGCGCGGTTGTGTACGCGGCCGCCGCGGTCTCGTGCGCGGCGGACATTGCGGCGCTGTCGGCGCTGGCCCGCGCCAACCAAGCGATGTAGGGCGCGTGTGCGGCCAGGTATCGCGCGGAACTCGGACCTTCCCACGCGCTGGCTTGTGCGTCGCCGAGAAGTGCAGTGAGTTCGCTTGCCATCGAGGAGTATTCGGTGCTCAACGAGCTCCAGGCGCCGGCGGCGGCGAGCAGCGGCCCGGGCCCGGGGCCGCTGGAAAGCAGCGCCGAGTGTATTTCCGGCGGAAATGCCATCCAGACCGGCGCGGTCATCGCTGGTCCTGCCGGCCGGACGGGCGTCGCGCCCACGTCTCGTCACCGCGGAGAATCACCGCTGCTCCTCTCGGCCGGAGCCCACCAGCAACGCCGCAGTTGCACGATGCGCGGCCACCGGGCTGAAGGGTGAGCCGCAGCCATAAGCATATCTCTGGAGTGTCCGCAGATGCGGAGAAAATGCTGATAATTGTCTGTAAATACGGACGCAATGGGACTTCGCACCGGTCGCGCGACGCCACAACCTGGACGCAGGCGGTGAATGTTGCGACGGATAGCATCGACTGTCCAAACTCGATGCGGAAGGTGAGGCTTTGGCTGCGATACCCGTCATCGCGCTAACTGGTCACCTCGGAGCCGGCAAGACGACGTTGCTCAACCACCTATTGCGCCACCCCGGCACACGAATCGGAGTAGTGGTCAACGACTTCGGCGATATCAATATCGACGCCGGTCTGGTGGCCGGTCAGGTCGACGAGCCTGCCTCCATCGCCGGAGGTTGCATCTGCTGCCTGCCGGACGGCGGTGGGCTCGATGAGGCACTCATCAAGCTCGCCGATCCCGGTCGGCACCTCGATGCGATCATCGTCGAGGCCAGCGGGTTGGCCGACCCGGTGGCGATCGCCCGGCTCATCGGCTTCAGTGAGATCCGCGGGGTCCGGCCGGGTGGGCTTGTCGACGTCGTCGATGCCGTGAATCACTTCGATACCGTCGACCGCGGCACGCTACCGCCGGTGCGCTACGGCGCGGCGTCGCTGATCGTGGTCAACAAGCTCGACCAGATTCCTGAGGATGAGCGGTCGGCGGTGCTCCACCGCGTCGCGCACCGGGCGGCACAACGCAATCCGCGTGTACATGTCGTCGGCACCACGGGTGGCCGGATAGACCCCGAGCTGCTGTTCGACGCATCGGCCACGTCCGGTCAGTTCGGGCAATTGTCGTTTTTGGACCTAGAGCCCGAGCACCACCATAACCACGTCCACGCCGACGCCGTCACGGTCGGCAGCTCCGGTTGCGTGGACCCCGACGCCCTGCTCGACCTTCTCGAACAGCCCCCGCCGCAGGTGTTCAGGCTGAAAGGCGTCGTCGCGGTGCGGCACCGCACGACCGTCCGGGAGTATCTCGTCAATCTGGTGGGCAGCGGCATCCACATCGGCAAGGCCCCGCGGGGAGCCATGGCCAATTGTCTGGTGGCCATCGGGATGCATCTCGACGTCCCCGCCGTCCGCGCACGACTCGACAACGCAGTGCAGCCTGCGTCGGGGCCGGCGTCGGCGCAAGCTCTGCAGCGGTTAGAGCGGTACCGGCGGCTCAGCGTCTGACGAGAATCCGGCAAGATGCGTGTCGTCGTCAAAGCGCTGTCCGGCAGAGGTATTCGTCACGGTGAGTCTTAATGACGTTGTCAAGTAACGGTTCTCGATAAATGCCGGGAACACGACGCCTAACACATCTGCCGATTTAGTTGATGGAATGTGGTTCGTCATTGTCGTCGTCAGACCCGACTAAATGTACCGAGTCATGAGATTGGTGTCAGTCGGCTGATCGGTGGGAGCCCGCCAAGTGCACTGTGACGCCGTTGAGTGT
>NZ_MVHG01000123.1 GCF_002086125.1 Mycobacterium arosiense ATCC BAA-1401 = DSM 45069
ACTACGCTCAGAATCGGAGACCAGCCGCTGGCTGAGTCCTCAAACCAGTAAGTCTCCGGACTCGCCGGGGCGGTTCATCGATGTCAGCGGCGGGACATCTGAGATACAGATATTGCTGCCGTTAACACGTGGGAGACTTCGATTTCGGGTTCTATCAATGATGTCGTCAGTACCGGAAGCCAGGTACGGATTCCACATCGTCCCGCTGGCGTACGCCTGGGACATGGGCGCGTACGGCTGGCCCGCTCCCGAGCGGCTGCGTTTCGCCAACGATCCGGCCAACCTGCTGGCCGTCGATGGACAGGCCAATCAGGACAAGGGCGATTCGCCACCGGCGCAATGGATGCCGCCGAACGCGGCGTTCGCCTGCCAGTACGCGATGCAATTCATCGCGGTGCTCCGCGGTTATTCGCTGCCGGTGGACCAGGCGTCGACCGGCGTGCTGCGGCAGGCCGCGACGACCTGCCCGACGGGGTAGCGGCGCCTTACGTGCCCTCGTAGGTCTCGGGGTCCGGGCGCAGCCGCGTGCCGTCGTTGAGCCCGTTGAGCGCCTCGACGTGCTCGTCGGCCAACTCGAAGTCGAAGACGTCGAGGTCGGAGGCGATGTGTTCGGCGTTGGCCGACCGGAAGACGACCGCATTGCCCAGCTGCAGGTTCCACCGCAGCAGCACCTGCGAGGCGGTCTTGCCGTATTCGCCCGCGACCGAATTAACCGTAGGGTTGTCGTCCAGCTTGCCCAGCGCCAGCGGCGTGTAGGACTGGGTGAGGACGTTGTGCTCGGCGTTGGTCTTGCGCAGCGCTTCCTGGTTGAGCAGCGGGTGCAGCTCAATCTGGTTGACCGCCGGGGTGACAAACGTGAGGTCGATGACCGTCGTCAGGTGCTCGTCGGTGAAGTTGGCGACACCGATCGAGCGGGCCTGACCTTGCGCGCGCGACTGGATCATGCCGCCGAAGGAATTGACGTAGCTGCCCAGGGCCGGGGCCGGCCAGTGGATCAGGTAGAGGTCGACGTAATCGAGGCCGAGACGCTCCAGGCTTGCGTTGCAGGCGTCCATCGCCCCCTTGAAGCCCTGGTCCGCCGTGGCCAGCTTGGTGGTGACGAACAGCTCGGCACGGGGAATGCCGGAGGCGGCGATGGCGCGCCCCACGGCGGCCTCGTTCCCGTAGGCCGAGGCGGTGTCGATCAGCCGGCAGCCGACTTCCAGCGCCGCCGACACCGCGCGTTCGGTCTCGTCATCCGACAATTCCGCGACCCCCAGGCCCAGGGCCGGGATCGTATTTTCGTCGTTGAGAGCAATCGAGGGTACGGCGGAGCCCGACTCGCCAGCCAATTCATTCACCTGCCTGTGAAATTGAAGGTTCGAGATTGTGCACCGAGCCGAGTTCCGTCATCGAACGAGGCGCTGAGTTCGAACCGAACACGCCGAAAGTCGCTCGCAATCCGATGAAGGCTCACCGACCTGGGGACAACGATATTACCTAGTCAGTAAATGCAACTGACCGACACCTGGGCGCGGGTCCTCTCCCGCCGCGGCGCGGCCCGATCCCGTCATCGAATCGCACACTTCGCCCCACCATGCGCTCGGCACGCCGGTGCCGCTGCAGTAGCGTGGGCCACGCGGTATCGCCGCGTCTTGGTGGCCGCCGAGGCCGTCGGTGAGCGTTAGCACGTGTTGTTAGGGGGTTGGCCATGACCGGGCGACTGTCAGGCGCACCGGAGCTCGAGGTCGGAGTCCAGCGCGCCTCGGTGCCGCTGGCCAGTCGCATCCAGGGCGCCGTCACCAGCGTCGGGGCCAAGGTCATCCCGTGGATTCCCACCGCCATCAGGCGGGGGCTGGTGCGCGGACGTTCGGTGATCATCGACGGCAACACGCTGGACCCGACGTTGCAGCTGATGCTGTCGGGCCTGCGCGCCGTCGGCATCGACGGCCTGGTCGTCGACGACGACCCGCATGCCTCGCGCGCTCAGATGCGCGAGTCGACCGTGGGGTTTCCCGGTCCGCAGATCCACGTCGACGTCGCCGAGCTGTCGCTGCCCGGCCCCGGCGGGCAGATCCCGGCCCGGCATTACCGTCCGCCCGGTGGCGAGGCGGCACCGCTGCTGGTCTTCTACCACGGCGGCGGTTGGTCCATCGGCGACCTGGACACCCACGACAGTCTGTGCCGGCTGACCTGTCGTGACGCCGGCATCCACGTGTTGTCGATCGACTACCGGCTGGCCCCCGAGCACCCGGCGCCGGCCGCGATCGAGGACGCCTACGCGGCTTTTACGTGGGCCCACGAGCACGGCGGCGAACTGGGTGCGACGCCGGGCCGGGTCGCGGTCGGCGGCGACAGCGCCGGCGGGAACCTCGCCGCAGTCGTCAGCCAGATGGCGCGCGACGAGGGCGCCCCGGCGCCGGTGCTGCAATGGCTGATCTATCCGCGGACCGACTTCACCGCCCAGAACCGGTCGTTGACCCTGTTCTCGCGCGGCTTCCTACTGACCAAGCGGGACATCGACTGGTTCGAATCGCAATACCTGCGGGGGTCGCGTCTCGATCGCACCGATCCACGGGTGTCGCCGGCGCTGGCCGAATCGCTGACCGGACTGGCGCCCGCGCTGATCGCCGTGGCGGGTTTCGACCCGCTGCGCGACGAAGGCGAGAGCTACGCCGAGGCGCTGCGCGCCGCCGGCGCCGCGGTGGACCTGCGGTACCTGGGTTCGCTGACCCACGGCTTCGCCAACCTGTTCCAGCTGGGCGGCGACAGCATGGTCGCGACCAGCGAGCTGATCTCGGCGCTGCGCGCACACCTGAGCCGGGTCTGATTCCCGCAGGGGTCGGCGCCGGTAATCTAGAGGCGCCTTTGTCCGATCGCTTTGTCCGCACCCGGGCAAACCGACAACTCGTACCGAAAGATCAGGGAACCTGTGGCCGACAAACCCAAACGTCCCCCGCGATTCGACATGAAGTCGGCCTCCGGCGGTAAGTCGAGCCGGCTCGTCCAAATCGGCGGTACCGCATTCGTGGTGATCTTCGCGGTCGCCCTCGTCTTCTACATCGTGACCTCGCACCACAAGAAGACCGGCCCCACCGGCGCGGGCGACACGGTCCGGGTCACGTCGAGCAAGCTGGTCACCCAGCCCGGCACCAGCAACCCCAAGGCCGTGGTGACGTTCTACGAGGACTTCCTGTGTCCGGCCTGCGGTAACTTCGAGCGCACCTTCGGCCCCACCGTGTCCAAGCTCATCGACCTCGGCGCCATCGCGGGTGACTACTCCATGGTGTCGATCCTCGACAGCTCGCGGAATCAGAACTACTCGTCGCGCGCGGGCGCCGCGGCGCTCTGCGTCGCCGACGAGTCCCAGGACGCGTTCCGGCGCTTCCACGCCGCGCTGTTCAGCACCGACATTCAGCCGAGCGAAACCGGCAAGACCTTCCCGGACAACGCGCGGCTCATCGAACTCGCCCGCGAGGCCGGTGTGGTGGGCAAGGTGCCGGACTGCATCAACAGCGGCAAGTACCTGTCCAAGGTCACCGGCGAAGCGGCGGCCGCGCACATCACCGCCACGCCGACCATCAAGATCAACGGCGAGGACTACGACCCGTCGACACCCGACGCGCTGGTCAACAAGATCAAGGAAATCGTCGGCAACATTCCGGGCATCGACGGCGCGGTCGCGCCGGCCGCGATGTGACCGGTGCGGTGTCGACCGAAGCTGCCGATCCCGCCGGCCTGACGCCGGATCCGGCTCCGGAGGCGCGGGTGCCCGCGCCCAGCGGCTGGTGGGTGCTGATCGCCGGGCTGGTCGGGCTGGTCGCGTCGATGACGCTGACGGTCGAGAAGATCGACATCCTGCAAAACCCGGCGTACGTGCCGTCCTGCAACATCAACCCGATCCTGTCCTGCGGATCGGTGATGATCACGCCGCAGGCGTCGCTGCTGGGCTTCCCCAACCCGCTGCTGGGGCTGGTGGCCTTCACCGTGGTGGTCGTCACTGGGCTGCTGGCGCTGACGAAAGTTGCTCTGCCCCAATGGTATTGGCTGGGTCTGACGGCCGGGCTGGTAGTCGGGACGGTGTTCGTGCACTGGCTGATCTTCCAGAGCCTGTATCGCATCGGCGCGTTGTGCCCGTACTGCATGGTGGTGTGGGTCATCACCATCTCGCTGCTGGTGGTGGTCGCCTCGATCGCCTATCGCCCCGTGTTGCAGCACCGGCGATCCGGCCCCGGGCGGGTGCTCTTCCAATGGCGGTGGTCCATCGCCGCGCTCTGGTTCACCGCGGTGTTCTTGCTGAGCATGGCCCGGTTCTGGGACTACTGGTCGACGCTGCTGTAGGGATTCGCAGGTGACCCGGATCATTGGCGGCGCGGCCGGGGGCCGTCGCATCGCGGTCCCGCCGCGCGGCACCAGGCCCACCACCGACCGGGTGCGCGAATCGCTGTTCAACATCCTGTCGGCCCGCCTGGACCTGAGCGGTGTTGCCGTGCTGGACCTCTACGCCGGTTCGGGGGCACTCGGATTGGAGGCGCTGTCCCGGGGCGCGGCGGCCGCGCTCTTCGTGGAGTCGGACGCGCGCAGCGCGTCGGTCATCGCGCGCAACATCGAAACCGTGGGCCTGCCCGGTGCGACGCTGCGGCGCGCGGCGGTGACGACCGTGCTGGCCGCCGGGACCGACGCCGCGTTCGATCTGGTGCTGGCCGACCCGCCCTATGACGTCGAGGCCACCGAAGTCGAGGCCGTGCTGGCGGCGTTGCCCGCGCGTGGGTGGGTGCGCCAGGGCAGCGTCGCGGTGGTGGAGCGTGCGGTCGGCGGCGCGCCACTGGATTGGCCGGCGGGCTGGGCTCCGTGGCCGCAACGGGTGTACGGCGACACCCGTCTGGAGCTGGCCGAGCGCCATTGAGGTAGGCGTGTACCGTCATTCGTCATGGCGCCGCTTCTCAGCATCGCTTCGCTCTGCATCGTCACGGCGCGCGTCATGGCGCCGCTTCTTAGCATCGCTTCGCTCTGCATCGTCACGGCGCGCGTCATGGCGCCGCTCTCCCCCGCGAGCGGGTGGTACTCCCGCCGCATCGCTTCGCTTCGCATCGGGTCGCGCGCATGACGGGCGCGGTGTGCCCCGGGTCGTTCGACCCGGTGACGTTGGGTCACATCGACGTCTTCGAACGCGCATCGGCTCAGTTCGACGAAGTGGTGGTGGCGATCCTGATCAACCCCGCCAAAAAGGGCATGTTCGACCTCGACGAGCGGATCGCGATGATCACCGAATCGACGACGCACCTGCCCAACCTGCGGGTGGAGGCGGGACAAGGCCTGGTCGTCGACTTCGTCCGGGCGCGGGGCATGACCGCCATCGTGAAGGGGCTGCGCACCGGCACCGACTTCGAATACGAGCTGCAGATGGCGCAGATGAACAAACACGTCGCCGGTGTGGACACCTTTTTCGTCGCGACCGCTCCGCGCTATTCGTTCGTGTCCTCATCGCTGGCCAAAGAGGTCGCCATGCTCGGTGGCGACGTGTCCGAACTGCTGCCTGAGCCGGTCAATCGCCGTCTGCGCGCACGGCTTTCGGCCCGGTCCTGACCCGGGCGATCGACACCGAAACCTTGCGTGGCAAGCGCGGTGACCACGCCGGCGGCGGCCTGGGGTAAACCGCCGCGCCGTGGGTACCCGATGGTGTCCGAATTCTTTGTCGATTACTTGTGAGTCCCTCGCCAGGGGCGGTCGACGGGTTCGAGCGCGCCACGTGGAACTTCGTCCACCGGAAAAGATCGCAGACGCCCACCTGAAACGTATCTTGAAGATCTGATCCGAAGGAGGGGGCACGCGAGGTCGCCGAGGTCGATAGGAGAACGGCACCATGACGGTAGACAATCTGTTCGACGTGCCCGAGGCAGCGGCCGATCTGGTCGCGCTGCTCGCCGATGAGGGAGTCGCGCAGTTCTTCATCAATCCCGGAACCGATTCCGCGCCGATTCAGGAGGCGCTGGCCGCGGCGCGGGCCGCCGGCAGGCCCAGCCCGCGGTCGGTGTTGTGCGTGCACGAGAGCATCGCGCTGGCGGCGGCCGTCGGCCATCACATGGTCAGCGGCCGCCCGCAGGCGGTCATGGTGCACGTCGATGCCGGGACGCTGAACCTGGGCTGCCAGCTGCACAACGCGCAGCGCAACGGGACTCCGGTGGTGGTATTCGCCGGGCGCACTCCCTACAGTTCGGCGCCGGGGGTGCGCGGGCACCGCGACAACTACATCCATTGGCAGCAGGAGCAACTCGACCAGCCGGCCGCGGTGCGCAACTACGCCAAGTGGCACATGGAGGTTCCCCGCGGCCGCGAGCTGGCCCCGATCGTCCGGCGGGCCTTCCAGGTCACCCAATCCTGCCCGTCCGGCCCGGCCTACGTCATGCTGCCGCGAGAAGCGTTGATGGAGCACGGGGTCGGCACGCTGCCACGCCGGCTGCCGCCGGCCGTACCGCCCGGCCCGGATCCGGCCGCGCTGGGACGGTTGGCGGGAATCCTGGTGGCGGGCAAGCGGGTTGTCATCGTCACGTCCAGGACCGCCGCCGACCCCGGAACCGCAACGGTGCTGGGGCGAATCGCCGAGTTACTCGGTGCGCCGGTGATCGATCAGGGCGACCGCGCCAACCTACCGCTGGGGCATCCGTTGCACGTGGTGGGTGACGCGGCGCCGCTGGCCGACGCCGACACCGTGCTGCTGTTGGACTGCGAAGTGCCCTGGGTGCCCGCGCAGGTGGCCCCGCCCGCGGGTGCCCGCGTGGTGCAGATCGACGGCGATCCGGTCAAACCGAGCATGCCGCTGTGGTCTTTTCCGGTCGAGGTCGCGTTGACCGCCGACACCCGCGTCGCGCTGCTGCTGCTCGAGCAGACCCTGGTGCGGCTGGCCACCGACGAGCTGCGGGAGAAGTGGGCCGCGCGCCGGCAGGCGGCCGAGGCCGACACGGCGCAGCGGCACTGCGAAGCGACCCGCCGGGGCGCCTCCGATCGCCCGGCGGACGCACCCGATGCGATGCTGGCCGCGCTGGGCGGCGCGCTGCCCGACGACGCGGTGGTGGTCCAGGAGGCCGTGACCAACCGGTCCGCCGTGGCCCGGCAGGTGCGGCGGCCACCCGGGCAGTTTTTCGACACGGGTGCACCGGCATTGGGCTGGGCGCTCGGCGGCGCGTTCGGGGTCAAACTCGCGCGCCCAGAGGCGCCCGTCGTCGCCATCTGCGGTGACGGCTCGTTCAACTTCGGCGTGCCCACCGCCGCGTTGTGGTCGGCGCACCGCCATGGTGCGCCCTTCGTCACGGTCGTTCTGAACAACCAGTCGTATCTGGCTTCCAAGTTGCCGGTGATGGAGCTGTATCCGCAGGGAGTTTCGGTGCGGGAGAACGACTTCGGCGAGACTCGGCTTACCCCGGATACCGACTATGCCGCGTTGGCCGCGGCGTGCGGTGGCAGCGGTCGCACGGTGCACACGCCGGCCGAGATGAGCAAGGCCGTCGAATGGGCGCTCGCCGAGGCCGAGCAAGGGCGGTGCGTGGTGCTGGACGTGCGGCTGCCGCAACCCTGAGCCCGCTCAGTGCCGATGCTCTGAGTGGCCGGCCTCGGGGGAGCCCCCCATCATGCGCACCATCGGCAGACCTCCGGACGTGACGAACCGGGCGATCAGGATGGCGGCGAGAGCCAGAAAGGCGATGTTGAGCCACGTCGTGTAATTCCAGGAGATCGATGCCTCGATCACCGTCGCGTTGCGCTGCGTGGGGATGAGATGCGTTGTGCCGAAGATCAATTCGACCACGTATCCGGCAGCCACCATCGCGGCGTAGAAGGTGCCCAGCAGCGTCAGCATCATTTTAATGCCGTAGTACTTTCGGTAGATATTCAGGATCGGAAGGATCAACAGGTCGGCGTAAATGAAGGCGATGACGCCGCCGAAGCTGATGCCTCCGTTCCACAACACCGCGGCCAGCGGGACATTGCCGATGGAGCACACGAAGGACACGATCGCCACGATGGGACCCACGATGGGACCCCACAGCACCGAGAGTCCCGGATGATCGGCCAAAAAGAAGACCTGCCAAAACTTTTCGGGAACCCAGGCCGCGACGGCGCCGGCGATCAGTAGGCCCAGGACGAGGTCCCGCAGGATCGCCAGCCACTCCATCACGAACACGTGCGAAACCGAGGTGAGGCCCGCCGGGGAAAAGAGCCGTCGCCAGAACGAGCCCTCGCCCCGGATGGACATGTCCATGGCGGCATGGCCTTCCATGGAGCCGGCGATTCCCCGCTCGGCCTGCTCGCGGGCGGCGTCGACGAGCCGCGAACGCGCGAACAGCCGGAACAGGACGGCCAGGGCGACGATCATCAGTGGGCCGCCGACGAATTCGGCGGCGGTGAATTGCCAGCCCATCAGCAGCGCCAGGATGATGCCCAATTCCACCACCAGGTTGGTGGAACCGATTTCGAACGCCATCGCGGCGGTGAAGTTGGCGCCCTTGCGAAACAGCGACCGGGCCAGCGCCACCGCGGCGTACGAGCACGACGACGACGCCGCGCCCAGCCCGGCGGAGATCGCCAGGGTGCGCGGGCGATCATCTCCCATCAGCGACACGATCGTCGAACGTCGCACGACGGCCTGCACCACCGCCGAGAGGGCGAAGCCCAGGATCAGCGCCCACAAGATTTCCCACGTCATCGAGCCCGCGAGCGTCAAGGCGTGCCCGACCGCCGATAGCGCCGTCACCTGTCCTCCTGCGGTAGACCTTAGGAGACTGCTTTCAACGACCCAGTATACCCCATAGGGGTATATGCGCACAGACGAATGCGCGCCGCGCCGGCGCGACCGCCACCGGTGGCCATAGTGGCCCGGCCGCCCGGGACCTAGAATCGCTGGCAAACAACCGGGCCGAAGGCGTCGACGCAAACCCCGGCCCCTGCGGCCGTCCCGCCTCGGCGGGAGCCCGGCGACGAATATGGACGAACCACCTCGCGCGGCCGTGGCGGCCGCGGTAACAGCGTGAACGGGCGCTTCCTGATGACACTGAATGCATACGACCTGGGCGGAAACGGCGCGCCAGGGCGTTTGAGGCGCCCCGAACGGGCAAATACCCGACACACCGTGTTCACCACCGTTGTCACAGAGACATCACCAGGCACACTGGTAACAACCGGATCTTTGCAGACGCCAGGAGGGTATGGCCGTGTATCGAGTCTTTGAGGCGCTGGACGAACTCAGCGCCATCGTGGAAGAAGCCCGTGGCGTTCCGATGACGGCCGGCTGCGTGGTGCCCCGCGGCGACGTGCTGGAGCTGATCGACGACATCAAGGATGCGATTCCGGGTGAACTGGATGACGCCCAGGATGTGCTGGACGCCCGCGATTCGATGCTGCAGGACGCCAAGACGCACGCCGAGTCCATGGTGTCCTCGGCGACCACCGAATCGGAGTCCATGCTCAACCACGCCCGCGCGGAGGCCGACCGGTTGCTGTCCGACGCCAAGGCGCAAGCCGACCGGATGGTGAGCGAGGCGCGCCAGCACAGCGAACGGATGGTCGGCGAGGCCCGCGAAGAGTCGATGCGCATCGCCACGGCGGCCAAGCGCGATTACGAGGCCAGCGTCAGCCGCGCCCAGGCCGAGGCCGACCGGCTGCTGGAAAACGGCAACATCTCCTACGAGAAGGCCGTGCAAGAGGGCATCAAAGAACAGCAGCGCCTGGTGTCGCAGAACAGCGTGGTGGAGGCGGCCAACGCCGAGGCCACGCGGCTCATCGACTCGGCGCACGCCGAGGCCGACCGGCTGCGCGGCGAGTGCGACATCTACGTCGACAACAAGCTCGCCGAGTTCGAGGAATTCCTCAACGGCACCCTGCGCTCGGTGGGACGCGGTCGTCACCAACTGCGCACGGCCGCCGGAACCCACGACTACGCGGTGCGCTAGCCCGCGTGGCCGCCTACCCGGGCGGCCACGCCCTGGAAATGTGCGGTCAGCGCCGTAGGATTTCCGGTATGACGCGGCACAGCACATCATCGGCCCGCGGCGCAACGTCACGGCTGACCGGGCCGATGGCGCTCGACATCACCCGGCTCGGGCGGCGCCCCGGGGCCATGGTCACCCTGCGAAAAACCGTGCCCAGCCCGTCGCGCATCGGACTGGACATGATCGCGATCGAGGCCGGCGCACCCTTGGACCTCGACCTACAGGTCCAATCGGTGTCCGAGGGCGTCCTGGTGACCGGGACGGTGACCGCCCCCACCGCCGGTGAATGCGCGCGCTGCCTGGCCGACCTGCGCAGCCGCGTGCAGGTGCGGCTGACCGAACTGTTTGCCTACCCGGACAGCACCACCGAGGCGACCACCGAGGAGGACGAGGTGGGCCACATCGTCGATGACACCATCGACCTCGAGCAGTCCATCCGCGACGCCGTCGGGCTGGAGCTGCCGTTCTCGCCGGTGTGCAGTCCGGACTGCCCGGGGCTGTGTCCCGAATGCGGCGTATCGCTGGCCGCCGAGCTGGGCCACCAGCACGATCGCATCGATCCGCGGTGGGCCAAGCTGGCGGGCATGTTCAGCGCCGAGTCGGACGAGTCGCGGGGTGGGCGGTGAGCTCACGGCAGGTTCTGCTCGACGCCCTCGGGGTTGAACTGTCCGACGAACTGCTGTCCCTCGCGCTGACGCATCGCAGCTACGCCTACGAGCACGGCGGCCTGCCGACCAACGAGCGCCTGGAATTTCTGGGCGACGCCGTGCTGGGGCTGACCATTACCGACGAGCTGTACCACCGCCACCCCGACCGCAGCGAGGGTGACCTGGCCAAGCTGCGGGCCAGTGTGGTCAACACCCAGGCGCTGGCCGACGTCGCGCGCAAAATGTGCGACGGGGGCCTCGGCGGCCATCTGCTGCTGGGGCGCGGCGAGGCGAACACCGGCGGCGCCGACAAATCCAGCATCCTGGCCGACGGGATGGAATCGCTGCTGGGCGCGATCTACCTCGACCACGGCATCGACGTTGCGCGCGAGGTGATTCTGCGGTTGTTCGGTCCGCTGCTGGACGCCGCGCCGACGCTGGGTGCCGGGCTGGACTGGAAGACCAGCCTACAGGAACTGACCGCGGCGCGCGGCATGGGCGCGCCTTCCTACGTCGTCACCTCCACCGGCCCCGATCACGATAAGGAGTTCACCGCGGTGGTCGTGGTGGCCGACACCGAATACGGCACGGGGGTGGGCCGGTCCAAGAAGGAAGCCGAGCAGAAGGCCGCGGCCCAGACGTGGAAGACCCTCGACGTGCTGGACACCGCGGGGACGACGCCCAACTAGTGTCCTGAGTCGTTAATTCGCCCGCTCTTGTTAGTATGGGTGATGCCGTCGCCGCATGCTGCCACGATCGTGT
>NZ_MVHG01000124.1 GCF_002086125.1 Mycobacterium arosiense ATCC BAA-1401 = DSM 45069
CGCCGCCAACTGATCAACCGCCCGCCCGACGTGCTGATCACCACGCCCGAGTCGCTGTTCTTGATGCTCACCTCGGCCGCCCGCGAGACGCTGGCCGGCGTCGCGACCGTGATCGTCGACGAGATCCACGCGATCGCCGCCGGTAAGCGCGGCGCGCACCTGGCGGTGTCGCTGGAGCGCCTCGATGCGCTGCGTGAGGGTAAACCCGCCCAGCGCATCGGGTTGTCGGCCACGGTCCGCCCGCCCTCCGAACTCGCCCGGTTCCTGTCCGGCCAGGCGCCGACGACCATCGTGGCCCCGCCGTCGGCCAAGACGGTCGAGCTCAGCGTGCAGGTGCCGGTGCCCGACATGGCCAACCTGGCCAACAACACCATTTGGCCCGATGTGGAGAACCGCCTGGTCGACCTGATCGAATCGCACAATTCGACGATCGTCTTCGCCAACTCGCGGCGGCTGGCCGAGCGACTTACCGCCCGCCTCAACGAGATTCACGCCGAGCGCAGCGGTGTCGAATTGACGACGGACGCCAACCCGAAGGTGGCCGGCGGCGCGCCGGCGCACATCATGGGCAGTGGCCAAACCTACGGCGCCGACCCGATATTGGCGCGCGCCCATCACGGTTCGGTCAGCAAGGAACAACGCGCCTTGGTCGAAGAGGACCTCAAGCGCGGGCTGCTCAAGGCGGTGGTGGCCACCTCCAGCCTGGAGCTGGGCATCGACATGGGCGCGGTCGATCTGGTGATCCAGGTGGAGGCGCCGCCGTCGGTGGCCAGCGGCCTGCAGCGCATCGGCCGGGCCGGCCACCAGGTAGGCGAAATCTCGCAGGGTGTGCTGTTCCCCAAGCACCGCACCGACCTGATCGGCTGCGCGGTCAGCGTGCAGCGCATGCTCACCGGCCAGATCGAAACCATGCGGGTGCCCGCCAATCCGCTCGACATCCTGGCGCAGCAGACCGTGGCGGCGGCCGCGCTGGAACCGCTGGACGCCGATCAATGGTTCGACACCGTGCGGCGGGCCGCCCCGTTCGCGACGCTGCCGCGCAGCGTGTACGAGGCCACCCTGGACCTGTTGAGCGGCAAGTACCCGTCCACCGAATTCGCCGAGCTGCGACCGCGATTGGTCTACGACCGCGACACCGGCACGCTGACCGCCCGTCCCGGCGCGCAGCGGCTGGCCGTGACGTCCGGCGGCGCCATCCCCGATCGCGGGCTGTTCACCGTGTACCTGGCGTCCGAATCCGAAAACCCCTCGCGGGTAGGCGAACTCGAAGAGGAGATGGTCTACGAGTCGCGTCCCGGCGATGTCATCTCGCTGGGCGCCACCAGCTGGCGGATCACCGAGATCACCCACGACCGGGTGCTGGTGATCCCGGCGCCGGGCCAGCCCGCCCGGCTGCCGTTCTGGCGCGGCGACGGCCTGGGCCGCCCGGCCGAGCTGGGTGCCGCGCTCGGCGCGTTCACCGGCGAGCTGGCCGGCCTGAAGCGCGCGGCGTTCGAAACCCGCTGCGCCGAACTGGGTTTCGACGCCTACGCGATCGACAACCTGTGGGGACTGCTCGAGGAGCAGCGCGGCGCCGCCGGGGTGGTGCCCACCGACACCACGCTGCTGGTCGAGCGGTTCCGCGACGAGCTGGGCGACTGGCGGGTGATCCTGCACTCGCCGTACGGGCTGGGCGTGAACGGACCGCTGGCGCTGGCCGTGGCCCGCCGACTGCGCGAGCGGTATGGCATCGACGAGAAGCCCACCGCGTCCGACGACGGCGTCGTAGTGCGGCTGCCCGACACGCTGTCGGATACCGGTGAAACCCCGCCCGGGGCCGACCTTTTCGTCTTCGACGCCGAGGAGATCGACCCGATCGTGACCGCCGAGGTGGGCGGTTCGGCCCTGTTCGCCTCGCGGTTCCGCGAGTGCGCGGCCCGCGCCCTGCTGTTGCCGCGCCGGCATCCCGGCCGCCGGTCACCGCTGTGGCAACAGCGCCAGCGCGCCGCCCAGTTGCTGGAGGTGGCCCGCAAATACCCCGACTTCCCGATGGTGCTCGAGACGATCCGCGAATGCTTGCAGGACGTCTACGACGTTCCGGCCCTGACCCAGCTGATGACCGGCATCGCCCAGCGGCGGGTGCGGGTGCTCGAGGTCGAGACGCAACGGCCGTCGCCGTTCGCGGCGTCACTGCTGTTCGGCTACGTCGGCGCGTTCATGTACGAGGGCGACAGCCCGCTGGCCGAGCGCCGCGCCGCCGCGCTCTCGCTGGACAGCGCGCTGCTGGCCGAGCTGCTGGGCCGGGTCGAGCTGCGCGACCTGCTCGATCCCGAGGTCATCGCCGCCACCGGACGCCAGCTCCAGCACCTTGCGCCGGACCGGGCCGCCCGCGACGCCGAGGCGGTGGCGGACCTGCTGCGGCTGCTGGGCCCGCTGACCGAGGACGAGGTGGCCGCCCGCACCGACGTCGCCGACGGCAAGAACGTCGCCGGCTGGCTGCAGGGGCTGCGCGCGGCCCGGCGCGCGCTGACGGTGTCGTTCGCCGGCCGCAGCTGGTGGGTGGCGATCGAGGACATCGGGCGGCTGCGCGACGGCATCGGCATCGCGGTTCCCCTCGGCGTGCCGGCCGCCTTCACCGAGGAGGTGGCCGACCCGCTGGGCGAACTGCTGGGCCGCTACGCGCGCACCCACACCCCGTTCACCACCGCCGAGGCCGCCGCCCGGTTCGGGCTCGGGCTGCGGGTGACCGCCGACATCCTGGGCCGACTGGCCGGTGACGGCCGGCTGGTGCGCGGCGACTTCGTCGCCGCGCCCGGGGCAGACGGGGCGACCGTGGCCGGGGGCGAACAGTGGTGTGACGCCGACGTGCTGCGCATCCTGCGGCGACGGTCGCTGGCGGCGCTGCGGGCCCAGGTCGAGCCGGTCAGCACCGCCGCCTACGGGCGGTTCCTGCCGGCCTGGCATCGCGTGGGCGCGGCCGAATCATCGCGCGCCCCGGGCTATTCCGGGCTGGACGGCCTGATGTCGGTGATCGATCAGCTGGCCGGTGTGCGGATGCCCGCCTCGGCGATCGAGCCGCTGGTGCTGGCCCCCCGGGTCCGCGACTACTCCCCCGCGCTGCTCGACGAGCTGCTCGCCACCGGCGAGGTCACCTGGTCGGGGGCCGGGTCGATTTCGAGCGGTGACGGCTGGATCGCGCTGCACCCCAGCGAATCCGCGCCGCTGACGCTGGCTGGGCCGGCCGACATCGAGTTAAGCGACGCCCACCGCGCCGTCCTGGACACGCTGGCCCCGGGCGGCGCCTACTTCTTCCGCCAGCTCACGCAGAGCGGGTTCGGCGAGGCCGCGCTCAAAGCCGCGCTGTGGGAACTGATCTGGGCCGGCTGGATCACCGGCGACACGTTCGCCCCGGTGCGCGCCCTACTAGGTGGCACCGGAACCCGCAAGCGCTCGGCGCCCGCACACCGGTCGCACCGGCCGCCGCGGCTGAGCCGCTACAGCGTCGCGCATCCGCACTCGCGGCCCGCCGACCCGACCGTGGCCGGCCGGTGGTCCACCCTGCCGGCGCCGGAACCGGACTCCACGCTGCGCGCCCACTACCAGGCCGAACTCCTGCTGGGCCGCCACGGCGTGCTGACCCGGGGCGCGGTGGGCGCCGAGGGCGTGCCCGGCGGGTTCGCCACGCTGTACAAGGTGCTGAGCACCTTCGAGGACGCGGGCCGGTGCCAGCGCGGCTACTTCATCGAGTCGCTGGGCGGGGCGCAGTTCGCCGTCGCGTCGACCGTCGACCGGCTGCGCGCCTACTCCGACGGGGTCGACCCGGAACGGCCGGAGTACCGGGCGGTCGCGCTGGCCGCCGCGGACCCGGCCAACCCCTACGGCGCCGCGCTGCCGTGGCCGGCGGCCCGCGGCGACGGGACTGGGCCGGGCGCGCGCCCGGGCCGCAAGGCCGGCGCGCTGGTGGTGCTGGTCGACGGCGAGCTGGCCTGGTTCCTCGAGCGCGGCGGGCGGTCCCTGCTCACCTTCACCGACGACCCGGCCGCCCATCACGCCGCCGCCACCGCGCTGGCCGACCTGGTCGCCTCCCGGCGCGTCGCGTTGATCCTGGTCGAACGCATCGACGGGGTGCCGTCGCTGCAGCCCCGCGCGGACGGGCCCGGCCCGGCCGACGCCCTGTCCGACGCCGGATTCGCCCGCACGCCGCGCGGAATGCGGCTGCGCTGACATGCCCGAGGGTGACACCGTCTGGCACACCGCCGCCGTGCTGCGCGAGCACCTGGTCGGCGGCACGCTGACCCGCTGCGACGTCCGCGTGCCGCGGTTCGCCACCGTCGATCTCACCGGGCAAGTGGTCGACGAGGTGTTCAGCCGCGGGAAGCATTTGTTTATCCGGGTGGGGCGGGCCAGCATCCACTCACATTTGAAAATGGACGGCAGCTGGCGGGTCGGCAACCGCCGGCTGCGCGTCGACCACCGGGCGCGCATCATCCTGAAGACCGACACCGCCCAGGCGGTCGGCGTCGACCTGGGCGTGCTGGAGGTCCTGGAGCGCGACCGGGACGGCGACGCGGTCGCGCACCTGGGGCCCGATCTGCTGGGCGAGGATTGGGACCCCGCACTCGCCGCGACCAACCTCACGGCCGACCCGGACCGGCCGATCTTTGAGACGCTGTTGGACCAACGGGTGCTGGCCGGGGTCGGCAACGTCTACAGCAACGAATTGTGTTTCCTCACCGGGCATCTGCCCACCGCCCCGGTGCGAGACATCGCCGATCCCCTGCGGCTGGTCTCGCGCGCGCGGGACATGTTGTGGCTCAACCGCTTCCGCTGGAACCGGTGCACCACCGGCGACACCCGGCCGGGACGCCGGCTATGGGTGTACGGGCGATCGGGTCAGCCTTGCCGCCGCTGCGGCACCCCGATCAAGTTCGACGACGCGACAGAACGGGTGACCTACTGGTGTCCATCCTGCCAGCGCTGACGCGCTTGCGATCGCCGCTAATCGATGGCGGCGACCCGTCCCCCGCAAGCGGGAGGTACCCCCGGCGCCCGGCTTCGCCGCGCTTGCGATCGCCGCTAATCGCGGGCGTGTGCGAGGAAGAACTGGGCGATGGCCTCGGACCCGTCCAGCGCACGGGTGGTGGGGCCGATGACGGCCGCCGGCAGATACTGCCTGCCGCCCGGCCAGGTGTGCCCGCCGCGGTCGATCCGAAGGAACACCACCTCGGTGTTGGCCGCGCACTCGGTGTACACGTAGCGGTGCACGACGGTGCCATCGCGGACATCGGGCAGCGCCTCCCTGGCCGGAACACTCCGGCAGCCGTCGGCCGAGCGCCACTTGTCCACCATGGTGTCCGCCGAGATGGAGTGGCTCAGCCCGCCGCGCCCGCGCACCGCCCCGCCCTTGAAGGGCACCAGCGGGTCGGCGGTGCCGTGGGCTTCCCAGACCGACACCGGCTGGGAGGGGTGGCAGGCCACCCCGACGCCCAGGGTGCCCGCCACCGGCGCGACCGCGGCGAAGACGTCGGCCCGATCGCATGCCAGCCGGTTGCTCATGAAGCCCCCGTTGGACATCCCGGTGACGAACACGTGCCCGGGCGCGACGCCGTAGTCGTGCTGCAGCTTGGTCACCAGCCCGACCAGAAACGCCACATCGTTGATGTGGCGTCGATCGGCGGGCGAGGCGCCACGCCCGTCGGCCCAGCTCTTCTCGTAACCGTCGGGATAGACCACGAGCAGGTTGTGGGCGTCAGCAACGGTGTCGAAGCCCGTCAGGCCGCGCTGCGAGAGGCCGCTGCCGCCGCCGCCGTGCAAGCTGAGCACCAGTCCGACGGGTTCGCCCGCCGGCACGTGCAACATGTAGGTTCGGTCCATGCCGCCGGATCGAAAGGTGCCCGGAATGTCTCTTGCGCTAGCCGCCGACACGTGCCGCACGCCGCAGGCGACCACGCATATCGCGACCACAGCGAGCCACAGCCACCGCGCGTGTGCCATCTCGTCAGATCACCGGCGCCGCGCCGGCGCGGGCTCGCGGGTTACGCGCGTCCGACGCGCGAGCAAACCCTTGTGTGGCACACACCGCATTATCGGCGATACGGCGTGGGGTGGCACCGCGACGTGCGAGCATTCGAACTAGCTCCGCCTTCAGCAAGCGACGGCACTCATGTTCCACGGGAGTATCAGAAATGACGACCACCCAGATAGGCAAGCCCGTCCGGCCGCGCTCGCTCCTGTCGATCGGAGTCGCGCCGGTGGCCTGGCTGCTCGGCGTGCTGGCCGCATCCGCGACCGCAAATGCCACGTCTGCCGATGACGCGTTTTTGGCCGCGCTGAAAGCCAAGGGCATCAATTACGAGTCGGCCGACGCCGCCGTCAACTCCGGGCACACCGTGTGCCACGAACTCGACATGGGCCAGACACCGGAACAGGTCGCCAACAACGTGCTGTCCAGCAGCACGCTGGACAGCTACCACGCCGGCTATTTCGTCGGGGTCAGCATCAAGGCGTATTGCCCCAAGTACGCGGTTTCAGCCGCTTCTTCCGGATCCTGAAATTTACCGCCGGTTGACCGGCTCGTGACACAACCGCGGATAAGATTTCACTTATCCAAACGACGAAGCGCTCAAGGCCAAAATGATTCCGAAACTTTTGGTCGGTGTGGCGGGCATCGTGGTACCCATTGCGGTCGCGCTCGGCGCTTCCGGCGGGACCACGGCGTCGGCCGGCACCGACCCTAATCCCTTCAGCCATCTCAGTTGCGCCTGCACGGATTCTGATCCGCCGGGCAGCCAAACCCTGCGGGACACGATGGATCAGGGTATCCAGCAAGGCATTTCGGATCCCCCCGTGGTGCGGTAGCCCGGCGTCGAACTCGAAGCCGTCCTGCGCCTTGCCGCCGCGCCACACCGGGCCCGTTGTTCATGATCGGTAAACCCGTCAGCCACTCGCCCGCGCCGCGGTCGCCGACTAGCCGTGCTGGTCTGGTCCAATGGAGCGATCAAACCGGTTGCAACTCAAGCCTTATCGCGCTGTGTCCGAGCACATCGACGGCGCCTGGTGGCCGCGGTCGACAAACCTGGTCGACGAGCTGCCGGACCTGGCGGCGTCGCTGTCCGACCGACTGGGGCGGATCGTCATGGTGGGCTATCGCCGCAACGGCTGGCACAACACGCCGGCGCTGGCGCAAATCGACGGCCACACAATTGAATTGCTGGGCTTTACCAGCGACGAGCCGGCCAGTGTGATCGTGATGGGCGAGAACGGCCGCCACATCACCCTGCATGTCATCCGGCCGGGCACCGAAGAGCACGCCGCCCGTCGGGCACTCGACGCGGTGCGCGCGCCCGCCCGCGCCGCAATCTCGCCGCGCGTCCCGGGCGCGGTCGGCCGATCGGTGGCCGACGTGGCCGAGAAGCTGGCCCGTCACGAGGGGCTCGGCGACGAACGACGCACCGCTCAGATCAGGCGCTGGTGCGACGAGACGGCGCAACGATTCATCAACGCACCGGTGCAGACCTTCGTCCCCATCCTGGTCGAGCACATCGTCCGCGACCGCATGATGGAGTCGCGCGGCCAGCGCTATCCGGCCGACGGCGGCCTGTGCATCACGGTGCCCGGAAGCTCGGCGCCGTACTCGATATCGTCGTAGTCGCGTCCCTTGCGCCCCCGGCCGCTCGCCGAGCCGCGAGTCGGGCGCACCGGGGCCATCGGGAGCATGGGCGTCTGGCCGGGCCCCGCGGGCAACGGGGACGCCGCCGATACCAGCTGCACGGGCGCCGAAGACCCCAGCATGCCCACCGTCGCGGGCGGCATGGTCAGGTTGCCGAGCGAGATGCCGATGCCCAGCGTCGCGTGGGGCACCAGCGACGATCCGACGGCGCCGACCAGGCCCGCGTCCGCCGCCGACAAATCGGCGGCCGCTTCGGACAGGCCGCCGAACATGTCCGCGGCCACGCCGCCCTGCAGGCTTTGGGCGGCGTTGAGCTGGGCGAGGTAGCTCAGCAGGTTGATCGGGAAACCGCCGGCGATGAACTGGTTTCCCCAGGTGCTGAAGTATTGGAACCAACCGGAGTCCGGGTCCAATCCGAAGACACTGGAGGCGGCGAGGTTTTCACTCGCCCCGGAGATGTTGGCAGCCGTCATGATCCCGGAATTGGTCGTCGTCGTGGCGGGCATCAACCCGGCTTGTGTGGTCACGCCCGACGGGTTGGCAACCGGCGGCGGCGGTGTGAAGGTCGGCGGTCGGACCGCGCTCGCCGAGGTGGCGGCGTAGCGGATCATCGCAGCCGAGTTGCTTACCCACATGGCCTGGTATTCGGCCTCGGTTTCGGCGATGGCCGGATAGTTGATCCCGAAGAAGTTGGTGGCCAACAGCATTGCCAACCGGGCCCGGTTCGCGGCGACCAGCGAGGGATGCACCACCGTCCAGTGCGTCAACTCGAAGGCGGTGGTCATGGTTTGCACCGAGGTGGCGATCTGCTGGCACTGCTGGGCGGTGACGCGCAACCAGTCGAGATAGGGTTCGAGCGCCTGGGCCATCGCCAGGGCGGACGGGCCGTGCCACGTCGTCATCAGCTCCGACAACTCCGCGGTGTAGCTGCTGGCGGATTGCTCGAGCTCGACACTGAGCTCCTGCCAGACGGCGGCGGCTTCGATCCATGACCACGCACCGGGGCCAGAGTGGATCAGCGCCGAAGTAATCTCCGGCGGCAGTATCCCGAAATCCATGAATCTTTACCTTGGGGAAGAACGTGGCTGGGGCGAACGCGGTGCGTCGGCCCGTCCGGTAATCGCAGAGTGAGTGACGGCGGAACGCCGTGGCGTCCTGCTGCTGGTCGCCGTTGACCTGCCTGGTGGCGGGGTACGGCGTCCGCAGTCGTAGGGCGCCATCGTCTAGGTCATCCCGCCGATGGGTTACGAGGCATCACGTTGCCTTTTACCTCCTGGCCGAGGGCAACATCCTCGTACTTCTGCTGTTTACGTTTTCGCCAGCCGGTGCCCGCCGAGGCCGTCGTCGGCGGCACCATCATCGGCATCAGCGGCAACCCGGATTCCGTCGCGGGCAGCGGCGAGGCCGCGGACGCGAGTTGCACCCCGGTCTGGGTGCCCGGCAACAGCCCCACCACGGCGGGCGGCGCGGTCAGCTTGCCCAGCGACACGCCCACGCCCATCGCGCCCGTCGGCGCCATTCCCGCGCCGATGCCCTTGACGGCGCTGGACAGGTTCGCGGTGGCCGCGCCCAGTCCCTCGGACAGGCCGGCGCCGATGTCGCCGCCCACGCTCTGCAGCGCGGTGGCCGACGAGTTCTGCGCCAGGTAGCTCAGCATGTTGACGGGGAAGCCGGACGAGACGAACTGGTTGCCCCAGGTGCTCCAGTAGCCGAACCACCCGCTGTTGGGGTCGCCGTCGCTGCCGAGGATGCCGGTCGACGAGAGCAACGAGGAAACCGAGTTTCCGGTGTTGCCGGTGCCCGAAGCATCGGCCTGCATCACCGCGGCCTGCTGCCTGCCCGTTCCGCTCGGGTCGGTGGCCGACAGGGGCGAATTGAACTTCGACAGCTGCGTCGTGGCCTGCGAGGACGACGCCTGGTAGCGGCTCATCGCCGCCGAGTTGTTCGCCCACATGGTCTGGTATTCGTTCTCGGTCTCGGCGATGGCGGCCGTGTTGGTGCCGAACCGATTGGTGGCCAGCAGCTGCGCCAGTCGCGTCCGGTTGGCGGTGACCACCGCCGGAGGCACTATCGAGGCGCGAGCGGCGGTGAACGCCGACGCGGCGGCCTCGGCCGAGGTGGCCATCTGTGCGGATTGCTGCGCGGTCTCGCGCAGCCAGAGCAAATATGGCTGGACGGACTGCAGCATCGCCATCGCCGACGGCCCGTCCCAGGACTCGATGAGCGACGACAGCGTCGAAGCATAGGTGGAGACGGCATTCTCCAGCTCGACGGCCACACGTTGCCACGCGCCGGCGGCCTCGGTCAACGAGCCGGCGCCCGGCCCGGTGTGGATGAGCGTCGAGGTCACCTCGGGGGGTGCAAAAAGATCCATCACGTCTCACAATGCCCACGCTGAGAACGCCTCAGCAAACTTGCGTTTACCAGGCCACGAAGAACCCTGAAACTCTGCACGTCGAAGCCTGTCACCTGCGGTCGGTACCTCCCAATCCGACTGCCGGGCGCTAAGACACCCTATACCTAAAGTTGAGAGCGATTTGACATCCGCCGGCCAGGCGCACCACTCGAAAACGGCCGTGCTCTTACACGGTCACCGAGGCGCCGCGGTTCACCGCGACGATCCGGTCCCCCAGGCCGCGGCGCTGCATCTCCCGGGCGAAGTCGGCCAGTGGCGACGCGAAGACGCCGTAATCGTCGAAGTGCACCGGGATGGCCTTGGGCAGGGCCAGCATCGCGACGAGTTCGGCGCCCTGGCGGCCGTCCATCGTTACGGTCAGCCCGAACCGAAGCCGCGCGCCGGCCGGCAGTCGGGTGCCGGCGAGGTGCAGCATGCCCGCGTCGATCGGGTGGAGCCGCGTGGGGATCTCCTTGAGCTCCTCGATCAGCAGGGTATCGCCGGAGATGTAGAGCCGGCGCTGGGGCGCGCCATCGTCGGGGGCGAACTCCACCATGGTGCCCATCACCGGCGGGAGCAGCCGCCGGCTCCATCCGGGCGCGTGACGCCCGGGCAGCGACGTGAGGGTCAGGGTGGTGCCGCCTTTTGTCATGGTGTGCCGTTGCCACGTCCGCAGGCCGCGCGCCTGGGCGAAGCCGCGCCGGTGCAGCCGTTGAGCGGCGTGCGGGGTGGTGACGACGGGCAGCCCATGGTCGAGGCCCCGCTGCGACACCCGGTCCCAGTGATCGCCGTGCATGTGCGACAGCACGATCGCGTCGATCGGCGGGAGCTCTTCAATGCGTAACGCCGGCTCCTTGAGCCGCTTGGACACCAGCCCGTGGCCGAGATAGGCGCGTTGCCCCCGATGCAGGAAGTTCGGATCGGTCAGCAGCGTCAGCCCACCCGCAGAAATGAGGGTTGTGGCGTTGCCGACATACGTGACGGTGATGTCCATAGCCGCGGGCTACCCGGTCCCGCGCCGGCCATGCAGCTAGAAGGGCGGTGGATCGTCGTCGCTGTCGGGTGGTGGCGCGCAGCCGAAGTAGGCGGCCTCGCGTTCTCGGCGCTTCGCTTGGCGGGCGTGGCGGTTGTGCCGGCGTTCGGTGGCGATGCGCGCGGCGCGGTCTTGGGCGCGGGTGCGGCGGCGGGTGGGCATCATCGC
>NZ_MVHG01000125.1 GCF_002086125.1 Mycobacterium arosiense ATCC BAA-1401 = DSM 45069
ACCTTCAATCACTCGGCTACGACACGCCGGTCACCAAATCGGTCCCCGACTCGTACACCACCTTGGCGGACGCAACCGGCGACCGTTTCATCGTCCACAACACTGCGGTGCTGCGCCTGCCGCATGCCACCGGGATCGTCCGCCGCCACGTCGACCCTGACGGCGACGTGACGTTCACGGGGCATGTCGATGCCGCCACGCCGGCCGACTGGATCGACGACACCACCCAGGCCGCCGACGCCGCCGACGCATGGGCGTTCGTTGTGGCCGAGCTGGACGCGGCGCGGGCCGACTATCAGCGGGCGATCTCCACGGCCCAGGATCGCCACCCGGCCGGCAGCGCGTTGGGCGGTGCCCGATGAGTAACCGCAGTTGGCTGGAACGCATCGCCGCGGCCATTGCTGTGACTCTCGCGGTGACCTATATCGGCGCCGCTTCCATCGACGTCGCCGCAGGCTTTGTCGCCGGCGCAATCACAGCGGTCATCTTCGGCGCCGTCTTGCTCGGCCAGTACCTCAGCAGGCCGAAGTGATGACCGACGACCTGACCGGGGCGGCCGAAACCACCGCTGGGGCCGCGGCGGACCCGACCGACGCGCTGCCCACGTTGATGCAGGGGGAGGCTCGATCGTTGGCGTGGGCGGATGACGACCTCGAGGACGATCCGGTAAGGGCGTCGTGGGGCACGGTGTTCAACTACGCGGCCGCGCTCCTGGTCTGCGGGCTCATCGCCGCCGCCATCACCGCCGCGGTCGTCTGGTTCGGGCAGTGATGGCCACGGTGAGCGCCCGCAGTGCCATCCTGGCGGGCATCGCCTGGGCGGCGTACACGGCCACGATAGCGCCGGCCGCTGCCGCCGACCCCGGCCCGCCACCGCCGACACCGCCCGGATACGTGCAATGCAACGGCCAGCTCATACCGGCCGACCCGCGGATCGACGTCCAAAAACCGCTGGGCGCCGTCATGTACCGTTGGTTCCTGCAACAGATGTGCGCCGCAGGGACACCACCGGGGCCTCCGGGGGAACCGCCACAATAACCGCGCCAAGGGACGACCCGCCGAAAACGGCGGGTCGTTTCCCTTTCCGAGCCTCCCGCAATGATTTTCGACGAGTTCGCCCGATAAGCACCTCGAATCCGGCCATGGCGTGCCAACATCTGCCGAAGCTACATCGCTCGCACCGGGAGAGACCTAACCAGCATGCCCCCAACCGCACTACTACTGCTCACCGCTTTCGCCGTATGCGTCCTACCGCTGATCGCCGCCGTGCAGCACGCGACCAAACTGCGAACCGACATGCGCGGGTGGCGGCAAATCGCCCTCCAACTCGCCGCCGAACTACACGACCTGCGCGACGGATGCTGATCAAATCACCGATCGGGGGCTCCACGCACTGGTGCACGCTGAAATGCCAAGGGCGTGACATACTGTTACACCCAACGCGCAGTATGCATGCATATGCTGGTATATACCTGCGTATGGTGTTTTCCCGGTACGATGGAAATGTCATTGGAAGGAGTGAGAATGGCCAGGATGACCGCAACTAGCGGTGGCGCCGGCGTGACCGTTGTCACTCAGCGCGAAATGAGGCAGATGACGGGCGCCGACACGCAGCCCAGCGCTGCACTGCGGCAAGCCATCGCGACGCGGAACGCTAAATCCCACGCGCGTTGACGAACCTTCGCTTCGAACCGATCGGGTCCGAGCATGACGTCAGCTACTTCGATTGCGGGATCGCCTCCCTTGATAACTGGCTCGACAGAGAAGCCCTCAACGCCCATCGCGGCGGGTTGTCCCGCACCCATGTGTCCGTCGAACCCGATGACGACTATCACACCGTAAAAGGCTATTTCACTCTAGCGCCGACGCTTGTCACCGAGCAGATTCCCGGCAGCAGCGGAAGCCGAACAGCTGGATACCCGTCGTACGTGCTGTGCAAGCTGGCTAGGGACCGATCGATGGCGCGCACCGGCCACGGCGCCGAGCTAATCGCCGAGGCCGTGGTCAAGACTTTAGAAGCGGCGGATGCCGCCGGTGGGCGGTTTCTGGTTGTCGACCCACACTTCCAGGATTTGGCCGAGGGCGATGCGGAGAAACTACGGGCCTTCTACCGCACCTATGGATTCGTGGACCTCGTGGAAACCAATCGCATGTACGCGACCATCAAGACCCTGCGAAACTCATTGCGTTAGCGCCGCCGACTGCCGCGGCCGGCGCCAAGTGCCGCGCACCACCACTCGATGTCGGCCACAACGCCGACGCGCGTCGGTGCGGGCATCTATCGTCCGATGCATGCATTGGCTGTCCATGACGGTACAGCTGGTCGGCACTGTCGTCACCGGCATCGGGCTCCTCTACGCCTACGGGCGCGCCACAAGGCTGCGCGCCCAGCTCCGAGGTTGGTGGGACCGCGTTCGCCGTAAACCCATCAACGCAACCGTCAACGCGACCCTGCCGGGCATGCAGATGAGCATGTACGGCGACGTACACATGCCGTTCGCACTGGATGAAAACGCCACGACAGAAGAGAAATTCGCACAGATACAGGGCTACGTTCGAGAGCTGCGCGCCATGTTCGGGCCAATCAACGCCGCCATCGCCCGCCTCGAGAAGGAAATCGAGCAGGCCAAGGAGCACGCCGACGCGGTGGCCGCGCGGGCACTCACCGACGCCAAAAACGAGTTGCAGCGCTTCGACACTCGACTCAACGAAGTACAAGCCGTCGACCTACGCATCGCCGCAGTTGGTGCGTTCATCACGGCCGCTGGGTGCGTTCTCAGCTACTTCAGCGGCCTCAGATATTGACATTCGATGCCAGGCAGAAGCGATTAGGCAGAGAGGCGCGCCACGAGCCAGTCGGTAATCCCGGCAGGTCCAACCACGTGGTTGGCAACGTCTACCACAAACTCTTCCACCTCAGGGTCTGGCAGTTTGCGCAGGTACGCCCCGAAAGCTTCCATGTAGATCACAGTGGAAATCCAAGCGGTCCTCTTATTTCCCTCGAAAAAAGCATGCGCATGAACCAGCCCGTCGAGAAGTGCGCCCGCACGCTGAAGAAGCGTGGGGTAAAACAGCGTGCCTCCCCATCCGTGGTTCGGTCGCGCAAGCGCACCCTCGAGGTCAGCTCTGCCCGTGACGGCATGTAGATGCTCAGTAATCCTGCGGTTAGTCTCGATGACTTCCTCGGGCGGCAAGCAGAAGCTCACCGATCAGCAAGCAGCGCGAGGGCGCCAGACCACCGACTCAGTTGATACGTGACAGCATCGCCGTACCCGGCTGCGCTGACGACACCAGCCTCAGCGGCCGGCGCGGCCGGTATGTCACGTGCGCCGGCTACCACCTTCTCGGTGTAACAACGACGCATCTCAGCCTTCGACAGTGTCATGGAACTTGGCGCCGTGGGCGGTAGATCTCCCCGCGCATGCAGCCAAGGAGAGTCAGCGTGCGTCAACTCGATGAGCTGCGCGCGGGGAATTCTGCCGTAGTAAGCAAGCACGGCATCGATGATGGCGCGGGCATGGGCATCCAACGTGTCTCGGCTGGCGCCAGGCAGCGTCGTACTAACGTGGTGATCGCGGTAGTACTTGTTGACCCGGTGAAGATTCCGTTCAACTGGGCCATCTGGCCATGCCTCGAAGTCCTCGTCAAATAGCGGGCGACCATCCCATGCCAAATGCCACGCTTGCGCGAAATACACTAGCTTTTCGAGTCGCCATGCATCGACCCATCCGAGGCGGTCATAGACGTATTGAGCAACGTCCACAGCAGTCGTTTCGGTCATGACGTCGCTCCTTTCATTCAGTTCCGTCTACGACGTGGGATTATTCCCATTTAAACGCCATGGTACGACAACCTATGCCCAGCGCAGCGCCGCTCGATCTCGGCGAGCCACTTTGACAGGGGCAAGCAGCGCTGGCCGTAGCGCAAACCGCTGACCTGCACGATCCGCGGCCGACCGGCCTCCAACGCGTCAATCCGCTCCTCGAAATCGGCCAGCCTGCGGCGCGCCGACCATAACCGCAGGTCAAACCACCTGCACCGCGTCACGACTCCGCCCACCGCGGGCGTCGCCGGCGCGGCTCACCCGGAACCGCATATGTGCGGCAACGGCCGTGGCCGACGTGACAACCAGCCAACACCTGACCGCTGCCCCGAACGGTCTCCGTGTGCCGGTGACGCTCGCCGCAGTGCGGGCAGCGAACAATGACGGAGTCGCGGCTCTCAGTGACCACCTCCGCGACACCACCAACCCACTCGACTGGAGCATTTACGCAGGTCAACGTATTCATTTCTCAAACCTTCCTCGCAGGGCGCACCCGATCGTCGGGGCGGACCTCAAACACATCAGCAACGCAACCCTCACCGCGGAACATGGGCCGCAGCTGCGCCGGCAACGTCAGCGAATTGCCGCCGAACATCCACGCCGGCGCAGTGACCGGCTTCCCCGCGGCCAGAAGCTCCATCTCGACGAATTCAGCCTCCGCTTGGGCGGCATGTTTCCGCTGGTAGAAACCTGTCTGATCGGACAGCAGCAACCTCGGATCGACCTCGGTGCGGCGCTGCGCCTCCCGCCTAACCAGCGCGGCGTAGGCGCCCTTGACGACAACAGCCCCGGCGCTGCCCGGTTCTTCTAGCAGCTCAGGCATGCCGGCCCCACCTGGCGTTCGCGGCCTCGCGGGCCTTCACCGTGCGCAGCGACTCGGGCTGCTTCGGGGCCGCGACCTCGACCTTTGCGAGTAGTTGCACCACCAGGCGATCCAATTGCCGGATCTCCGTGGACAGCTTCACCTGCACTTTCGCCTCCGTAGCGTCATCAAAAGCGCTGGTCAAAGCGGTGCGGCGGTCAATTGTGTCCGCGAGGATCTCAAGGGTGTGCTGCTCAGCCGCGGTCCATGTCAGCGTCACCCCTTGGCGCTCGGCGGTCTTGGCGAGCTTCGCGTCGAGCGCGTCGAGGAGCCCCTGCGCCTCCTGGCAATGGGTGGTCATTCTTTGCTTCCTTTGCTGGCGTTAGCCGGTTATTTGCTGCCCCTTGTTGTACACGGCCTGTTATTGAACACTGGAAAACAAAACGCGATGCGTGCATTCAGATGCGTTTGTGCGCCCGGCCGGTAGATCTTTTGGGCGGTCGGGGGCCTCTTCGCCTCCCCTTATATACCCGCAGGTCAAGCATGCTTTTGAGATTTGCTGAGGATTTGAGCCTTCCGGCTGCATCGGAGCCTGCGCCATGCGCATACTCACGGAGAATATACATAGCCTCGCAATCAATCGTTTGCTGGGACTCCCACAATGTTTGCTGGCAGTCGCGGAAAGTTTGCTACGCGGCCTCGCGCCATGTCTCTTCACGCCGCGGCCTTCGCAATGTCGAAGTTCCTATGGCACGGCACGCCAGGAGGCAAGCCATAGAGCAGCACCCCTCGAGCTTTCGGCGCGGGACCGTCGGCATGTCACAACGACTGTTCCGGCACTTGGACGCAACGGCCGTTGACGTCCTCTGTCTGCTCCACGCCATCACGCCACCTGCTCCTGTTGGCCGTAACGCCGTGCTGCCCTGGCTTTTCCCCGATGCGTCGGCCAAGGCACGATGTTCCACCAGCCTCGCGGGCGCGGGGATCGCGGCAGTGGCGGTATCGATAGCGGCGGCAACGCTGCCGCCGCCTCGACACCAAACTCGCGCACGGTCACGCAGCCGCCTCGGGATCATACCGATGGTCGTACTGTATTGCTGGAATACGTTGGGGCCGTAGCCCATCCGGCGAGGGCACCGCGCGCGCGATCATGTCGTTGAGGCGTCGCATGTCGGCGTCGCTGATCGTCTGCGCCTGTTGCGCGGCCATGAGGCGCTTTTGCGCTGCGGCGAAGCTGGGCACACGCTCGGCGAACAGGCCGTCAAGGTATGAGTGCTCGTAGCCCTTGGCCCGCAGCCACGGTTCTAGCTCCTCGACCAGGACCGACAGTTGTTCGTCGTCGCTAGCCTTAATCGTTTCCTGCACCAGGTTTATAACGGCGGCTGGGTCGGCTGAATCCAGCAATCTCGAAGTGCGGTTCCAGTAGCGCAGTGCCCGGGACTCGGCTGCTGCGTCGCCGGGTTGGGTCAACGCGGCGCGTTCGGCTGCGACAAGCTGTTGCGCCTCGTGAACATTCGCGTGTACCGCTTCGTGCTGCAGCTCTGCGTCGCGGTACGCCTGGGTTGATGTGAACGCCCTGACATGTTCTCGGATCTGTTCGTGGGTGTATCGCGGATCATGCACGGCCGGCTCGGTCGCGTCGAGGTAGTCGGCAAACGCGTCGAAGGCGTGTTGCTTCGACGCCCAAGCCCGCTGCGCTGCCGTTGCGCCGGCCCGGTGCGCAAGTGCTTGCGCGGCAGGTGCTTTGAGCGCGAACGCTGGCTGCTGCGGCAGGTCCTTTACGCCCATCGCCCCGGGATTGGTGTGTTCGGCGTGCGGCGCCGACCAGTGGGCGTTTCCGTGTGCAGTGCCGGCGCGGTCAGCTTCAAGGAGCTGCTGATAGGGGGTGGTCATTTGTCTCTCTTCCATGGTGGGGTTGTGTTGCGCGGCAGCGCTTCCCGCCGCCCGGGTTATGCGGTTGTAAGACTTGTCGTCCGAAGACTGCGGGGTTATGAACGCCCTGCGTAGCGCATCATCTGCAGGCGTTGCCGCGAATCGATCTCGCGCTGCAGCTCGTTGACGTCCTTCACGGTCACGTTTTCGATGCGGACGCTGTAATCCGGGCCGGTGCCCCCAATCGCCTTCGGGTCTGGTGTTGGCATGCCCTGGGCCGCGATGGTCTGCAGGTTGCCCCACTGCTCGTTGTTAAGGATCGGCTCGGGCTTATTGGTCATGTTGGCCGCGAGTCCGCCTGGCATCAGCCAGCCGCCGTCGTCGTACAAGCCGAGCAGTCCGCCGAGATCGGTGGGGTGGATAGGGGTCGTGTTCGGTGGGATCGCCTGTTGCTGCGGCGCTGGCGCTGGCGGTTGCGCCATCGGACCCGATTGCGGCGTCTGCGGACCGACAGGTTGGGTAGGCGCGGGACTGGGCACCACCGGCCCGTTAGGCTGCGGCCCCGACAAGCCAGGCGTACCGACAGGGGCGGGTTTGAAATCACCCGTGCCGGCGGTAGCGATCGGCGCGGAGGGGCCAATGACCTGCTGGCCGGGCATCTGCCCTGGCTGCACCGGATCAGTCGGCGACGGAGTGTTCTCACCCTGCTGCTTATCCTTGGCCTTTTCCCCGGTGGTTACCGCGGCGGCCTGACCGGGCAGCTGCGGCATGAACTGGGACGGGTCGGTCTGGAAGAACCGCGGCACACCGAAAGGCAGCAGAATCTCTGCTAGGGCGTCACCGCCGATGCCGGCGAGTTGGAAGCCGTATTGCACACCACGTTCAGCCATTTTCGTGCCGATGCCGATCAGGAACGACGCAGCCTGGCCACCGGCCTGGCCGCCGGCGCCGAACGAACCAGCTGTGGCGGCCGCCGAGGCAGCCGTCGCCGCAGCCGAACCCGCCTGCTCGATAAGGCCATTGATCGCCTGGGCTCCGAGCTGCAGGCTGCCCGACCAGAGGCTCGTTCCGGCGGTGCCGCCACCACCCGCACCCGCGGGAATGAAGCCTTGCGTGCGGCCATCCTTGCCGGCAGGCGCACCCGTGGCGGGCATACCGGCCGGGCTGTTCGGATCCTGCCCCCCCATAAGATCGGTCAATGCCGCCGGGCCGTTCATCCCCGGCGACTGCCCCGAAGCCAACGGAGTGTCACTCGGACCCGCCCCCACACCAGGCATGCCCTGCGCGGCGTTCTTCGCCTGGTCCTGCGTCAACACGATTTCCGGCTTACCGCTCGCGTTGTTCGTCAACGTCAAACCAGGAGGCAACACACCACCATCGTCGAACCCTGTGGGCGGCAGTATGCCCTGAAGCAACGCAGCCGCGTTCTCCCTGCCCGGAAGCCCCGCACCCCAATCGGACCCAGACGGGTTACCCTGCAAGATACGGGCGGCCACCTGCGCCTGCTGCTGCGGGGTCGCCGCAATCGCCGAAGGCGCGAAAGCAGTGCCGCCGTGGGCCGCCCACGTCCGCGGCGTGATCTGAAACAGACCCTCAGCCTCATTGCCGCCAGGATTGACGTCAATGATCCCCTGACGCTGATTGATACCGGACGACTCACGCTGAATCAGATGCGCCCACGCCGGATTAGGGGATGTCCATGTGCCTGATGCGGTTTGCACCAGCGGAACAGCGGGAGCGCCGCTGCTGTTTCCGCTCGGCGCGGCTTGGACTGCGCCGCCTTTCGGGGTGATCGGCGGCATCGCTTGTGGAGTCCCCCCAGAGCCGTACAGCTTCGAGTAGTCGACGGTTGGACCGCCCGGCATGGCCGGGGCGACCGTGTAAGGACCCTGCACCGGGGAACCAGGTCCAGGCGCAGGCGCAGGCTGATCCCCACCCGCACCGGGTCCGCCTGGCCCTGTGGTGAGAACATCGCCGAGCGACTCCCCGTTTACCAGGCGCTTCCCCTTGTTCCAAAGCCATTGCGCAGATCCGGGGATCCCTTCGGACGGAAAGACCTGCCTGTTGTTAAAGTGCTGCTTGTTAAGCTTGTCGCCCTCTTGCTCAGCGGCCAGAATCGCCGCGGTGAGGGCTGCGACCTCCGGGGCCGCCGCGGCCGCGGCCGCGCCTATCCCGCCGATCTTGCCCGCTATCCCGCTGGTATTGCCCGAAAATATTTTGAGGGCATCACCCCCGGCCGATATCCCGTCTGCCAGCGTTGAAAACTGCTTCTGCGCGGTTCCAGCCGCGTTGCCGATCGTGGAGAAGACGTTGGCCGCTTCCCCCTGCCCAATCCCGGTGAGCGCCTGAGAGATTCCGTTCAGGGTTCCGGCTAGGTCTTTTTCCTTGACGCCCACAATGGCCGTGCCGATACCGCTGATAGCGTCAGCGGCCTTATCGCCGTCAATCCCGAGTGAGCGCGTCCAGTCCCCAATCGGGCTATTCCCGATCGCGTCGCCGATGGCCCGGCCGGCCTTCGCGGCCGCTTTGTTGAACTCGGCCTCAAGTGTCGTGCCGGCGTCTTTGGCGCCTTGGCGGGCCGCCTCAAGGATCCCGCCGCCGATATCGCGGATGATCGAATCCTTGGCCGACTTCGTCGATTTCGCCAGTTCGTCATTGACCGACCTGCCGGCTTGCTTCGCGGATTTCGTGACGCCCTGCTCGAGAGCTTCTCCCGCTTTCTTGCCCGCGTCCGTCCCCGCTTTCGCGGCGCTCTCGACGATCGCATCGCCCACGCTTTTCCCAGCGCCCTTGGCGCCTTTCGTGATCCCGTCGTTGAGGGATTGGCCGGCTTGTTTGCCGACCCGGTCGGCGGTTTTGCCGACGCCTTCGACCTCCGCCTCGATGTCTTTGAGGCCGTTGCCCGCTTTCTTGACCGTAAGGGAGATGTACCCCGCGGCCAGCTCAACACCTTTGCTGCTCACTGGACACTCCTACGTGAATCCGGCTGGCCGGCGCCGCGTTTCGGGCATTCCCTGCCGTGCACCCGGCAGCCCGCGCATGCGGCGAAGCGGCGCGGTTGGGGGGCGGAAACCGGTGCGGTCATGCGACGCTCCGTGCGGCGGCATCGAGGTCCGCCGACTCGATCCGCACTAGGCGAGGCCCAAAACGCTTGGCCGGCAAAGAGCCATTGCTGACCATGCGCTGAATAGTTCTAGTGGAGACGCGGGCGCGGGTAGCGGCCTCGCGAGTAGTGAGCCACGACATGTTCCGTTGCTTTCAGGTGGGGTCGCTGTTGCAGCGGGGAACATGCCGTATCGGCGCTACCGGCGCCGAAAATAAAGCGGCGCCCGATCACCTTCAATTATATGCCACAACCCGACATTTGGCGAAACAGGCGACAGCAGACGGGCTAGACGTTGTGCCGCACCACGTCGATCACACCTGGCGCGCTGATCACGATCGCGCCCCGCTCCCCGTTCCCCAAATCAGCATCCCCGTCGATAACCCGCGGCCGATTCGATTCATGCCCCGGGTCCGGGTGCCACACCCACGCGAAATCAGCGTCAGCCGCCGGCTTCTCCAAACTCCACACCGGCAGCCCAGTGGAATAATGGGTCACGTCGCCGGCGCCGAACAGGCGAACATCCTCGCCGATGGCACGTTCCAACTTCCCAAGGTGACGTGACAGCTCGTGTTGCCCGTCTGGGTCGTGCTGCGATACCCACGCCGCCAAGAACTTCACACGCGCGTGTGCATGCACCAACCCGTCTAGCGCGCTGTGCGTCGGCTGGTAACCACTCATTTCAATCCACTTCCCTTTTCGGTGTTTCGGATGGTTGCCGCCCGGCTGGGCGCGGGGGTCACAACGCACCCGCCGTGAATTTGGCGGCACCGGTCCGCTTCAGATACTTCCGACGCGACCGGATCCGATTGCACTCGCGGCACATGCGCCGCACGTAGCCGCGGCCATCAACGTGCAAATACGTGTTCGACTCGCTGAACACGTGCCCGTGATCGCACACCTGCTTGCCCGCGTTGACGGCCGCGATCCCAGTCGGAGGGCGCCGCTCGGTCACGACGCCACCTCGAGACCGGCGACCGTCAACTGGGCCGGTTCCCGCCGCCGCGCCCTCAACTCGGCCACCATCACCGCGCGGGCAGTCTGATACGCAGCAGGATCCACGAGCCTGCCGGCCACCACACCGGACGGGCGTTGATCGGAAGGCAGACCATCTAGGAGCTTGCTGAATTAGTTCCGCGTGGCGGGCGTGGTCGTCGGGGGGCTTTGGGGATGATTGTTGGGTGCAGGG
>NZ_MVHG01000126.1 GCF_002086125.1 Mycobacterium arosiense ATCC BAA-1401 = DSM 45069
CAAGCACTGACCTCAATGATCTATCTGACCCTCGGCGGAATCCACCCACAGCTACCCACGAGAAGGTGAGGAGCCGCACATGCGTTCGATAATGCCATGGGGGGCCGACAGCCGTCAGGGTGTCACGAGAATCTTGCAGTGTCGCTCGGGGTCGGCCAGCTCGTCGAACGCCGCGCCCACCGCATCGAGGCCGACCTCGCCGGTGATCAGCGGGCTGACGTCGATGTCGTCCTCGGCCAGGGCGCGCAGCGATTCGCCGAACTCATCGGGGGTGTAGGCGAGCACGAATTGCACGTTGATCTCTTTGGCGATCGCGAAGAACGGATGCACCGTATCGGGCTGCATGCACACGCCGACCACCACCAGGCGGGAACCGGGCCGGGCCCGAAGCATCACGTCGTCGATGATGCCGGGCACGCCGACCGCCTCGAACACCACCGCGGGTTTGACGGTGTCGAAGGGTGAACCCTGCGCCGGATCCAGAGTCTGATGGGCACCGATCGCGGTGGCCAGCTCGCGCCGTTTAGGTGAAAAGTCCGACGCCACAATGGTTTCAACACCTTTGGCCCGCAGCGCGGCGATGACGGCGATCCCGATCGGCCCGCAGCCGAGGACCAGGGCCGTCTCGCCGGGCGTGATGTTGGACTTGTTGACCGCGTGCAGCCCCACCGCCATCGGCTCGGTGAGTGCGGCGTGCCTGAGGTCCAGGCCGTTGGGGATGGGCAGCAGCAGCGGCACCGAGAGCAGCATCCGTTCGGCGTAGCCGCCGACGGTGCTGTTGCTGTAGACGATCGGTTCGACGCCCTTGGCGGACAACAGCACCGGCAAAGACGTCACCATGGTGCCCGGCGGATGGGTCTCGGTGTCCGGCCCGGCTTCGAGTATCTCGGCGCTGAATTCGTGACCCATGAAGACGTCGTGGCTCAGGTCGACGTGCATCCCGCCCGGGCCGCCCGCCACCCGCTCGCTCATTTCCAGCACCTGGGCGCCGTGGGCGGCGAAATGTAGGTCGGAGCCGCAGATTCCGCATGCCCGCACGCCCACCAGCACCTGACCGGCCTCCGGTATCGGTTCGGGCACGTCGTCCCGATAGATCATGTGCCCGTCGCGCAACACTGCCGCGCGCATCAGTGCACCGCGTCTTTCTGCTCGTCGACGTGCTCGGTGATGGCCTTGACCACGGCCTCACCCGCCCGGCCGATCAACTGGTCGCGCTTGGCCTGCGCCCAGTCATGCGACGAGCGGGACGCTTCGAGCTGTCGTTTGAAATGCGGAATCACCTTGCGTGCCATCAGGTCATAGCTGTGGTACGTCGCCTGTGGTGAGGCCCAGTCGTGGCCGAGCAACAGCAGCGTGCCGAAGCCGCCGGAGCGGTCGAGCAGGTCCTCGATGTGCGCGATGGCGTCCTCAGGCGTGCCGATGCAGCAATTGCCCTTGGCCGCGTAATCGGCGGCGAACTCGTGTGGCGTCTGGGTGCCCTGCACGCTGTTGGCCAGCGGCACAAACCCTGCGGCGCCAAAGTAATTCGCGAAATCCTGTAACCCGTAGGTGCAGTCGTCGATGGCCTGTTCACGGCTGTCGGCGATGTGCATGATGCTCAAGACGCGCCAGTCGGCGCGGTCCGGCTCGTCCCGGCCGGCCTTGGCGGCCTGTTCGCGCACCACGTCCCAGGTGGTCTCCAAGGCGGCATAGCCGCCGGGCACCGACATCGACAACGACAGCAGCGAGGTGCCGAGCGCGCCGGCCAGTCGCGGCCCCGACGGTGAAATCATTGCCGCCGTGGCGATTTCGGGGTAGGGCCAGGTGTAGGGCCGGATGTGCAATTGCGCGTCGCGCAGGGTGAACCAGTCGGAGTGCCGGTCGATGCGTTCGGTGGGCGCGGCGCGGAACAGCGCGAGGATCGCCTCGAGCGACTCCTGCATCATCCGGCGCTGCTCGATCGGGTCGATGCCCATCATGTAGGCGTCCGACGGCAGGGCGCCGGGCCCGGTGCCGAACATCACCCGGCCGCGGGTCAGGTGATCCAGCAGCACCCAGCGATCGGCCACCATGAGCGGGTGGTGGTAGGGCAGCGACACCACCCCGGTGCCCAGCCGGATGTGTTTGGTCCGCTCGGCCGCCGCGGCGATGAACACCTCTGGACAGGCGATCAATTCGTAGCCGCCGGAGTGGTGCTCGCCGAACCACGCTTCGTCGAATCCGAGCCGATCCAGTGCGACGACGCGTTCCATGTCGTATTCCAGTGCCACCGTGGGAGATTGGCCGACGGGGTGAAACGGCGTGATAAAGACGCCGAAACGCAGGGGCGCGCTCATTGCAGTTCCAATCCGTTGAGAAATTCCAGTAGGGCCGCATTCACCTCGTCGGGGCGCTCCTGCTGCAGCCAATGCCCGGCCCCGTCGATCATCACCTCTCGGTAGGGGCCGGAGATCGCGTCGGAGGCGCGGTCGGTGCGGGTGAACGACAGGACCGGATCGGCCGTCCCGCCGATGAACAAGCACGGGACCGAGATCTTCACGCCGTCGAGTTCGGGGGTGGTCTCCCAGTTGCGGTCGAAGTTGCGATACCAGTTCAGCCCGCCGGTGAACCCGGTGCGGGAAAACTCGGCGATGTAGTGGTCCAGCTCGTCCTGCGTTATCCAGTCCGGCAGTCCGTCCGGCTCGGGAAGGCGGTCGACGAAGCCTTCCGGCCCGGGGGTGGCCATCCGCACCAGCGCATCCTTGCCGTCGGTTCGCAGGCTGCCCATCATGCGACGGATCACCCGTGCGGGATCGGCGTTCAATTCGGCGTCGGCGACACCGGGTTCCTGGAAGTACAGGATGTAGAAGAAGTTCTCGCCGAACATCTTGCGCCACGCCTTCGTCGGCGCCACGTGCGGGCGCGGCGTCACCGGCACGCTCAGCGCGGCGACGGCCGCGACCCGGTCCGGGTGCAGCAGAGGGGCGTTCCACACCACGGCGGCACCCCAGTCGTGCCCGATCCAGACGGCGCGCTGGGCGCCGACGTCGTCGAGCAGACCGACCAGGTCGGCGGTCAGCTGATGAATGTCGTAAGCCTCGACGGCGTCCGGACGATCCGAACCGCCGTAGCCGCGCTGATCGGGCGCCAGCACGTGGTAGCCGGCGTCGGCAAGCACGGATATCTGGTGGCGCCAGGAGTAGGCCAGCTCCGGGAAGCCGTGCGCCAGGAGCACCACGGGCGCCCCGCGGTCGCCCGCTTCCATCAAGCGCAGTTGCACACCATTGGTCTCTACTAACCGTTCGGTTAGGGGCACCGTCTCACCAAAGCACAACGGTTGCTGGCTGAGAAGGCCCCGAACCGGTTCGGCTTGTCCGAATAGCGGCCCCGATGGGTCGAAAGCCGGGGATACTCGAATCGATGCGACTGGACCATGTGGTGCTCTGGACGAAAAACCCGCGGATCTCGATGGACTTCTACACCCGCGTCGTCGGCCTCGAGCCCGTCCGGTTCGACGAATTCGAGACCGGCGCCGCTCCGTTCCCAAGCGTGCGGATTTGCGCGGACTCCATCATCGACCTGATGCCCGTCGAAAGCGTCTCGGCCACCGAGGCTCTGACCCGCCTCGAGGGCAGCGCCGGGCACCCGGTCAATCACGTCTGCCTGGCGCTGTCGAAGGCGGAATACCAGGCGCTGGACCGGCGCCTGCAGGCCGAAGGTGTGGACACCAGCGCGCGGCTGAACCAGAGCTTCGGTGCCCAGGGGTGGGCGCCGCAGGGGTACTACTTCGCCGATCCGGACGGCAACGTGGTCGAGGCCCGCTATTACGAGCAGTCGGGAACTGCCGGTCGTTAACTGAGAGGACGGCGGAGACCCGTCCCCCGCAAGCGGGCGGCACCCCGGCGCCCGGCTCTGCCGGAGCTGGCGATCTCCGCTGGGCACCATGGCGGAGACCCGCCGCGCCCCGGCTCTGCCGGAGCTGGCGATCTCCGCTGGGCACCATGGCGGAGACCCGCCGCGCCCCGGCTCTGCCGGAGCTGGCGATCTCCGCTAGCGGTAGCCTGGACTTTTCCAGCTGCGTGTATATCGGGGAAGGACCTGGCCGGCAAGGCCGATGATTGATGAACCGGAAAAACGTGATTCGCACCATCACGGCAATCGCTGTCGTGGTGCTGCTCGGTTGGTCGTTCTTCTATTTCAGCGACGACACCCGCGGCTATAAGCCCGTCGACACCTCCGTGGCGATGTCCCAGATCAACGGCGACAACGTCAAGAGCGCACAAATCGACGACCGCGAACAGCAATTGCGATTGACCCTGAAGAAGGGCAATGGCGACACGGACAACTCCGACAAGGTCATCACCAAGTTTCCCAGCGGCTACGCGGTCGACCTGTTCAAGGCGCTGAGCGCCAAGAACGCCAAGGTCAGCACCGTCGTCAATCAGGGCAGCATCCTGGGCGAGTTGCTGGTCTACGTGCTGCCGCTGCTGCTGCTGGTGGGGCTGTTCGTGATGTTCTCCCGCATGCAGGGCGGCGCCCGGATGGGCTTCGGATTCGGCAAGTCGCGCGCCAAACAGCTCTCCAAGGACATGCCCAAGACCACCTTCGCCGACGTAGCCGGCGTCGACGAGGCGGTCGAGGAGCTCTACGAGATCAAGGACTTCCTGCAAAATCCCGGCCGCTACCAGGCGTTGGGCGCCAAAATCCCCAAGGGCGTGCTGCTCTACGGCCCGCCCGGGACCGGTAAGACGCTGCTGGCCCGCGCGGTGGCCGGGGAGGCCGGGGTTCCGTTCTTCACGATTTCGGGCTCCGACTTCGTGGAGATGTTCGTCGGCGTCGGCGCGTCCCGTGTGCGCGACCTCTTCGATCAGGCCAAGCAGAACAACCCCTGCATCATCTTCGTCGACGAGATCGACGCGGTGGGCCGCCAGCGCGGCGCCGGCCTGGGCGGCGGGCACGACGAGCGCGAGCAGACGCTAAACCAGTTGCTGGTCGAGATGGACGGGTTCGATCCGCGCGCCGGCGTCATCCTGATCGCGGCCACCAACCGGCCCGACATCCTGGACCCCGCGCTGCTGCGTCCCGGCCGCTTCGACCGGCAGATTCCGGTCTCCAATCCGGACCTGGCGGGCCGCAAAGCGGTCCTCGAAGTGCACTCCAAGGGCAAGCCGATCGGACCGGACGCCGACCTCGCGGGGCTGGCCAAGCGCACCGTCGGCATGACCGGCGCTGACCTGGCCAACGTCATCAATGAGGCCGCGTTGCTCACCGCCCGCGAGAACGGCACCGTCATCACCAGCGCCGCGCTTGAGGAAGCGGTCGACCGGGTGATCGGTGGGCCGCGCCGCAAGGGCCGCATCATCAGCGAGCAGGAAAAGAAGATCACCGCCTACCACGAGGGCGGGCACACGTTGGCGGCCTGGGCGATGCCCGACATCGAGCCGATCTACAAAGTGACCATCCTGGCCCGCGGCCGCACCGGGGGCCACGCGGTGGCGGTGCCGGAGGAAGACAAGGGCCTGCGGACCCGCTCAGAGATGATCGCGCAGTTGGTGTTCGCCATGGGTGGGCGCGCCGCCGAGGAGCTGGTCTTCCGGGAGCCGACGACCGGCGCGGTGTCCGACATCGAGCAGGCGACCAAGATCGCCCGCGCGATGGTCACCGAATTCGGAATGAGCTCCAAACTCGGTGCGGTCAAATACGGTTCGGAGCACGGCGACCCGTTCCTCGGCCGCACCATGGGAACGCAGGCGGATTATTCACACGAGGTCGCCCGCGATATCGACGACGAGATCCGCAAACTGATCGAGGCCGCCCACACCGAGGCCTGGGAGATCCTCACCGAATACCGCGACATCCTCGACACTTTGGCGGGCCAGCTGCTGGAAAAGGAAACCCTGCACCGGGCCGAGCTGGAGAGCATCTTCTCCGGTGTCGAAAAGCGGCCCCGGCTCACCATGTTCGACGATTTCGGCGGCCGCATCCCGTCGGACAAACCGCCGATCAAGACCCCCGGCGAGCTGGCCATCGAGCGCGGCGAGCCGTGGCCGCCGCCGACCCCCGAGCCGGCCTTCAAGGCGGCCATCGCCCGGGCCAGCGAGGCGGCCGCCGCCGCGCGCCTGGACGCCGATCGAAACGCCAACGGCAGCAACGGTTCCCATGGCGCTCAGGGAGGCGGTAATCGCCAGGGCGAGCCGCAGGGGCCCACCCAGCCCGACTACGGGGCGCCGGCCGGCTGGCGCGCGCCGGGATGGCCGCCGCAGCAACAACAGCCGACTTACTGGCATCCGCAGCCCGGGCAGCAGCCCTATTGGCAGCAGCCGGCGCGCGGCTACCCGGGCCCGCAGGGCTATCCCGGACCGCAGGCCCATCCGGGTGGTCAGCAAAGTTATCCCGGTCAGCAGGGGGGAGCGGGTCACCCCGGTCAGGCGCACCCGCCGTACCCGCCGTATCCGCCGTATCCACCGCCCGGCCAACCCGCTCCGGAGGGCGGGTCGCCCGACCGGCAGGATGACGACGTGAGCCGGTCCAACCCGCCGGCTCACGGCTGAGCAAACGGAGGATTCGATGGCCTTACGCGGTTTGGGGCCGAATACCGCGATGCCCGCGACGGGCGCGTTCGATCAGGAGCGCGCCGAGGCCGCGGTCCGCGAGTTGCTGCACGCGATCGGCGAAGACCCCGACCGGGACGGCCTGCGCGAGACGCCGGCGCGCGTCGCGCGCGCCTACCGCGAGATGTTCGCCGGGCTTTACACCGATCCCGACAGCGTGCTGAACACCATGTTCGACGAGGACCACGACGAACTGGTGCTGGTCAAGGAGATCCCGCTGTACTCCACGTGTGAGCACCACCTGGTGGCGTTCCACGGCGTGGCCCACGTCGGCTACATCCCGGGCAACGACGGCAGGGTCACCGGCCTGTCGAAGATCGCGCGGCTGGTCGACCTCTATTCGAAGCGGCCCCAGGTGCAGGAGCGGCTCACCAGCCAGATTGCCGACGCCCTGGTGAAAAAGCTCAACCCGCGAGGCGTGATCGTCGTGGTCGAGGCCGAACACCTGTGCATGGCGATGCGCGGTGTCCGAAAGCCAGGAGCGGTCACCACCACCTCCGCGGTGCGCGGCCTGTTCAAAACCAACGCGGCTTCTCGAGCCGAGGCGCTCGACCTGATTCTGCGTAAGTGAGTCCGGCGCCCGTGCAGGTAATGGGAGTTCTGAACGTCACTGACGATTCGTTCTCCGACGGCGGGCGCTACCTCGACCCCGACAAGGCCGTGGCGCACGGGTTGGCCCTGGTCGCCGACGGCGCCGACATCGTCGACGTCGGGGGAGAGTCGACCCGGCCCGGCGCCACGCGGATCGACCCCCAGGTCGAAACCGCCCGGGTCATACCCGTCGTCAAATCCCTTGCCGCACAAGGCGTCACCGTCAGCATCGACACCATGCACGCCGACGTCGCCCGCGCCGCGCTGTGCGACGGAGCACGCATCGTCAACGACGTGTCCGGCGGCCGTGCCGATCCCGCGATGGCGCCGCTGCTGGCCGACGCGAAAGTGCCTTGGGTGCTGATGCATTGGCGATCGGTGTCGGCCGAGCGTCCGCATACGGTGCCGCACTACCGGGACGTGGTGGACGAGGTGCGCGCCGAGCTGCTGGCCAGCGTCGACGCCGCGGTGTCCGCCGGTGTCGACCCCGGCCAGCTGATGATTGATCCCGGATTGGGATTCGCCAAGACGGGACAACACAATTGGGCATTGCTGCACGCTCTGCCGCAGCTGGTCGCCACCGGCATCCCGGTGCTCCTGGGTGCGTCGCGCAAACGGTTCCTCGGTACGTTGTTAGCCGGGGCCGACGGTGCGCCGCGACCGCCCGACGGCCGTGAGACGGCGACCGCGGTGGTTTCGGCGCTGGCCGCCTTGCATGGCGCCTGGGGGGTGCGCGTGCATGACGTGCGGGCCACGGTCGATGCCCTCAAGGTGGTAGCGGCCTGGACCGGCGGGTCGCACACGGAACTGGCTGGAGACAATGGCTGATCGAATCGAATTGCGCGGCTTGAAAGTTCGCGGGCAACACGGGGTCTTTGACCACGAGCGTGCCGACGGTCAGGATTTCGTCGTCGACATCACCGTGTGGATCGACCTCACCGGCGCCGCCGCCAGCGACGAACTGGCCGACACCTACGACTACGCCGCGCTGGCCCGGTTGGCCGCCGACGTGGTGGCCGGCCCCGCGCGCAACCTGATCGAAACCGTCGGAGCCCAGATCGCCGACCAGGTGATGGACGACGAACGCGTGCACGCCGTCGAGGTGGTGGTGCACAAGCCGCAGGCTCCGATCCAGCAGCAGTTCGCCGACGTCGCGGTGGTGGTGCGGCGGTCGCGCCGCGGCGGCCGCGGGTCGGTCATTCCAGCGGGCGGGGCCCTATGACCCGCGTGGTGCTGTCGATCGGCTCCAATCTGGGTGACCGGCTGGCCCGGTTGCAGTCCGTCGTCGATGGGCTGGGGGCGGCGGTGCTCGCCGTGTCACTGGTGTACGAGACCGACCCGTGGGGCCGGGTGGATCAGGCGCCGTTCCTCAACGCGGTGGTGCTCGCCGACGACCCGTCGTTAGATGGGCAGGGCTGGCTGCGCCGTGCGCAGGAGTTCGAGCAGGCGGCGGGCCGGGTGCGCGGGGAACGCTGGGGGCCGCGCACCCTCGACGTCGACCTGATCGCCTGCTACGACCCCAACGAGGTGATTTCCCGGGAGAACAACCTGACGCTGCCGCACCCGCTGGCCCACCTCAGGGCGTTCGTGCTCATCCCCTGGCTGGATGTCGAGCCGGACGCGCGGCTGACCCTGGCCGATGGTTCGCAGCCGGTCGTGGGCCTGCTCGCCCAGCTGGACGCGGCCGACCGGGACGGCGTTCGGCCGACCGGCCTGACCCTTTGGCTGAAGGGGAAGCCGGCCGATCGGGGGCCGACGCCCTGATGGGACCCACCCGCAAGCGTGACCTCACCGCCGCGGTGGTGGGTGCCGCGGTGTTGGGATACCTGCTGGTCAAAGGCCTGTACCGGTGGTTTCCGCCCATCACGGTGTGGACCGGGCTGTCGCTGCTGGCGATGGCCGTCGTCGAGGCGCTGTGGGCGCGCTACGTGCGGGCCAAGATCAGCGAGGGCGAAATCGGGTCCCGCCCGGGCTGGCTGCATCCGCTCGCGGTGGCGCGCAGCCTGGTGGTCGCCAAGGCCTCGGCCTGGGTCGGCGCGTTGATGCTGGGCTGGTGGGTCGGCATCCTGGTGTACTTCCTGCCCCGCAAGTCCTGGTTGCGGGCCGCCGCCGAGGACACCACGGGGACCGTGGTCGCGGCCGTCAGCGCGCTGGCACTGCTCGTTGCCGCGCTCTGGCTACAACATTGCTGCAAGTCCCCGCCGGATCCGACCGAGCACGGCGAGGGCGCGGAAGGTTAGGCGGCACCGGGATTGCCGGCGGTGACCGGCACCTCAACCCGGCCGGCCCGGCGACCCACCCGGGTGAGAATCGCCGGAGCCACGCGACACGCGGATTGACCTCGCGCAGGTACTCTCAGGCCATGACCGTTCTGTCCCGCGGCGCCCGGGTTCGGCGCGGCGGCCGCAGGCCGGGGTGGGTGCTCTTGACCGCGTTGCTGGTCCTTGCGATGGGGGCCAGTTCCGCATTGGTTTTCACCAATCGGGTGGAACTCCTCAAGCTCGCTGTAATCCTGGCGCTGTGGGCCGCAGTCGCCGGTGCCTTCGTTTCCGTGCTCTATCGCCGCCAAAGCGACGCCGATCAGTCCCGGGTCCGCGACCTCAAGCTGGTCTACGACCTACAACTGGACCGGGAGATCTCGGCCCGGCGCGAATACGAACTGACCGTCGAGTCGCAGTTGCGCCGCGAGCTGGCCTCCGAGCTGCGCGCTCAGGCCGCCGACGACCTGGCCGAGTTGCGCGCGGAGCTTTCCGCCCTGCGAACCAGCCTGGAAATCCTGTTCGACACCGATCTGGCGCAGCGCCCGGCCCTCGGGGGAACATCCGAGGCCGAGCCGCAGCCGGAGCGCGCGTACAGCGAGTGGGATCGCAACGGCGAGAACCCGCGTGACAACCCGGTGGACTGGGTGCCCAGTGATCGTGTGACGTCGATGCCGCAAGACAACTCCGGTCGCGCCGACGACGCCATCATCGACGTGCCCGAAGAACCGCTGATACCGCCTCGCCAGCAGCCGCCGCCCCGGCGCGAGCGGGTCCGTCACCAGCACGAACCGGCCCCGGATCCCGCCTACGTCGAGGACCCCCCGTACGCCGCGGAGTCTCCGTACGCGCGGCCGGCGCAACAGCGGTTCGAGCCGCGTCAGCAGCCGTCACCACCGCCGGCGGCCGCGCGGTTCCAACCGGAGCCGCAGCCCGAACCCGAACCGCAACCCGAACCCGAACCCGGGCCGCAGGCGCATTGGCCGGGCCAGGGCTGGCAGCCGGCCGCCTCGGAAGGGCAGTGGTTGCCGCCCGAAACGCCGGGCAGCAATTGGGCCGGCGGCGATGCGCCCGGCGAATCGTCCGGCGGACGGCGCCGCGCGCGGCATTCGGGCGTCGACGACGAAGCCTGGGATGGCCTGCCCGTTGAGCCGGTGCCGCCCGCGCCGTACGGCGAGTCCGGTCGCCGGGCGCGGTCGCGCCATTCCGCGGAGTACCGCGACTACGGTGTGCGCAATTTCCCGCCCGCCGATGAGGCCCCGGCCGCGCCCGGCGAC
>NZ_MVHG01000127.1 GCF_002086125.1 Mycobacterium arosiense ATCC BAA-1401 = DSM 45069
CTCGCCGTCGTCTACCGCGGCGCAGCAGTCCTACGCGCCATCACCCTCTGGCTACCCCATTTGTCAGACACGCCCTAACCCAGCTCGCGGGTCATGACGTAGTCGTTCTCGACGCCGGAGCCCAGCCGGAACGTCCGCGTGCCGTTGATCGTGAATCCGCTCTTGAGGTAAAAGCGTTGTGCGCGTTCGTTTGCCCGGTTGACGCCCAGCCACACCCGGCGAACGCCCCACCCGGCCGCGACCGCCAGCGCGCGTTCCATCAGCGCCGCCGCGGCCCCGGTGGAGTGGCGGTCGGGCAGCACATACATTTTGGACAGCTCGGCGGTGTCGGTGGAATCGCCGCGAACCAGCATGGCGTAACCGACAATTCGGCCGTCCTGGCGCGCCGTGACGATGGCGCGATCGGGATCGTCCAGATACTCGGCGAAGCGGGCGGCCGACAGGTTGGCGTCGACGAACGCGGCGATGTTCTCGGCGGTCACCGAGGGCGGACACGCCAACGGAAAGGTAAGGGCCGCAACGGCGGCCAGCTCTGCGGCGTCACCGCAACCCGCCGACGCGATCTGGAACGTTGCGGTCAGAGGTTCCACTGCGCGAGGTGATAGCCCGTCTTCTTGTCCAGCAGCACGACGGTGGAGACGGGATCGCGGTAGGCGTCCCAGTACACGCCGCCGCGCACGATCGCGCCGTTGGGCGCGTTGACGAGCACGTTGTCCAGGGCGTCGGGCGCGTCGGAGGCCCGCGGCTTGTAGGCGTCGGCGTTCGGGGTCACCCCGTTGAAGCTCATCACGGTCGCCATGACGTAGGGATTGGGCACCCGGATCGCGCGAATGGTCACGTCGGCGCGCTCGACGGTGCTGCCGGGGAAGCCCTTGTAGGTGCCTTCGCGCGTGTAGCCGAATCCCGGTGGGGGGTCGCAGGGCGCCACGCCGCTCACGGTGACGTCGGCGATGAACGTGCCGTTGTCCACTCGCAGCGTGTCACCGATGTGGCCGATCGGCGCGTCACCGGCCCACGCGCGGGGCGACGCAACCGCGCCGACTTCGACGGCGACGCCGGCAACGCCGATCAGCAAGGCGAAAGCGGCCATCAGCCAGCGGTGCGTCTTCGCCATATCGTGCCTCCTTGGCGCCGTTGCGGGGGACCCTCGGATGATTGCACACGAGGTGCGCCGAGGGGAGGGGTCGCCCGCACCGCTCAGGCGTCCTTGCCGGCGGACAGCGATTGCAGCGCCTTGACCAGATCCGCCTCGACCCGGTCCTTGCCGACGCCGCAGCGATGCAGCGGTCCGTGAGTCGCAGAGCCGGCTTCCAGCTCTAGCAGCGCCAGCAGCTGGTGCTCGGTGCCGACGTAGTTGTGGCCGAGCCGAAGCGCTTCGCGCAGGGTCAGTTCGAGCGCCTTGCGCGCCGGCCCGCTGAACGGAATGAGCTGCGGCGGTTCGGCATTCACGGGCAGCGCGGCGATCGCTTCCGTGGCGGCGGCGCGCAGCGCCTCGGTGTCGACGTTCTGCAGGCGCAGCAGCACCGTCGCCAGCGCGGCCGCATCGCCGAGCACGCCGAGCAACAGGTGATCCGGGGTGATCTCGCTGTTGCCGGCGTCGTGCGCGGCGTTCTGGGCCGCCACCACCGCGCCCCGCGCCCGCGGGGTGAAGCGCGCGAACCCCTGGTCGAGATCGAGGGTGGTGAGCTCGGCGCGCGGGACGAAGCGCTTCTGGGCGGCCTGCTTGGTGACTCCCATGCTCTTGCCGATGTCGGTCCAGGACGCTCCGGAGCGGCGGGCCTGGTCCACGAAGTGACCGATCAGATGATCGGCGATCTCGCCCAGGTGTTCGGCGGCCAGGACGGCATCGGCCAGCTGATCCAACACGTCGGGACGCGTCGACTCGAGGGCGTCGATCAGCTCGTCGAGGCGGATCGGATACGAGATGCGGACTGGCTCGGGCATGCCGTCAACGGTAGGTTGACGCGCGACGGGGTGTCAACCCGAGGTTGACGATGGCCGTGCGAAGTCACGAGATGCGGGCTCAGCGCGCTTCTGTCAATCTGTGATCCATGAAACTATTCCTGGGCGCGGCCGCCTTTGCCGCCGCGATCGGCATGGCGGTGCCCGCGCACGCCGACAGCACGGACGACGCATTCATTGCTTCGCTGGACAAGGCCGGCATCACCTATTCCGATTCGGATAAAGCCGTCGGGGCGGGAAAGTGGGTGTGTACGACGGTCAAAGGCGGGACGCAGATGCCGGACGTTGTCAGCACGCTCCAATCGAAGAACTCCGACCTGACCGAAGACAAAGCAAACAAGTTCGCGGCGATCGCCGCCAGCACCTACTGCCCCGACCAGGTTTCGAGCAGCAGCCAGCCCACACCGAGTGCGACGGCGTCGAGCACCTCGTAAACCGCTGTCTTCCGCGAGTCGACCGCGTGCGTGCACGTGGGTCACCTGCGGATGTCCCGCCGAGATGCCAATCGCCGACGGGTTTGCGACAATCACAGCGTTATGCGATTTCTCCTGGGGCTGACCAGCCTCGTCGCCATGTTCGTCCTGGCCGCGCCGGCGCACGCGGACATCGACAACGACCAGGACTTCCTCAAGGACCTACGCGACGCCGGGCTCACCTATCAGGACGGCGGCAACGCGATCACCATCGGCAAGTCGGTGTGCGAACTGCTCGACGACGGCCAGTCCGACGCGAAGATCGTGACCGACCTGCGCAACCAGAATCCTGGCTTCCAGGGCGCGGCCGCGGCCAAGTTCACCTACCTCGCGGCCGCGCACTACTGCCCGAAGTACATCACCGGCGAGGACCGCGGTCCGAAGCCCGAAGGCGCCCCCGGCAACTGAGCCGTGCCCGGCGGGCGACTGCCTCCCAAGACTTTCAGGCCGCTCGCGCCGTCCACGTGAAGCTCTGCATCTGCGGGATCCGGGGTGCCAGCGCCGCGGCGACGCGGCGGCCGATCTGGTCGGCTGCCGCGAGCGGGGTGTCGGCGTTCAAAAACCCTTCCATCTCGACGCGCAGGGTCCGCCCGGTCCACCTGGCCCGGGCGTGCGCATGCGTCACACCGGGGACCGACGCGGCGACGGCCTCGGCGGTGGTGATGACGTCGGGGTCGACGCCGTCGAGCAGGCGATGGGCGATGTCGGCGGTCACCTCCCAGCCGACGTGGCAGATGAACCCGGTGACCACGATCCCCGCGACGGCGTCGGCCCAGCCCCAGCCCAGTGCCACGGCGATCAGCCCGAGCACCGCGCCGCCCGACGACAGCGCGTCGAGCCACGAGTGCTTGGCGTCGGCCACCATGGTCGCCGACCGAATTCGTTTGCCCACCACCAGTTTGTAGCGGGCCACCAGCTGATTGCCCACCACGCCCACGACGGCGGCGCCGATGCCCCAGCCCACATATCCGGTGCCGCCGTGGCGGAGCAACTTGGTGACGCTCTCGAAACCGGCGACCACGGCGCTGCCCCAAATCACCAGGGCCACACCGATACCGGCGAGATCCTCGGCGCGTTCGTAGCCGTAGGGATACCGCTCGGTGGGCAGCTTGCGCGACGCGCGGAAGCCGACGAACACCAGCGCGCTGGTGGAGACGTCCGAGAGGTTGTGCAGCGCGTCGCCCAGCAACGCGACCGAGCCGGACACCAGCGCGATGATTAATTCGACCAGGCCGGTCAGCGCCAGCCCGACGGCGCTGACCGCGACGGCGCGGTTGGCCTGCCGGCGCTCGCCGGCGTCGTCCGCCGCGGTGTCGAGGGGGAAACCGGCCGCCGGGTCACGTACTCCGTTGATCACGTGCATACCGCCAGCATGCCCGACCCCGCGGTGGCTCCCAAGTCCCGCGCTAGGCGCCGATGCGCTCCGAAACGGTCGTCACCGGGGGCGTGATCGCGGCCATCGCCTGGTGGATGAGACGACTTATTCTGTAGGACAACGGGATTCGTGCGTCGACATTGTCTCCCGTGCGACCTCTACTTGCCCGGTTCCGGGTTCGACGGGCCGTCGCGCCAGGGCCGGGGGGTCTTCGGCAGAATCATGAACGCCACGGGCAGGCGTACCAGCGCGTGGCGGGCGGCGACCTCGAGGAACACGATCTCCATCTCTAGGCGGTTCAGCGGCCGCGTTTCCATCATGAAACGCGTCCGCAGGTAGCGGGGCGTCCTCAGCCACTCGACCAAATTCATGTCCGCGACTCTACCCCTCGCGCGGAACTACTTGGTTTGCACAATATTTCACGAGGGCTGGTGGCGGTTTGGATAATGACGGGCCCGAGCAGGACGTCGGGTTGCACTGGATCTATGAGCAGATCCGCCGGAGCATCCACGCGGTGCTGGGCCGAACACCGCTGAGCGGCGAAAAGCTTTGTGCTGCCGTCGTTGTGCTCACATCAGCGGGGGCCCCGGCAGCAGCCAAATGACCGAGGGGTCGATGTCCTCCTTATACTGCGGGCAGTAGGTGGCTATCGACAGGCCGACGAAGTAGGCGGACTGCCTGACCGAGAGATCCGTTTGCCTGGCCAGCTGGATCGCCAGGATCGAGGCGTTCGGGTTGGCGGCGATGCCGGTGCACACCGCGCGGGCCTTCGCGATCGCATCGCCGTTGTCGGGCATGGTGATCCCACCCTTGGAGAGGCCCGCGATGAACGCGTCGTCGCTACCATCCGCTGAGGCCGGCGCCGCGAACGCCAAGGCGGCGATGGACACAAAAATCGCGCAGACCGCCGGCCACTTCGCAGCTCTCATCACAGTCCTGGTCTCCCCTCAGTGCGCGGGCCCGTCGGCGTGCAGTCAAGGACGACTCCAGATGAACGATAGTCGAATCGCGGTGTCCATCTCGTGCGATGAGCGTCGATCCACGAATTTCAGGACGAGCAGTGGGTGGCCTTGACGTGCCCGTTGGGCGACCCCAGCTTGGCCAACGCGTCCGCGGTGGACGCGGTGATGTCGGGCCCCGAGCCGCCCTGGAAGCGGCCCGAGAGGCGGTCGAACGCCACCGATGCGCAGCCGTTGCGGGTGCCGGCCACCACTTCGCAGACGTCGCCGGCCTCGGCGGTGCAGTGCGCGAGCGCGACTCGGTTCGCCTGTTCCTGACTGGCCCCGGTGCCCCAGCCGACAGCTCGTCCGCTCTCCACGGACACGGCGAGGGCGACGAAGTCGTCGTCGGCCCGGGCCATCGGCGTCGGCAGCGCGGCGATCGCGCAACCGACCGCAGCGACCAGGGCGATGGCTGGCCGCTTCGGCGCGCTTTTTCGCATGCTACGAATCGCCTTCGGGGTCTTCAGCCAGGTAGGTGACCTCGTACCACCGCTTCGATGGCCCGGCGTTGTGCGTGTCGGTCGCGATTGCGTGCTCGAGGCGTACGTCGGTCAGATGCGGATTGTCCACGCGGATAGAGTCTTCGAGCTCGGCGTGCAACGCATCGCCGTCCAGGGTGATATCCGCGAGCGCTCTGCCGGTATACCTCGTCCAACTCACGCCTCACATTGTGCAGCCGCCATGGCGCCGGAACACCGGGGTATATTGCAACCCGCTGCCGTGCCGCGCGAAATTTCCGGGTCAGACGATTGAGGATCCGGAAATCACGAGCGACCGTGTGTATTGGTCCGCGAATGCGCTTTCCGGGCCGGGGGACTCGGTCGTGAAGGAGGGCGATGAATCGCCGGAGTTTCTGCTGCACCAGTACTTCGCTGGTGGGTTGAGTGTGACCCTTAAACGTGTCGACGAACTGAAGCCCGGCGACAGGATCCGCATGAAGGTCGGGCACGCCACCGTCGTCGCCACGGAACCCCTCGACGACGACCGCACCCTGCTGACCTTCACCTATGGGACGCAAGGCGCCGCCGACAACGCCCTGACCGTGGACGTCCTGGACGATGACGAGTGGGGTTGGTAGGGCGCGGACCAGAGGCGATCCGGCGGACCCGTTCCTAATTCGGGTTAGCCGCCGGCGCCTTGTCGGCGACGGCTCGGCATATGACTATTGGATGGTTACGGACCCGCAGGAGGAACGATGACGTCACTCCGTCTTAAATGCGTCGTCGCTTTATCCGCGGTGCCGTTCGCAATTTCCGCGTCGCTTACCCCGACCGCCTTCGCCGACAATCCGTCCTGGAATGGCAAGTACGCGATCACGTTCATGGTCGGCCCCAAGGCCGGGACCAGCATGGCCGTCGGCGACCCCGAGGTGCAGCGCACCGAGACCTACGGCCTCCGTTCGAGCTGCACGAGCGGCAAATGCGTCGCCACCATCGTCAGCGGCCCGCCGCCCACCAACCCGACGGTGCCGCAACCGGTTCAGTTCACCTGGGATGGAAAGTCGTGGTCGCAGGCGAACGATTTTCAGTGGGACTGCATGATGCCCGACACCACGATCCAGTGGAATCCGGCCCGAGCCGAGGTGCACTACACGCCCCAAGCCGACGGCACGCTTGGCGGGGTCATGCACACCGACATCTTGAGCGGCGCGTGCCACGGCACGATTGACATGAATATGACCGCCGAGCGCGTGGGCGACTAGCTGCCATCGGTTCACGGCGGCGGCGGCGGTGGCGCCGGCGGGTTGTCCCAGCTTCCGGGAGTGCCAGCGGGGACCTGCACTCCGAGCCAGTTGCACGGCATCATCGACCGCCATGCGATCAACGCGCACTGCTGCTCGGGCGTCAGGGGGCTGGGACCCGCGCACGGCGGCGTTCCCGGCACACCGCATACCGGGTCGGCCGACGCAGGCGGCGCGCAAGCGAAAGCCGCGGTCGCGATCAGCAACGCGATGGCCGCCATGAGTGAGGTGACGAAACGTCGGGTGCGGTGCATGGCCCCTCGAATCAGTAGCTCTTTGGCAGATCGTAACGCCTGGCACTGACACGGAATGGCGGTTTGAAACTCGGGATCCTGCTGTGGAATCGACGGAATTCGGCGCCACGGACCTCGCGAAACGGATACGTTGTACGGTCACGGGCTTCGGGCACCGCTCCCAATTCCGCTCGAAACGACGGAGTCGAGTCATGTCGCGTGCCACGAGGGTCCACCGCTGATGGATGCACGGCGAGACGCACAGGTTCCCGATCCGTGGGAGCGTGCAGCGAGGGCGGGGCAGCGGATCGAACAGCTCCGGCGGCGGCGTGCCGAATCGGCAGCCGGCGAGCATTCTTCCGAGGATTCGGTCGATCGGGCGCGGCGGCATGCGCAGGACGCCATGGACCGCGCCGTGAACGCGCATATCGCCGCCTCGCGCGGACACGACCAAGCTGCACGCGCACATGAGCGGGCGGCAAACCATCTGCAACGCGCGGCCATGGAGGGACTCGGCGATCCTGAGCAACTACGGGACGAAGCTGACGAGCACTGGCGGGCCGCGGCGGACAATCACCGGAGCGCGGTCGAGTTGGCGCAGGCCGAAGACCCGGCCAAGTCTTCATCCAGTGGCCAGTCCGACGTTCGGAATCTGTTGTGAGACAACCGAACACGTGATGCCCTGGGACACCGCGGTTACAGCAGCGCTCAGGTGTGCACTTTCCAGCCCGCCAATGGGGTGGGCGCCGCCGGAGCATCGGGATCGTTGAACTCGATGTAAACGTCGCCCTGCTTGACGTTGCCGTCGTAGGCGATATATCCGTGCGCGGTTTGGCCGCTGGTGACGCTGCCCGCGCGCAGCGGCGGCGTCTTGTTGATCTTCTGGTAGTCGACGAGCGATGAGCCGCCCTCGACATCGCGGTTCGGGTCCTGCCGCCACGGGGAAGAGGCGGCGGTCACCGAAGACGGGCTGTAGTTGAACGGCGCGTTGGACTTGCCCTCGATGGTGACCTCGATGACGTTGCAGCCACCGCCGGCGGAGCAGCCGGACGAGATCCACGTCGCGCTGTTGAGCGTGACGTCGGCGGTGGCGGTGCTGTACTCCGTGACATGGATGCTGGTGCCGGATTTTCCCGTCGGGAATGGCGACTGTTGGGTCGTCGGGTCGGCGGTGCCCTGAGGTGCGGTGAAAAACGCCGTCAGCGCCAGCGTCGCTGCGATTGCGCTCACGTGAGCAGATCTGGTCACTGCCAGAAGATAGCGCATTCAAAGATTTCACCGCGAGCTCGCGATGAAAAACGTGGGCGCATAACCTATTCAGGAACGGGCGGACGCTCTAGTGCGGCGAATTGGCCAGATAACACCGCACTCGGGTGGCGGCATCCTCCGGCTTGACTCCCATGTTGATCAATCGCTGAACTACTTCTTGCGAAGGCACACCGGAAATGATGTCGTTGTCGATGACATGAAGGCTGGGAAACCAATTCTCTGCGGCTACCCCCGGTGGTGGCGGCGTCGCATCGCCCCCTATGCACTGAACGTAACCAGGGACGCCAGTGTCAGCGTGAGCTGGCGGCCCCAGCGAGATAGCCATGGCAATGCCAACCGTCGCAGCGGCGTAGATCAGACGCATGCTGGCATTATTGCGTGTTCGCGGTGGTTAACAACCAGGAATTCCGGAGCCGGCGCCTCGAATACGATTCTCGGAGGTGCATAAGCGCCCGGCCGGTAAGTCCAGCGGGGGCCGACTCCGGCCGATTCCTATCTCACGAGCCGTCGTCGGCCTTACACTGCATGAGAAATGAGCGCCTATCAGACCGTGGTGGTCGGCACGGATGGTTCGGACTCGTCGCTGCGTGCGGTGGGGCGCGCGGCCGCCATCGCGGCGGATCACGGCGCGAAGTTGATCGTTGTGACGGCGCATCTTCCCGTTGCCGAGGAACGCGGCCGCTACGCCATCCCGCCCGGCAGCGACCACGGTCAGGACTACCGGACGGTGCGCGAGGCGCCCTACTACGCGATCCTGCGGGACGCCAGGGAGCGGGCGCGCCAAGCAGGTGCCAAGGACGTGGAGGAGAAGTCGATCGTCGGTGCCCCTATCAACGTGCTGGTGGACCTGGCCAAGGACGTCGACGCCGACCTGCTGGTCGTCGGCAATGTCGGACTCAGCAGCGTCGCCGGGCGGCTGCTGGGATCGGTCCCGGCCGCCGTCTCCCGCAGGGCCAAGACCGACGTGCTGATCGTCCACACCAGCGACTGAGGCTCGCGAAGAATCGGTCGGCGTCGGCCCCTCGTCCGGGCCGGCCATGCACGAAGTCAACCGTGAGCGGCGTCTGCCGCGGCAATCAACGCGTTACCCAGCTTCCGGGCTTCTGCCGGCGCGATGATCGGGGTGTCGGGACAGTCAATGACCACCTGGCACTCAGCGCGCCCGTCAACGTATTGCCGCCCGATGACGGAGACGACAATCTCGGCCCGCCGCCCGTGGTTGGCGTCGATACTCCACTCCGGGCCGTCGAACACCCTGAACGCCGGCCCGACGTTGTCCCATTCGTCGACCATGGTTGCCCAGCTGGGTGGTGCGAGGTTGTCTTTCATGGCTAGATCGTTTCCGCGATCCCGGGCGCGGGCACGAGTAGTGCACTACTTCACTTGCGCTGAGACGGTCGAAGTGTCGCTGGAGGTGGCTTGGTCGGTAGCTATGAATGCGGACGAAGTGATCGAGTCGACAGAAACCCGACTGGCTTATGGCTCAGATGCCGCCCATGGGGCTGGCCGCGCTTTTCCTGGCCCTGTTCGTGCTGAATGCGTGCACAGAGGCGAAATGTCTACGAATGCGGTTAGTACAGGTAGACCACTGCGTCGTTTGCACCGGTGCAGGTGACGACCTGGGCCCCTATGCAAGTCATTACGTAGCTCTTATTGGTGACGGGACTCATGACGTTCAGCGTTATTGATGTGGCCCGCAGATCCTGACGGAGGTACTGTGCGCGCACCGCTTCAGCGAATGGGCAACTGGTTATCTCCGTTCCAGCGGCAGAATTGCTCAACGGGACGTTCACCGGATTAGATGAGCAGTGCGTAGCACTAGGAGGGAGTACCTCGGCAGCCGGGACCGGCGGGGGAAGCTCAGCCTGCGGCTGCTGAGAATTAATTGTTGAAGTTGTGGGTCGCTCCGTTACGGTCTGAGTAGCAGTCGCCGTTACTTGTTGGCTGCCACCGATATTTATCATCAACGGGCGATAGGCATTTATGGTCGTGACCGGACCCCGTGAACTGGTCCACGGCGAAGGAGAGTCGTTCATTGGTGGGTACAGGTGGCAGCGTAGTGGGCTG
>NZ_MVHG01000128.1 GCF_002086125.1 Mycobacterium arosiense ATCC BAA-1401 = DSM 45069
GGCCCGCCCGGGCCCCCCGGTCCGCCCGGTCCGCCGGGTCCGTTTGCGGCCGGGAGCAGGAACACGCACTGGTTCAGCTCGACGTTCCAACCCCAACCAGGGGCACATTCGCCGTCGGCGCGGCTGATCGCCGGCGTTGCCACCACCGTCACCGGCAATCCCGCCAACACCGCAGCGACCGCACCGATCATGCAGCGCCGCACGTAACGTCTCATCGCCGACCTCACTTCGCCGTTCGGGCACGGCGGGCGGCGAGGACCGTCGGGTACGGCCCGGCCCGCGCCCATCATTGTGCGGCAGCCACCGGTGTTAGCGTGCCGAATTCGGCGAGCTCGAATGCCGCCCACGCCCCCAGTCGGTGATCAACTTAATTCGAACACCGGGATGAGCCGATCGGTGCGTTGCTGGTACTCCCCGAACCCGGGCGCACGCTCGACCACCACCGAATAGACCGAATCCCTTTCGTCGCGCGGCAATTCACGCGCGGTCGCGGGCTTCGCAGCCTCCGAACCGATTTCGACAGACACGCGGGGATTGGCGCGAATGTTGTGCACCCAAGCGGGATTGTTGTCCCGGCCCGCCGCCGAACCGACGACATAGATCTTGCCGTCGATATCGAAGTAGGCGACCGGGTTGACGCGTTGGGCGCCGCTGCGCGCTCCGGTCGAAGTCAGCAGCAGCAGCGGGAAACCCTCGAATTGCCCGCCCACTTTGCCGCCATTGCGGTGGAACTCGTCGATGTTCTGCTCGTTGAATTCGCGTTCCGCGCTCAGCGCGTCGTCACCCATGACGCTATGGTGGCATGCGGTGCGCGCGTCGGCCAGCATCCGCCGCAGTGACGCAGTGTGGCAAGAAAATTGACTTCGCCGATCGGCTTCCGGCGGGTGGAGCCCACGCCGCAGCGTCACTTCCTCGACGGCGCGGGTTCGACCTTGGTCAGTTCGCTCAGGCCGCTGATTCGCAGCACGGACATCAGGATCGGGTTGGCCAGCAGCTCGATGCGGTCGGCGTGGGCGGCCAGTGCGCTGATCGCGGCGCTGTCCAGGTACTCGACCGCGCTGATGTCGACGAGCAGCGCTTCCTTGCCGCCGCCGGCCTGGGTGGCGGCACCGGCCAAAGCCTGGTTGAACGCATCGATATTGCTCAGGTCGATCTCACCCTCAACGACCAGCATGAATTTCCCGTCGCTGCCGCGCGCGGTGTCCAGCGTGAGCCGGGTGGTCATCAGGTGATCCTCGCGGATAGGTGAACAGTGGTGCCGTCGTCGTCGGGCCGGATGTCGACATCGTGCATGAGGCTTCGCATGAGGGGGATGCCTCGACCGCGGTGCGGGTAGGACCCGGGTTGTGGAGCCTTCCACGAGCCAGTGTCGGTGATGGTCAACTGGACCGCGTCGCCGGTTGCGATCGCCCCGAGGCGAATTATGCCCTGCGGTCTATGTCGATGACCGTGCTCGATGGCGTTGGCCACGGCTTCCCCGGCCGCGACGAGCACGTTCATCGTCTGATCTGGGTCCAACCGGGCCTTGACCAGCCAGTCGCGCAGGGCGGTGCGGGTGGGGGCTAGTTGGCTGACGTCGGCGGGGAACTTCAGGTCTAATGGGGCCGGGTGGCGATAGAGCAACAGGACAACGTCGTCCCGGTACCCGCCGATCGGTGCGACGCGGGACATGACTTGATTGGCCAGGTTTTCCAGCGTCAACGCGCGCGCGTCCTGCGCGACGGTAACCATTCGGGAGATGCCGTGGTCGAGCGGGACGCGGCGCCGCTCCACCAGACCGTCGGTATAGAGCAGCAGCGTCGAACGCGCCGGGATAATCGCGCGGGCTTCCGGTCGGGGCCAGTCACCGCGTACCCCCAAAGCGATGGTGTGGCCGTCGTCGAGCATCTGGGTGCTGCCGTCGCTGTGCACCAGGATGGGCGGCGGGTGCCCGGCGCTGGAGTACACCAGTTCACCGGTCTCGGGGGTGAGCACCGCGCAGACCGCGGTGGTGCATTGGGCGCCGGGCAGCCGCGCGGCGAAGCGGTCCAACCCGGCGAGAGCCGCACCGGGGCTTGGGTTTTCGAGCAACAGCGCGCGACAGGCGCTGCGCACCTGACCCATCACGGTGGCCGCGGCCAGACCATGGCCCACACAATCACCGACGATCAAGGCGATTCGCCCGTCTTCCAGGTCGACGATGTCGTACCAGTCACCGCCGACCTGCAGCGGCCTCGTCGCGGCCTGATAGCGCACCGCGAACCCGGCGGGCAGATCGGCGGGGCCGAGAATCGCGTGCTGTAGGGCCAGTGCGGTTTCGCGCTGCTGGTCGACCTGGTGCACCCGCTGCAGCCCCTGGCCGAGGCGGCCCGCCAAGACCGTGAGCAAGGTCTGGTCTTCCAGGGTGAACATGCGCTGCTCGGTCAAATCGATCCAGACGACGAGCACACCGTCGGGGTGCCGCAGTGCGATGCCCGCGGTCCCGGGTTGCGTCGCGTTGGAGGTGAGCAGATCGCCGTCGCGCAGCGCGCTGAGCGCTCGCTGGGTGTGCGGCGGCAGATCGGCCCACTGTGCCGGCTCGCCAACCGACACGACATGAGGTTCACCGGACGTCATTTCGGTGGACGGACTTTCCGCAGGGAAGGTGACGGCCAGCACCCGGCGCGCGCGCCATAGCCGACGCAGCTCCTCGGCGGCGGCGTGCACCGCGTCCTCGACCGTATCGGCCTGGGCCAGTTCCTGGTTGAGCGCGTGTTCGCGACCCGCCGCCAGCGCCAGTGCGATGGCCGCGTGTCGGGCGAAATCACTGACGAGATCGAGGTAATCGTGGCCGAAGGCGGGCTGGTGCGGGTCGCGGGCGACGGCGATGACGCCGAGCACTGCACCGTCGGCGACCAGCGGCATGACGACCGCCGAGCGTTTGCCGGCGTCGGTGAATCCCTCGATCGGGTACTCGAAGGAGTCGGTGATCAGCGCCAGCCCGCGGCGCGCCACGCCGCCGGTGGTCGAGCCGTCCATCGGAACCTGCCGACCAATCACCTCCGAGGAGTACCGGCCGGCCGTCGCGGCCACGACCAGGGTGTCGACCTCGTCAACGGGCCGTTCGAGCTCACTGGGCACCAGCAAGATCGCCTGCTCGGCACCGGCCAGCTCCAGCGCCCGGTTCACGATGAGCTGCAACGGCCCGGTCTGCGGGTCGCCGGACAACAGCGCCGTCGTGATCTCGCGGCTGGCGTTCGTCCATCTCGCCGATTCGCGCTCTCGTTCGAAGAGCCGGGCGTTGTCGATGGCGGCCGCCGCCGCCGTGGCCATCGCTCGCACGGCGCCTTCCTGCGAGTCGGAGAAGACGCGGCCCGGACGGTCGTCGGCCAGATACAGGTTGCCGAAGTTGGCCCCCCGCACGGTAATCGGGATGCCGAGCAGCGCACGCACCGGCGGTTCGCGTCCCACCAGCTCGGCGGCGTCGGGATGGCCGCTCAGATCGTCAACGCGCAGGCCGTCGCCCACCGGTAGGTCGCCGAGCCGCCGCGCCGTATCAACGTCGATTCCCGCATGCACGAAGGAAACGAGCGCGCCATCGGCGGCGCGGATGCCCAGCGCGGCGTAGCGGGCACCGGTCAACTCCATCGCCGCGTTGAGGACCCGGTGCAGCGTCACGTCCAGGTCCAGATCCGAGCCGATTTCGACGATGACCCGCACCAGTTGTTCCATTTGGTCACGCGCCGCCACCAGCTCATCGAGCTGGTCATGCATGCGGCTGACCAGGTCGCGCCGGCCCTGCCAGGTGAAGGCGGAGTCACTCCGGTCGCTGTCCATAGGCATCAACGGTAGTGGGTCGGGCGTTCGGCGATGTCCGGATGGCGACACTCCGGCGTGCGCTGGGGTTCCTCGCGCATGGGGTGGCGAGTACCCGCTCAGTAGCTGGCCAACATGCTTGGCGTTCACGCGAGATCGCCGCCACTGAACGAACTGCAGGCAGCGCGCCTTTACCCGATCTTGACCAGGTTTTGAATTGTCCCGCTGAAGATAGCTGACGTGAGTACGCTTTCATCGGTGGAGCTGCGGGTTTTGGGACCTCTCCAGGTCCGGCAAAACGGGTCGCCCGTCGCTATACCGGGCGCGAAACCGCGCGCCATCCTCACGATGCTGGGGCTGCACGCCGGGTCCGTCGTGCCGGCCGACACCCTCGTCGAACTGCTCTGGGGTGAGGAGCCGCCGCGCACCGCCGCCAAGGCCCTGCAGACCCACATCTCCTCGTTACGCCGCGCCCTGGGCGACGGCTTTGTCTTGACCCGGGGATCGGGTTGGGTGCCGAATTGCATTTGACCTACGTGATTACGGTCGAGAGCGGCTTGCTTAGCCATATCGAAGTCTTCGACGAGTCCGACCTCGATAAAGCGCTCGCACGCTTCGATGAACTCACCGGCGAAGGCCAGCCGACGTGACGGCACCACAATGTCAACCGCTCTACCTGCTGGCCGACAGCCAGCTGCTGTTCTGGAAGCGTCACGGCCGGCTACTTCTCGAAACGGCCCTTGACGGATTGGCCTGCGACGAGCCGCCGAGCGCGGCCTACATCGGCGCCTCCAACGGTGATCGAGCGGAATTCTATGAAATCTTCGAAGCCGCAATGGACGCCGTGGCAATCACCGATCGCAGCATGGTCGCTTCGTCGTTCGGACCCGACGACCGCGCCTTCCTGGAACGGGCGCAGTTGATCGTCTTGGCCGGCGGCGACGTGTGTCGCGGATGGACTACGTTCGAGGCAACGGGCATGAAGGACGTAATTTTGAACAGCTACGTCAAAGGAGCTGTCCTCGTGGGTGTTTCGGCCGGTGCGGTCCAGCTCGGGCGGTACGCAGTAGTCGACACACCCGAAACCTCCGCGACCGAGCTGCCCCGCCTGTTCGATTTGGTGCCGCTGATCATCGACGCGCACGACGAGCAGGCCGGATGGGCGCGGCTCTCACGAACGATTCAGCTGCTCAACGGATCGGTAACCGGACTCGGAATCCCCACCGGCGGCGGGGTTATCGCTTACCCGGGCGGAACAATCGAGCCTTTGCGCCATCCCGCGCACACATTCACCTTCGAGGGCCCGGGCGTCACACACTCGTTGGTGCCGCCGAAGTCGGGCCGGGATACGAAAGCCCTTGACGGGCGGCCAGATCGCCTGTAATCGTTCGGCGAGACCATGACGCACGCCTTCGACCCGACCGGACCCGACGGCCACCCGCGGATCGTCGCCGATCTGCTGCGACCCGATGCCTACGACCCGCCGGCCGACGATGTGCGTCTCCACGAAACGCACAGCTCGTGGGTCCTGCTCGCCGGCCCGTATGCCTACAAACTCAAAAAGCCGGTGAACCTCGGCTTCCTGGACTTCACCACCATCGAGCGCCGCCGTGCAGACTGCGAAGAAGAGCTGCGCCTCAACCGGCGGTTCAGCCCGCAAATGTATCTGAGGGTCATCGAAGTCGCCGAGCGAAATGGCCACTACCGCATAGGTGGCGAACCGGGCTCAGGCGAGCCGGCCGTGTGGATGCGGCGCCTCCCGGAGGAGGGCATGCTGCCCGCCAAGCTCGCGCGCGGCGACGTCGACCTGCGCCTCGCGCGTCGAATCGGTCGCACCCTGGCGCAGCTGCACGGCCGGGCCGAGACCGGTCCCGACATCGATGCGTACGGCAGCGCTTCCAGCGTGATGGCGAACTGGCGGGAAAACTTCGACCAGATGGGCCCTTTCATCGGCCGAACCGTCTCGAGCGACGTCAACGACGACATCCGAACGTACGTCGACCAGTTCATGCGGAACAATGCGTCATTGCTCGAGCGGCGCGTGGCCGACGGGCACGTGCGGGACGGCCACGGCGACCTGCACGCCGCCAGCATCTGCATCGACGACGGCCAGATCCTGCTGTTCGACAGCTTGCAGTTCGCGCCGCGCTATCGGTGCGCCGACCTAGCCTCGGAGGTGGCCTTTCTGGCCATGGATCTCGAGTATCACGGACGCGCGGACCTGGCCTGGGCATTCGTCGACTCCTATGTTCGGGCTAGCGGCGACGATGGCTTACGCGACCTGCTCGACTTCTATACGTGCTATCGCGCCTACGTTCGCGGCAAGGTCCGCAGCCTGCGCTTGGCCCAGATTGAACAGACTCCCGATGGCGAAGGGCATCAACTGATTGCGGAGTCGCGGGCCTATTTTGACCTGGCGTGGGCGCACGCGGGCGGCCTGCCCCGTCCACCGATGGTGGTCACCATGGGCCTGCCGGCAAGCGGTAAAACCACCCTGGCGCGCTGCATCGCCGGCCGATTCGGGCTGGTGCACCTTTCATCAGACGTGGCGCGCAAGAGGATGGCGGGCATCGAACCAACCCAACGCGGCACTGATGCATTTGGTTCGGGTCTCTACGACCCGGCAATGACGCGAACTACATATGCTGCGTTGCGCCGCGACGCCGCCCGCTGGTTACGCCGGGGCCGCGGCGTGGTCATCGACGCCACGTTCGGCAACCCGACCGAGCGGGCCCAGATGCAGACCCTCGCGCATCGACTCGGCGCCGACCTTCACGTGGTCCTATGCGACGCGGACGACGCCACGCTGACGGCGCGTCTCGAGCGACGCGCCAGCGAGCAAGGCGTTGTCTCGGATGCGCGGATCGAGTTGTGGCCGCAGCTGCGAGCCGCTTTCACGCCTCCCGATGAGCAGCAGTCCGTTCTCCGCGTCGACGCGACGCAGTCTATCGAGGCTACTGTCGAGCAGGCGGTGACGCTGCTGCGCGCTTGCTACCGATGAGGTGGCCTGCGACCAAATAATCTGCGCATCACCAAGTTCGGGGGCGTTTTGTCCGTCAGCGCTTGGGTGCGGTTCCGCGTCGTCGCGGCGTGCGGTGGGCGGCGAGCACGTCGGCATTGGCCAATGTTTGCGCCTGAGCGGCCAGCGTCGATGCCTGATTGGCGTACGCAATAGCGTCGGCTTCGTTGCCCGCTTCCTTGTCGTGCGCCGCTGCCAGATGCCGTTTCGCGTCGTCGAGCCGGGCCTGCGCCTCGGATCCGATGTTGGCGCGGTGTCTGGCGGCATAGTCAGAGATCTGGCGCAATCTGGCGTCCGCGGTCGACAACGCCTGCTGCAATGAATGATTGCCGCCGTCCACGGCCAGTTGGCCTCCGGTAGTGCTCGCGCGCCGCCGGCGGCGGCGTGCGCGAAATAGCAAGAGCAACAACAGCAGGACGACCACCACGACGATGACGCCAATCGCGATCGGCAGCCAGCCAATCTTTGACGCGCCGGGCTTGGGCGCGCTTGCCGATTTGTCCAACCCGTCGGCGGCCGCGACCGCCGCACCGCCCCAGTTTCTTGCGCCGAGTACGGGTTCAATCTGGTTGCTGCGCAAGCTGTTCAATTCGGCCGCTGTCAGACCCTGCAGCTGTGGGGGCACGTTGAACGCATACAGCTTGGTGTTGGTGGCGATGGCCAGCAACGCGTCGTGGTCGCCGAGTCCACTGGCGCTGCGTGTTTTATCGGCCCAATTGTCGGGTTTGAACCTGGAGAAGTTGTCGACGTAGGCGACCCACAGTTGGATGTGCCGATCGCGGTAGAGCCGGTCGAGCGCCGCGCTGACCGCTGCCCGGTCTGATGCCGTCAGCACCCCGGTGCTGTCAGTGATGCGGTCGGTGAGCTTGAACGGGGGTTGTGCCCCGGCTGGAGTTGCCCAGAGCAGCCCCGTTACGAGGATCGTCAGGACCGTGCCGAACAGACGAACAACCCGCATACCGGTCAATCTAGCCGTCCAGTCGGGGGTTCGGGCAGGGGTCAATGTCATGCGGCTCGGGCTTTGATCTTGGTTCGACATGGCGGTGACCAGCAGAATTCGTCAAGGTCGCGGCCCCGGCGCGACCCCCGATTGCGTACTGGACACCCTCTGGTTAAGCGCGTAACCTCTGTCGCGCGACAACAGCATTTCCCGCGAACGAAGGGCCATGAGGAACATTGAGTAACACCATTGCGGTCTTCAACCCGTCCACCGAGGAGCAGATCGCGGAAGTCCCCGATTCCGACCAGGCGGCCGTCGACGCAGCGGTGGCCCGGGCACGCGAGACCTTCGAGTCGGGGGTGTGGCGCAAGGCGCCCGCGTCGCACCGCGCAAACGTGCTCTTCCGCGCGGCGCGCATCATCGAGGAACGCAAGGACGAGCTGGCCGCGCTCGAGTCGCAGGACAACGGGATGAACTTGACGGCCGCGGGCCACATCATCCCGGTGTCGGTCGACATGCTGAAGTACTACGCCGGCTGGGTCGGCAAAATCCACGGCGAGTCGGCCAATCTCGTCTCCGACGGCCTGCTCGGCACCTGGGAGACCTACCACACCTTCACCCAGCTCGAGCCCGTCGGCGTGGTCGGCCTCATCATCCCTTGGAACGGGCCATTTTTCGTCGCGATGCTCAAGGTCGCACCCGCCCTGGCCGCGGGGTGCAGCGCGGTCCTCAAGCCCGCCGAGGAGACGCCGCTGACCGCGCTGAAACTGGAGGAGATCTTCCGTGAGGCGGGTCTGCCCGACGGCGTCCTCAACGTCATCACCGGTTATGGCGAGACCACCGGCGCCGCGCTGACCGCGCACCCGGACGTCGACAAGATCTCGTTCACCGGGTCGACGGAGGTCGGGCGGCTGATCGTGAAGGCGGCCGCGGGAAACCTCAAGCGGCTAACCCTCGAGCTCGGCGGCAAGTCGCCCCTGATCATGTTCGACGACGCCAACCTCGACAAGGCCATCATGGGTGCGGGCATGGGCCTGCTCGCGGGCTCAGGGCAGAACTGCTCGTGCACGTCGCGCATCTACGTCCAGCGCGGCATCTACGACAAGGTGGTCGAGGGCCTGGCGGGATTCGCCCAGATGTTGCCGATGGGCGGCAGCGATGATCCGGATTCGGTGCTGGGGCCGCTGATCAGCGACAAACAACGCAAACGGGTCGAGGGTATCGTCAACGACGGCGTGGCCGGTGGCGCGCAGGCGATCACCGGCGGCAAGCCGATGGACCGCAAGGGCTACTTCTACGAGGCGACGATCATCACCAACGCCACGCCCGACATGCGCCTGATCAAGGAGGAGATCTTCGGCCCGGTGGGCTGCGTGATCCCGTTCGACGACGAGGACGAGGTGATCGCCGCCGCGAACGACACCCATTACGGGTTGGCCGGCTCGATCTGGACCGAGAACCTCTCCCGCGCCCACCGCGTCGTGAATGAGCTTCGCGCGGGCCAGGTTTGGGTGAACTCCTCGCTCGCGGCGGACCCGTCGATGCCGATCTGCGGCCACAAGCAGTCGGGTTGGGGCGGCGAGCGTGGCCGCAAGGGGATCGAGGCCTACTTCAACACCAAGGCGGTCTACATCGGCCTGTGATTGGTTCGCGAGCGTAAGCCCACTGCGAAAATCGGGGTGAGATTTCGCAGTGGGCTTACGCTCGTCTTGGCACCGGCCCTCGAAATGATCGCGCCGAGGCAAACTCTGGGCTATAGCCGTTTGCGCTGGCATGGTAGCGAGCTGTGCGGGTGTGGCTGAGTGGTTAGGCAGCGGCCTGCAAAGCCGTATACACGGGTTCAAATCCCGTCACTCGCTCCAAATCAGACAGTTCATGTCGCGATTGCGTCGAGATAGAACCATCGGCCGGCGCGGCGCTCGAAGCGGCTGCGTTCGCGCAGACTGCCTGCGCGGCCGGCGGATTGGTAGCGGGCGGTGAATTCCACTTCCCCGGAACAGGTAGTCGGCGTCTCCACAGGCGAACGCCGAGTATCTCGAGCGCATCAACGCCTGGGCCGTTCGGGCCGCCAGCTCACCGTCGTACAAGGGCCCGCAACAGGCGCGATAGGTCTCCTCGCTGCCGCAGGGACACGGTTCGTTCATCCCAAGACCCTGACCACGCCCTCACGGTGACTCCCACGGCGGCGCCGCGCCGGCGGCGTCCTGCAGCACCTGCTGGAGCTTGTCGAGCGGATCGCCCCCGCCGAGGTCGAGCCGGCGCGGCGGGATGTCCCAGCCGTCGGGTGCAACGGTGACGAGCGGCGGCGGTGGTGGCGGAGGGGGCGGCGCCGCTCGTCACCGT
>NZ_MVHG01000129.1 GCF_002086125.1 Mycobacterium arosiense ATCC BAA-1401 = DSM 45069
CCGTCGTCTACCGCGGCGCAGCAGTCCTACGCGCCATCACCCTCTGGCTACCCCATTTGTCAGACACGCCCTAGCCGATCGCAATCTCGATTTCATCCCCCAGGGCATAGCCCGGTGTGAGCGGGAGCCGGTCGCCGCTCCAGAACGACCCCGGGTCGAAGTAGTTCGAATACTTCTCCGTGGCGAGCAATCCCATTTCCTCGTAGGTGATCGCCACCGTCTCCGCGCAGCAGGCCGCTTCCAGGCCGAGTCGCTGGCGTTCCTTGCGCCGTTGTGTCGATTCGCGAACCTTCTTGTCCACTATAGGGATTCCCGCTGCCCAGTCGTATGCGTTCGGGAGTCGGCCGCGCAGCCACCGGCCGGTCAACCGCATGGTGGTGGGAAACGCGGTGCCGTCCATGCGCGCGATCACGCGCAGCAGGTTGTTCTCTTGCTCGGCGGTGGCCGGCGGCGTCAGCTGGCGTAGCCAGCAGCGTTGGTGGTAGCGCTGCGACCACTGCAACACCGATTGCGCAAGGTCGTTGAGTTGCACGCCACGATGATTCGTCCCGCTCCACAGGTCGACGAGCTTGTCACCCAGTTCGGCATGCCAGATCAGCGGCGGCAAGTCGTCAATGGCTACCGTCATGCCGACGTGGTTCACCGGGCTGTTCGTCAGCGTCTGAATCGCGCGGTCCGGCCCCGAGCCTCCGCGAAAAAGCCAAAGATCGCCGGTGCGGGTCTCTTCGAGCGCTTGGTTCAAGTTGAGCATCTTGTAAGTTTGTCCGCCGCTGCAGCTTTCGCCATTGCCATCGCCAGTATCGGCCCGGCGGCACGGCACGCGCGATGCGTTTGCCGAACGTTGCCGGCACACAAGTCAATCACAACCGGGCCATGACGACCCGGCGGCGCATAGCCTGATGTTATGCGCAATGTGTGGAAGTGGCTGGGATTGGCCGGTGCCGCCGGTGTCGTCGCCGGGGGCGTGCTGGTCGTCCGCGACCAGCGCAAGCGGCGGGCATACACCGCGGACCAGGTCCGAGACCGCCTGCATCAGCGGTTGGCCGAATACAACGGGGACGGCGTTCAGTCCGGCTCGGGATCGCCCGGAGACTCGACGGCGAATAAGCGATAGGTGCCCGAAAACCCCTTCAACTCCACATTGCGGCCGTCGTCGAACCGGATGCCGTCGGAATCGGAAAGCGCGTCGCGCACCGGCTGGCTCACCAGAATCTGCCCGCCCACCGCTTGCGCGGCGACCCGCGCCGCCATCGCGACGTTGCGTCCGAACAGATCGTCGCCGCGGCGCACCGAGCGGCCCATGTGGATCCCGATCCGAACGCGAATCTCTTCGCGCCGCTTGCGATTTGCCTCCCTGCGCATGGCGTGCTGCAGGTCGATACCGCAGCGGACCGCGTCCTGCGCGCGGGCGAAGGCGATCATGAATCCGTCGCCCTGGCTCTTCACCACATGACCGGATCGTCGCCGCACCAGATCTGAGACCAGCTTGTCATGCGAGCTGATCAGCTTGACGAAGGCCCGGTCGCCGATCCGCTCGTTGAGCGCGGTGGACTCCTCGATGTCGGAGAACAGGATCACCACCCGGCCGTCCGGGGTGACGCGAGCGAGGTCGGGTCGCTCGACTTCGGCCCAGTCCGCGAGGTCTTCGATGCTGCTGCGCACCGCCGCGCCGAAGCCTTCCTTGCGCATCAGGTTGGCGGTGTCCCACACCCTCTTGACGGCCTCGCGGCCGCCCGACAGCAACTGATTGCGGGTGTCGGTCCGTTGGCGCAACTCGTCGATTTCCTGCTGACCGCGCACCAGCATCCGCCACAGTACGATCAGTGCGATACCTTCGATCGCGGCGATCCCGGCCAGAACGTAGACCGTGACGTGCAGCGCGTCAGCCATGCCGGTCATCCTTTCAAGGCCGCGGTCGGCCCAGGTTGTCGGCCCTATCGGCAGTGTCTAGTGTTGACTCCGCCGGCCGCGGGTAGTGATCTCAAGGGGAGCCGATCAGGTGACTTTCTGGAGGAACGGTTTTGGCCGAGGACGACAGTAACCCATCTGACCTGCTGGTGGTCTTCGGAATCACCGGTGACCTGGCGCGAAAAATGACGTTCCGGGCGCTCTACCGGCTCGAGCGCCGCGACATGCTCAACCACCCGATCGTGGGTGTGGCCAGTGACGACATCAGCGTCGAACAGTTGAAGGACAGGGCGCGCGACGCGATCAAGGCGTCGGGGGAGCAGTTCGATGACGCCGTCTTCGATCGGCTGGCCGACCGGCTGTCCTACCTGCACGGCGACGTCACCGACGCCGACCTCTACATGCGGCTGGCCAAGAAGATCCCGTCGGATTCTTGCCCGCTCTATTACCTGGAAATGCCTCCCGCCTTGTTCGCGCCCATCGTGGAAAACCTGGCGAAAGCCAACCTGCTGGAACGGGCCCGGGTGGCGGTGGAAAAACCCTTCGGCCACGACTTGGACTCGGCGCGCGACCTCAACGCCCGACTGCGCGCGGTGCTCGACGAAGACCAAATCCTGCGCGTGGACCACTTTTTGGGCAAACAACCCGTCGAGGAGCTGCAATACCTGCGGTTCGCGAATAACGGCCTGGCCAAGCTGTGGGACCGCGACAGCATCTCCGAGATCCACCTCACCATGGCCGAGGATTTCGGGATCGAGGACCGCGGCAAGTTCTACGATGCGGTGGGCGCGCTTCGCGACGTCGTGCAAAATCACCTACTGCAGGTGCTTGCCCTGGTCGCCATGGAGCCTCCGGTCGGCGCCGGCGCCGACGACCTGAACGACAAGAAGGCCGAGGTGTTCCGGGCGATGCCCGCCCTGGATCCGGAGCGCTGCGTGCGCGGACAGTACCGCGGTTACACCGATGTCGCCGGTGTCGCAAAGGATTCCACCACCGAGACCTACATCGCGCTACGGACCGAGATCGACAACTGGCGCTGGGCCGGCGTGCCGATCTTCCTGCGCGCCGGAAAAGCGCTGCCGGACAAGGTCACCGAGGTCCGGATGTTTCTGCACCACGTTCCGGGGTTTTCATTTCTGCCCAATCGCCGGCCCCCCGAGTGCAATCAGATCGTGCTGCGCATCGACCCCGATCCCGGGATGCGGCTGCAATTGTCCGCACAGGCGGGCGATTCATGGCACGACGTCCACCTGGACTCGTCGTTCGCCGAGGACCTCGGCGAACCGGTACGGCCCTACGAGCGCCTGCTTTACGCCGCGTTCAACGGAGATCGCCAGTTGTTCGCCCGGGAAGACGCCATCGAAGAAACGTGGCGAATCGTACAGCCGGTGCTGGACAAGCCGGGCCGAATCCACCTTTACGACCAGGGCTCCTGGGGACCCGAGGCCGCGCAGGCGCTGGTGCGTGGTCACCACAGCTGGCAAGAGCCGTGGCTGCCGCGCAGCACGCCCAAGAAACAGTGAGGAGACTGAAGACACGATGCAGCTCGGAATGATCGGCCTCGGCCGGATGGGCGCGAACATCGTCCGCCGCGTGGTCAAGGACGGGCACGAATGCGTGGTCTACGACCACAATCCCGACGCGGTCAAGGCGATGGAGGGGGACGACAAGACCACCGGGGTGTCCTCCCTGAAAGAACTCGCCGAGAAGCTGACGGCACCGCGGCTGGTTTGGGTGATGGTGCCGGCCGGGACCATCACCACCGGGGTGATCGACGAGCTGGCCGAGACGCTCGACTCCGGGGACATCGTCATCGACGGCGGCAACTCCTACTACCGTGACGACATCCGCCACGCAAAGACGCTGTCGGAAAAGGGAATTCACCTACTGGATTGCGGTACCAGCGGCGGCGTGTGGGGCCGGGAACGCGGCTACTGCCTGATGATCGGCGGCGACGACGAGGCTTTCCTACACGCCGAACCGATCTTTGCCAGCGTCGCACCGGGCGTCGAGGCCGCGGCGCGCACGCCGGGTCGCGAAGGCGAGGTCGCGCGGTCGGAGCAGGGCTATTTGCATTGCGGCCCGTCCGGCGCCGGGCACTTCGTGAAGATGGTGCACAACGGCATCGAGTACGGCATGATGGCCTCGCTCGCCGAGGGCTTGAACATTCTGCGCAATGCCGACATCGGCAAGCAGGTGCAGGAGGGTGACGCCGAAACCGCACCGCTGGAGCACCCCGAGTTCTACCAGTACGACTTCGACATCCCCGAGGTCGCCGAGGTGTGGCGGCGCGGCAGCGTCATTGGGTCCTGGTTGCTGGACTTGACCGCGATCGCCCTGCACGAATCGCCGGAACTCAAAGAGTTCTCCGGCCGGGTCTCCGACTCCGGGGAGGGCCGCTGGACCGCCATCGCGGCGATCGACGAGGGGGTGCCGTCGCCGGTGCTGACGACCGCGCTGCAGTCGCGCTTCGCGTCGCGTTCGCTCGACGACTTCGCCAACAAGGCACTCTCGGCGATGCGTAAGCAATTCGGCGGGCACGCGGAGAAGCCGGCGAACTAGCGGCGGTTGACGAAGGCCACCACCGCGTCGCTGAACGCATCGTTGTCGTCACCGGCCGCGGTGTGGCCGGCGTTGGACAGCTCGACGAATTCCGCGCGCGGGACGGTGGCCAGGAAGTGCCGCACACCCTCGGGGCTCACCACGTCGGACAGCTTGCCGCGGATCAGCAACACGGGGATGGTCAGGCCCTTGGCTGCCTGCTCGAAGCTCTCGGTGCGCAGTTCGGGATCGTCGCCCGGCTTGGTCATGAACGCCGGATCCCAGTGCCAGTACCAGCGGCCGTCGCGCAGGCGCAGATTCTTTTTCAGGCCCTCGGGGCTGCGCGGCTTGCTCCGGTAGGGCAGGTAGGCGGCGACGGCGTCGGCCGCCTGCTCCAGCGAGTCGAAGCCGTCGAGGCCGCTGAACATGAAATCGCGGATCCGGGCGCTGCCGCCCTTTTCGAACCGGGGCACCACGTCGACGAGGACCAGTCGGGTCACTTTCGCCGGGCCGGCCCGGTGCGCGGCGAGGATGCCCGTCAGGCCGCCCATGCTGGCCCCGATGATCGTCACCGGCCGACCGATCGCGTCCAGGACCCGCATGACGTCGCCCGTCAGCGTCTCGATTTCGTAGTCGGCGTCGGGTGAGCGGGCGCTGTCTCCGTGTCCTCGCGAATCCAGCGCCACCACGTGCAGCCCCTCATCGGCCAGCGTTTGGCCGGTGTTTTTCCAGGAAAACCGATTCTGGCCGCCCCCGTGCAACATCAGGATGCTCGGCCGCCCGGCGCCGTCGGAGCCGCGGTTCCATTCGTCGGCGATCAGGGTGATCCCGCCGACACCGGCAAACTCAACCGTCTCGGGACTGCTGCTGACGGTACTCATGCGGTCTGACGTTACATAGGCCGGTTAAGCACTGTTGCGCGGGTGGACGACGCGGTGAGTTTGCCTCGCTGACGGGGTCTATCCCTAGCAGCACCCACGAGCCGTCAAGGAGGCCCCGGACATGCCATCGATCACCCCGTCGTTGTGGTTCGACGACAACCTGGAGGAAGCCGCCAAGTTCTACACGTCGGTGTTCCCCGACTCCCACATCGAGGGCTTCAACTGGACCACCGACGCCGGGCCGGGCGAGCCCGGTACCGTCCTGTCCGGCAGCTTCGTGCTGGACGGCACTCGGTTCATCGGGATCAACGGCGGCCCGCACTTCAAGTTCACCGAAGCGGTGTCCTTCACGATCCACTGCAAGGACCAAAATGAGGTCGATTACTACTGGGACCGGTTGACCGACGGGGGCGAGGAGTCGCAATGCGGCTGGCTCAAGGACCGCTTCGGGCTGAGCTGGCAAATCGTCCCGGACCGGCTGTACGAACTGGTCAGCGATCCGGATCGCAGCCGGGCGGCGGCGGCCACCAACGCCATGTATGGCATGCGCAAGATCGTCATCGCCGAGCTGGAACGAGCCGCCGCGGTGCGCGAGTGAAAACCGCTGCTGCAGCGATGCTTTGACGACGTATCGACCAAGTTCGGTGCGTCGCGAGGCCACACAGGTTAGGTTGATCCCTGCGGAGGCGTCGAGCAGGGAGTGAACATGGCTGAACCAGGCTGGATCGACGTGACCGGGCCGGCGGGCGATCTCAAGGCCCTCACCTGGGGGCCGAACGACGGTCCCATCGCGTTGTGCCTGCATGGCTTCCCCGACACGCCCTATGGCTGGCGCAAAGTCGCGCCGCGGCTCGCATCGGCGGGGTGGCGGGTGGTCGCGCCGTTCATGCGCGGATACGCGCCGTCGTCGATCCCGGTCGACGGCAGCTATCAGGTCGGTGCGTTGATGGACGACGCCCTGCGGGTCCGTGAGGCCGCGGGCGGCACCGAGAACGACGCGATCATCGGCCACGACTGGGGCGCGATCGCCGGCACCGGCCTGGCCGCCATGCCCGACAGCCCGTTCACCAAGGCGGTGATCATGTCGGTGCCACCGGCGGCGGCGTTTCGGCGGCGCGCCGGTGGTGCGGCCGAGCGGGGCCGGCTGGCCGCCCATCTGGCGCGCCAGGTTTTCCGCAGCTGGTACATCGTCTACTTCCAATTGCCTTGGCTGCCAGAGCGTTCCGCGTCCTGGGTGTTACCGCTGCTGTGGCGGCGGTGGTCGCCCGGCTATCGAGCCGACGAGGATTTGCGGCACGTCGACGCCGCGATCGGGGCGCCGGAGAGCTGGCGCGCGGCGTTGGGACCGTATCGCGCCACCATTCGCGACACCCGGCCGCCGGCGCGGTATGCCGCGCTGAACGAGCTGTGGACCGAAGAACCCGTGCTGCCCTGCCTATACCTGCACGGCCGCGACGACGGTTGCATGACACCGGCTTTCGCGCGCTGGGCCGAGAAGGTGCTGCCTTCGGGCAGCGAGGTCGGCATCGTCGAACATGCCGGTCACTTCCTGCAGCTCGAACAACCCGACAAGGTCGCCGACCTGGTGCTCGGGTTCATCGGCTCACCCGGCTGATAACCGTGTCTGTGTCGGGGCACCGGATGGCCGCCGTCGATGCGCAGTTCTACTGGATGTCGGCCAAGATCCCCAACGACGAATTCCTGCTCTACGCGTTCGACGGCGAGCCCGCCGACTACCCGCGCGCCGTCGAGCGACTCTGCGGGCGGGCCAGCGCCGAGCCGGCGCTGGCGATACGGGTGAGAGACCGGAACCGGCTGCGCTACCCGCGGTGGGTGCGGGCGGCGGTCACGCCCCACCAGGTGGCCCGCCACGAGCCGGCCGATGACAGCTGGGACGGCGTGCTGGCGGCGGTGGCCGGCCTCGCCGACGACCAATTGGACATCCGCCGGATGGCCTGGCGCCTACACGTTTTCACGCCGGTGCGCGGCATTCCGGGTGCCGCCGGACCCGGGACGGTCGCGGTGCTGCAGGTCGCGCACGCGCTGGCCGACGGCGCCCGCTCTGCGGCGATGGCGGCCTGGCTGTTCGGCCGGCCGCAGCCGGTGCCGCAGGTGCCCGCCCCACGCCCCGGCTTCCTGCCATGGCGGACCGCACAGGCGGCGCGTGCCCACCGCGCGCTACAGCGCGACATCCGCGCTGGCCGGCTGGCCGCCGGGTCCGGTTCGCGTCCGGTGCTGCCGACGAACGCGTGTCCCGACGGCGCCCGCGCGGTGCGGACGTTGGTGCGACACCGCTCGCAGCTGCCGGGCCCGAAGGTCACCGTGGGCGTGCTGAGCGCGATATCCCAGGCGCTCGCCAACCTGCTTGGTGGCCAATGCGATTCTCTGGGCGCCGAGGTGCCGATGGCCAAGCCCGGTGTGCGGCGGGCATACAACCACTTCGCCAACGTGGTGGTGGGGCTGTACCCGAACCTCGGAGCCGATGCCCGCGCCGACCGGATCGCGGCCGACTTGGCCAACGGCCGGCGCCGGTTCGAGCATCCTTCCAGCCTGGCCGCCGACCGCGCGTTCGCCGCGGTGCCCGCCGGACTCTTGCGTTGGGGCATAGAACAATTCGATGCGCAGGAGCGCGCGACGCAGGTGTCGGGTAACACCGTGGTATCCAGCGTCAACCGCGGTGCGGCCGACCTCAGCTTCGGCGGCGCACCGGTGGTGCTGACGTCGGGATATCCGGCGCTCTCGCCGATGATGGGGCTGACGCACGGCGTGCACGGCATCGGCGACACCATCGCGATCAGCGTGCACGCGGCGGCGTCGGCCGTGCCCGATATCGATGCCTACCTGGCGCTGCTCGACGCGGCGCTCTAATTCCCGCGGGTGGCTCGACCTGCCGTCCAGCAACACCACGGAGTGCTCGATGGGCGGAACGTCTCGTCTGCTTGACTCGGTTCGGCGGGCGCCGCCTCGTTCGGTACGAGCCGTGGTGCACCCCCTTTGTGGCGTAGCTGATGATCGGGTGCACGTCGAACGCCCGCAATGTTCCCACACGGACCAGCGGATCAAGCGACATAGCTGCTCGGCGGCTCTTGTCTTGCCACCGGGCCCATGATCTAGGTTTACAGTTATGACTTCATATGACACGTTCCATGACCTCGGAGTGTTGATCTTGCGGCTGGTGTTGGGCGTGACGTTGGCGGCGCACGGCTACAACAAGTTCTTCGGCGGCGGCCGCATCCCGGGTACCGCGCGCTGGTTCGAGAGCATCGGCATGAAGCCCGGCAAGTTCCACGCCACCGTGGCGGCGACCACCGAAATGGCCGCCGGCCTGGGCCTGGCGGCCGGCTTTCTGACCCCGATCCCGGCGGCGGGCTTCGTGTCGCTGATGCTGGTCGCGGCCTGGACCGTGCACCGCGCCAACGGCTTCTTCATCGTTAAGGAGGGCTGGGAGTACAACCTGGTGCTGGCGGTCAGCGCAGTCGGCGTGGCCACGCTGGGCGCGGGCAAGTACAGCCTGGACTACCTGGTCTTCGGGAAGAACTGGATGGACGGCTGGCAGGGCCTGGTGATCGCGGCGGCGCTGGGCTTGGTCGGGGCCATCGGCCAACTGCTAATCTTCTACCGGCCGCCGGCCAAGCAAACCCAGTAGTCGGCGGAGGTTAGCACCTGACGAACGGCATTCGGCCAAAAGGGTTTTCAGTGTCAGCAGAAGCGAAATCGGAGACCCATCGCCGAGACGCCGATCACCCGGACAGCGCCGCGGATTGTCGGCGTCCACGGTCTGACCTGTGGCGGTCGTTTTTTGCCAACATCGCCCAGATCTTCCTGATGCCGCAGTGGTACTTCGGATTACTGTTTCTCACGCGTTGCACGGCGCGGTCGCTGACCAACCCGCAGCGGGAGTAAGCATCCTTCCGGATGAGCGTGGCGCATGGGCGCGCATCCTCGGCACCGATCCGCCAGCGGTGCAGACGGCCCTGCGCCGCGCCTGGGATGCGGTGCGATGCTTGTTGATCGGCGTGCCGGCGCCGGTGTTGCGCAAGACTTAGCTACGGGTCGTCGTCCGTATCGGCCAGCAGCTTTTCCGGGTGGTGGTAGGTGTTGGTGCGGGGTTGGCCGTGGTCG
>NZ_MVHG01000013.1 GCF_002086125.1 Mycobacterium arosiense ATCC BAA-1401 = DSM 45069
TTTGGCGTACAACACGATTCGCTGTCCGGGGTTGGCGAGTCGCTTGGTGTGATACAGGGCCAGGGCTTTGCCTTTGTTGAAGATGGCCAGGTAGTGGTGGGCGTGGCGGGCCAGCCGGATCACGTCGCTCATGGGCAGGAGGGTGCCGCCGCCGGTGAGCCCCCTGCCGGCGGCGGCCTCGAGCTCGGCCAGCGTGGTGGTCACGACGATGCTGGCCGGTAAGCCGTTGTGCTGACCCAGGTTCCCGGAGGCCAGTAGGCCTCGCAGTGCGGCGTTGAGTCCGTCGTGGTTGCGTTGCGCGGCGCTGCGGCTGTCCCGTTCGATGGCCTGTTCGCTGGGGGTGCCCTCGATGCGGGGGGTGTCGTCGTCGGGGTTGCACATGCCGGGGGCGGCGAGTTTGGCCAGGACGGCTTCGATGGTGGCGCGGGTTTCGGGGGTCAGCCAGCCGCGCAGCGCCGACATGCCGTCGGGTTGTTGGTTGCCCAACGTGAGTCCGCGGCGGCGGGCGCGGTCCTCGTCGCGGTAGCCGCCGTCGGGGTTGAGGCAATCGGCCAACACGGCTGCCAGCTTGTCGAGTTGCTCGGGCCGGTACCGGGTGCCTTCGGCGGCGAGTTTGGCCTCGGCCTGTTCGCGGGTGGCCGCGTCGATCCAGCCGGGCAACTGGTGGTAGAACTTGCGGATCACCGACACCTGACCGGAACCTAGGGTGCCGTCGCGTTGGGCGGCCGCGGTGGCGGCCAGGGCGGGTGGAATCGGTTCGCCGGTCAGGCCGTGCCGCGGCCCGAGGTCCCGCGCCTCTTTGATGCGGCGGGACGCTTCTGAGCGGCCGATCAGTGTGGCCTCGGCGATCGCATGGACCGCGGTGCCGCCCAGTTCGGTCGACGGTGCCTGACGGGCAAGGGCATTGATCAGGGGATGCTCGATGGCCGGCAATCGGCGACGCACCTTTTCGCAGCGTTCCAGCATGGCCAACTGCTCGCGGGTGGCCAAGGCTTCGCTGTCATATCCGACCAGGACGTCGAGGGCGGCGTCGATGGTGTCAAACGCCGCCGCCAAGGCCTCCCGGTCTACAATCACACCCCGAAGCTATCGGGGACCACCGACAAGAACCGCCGCTTTGTGACCACTGAAACCACAGTGACACAAGGGATTACAATAGCTCCGATGCGATCGGCGCGACGCTCTAGTCGCGTTCGGGCGGGTTCATTGAATCCTGGAGGCGTACACCCACGACAGGAAGCGCGCCACGGCCTCGGCGGACCGATGCGCCCGCGGGGAGCTGAAGATGTCGAAAGCATGTTGGGCGTGCGGCAATTCGGCGTAGGCGACCGGGTTCTTGGACACCGCGCGCAGTTCCTCGACGAACTCCTCGGCCTCACCGACCGGGATGAGCGAATCGTCGTGGCCGTGCAGCACGAAGAACGGCGGCGCGTCGGCACGCAGCCGCCGGATCGGTGAGGCGTCGACGTAGATGTCGCGGTGGGTGGCGAATTTCTTTTTGACGACGAACTTTTGGAGCAGGTCCACGAATTCGCGCCGGCCCTCGCCCTCGGTCGAGAACCAGTCGTAGCGCCCGTACACCGGCACCGCGGCCACCACCGAGGTGTCGGCGTCCTCGAACCCCGGCTGGAACTTCGGGTCGTTGGGGGTCAGCGCCGCCAGCGAACACAGGTGGCCGCCCGCCGATCCGCCGGTGATCGCCACGAAGTCGGGATCCCCACCGTAGCGGGAGATGTTCTCCTTGACCCAGGCCAGCGCCCGCTTGACGTCGACGATGTGATCGGGCCAGGTGTACCGCGGCGACACCCGGTAACCGATCGACACGCACACCCACCCGCGCGCGGCAAGGTGGCTCATCAGTGGATAGGCCTGGGGGCGGCGCATTCCGATCACCCAGGCGCCGCCGGGAACCTGCACCAGCACCGGTGCCTTGCCGTCGCGGGGCAGATCGTGTCGACGCCAGATATCGGCGAGGTTGGCGCGGCCGTGTGGACCGTAGGACACCACGTTGGTCTTCTCGACGTACCGGCGGCGGGCCACGGTGTTGCCCAGCGGCAGATTGCGCCGTCCGCTGCGCGTCGGTTCCGTCTGCGGGAGCTTGGTCAGCGCCTCTTCGTAGTCGTCGCCGAGTTCCTCGCGCAGCCCGGCCTCCAGCACCGGGCCCGGAGTGGTGACGCCCCGGTACTTGATCACCGCCAGGATGGCCCAGGACGCGGCCGTCAACGCCAGCGCGGCCTTCCCGCGCCGGCCCGCAAAATCGCCGCGGCGCCCCCGCCGCAGCGCATCGAGCAGCGAGGCAAAGAAGTACACGCCCGGCACCTCGGAGGCCGGCCAGCCGAACCAGAAGACCAGGACGGTGCTGTAACCCTTGCGGGCCAGCGGGCGTAACCCGTTGGCGGCGTTGGCCAATTCGAGCGCGGCCCGCGCCAGTGGCCGGGGTTTCCGAAGGGTCCGGGCGAGCCGCATCAGCCGTGCACCCGCGCTTGCAGGTCGGCGCGCAGGATCTTGCCGGTGCTGCTGCGGGGAAGTTCGTCCAGCACGGTGATTTCGCGGGGGACCTTGTAGTTGGCCAGGTTCTCCCGCACGTGCTGCTTGAGGGTGTCGGGCGTGGCCTCCCCGTCGAGCGCGGCGCCGGGCTCGAGCACCACGAAGGCCGCCAGTCGCTGCCCGTATTGTTCGTCGTCGACGCCGATCACCGCCGCCTCCGCCACGTCGGGATGTGCCGCCAGCATCTTCTCCACTTCGATCGGGTACACGTTCTCGCCGCCGGAGACGATCATCTCGTCATCGCGGCCGACGACGAACAGGCGCCCCGCCTCGTCGAGATATCCCAAGTCACCCGAGGACATGAATCCGGCGTGAAAGTCTTTGGTACTCCCCGAGGTGTAGCCGTCGAACTGGGTGTTGTTGCGCACATAGATGCTGCCGACCTCACCGGTGGGCAGCTCGTTGAATTTCGGGTCCAGAATCCGGATTTCGGTCCCGCCCGCGGGCCGGCCGGCGGTGTCGGGTGCGGTCCGCAGGTCTTGCGGGGTGGCGGTCGCGATCATGCCGGCCTCGGTGGCGTTGTAGTTGTTGTAGATCACGTCGCCGAACGCGTCCATGAACGCGATGACCACGTCCGGTCGCACCCGCGATCCCGATGCCGCGGCGAACCGCAGGGACCGGCCGCTGTAGCGGCGCCGCACCTCGGCGGGCAGCTCCATGATGCGGTCGAACATCACCGGGACCACGGCGAGCCCGGTCGCCTGGTGCCGGTCGATGAGGTCGAGCGTGGCCTCGGGGTCGAACTTGCGCCGGGTGATCACCGTGCAGGCCATGGACGCGGCGAAGATCAACTGGGAGAAGCCCCAGGCGTGGAACATCGGCGCCACGATCACGATGTTCTCCTCGGCCTGCCACGGCGTGCGATCCAAAATCGCCTTGAGCGTGCCGATTCCGGCGTTGCCGCCGGTCTGGTTGGCGCCCTTGGGTGTTCCGGTGGTGCCGGAGGTGAGCAGGATCATCCTGCCCTTGCGGCCCGAGCGGCGGGGCCGTTGCCCGGCGTGATCGGCGATCAGCCTCTCGACGGTGAGTTCGTGTCGCCCGTCGGTCCAGGCCACGATGCGGCCGGCGGCCGGCCTGTCGGCCAGCGCGCGGTCCACGGTCGGCGCGAATTCCTCGTCGTAGACCACGGCGTCGACGCCCTCGCGGTTGACCACCTCGGCCAGCGCCGGTCCGGCGAACGACGTGTTGAGCAGCACGACGTCGGAGCCGATCCGGTTGGTGGCCACCACCGCCTCGACGAAGCCGCGGTGGTTGCGGCACATGATGCCCACGACTTTCGGCTGACCCCCGGGCAAGCGCTGTAGCGCGGCGCCGAACGCGTTGATCCGGTCGTCGAGCTCGCGCCAGGTCAGCGTGCCGAGTTCGTCGATCAGGCCGGGACGGTCGGGGCAGCGCTGCGCCGCGGCGGCGAAGCCCACGGTCATGCCCATGCCTTCGCGGCGCATGGCCGCCGCCATCTTGACGTAGCGGTCGGGCCGCATCGGCGCGATCACGCCGGCGCGGCTCAGCGTGCTGACCAGGCCCAAGGTCTCGCTCAATGGATTCGGCATGGCTCAGCCCAGAATCGGGAAGCGACGCTTGGCGGCGAGCTCGGTCAGGGCCTGCTGCATCACCGACCGCACATGCTCGTCGACCTCGTCGACGTCCGGCTCGTCGCCGAACTGCTCGGCGATGTCGATGGGCGGGAGCACCTGCGTCACGATCTTGGCGGGCAGCGGCAGGTTCGGCGGAATGACCGCGCTCAGGCCGAAGGGGAAGCCGAAGGACAACGGCAGGATCGCGCTGCGCAGCAAGCGTTTGATGCCCAGCCGCTCGGCCAGCCAGGTGCCGCGGGTCAGGTACAGCTGGGTCTCCTGCCCGCCGATGGACACCGCCGGCACGATGGGGACACCTGCCTCGATCGCCGTGCGGACGTAGCCCTTGCGGCCGTTGAAGTCGATGACGTTCTCCGAGAGGGTGGGCCGGTAGGCGTCGTAGTCGCCGCCGGGGAACACGATCACCACCCCGCCGGACCGCAGCGCCGCGGCCGCATTCGCCGGATTGGCCCGGATGTATCCGGTGCGCCGGAAGAGATCTGCGGTGGGTCCGGACATCAGGATGTCGTGGCTCAGCGTGTAGACCGGCCGGCCGTAGCCGAGTTTGTCGTAGAAGTGGACGCTGAAAATCGGAACGTCCATCGGGAACATGCCGCCCGAATGGTTGCCGACCACCAGGGCCCCGCCGGGCGGGAACGCCTCCAGGCCGTGCACCTCCGACCGGAAGTAGGTCTTGAGAACCGGGCGCATCACCGCCATCAGACGCTGGGTCAAGCCGGGGTCGAATTTGCCGATATCCCCCCCGTCGGGGTTGCCGTCGTCGGTCACGTTCCCTCCTTGGCCCTCGCATCAGGCGGCTTCGCCGAGTCGAGTCCCTCGATGGTAGCGACCGGGGCTGCGTTGCTGTCACGGTGTTTCGCATTTGCCGGGCCGGGCATATGGCGCGGGTCGGGATGGGGGCGTTATTGTTACGACGCCCTAAGCAATCCTCGAGTAAAGGGGACCCGATGGACGTACCCGGTCTGTCTCACGAGACTGGCGCCCGCGCGAGCGCCACCCGCAGATCGGCCACCACCCGGGACCGGCGTGGGCGGCGTGCCCACACCGGCGCGGCCCGCGTGGAATCGGCCCGCCCCGGTCGAGAAGCCTCTCGGGCCCCCGCGGCCGCGCCGGACACCGCAGACGAGCTGCAGGCCGATTACTTCGTGCGCCTACTCGGCGGCCGGCGCGGCCTCATCGATCAGCGCATCGACGAATATGAGCGCAAGATCGGCACCGCGGAAGTCAAGGGTGACCTCGATGCCGTAGCGAACTACCGCCGCCTGGTGCGCATCGCCGACCAGGATCGGCGGACCCTGGACACGATGATCGACAAACTGCGGCGCCGATTCGTCCGCCCGACGCCGGGTGCGGTTTTGCCGCAGGCACGCCCGGTGGCTCGCCGGCCCGCCCCGGCCGTGCGCTGAATCACCGTTTCTCGCAACAGTTTTCGCCGTAGGGCCACTGACCGGGCGCCGGCGCCTGGCACCGGGGCGCGCAAATCGGCACATCGGGCGTGGCGTTGCCGATACATTCGATGGGCCAGCTGGTTTCTAGACAGGAACGAGGCCGCCCATGGGATTCATGGCTCCGGAGTTTCCCTACGTCGACCCGCAGACGTGGCTCAGCTTGCCCCGGTCGACCAGGCGCCAGATCATGACCCGGCACTGGGTCGAACACGGCTTCGGTTCGCCGTACGCGGTCTACCTGTTCTACGTCTTCAAGATCGCCGGGTACGTCGCGGGCGCCGCCGCGGTGATCTCCCTGACGCCGGGGCTGGGCGGGCTGGGCCACCTCACCGACTGGTGGACGCAGCCGATCGTGTATCAGAAGCTGGTCATCTTCACGCTGCTGTTCGAGATCCTGGGCCTGGGCTGCGGATCGGGGCCGCTGACCGCGCGGTTCTGGCCGCCGTTCGGCGGGTTCTTGTACTGGTTGCGGCCCAACACCATTCGGCTGCCGGCCTGGCCGGGCAAGGTCCCGTTCACCCGCGGGGACAGCCGAACGGTGGTCGACGTGGCGCTGTATCTCGTCGTGCTGGGCTCCGGCGTCTGGGCGTTGCTCTCACCGGGCCGGGGCGGACCGGTCACCGCGGCGGGCGACGTCGGCCTGATCGATCCCTGGCTGGTGGTGCCCGCCATCGTCGCGCTCGCGCTGCTGGGCCTGCGGGACAAAACCGTCTTCCTGGCGGCGCGCGGCGAGCACTACGGGCTGACGCTGCTGGTGTTCTTCTTCGGGTTCACCGACCAGATCGCCGCCTTCAAGATCATCATGCTGGCGTTGTGGTGGGGCGCGGCGACTTCCAAGCTCAACCATCACTTCCCGTATGTCGTGGCGGTCATGATGAGCAACAGCCCGCTGCTGCGCGGCCGGGCGTTCAACTGGTTCAAGCGACGGCTCTACCTCGACCCGGTCAACGACCTGCGACCGTCGTGGATACCGAAGGTCATGGCCCACGTCGGCGGGACGACGGCCGAATTTCTGGTTCCGCTGGTCCTGGTGTTCTTCGCCGACGGTCACCGGTGGGCGTGGTTCCTGATCGGCTTCATGGTGCTGTTCCACCTCAACATCACCTCCACCATCCCGATGGGGGTCCCGTTGGAGTGGAACGTCTTCTTCATCTTTTCGCTGTTCTACCTGTTCGGCCACTACGCCGGCGTCACGGCCACCGGGCTGAGCTCGCCGCTGCTGCTGATCATCCTGATCGCCGCGCTCGCGGTGGTGCCGATCCTGGGAAACATGTTCCCGCAACAGATCTCGTTCCTGCCGGCGATGCGCTACTACGCGGGCAACTGGGCCACCAGCACCTGGTGCCTGCGCAGTGGTGCCGAGGACAAGATCGAGGCGAACATCACCAAGGCGTCGGCGCTGGCACCCAACCAGCTTGCCCGCCTTTATGATCCGCTCACGGCCGAGCTCATGATCGATAAGTTGATGGGGTGGCGGTCCATGCACACCCACGGCCGGGCGCTGGGCGGGCTGGTGCCCCGCGCCCTGCCCGACGGCGCCGACGAGGCCGACTACCTGCTGCGCGACGGCGAAATCATCGCCGGACCGCTGATCGGGTGGAACTTCGGCGAAGGCCACCTGCACAACGAACAGCTGCTGGCCGCCGTGCAGCGGCGCTGCGACTTCGACGAGGGCGAGGTCCGGGTGATCATCCTGGAAGCCCAACCCATCCAGCGCCAAACGCAGGCCTACCGCATCGTCGACGCCAAGACCGGCCTCATCGAACAGGGCTACGTCGACGTCGCGGCCATGCTGAGCCGTCAGCCCTGGCCCGAGCACGGCGACGACTACCCCGTCCACGTCATCGACGGCGGCGACCCGCCGGCCCGGACCGTTTGTGGCCGACGTCACCGGTGATGTACCGGCGCGGCAATGGTAGAAGACCCTGATCTAGGCTGGCGACGAGCGCAAAGCAGCGGACACCGGAAGACGACAGGAGAGACAAGTGACGGTCCGAGTAGGTATCAACGGCTTCGGTCGCATCGGGCGGAACTTTTACCGGGCCTTGCTGGCTCAACAGGAGCAGGGTACCGCTGATATCGAGGTGGTCGCGGTCAACGACCTCACCGACAACGCCAGCCTGGCGCACCTGCTGAAATTCGACTCCATCCTGGGCCGCCTGCCGCAGGACGTCAGCCTCGAGGGCGACGACACCATCGTCGTCGGCAGCACCAAGATCAAGGCGCTCGAGGTCAAGGAAGGCCCGGCGGCGCTGCCCTGGGGCGACCTGGGCGTCGACGTCGTGGTCGAGTCAACCGGCATCTTCACCAACGCCGCCAAGGCCAAGGGTCACCTGGACGCCGGCGCCAAGAAGGTGATCATCTCCGCGCCCGCCACCGACGAGGACATCACCATCGTGCTGGGCGTCAACGACGACAAGTACGACGGCAGCCAGAACATCATCTCCAACGCGTCGTGCACCACGAACTGCCTCGGGCCGCTGGCCAAGGTGCTCAACGACGAGTTCGGCATCGTCAAGGGCCTGATGACCACCATCCACGCCTATACCCAGGACCAGAACCTGCAGGACGGTCCGCACAAGGACCTGCGCCGGGCCCGCGCCGCCGCGCTGAACATCGTGCCGACGTCCACCGGCGCCGCCAAGGCCATCGGCCTGGTGCTGCCGGAACTGAAGGGCAAGCTGGACGGGTACGCGCTGCGGGTGCCGATCCCCACCGGCTCGGTCACCGACCTCACCGCCGAGTTGTCCAAGTCGGTCAGCGCCGAGGACATCAACGCCGCGTTCAAGGCCGCAGCCGAGGGCAAGCTCAAAGGAATCCTGAAGTACTACGACGCCCCGATCGTGTCCAGCGACATCGTCACCGACCCGCACAGCTCGATCTTCGACGCCGGTCTGACCAAGGTGATCGACAACCAAGCCAAGGTCGTCTCCTGGTACGACAACGAATGGGGCTACTCCAACCGCCTCGTCGACCTGGTCGCCCTGGTCGGCAAGTCGCTGTAAACCGTGGCCGTCCACACTCTGAAAGACCTTCTCGCCGAGGGAGTTTCCGGGCGCGGCGTGCTGGTGCGCTCCGATCTGAACGTGCCGCTCGACGACGGGACGATCACCGACGCCGGCCGCATCACCGCCTCGGTGCCGACGCTGAAGGCGTTGGTGGAGGCGGGCGCCAAGGTGGTGATCACCGCGCACCTCGGCCGGCCCAAGGGCGGAGCCGACCCGAAGCTGTCGCTGGCGCCCGTCGCCGCGGCCCTGTCCGAGCAGCTCGGCCGGCACGTCCAGCTGGCCGGAGACGTCGTGGGCACCGACGCGCTGGCGCGCTCCGAGGGCCTCACCGACGGCGACGTCCTGCTGCTGGAGAACGTCCGCTTCGACGCCCGCGAAACCAGCAAGGATGGCGGCGAGCGCCTTGCGCTGGCCCGGCAGCTGGCCGAATTGGTCGGCCCGACAGGGGCTTTCGTGTCCGACGGTTTCGGCGTGGTACACCGCAAACAGGCCTCGGTGTACGACATCGCCACCCTGCTGCCGCACTACGCCGGCACGCTGGTGGCCGAGGAGATCGCAGTGCTGGAGCAGCTGACCAGCTCCACCAAACGCCCCTACGCGGTGGTGCTCGGCGGCTCCAAGGTTTCCGACAAGCTCGGCGTCATCGAATCGCTGGCCACCAAAGCCGACAGCATCGTCATCGGTGGCGGCATGTGCTTCACTTTTCTCGCCGCACAGGGGTTTTCGGTCGGGAAGTCGCTGCTGGAGACCGAGATGGTGGACACCTGCCGCGGGTTGCTGGACACCTACGTCGACGTGCTGCGGCTGCCCGTGGACGTCGTGGCGGGCGACAAGTTCGCCGCCGACGCGACACCGCAGACCGTCGCGGCCGACGCGATCCCGGACGACCTGATGGGCCTGGACATCGGGCCGGGCTCGGTCAAACGCTTCACCACGTTGCTGTCCAACGCCGAAACCGTGTTCTGGAACGGGCCGATGGGCGTGTTCGAATTCCCGGCCTTCGCCGCGGGCACCAAGGGCGTCGCCGAGGCGATCGCCGCGGCCACCGGCAAGGGCGCGTTTTCCGTGGTGGGCGGCGGGGACTCCGCGGCCGCGGTGCGCGCACTGGGCATCCCGGAGGGCGACTTCTCGCACATCTCGACCGGTGGGGGAGCGTCGCTGGAATACCTTGAGGGCAAGACGCTTCCGGGTATCGAGGTGTTGAGTCGACCCCAGCCCGACCACAACTAGAAAGGCCCGACAGTCGTGAGCCGCAAACCGCTGATCGCCGGCAACTGGAAGATGAACCTCAACCACTTCGAGGCCATCGCGCTGGTGCAAAAGATCGCGTTCGCGTTGCCGGACAAGTACTACGACAAGGTGGACGTCACGGTGCTACCGCCGTTCACGGATTTGCGCAGCGTGCAGACCCTGGTCGACGGCGACAAGCTGCGGTTGACCTACGGCGCACAGGACCTGTCCGAGCACGACTCGGGTGCCTACACCGGCGACATCAGCGGTGCCTTCCTGGCCAAGCTGGGCTGCAAGTTCGTCGTCGTCGGGCACTCCGAGCGGCGGACCTACCACCACGAGGACGACGCGGTGGTGGCCGCCAAGGCCGCCGCAGCGCTCAAGCACGAGCTGACCCCGATCGTCTGCATCGGCGAGCACCTCGATGTCCGCGAGGCGGGAAACCACGTCGGGCACTGCGAAGAGCAGCTGCGCGGATCGCTGGCCGGGCTGTCAGGCGAACAGATCGGCAAGGTCGTCATCGCCTACGAACCGGTATGGGCGATCGGCACCGGGCGGGTGGCCAGCGCGGGCGACGCCCAAGAGGTGTGCGCGGCGATCCGCAAACAGTTGGCGTCCCTCGCTTCCCCAGAGGTCGCCGACTCGGTGCGGGTGCTCTACGGCGGATCGGTGAACGCCAAGAACATCGGCGAGCTGATCGCCAGCGACGACATCGACGGCGGTCTGGTCGGCGGCGCCTCCCTGGACGGCGAGCAGTTCGCCCAGCTGGCGGCGATCGCCGCCGGTGGGCCGCTTCCGTAGGGCGGCGCCCTGAACACGAACCGACGCCGGTAGGCTGGCCGTCATGCAGTTGGCTTTGCAGATCACCCTGGTCGTCACCAGCATCCTGGTGGTGCTGCTGGTGCTGCTGCACCGCGCCAAGGGTGGCGGCCTGTCCACGCTCTTTGGCGGCGGCGTGCAGTCCAGCCTGTCCGGCTCCACGGTGGTGGAGAAGAACCTGGACCGGCTGACGTATTTCATCACCGCCATCTGGCTGGTGTGCATCGTCGGCATCGCGCTGATGATCAAGTACCGCTGACGGCGCGGGCATCCCGCGCGTTCACAGCGCGGCGGTCAGTCTCCATAACGCTTCGCGGTCGACCGACTCGGAGCGGTCCAGCGGGCTGACCACGATGTCAGTGGCTCCAGCATCGCGGTAGCGGCGCAACTGGCGTCCCACGGACTCCTCGGGCCCGATCGCGGCGAGGTCGACCACACTGGCGAGGCCCTCTCGAGCGATCACCTTGCGATACGAAGGGATGGTCTCGTAGAAGCTCAGCTGCTGGGCCGCGGCGCTGCGACCGCCCTCGACATCGTCGGACAACAGCACGGGCACCGCGACGATGATGCGCGGTGCCGGGCGGCCCGCCTCGGCCGCCGCCTTGGTGATCTCGGGCACGATGAATTCTCCGATCGTGCGGGGCCCGGCCAGATAGGGCAGCGTGCCGTCGGCCAGTTCGCCGGTGACCCGCAGCGCCTTGGGGCCCATCGCCGCCACATACACCGGGATCGGTGTGCCGCCCGGCACCTGCACCGGCCAGGTTGGGCCGGCGCTGAGCTCGCTGCCGTGAAAGTCGACGTCGCCGCTGTTGAACACCGACGCCAGGATCGTCAGGTGCTCGCGCAGCCGGGTGATGGTGTTGGGCCAGTCGGTGCCGAAAGTCGGGCGTTCCACCTGGCGGGCGCCCAGCCCCAGCCCCAAGCTGAAGTTGCCGTGCGCGGCGGCCTGCGCCGTCTGCGCCAACGAGGCGACGATCAGCGGGTGACGCGGGTTGATCGGCACCACCGAGGTGCCCACGCCCAGCCCGGGCACGGCGGCTCCGACGAGCGCGGCGAGCGCGATGGCGTCGTAATTCTGCTGCTGGGGCAGCCACACCTGCGCGACCCCGAGCTGGTGGGCGCGTTTGGCCTGCGCAATCACGTCATCGACCAAATTGTGGGCATCGGGACGGGCCATGAGAATGATTCCGGCGGACATGCCTGCAACCAACGCGCTTGATCGGCCCGCCATTCCCGCCGAAACACGGTGATCTGACCTACTGCGCCATGGTGATTCGCCGCCGCGGGCGATCCCCGACGGGCGGGCGCCGGCATCCGCATCGATACTGGGTCCTATGGCTGAGGCATCCGAGGGCACGCTGGAACCGATCGGCGCCGTGCAGCGCACCTTGGTGGGTCGTGAGGCGACCGAGCCGATGCGGGCCGACATCCGGTTGCTGGGCGCCATCCTGGGCGACACGGTGCGCGAGCAGAACGGGCACGAGGTGTTCGGGCTCGTCGAGCGGGCGCGGGTCGAATCGTTTCGGGTGCGCCGCTCCGAGATCGACCGCGCCGAGCTGGCCCGGATGTTCGATGGCATCGACATCCACCAGGCGATCCCGGTCATTCGGGCCTTCAGCCACTTCGCGTTGCTGGCCAACGTCGCCGAAGACATCCACCGGGAGCGCCGCCGGGCGATCCACGTCGCCGCGGGCGAGCCGCCGCAGGACAGCAGCCTGGCCGCGACCTACGCCAAACTCGATCGCGCGCAACTGGATTCGGCTACCGTCGCCGGTGCGCTAAAGGGTGCCGTGGTGGCGCCGGTGATCACCGCGCACCCCACCGAGACCCGCCGGCGCACCGTGTTCGTCACCCAGCACCGGATCACCGAACTGATGCGGCTGCACGCCGAGGGGCACGAGGAAACCGACGACGGCCGCAACGTCGAACGCGAATTGCGCCGCCAGGTCCTCACGCTGTGGCAGACCGCGCTCATCCGGTTGTCCCGGTTGCAGATCACCGATGAGATCGAGGTGGGGCTGCGCTACTACGCCGCCGCCTTCTTCAAGGTGGTCCCGCAGGTCAACGCCGAAGTGCGCGACGCCCTGCGGTCACGCTGGCCCGACGCCGACCTGCTCAGCCAGCCGATCCTCCAGCCCGGCTCCTGGATCGGCGGGGACCGCGACGGCAATCCGAACGTGACGGCCGGCGTGGTGCGCCAAGCCACCGGCAACGCCGCGTTCACCGCGCTGGCGCACTACCTGGCCGAACTGACCGCTCTGGAACAGGAGCTGTCGATGTCGGCGCGCCTGGTCGCGGTGAGCCCGGAGCTGACCGAACTGGCCGAGGGCTGCGGGGAAAAGGCCCGCGCCGACGAGCCGTACCGCCGCGCGGTGCGGGTGATCCGCGCGCGGCTCACCGCGACCGGCGCCGAGATCCTGGATCGCCGACCGCAGCACGAGCTGGACCTGGGGTTGCCCCCTTATGCGGCCCCGGGCGAACTGCAGGCCGACCTGGACACCATCGATGCGTCGCTGCGCGCGCACGGCAGCGCGCTGCTGGCCGACGACCGCCTGGCGCTGCTGCGAGAAGGCGTGCGAGTCTTCGGGTTTCACCTGTGCGGCCTGGACATGCGGCAGAATTCCGACGTGCACGAGGGGGTGGTCGCCGAGCTGCTGGCATGGTCCGGGGTGCATCCCGATTACCGTTCGCTGCCCGAAGACGAGCGCGTCGAGCTGTTGGCCGCCGAGCTGGCCACCCGCCGGCCGCTGGTCGGTGACCGCGCGGAACTGTCCGAGCTGGCCCGCGAAGAGCTGGGCGTGGTGCGTGCGGCGGCACACGCCATCAAGCGCTACGGACCGTCCGCAGTGCCCAATTACGTGATCTCCATGTGCCGTTCGGTCTCCGACGTCCTCGAGGCCGCCATCCTGCTCAAGGAGGCGGGCCTGATCGACGCGTCCGGGGATGCGCCGTACTGCCCGGTGGGCATATCCCCGCTGTTCGAGACCATCGACGATCTGCACAACGGCGCCACCGTTCTGCATGCCATGCTCGAACTGCCGATCTACCGCGCCCTGGTGGCCGCCCGCGACGACAGCCAGGAAGTGATGCTCGGGTATTCCGACTCTAACAAGGACGGCGGCTATCTCGCCTCCAGCTGGGCGGTGTACCGGGCCGAGCTGGCCCTGGTGGAGGTAGCCCGCAAAACGGGAATCCGGTTGCGGCTCTTTCACGGTCGCGGCGGCACCGTCGGGCGCGGCGGCGGCCCGAGCTACGAAGCCATCCTGGCGCAGCCGCCCGGCGCGGTGAACGGATCGCTGCGGCTCACCGAGCAGGGTGAGGTGATCGCCGCCAAGTACGCCGAACCGCAAGCGGCGCAACGCAATCTGGAGAGCCTGCTGGCCGCCACGCTGGAATCCACCCTGCTCGATGTGGAGGGACTGGGCGATGCCGCCGAACCGGCGTACGCGGTGCTCGACGAGGTGGCCGTGCTGGCCCAGCGCGCCTATGCCGAATTGGTGCACGAGACACCGGGTTTCGTCGACTACTTCATGGCGTCGACGCCGGTCAGCGAAATCGGATCGCTGAACATCGGCAGCCGACCCACCTCACGCAAACCCACCCAGTCCATTTCGGACCTGCGCGCCATCCCGTGGGTGCTGGCGTGGAGCCAGTCGCGGGTCATGCTGCCCGGCTGGTATGGCACCGGGTCGGCATTCGAGCAGTGGATCGCGGCGGGCCCGGAAAGCGAAAGCGAGCGGGTGGACATCCTGCACGACTTGTACCAACGCTGGCCGTTTTTCCGCAGCGTGCTGTCCAACCTGGCTCAAGTGCTGGCTAAAAGCGACCTTGGCCTGGCGGCGCGCTACGCCGAACTGGTGGACGACGAGGACTTGCGGCACCGGGTATTCGACAAGATCGTCGACGAGCACCGGCGGACCATCGCCATGCACAAGCTCATCACCGGCCACGACAACCTGCTCGCCGACAACCCGGCGCTGGCGCGCTCGGTGTTCAACCGCTTCCCCTACCTCGAGCCGCTCAACCACTTGCAGGTGGAGCTGCTGCGCCGTTACCGGTCCGGCGACGACGACGAATTGGTGCAGCGCGGCATTTTGCTCACGATGAACGGGCTGGCCAGCGCGCTGCGAAACAGCGGCTGATAACCGGCCAATCGGTCCTGGTTATGGTTGGGTCGGGGGCTTGGCCGCACCGGCTGCATACCCAGTGGACGTCTATGCAACGGGGAGGGTGGGCATTGAAGACCATCACATTCGGCAAGACGGGACTCGAGGTTTCCCGGTTGGCCTTCGGCACCTGGGAGTTCTGCAGCGACTGGGGCCACGCCGACGAGGAGGCCGCGATCGCCCTGATCCGCAGCGCCCGCGACCTCGGGATCAACTTCTTCGACACCGCACAGCAATACGGGTTCGGGGCGTCCGAACGCCTGCTCGGCGAGGCGCTTCGCGACGATCTCCGGAAATCTCGCGATGAGGTGGTGATCGCCACCAAAGGTGGTTTGCGTGCCACCGACAACGGGCTGGTCCGCGACGGCAGCCGCACATGGCTCCGGGAGGGCGTGGAGTCCAGCCTAACCGCGCTGGGCATCGACCACATCGACGTGTACCTGGTGCACTGGCCCGATCCGGGCACCCCGGCCCCCGAAACCGCCGGGGCGCTCGCGGAATTGGTGTCGGAGGGCCAGATCCGGCACGTCGGTGTGTCCAACTATGACACCGCGCAGGTGCGGGAGTTTTCCGAGACCCTTCCGGTGGAGGTGGTGCAGCCGCCCTACCACCTATTTCGCCGCGGCATCGAAGACGAGCTGCTGCCGTACGCCCGCGAGCACGACATCGGGGTGATGGTGTACGGGCCGCTGGCGCACGGTCTGCTGACCGGGACGATGAAGGCCGACACCAGTTTTGGCGCCCAGGACTGGCGCGGCAAGAGCGACATCTTCAGCGGCGAAGGCTACCTGCGCAACCTGGAAGTTGTTGCGCGGCTTGAGGTTCTGGCCGCCGGGATGGGCGTGACGATCAGCCAGCTGGCCATCGCGCGGGTGATCGCGCAGCCGGGCGTGCACGTCGCCATCGTCGGAGCCCAGCACCTGCGCTACCTGCAGGAGAGCTCCGGCGCGGTCGACGTCACGCTGTCCGACGGCGATCTCGCCGCGCTCGACGAGATTCTGGGGGCGGCCACGCCGGTCGGCGGGCCGTATCCCGAGATGCACCAGAAGGCGGGTTGATCAGCCCTTCAGCAGCTCGCCGACGTGCGCGGTGACCGAATCAGTGAGGCCTTGCAGGTCATAGCCTCCTTCGAGCACCGCCACCAGCCGGCCGTCGCACAGCCTCTCGGCCGACGTCATCAATTCCCGTGTGACCCAAGCAAAGTCGGCGGCCGTCATGGTCAGCGAGCCGAGCGGATCGCGCTCGTGGGCGTCGAAACCGGCGGACACGATGATCAGCTCGGGCGAAAAGCCCTGCAGCGCGGGCAGTATCCGGTCCTGAAACGCCGCGCGCAGCTCCGCCCCGCCGTCGCCGGGTGAAAGCGGCGCGTTGAAGATGTTGCCCACCCCGGCCTCTCGTACCGCACCAGTGCCCGGGAACAGCGGCATCTGGTGCGTGGACGCGTAGAGCACGCTGGGGTCGGAGTAAAAGATCTGCTGGGTTCCGTTGCCGTGGTGGACGTCGAAATCGACGATGGCGACCCGGGTCAGCCCGTGTTTGCGCTGCGCGTGCCGCGCGCCGATGCTGACGTTGTTGAACAGGCAGAAGCCCATGACGCGCTCGGTTTCGGCGTGGTGGCCCGGCGGCCGGCATGCGACGAACGCGTTCTGCGCGTCACCGGCCAGCACCGCGTCCACGGCCTGCAGCGTGGCGCCGACCCCGCGCAGCGCCGTCTCCCAGGTCGACGGCTCCATCATGGTGTCGCCGCCATCGAGGTAGACGTAACCGGCTTCGGGCCGCGCGGCTTCCAGCGCGTCGACATAGCGATTCGAGTGCACGTAGCGCGTGGTCGCGAGGTCGGCCGGCTCGGCCTCCGCACGCATCAGCTTGTCGAACTGCGGCCGGCTCAGCGCCGCCGCCACCGCGCGGTAGCGGTCCGGCCGCTCCGGATGACCGGGGGCGGTCCGATGATCCGCGAACGCGGGATGGTGCAGCAGCAACGTGGCCATCGAAAGTCCCGCCGTGCGCCTACTGCACGGTCCGGTTGCGCAGCCTGTCCACCAGGCCGCGCACCGCGTGCTCGGTGATCGCCAATGGGGACATCATGGTCTCGCCCACCCGCACCATGTCATCGACCCGCGCGACGATGGCTTCCACCGGCTCGACCAGCACGATCAGCCGCTTGGCCAGGTCGTCCAGGCTGGCCATGGTGCCATCCAGGTGATCCAGGCCGGCTTCCAGGCGTTCCACCGTGGCGTTGAGGGCCGACAAAGAATCGCTCAGCTCCTGCATGGTGTTGCTCAACCCGTCGAGGACGTCTTCGACCTGCTCCACGGTCTTGTCGGCGTTCAACGCGGCCTGGGTGAGCGTCTTGAGCCGGCTTCGCTCCTGTCCCCCGCGCACGGTTCTGTCTGCCATGACCGTCATTATGACCCCGCGCCGGCCCGGTGTGGCGCGGGTCACCCTATCCATTTTGATAGCATCCCTATCTAATTTTCTTGTCGAATCTCTGCCCGCGTATGGCGTGAAGGAGGATGGCGGTGACGAAACCCCGGGGGGCGCCTGGCTTTCTACGTCAGCCGAGATCGGTGTGGGCCGTTGCCTTCGCATGTGTGATCTCGTTCATGGGCATCGGTCTTGTCGATCCGATCTTGCCGACCATGGCCAGCCAGTTGCATGCGACACCCGAGCAGATCTCGCTGCTGTTCACCAGCTACCTGCTGGTCACCGCGGTCGCGATGCTGATCACCGGCTGGGTGTCGTCCAGGATCGGCGCCAAGCGGACGCTTGTCGTCGGGCTGGTCATCATCGTGATGTTCAGTGCCCTTGCTGGAGCCGCCGGGGGAGTGAACGGCGTCATAGGGTTTCGCGCCGGCTGGGGTCTGGGCAACGCGCTGTTCATCGCCACCTCGCTGGCGGTCATCGTGGGGGCGGCCAGCGGTGGCTTCGCGGGCGCGATCGTGCTCTACGAGGCCGCGCTCGGTGTCGGCATCGCGGTGGGGCCGATGGTCGGCGCCGCACTTGGCGGGATCAGTTGGCGTGGGCCGTTTTTCGGTGTAGCCGCGCTCATGGGAGTCGCTCTCATCTGCGTAATCACGTTCGTTGCGCCGGCTCCGCTCCCGGCCGAGCGGGCGCGGATCGCGGACCCACTCAACGCGCTACGCAATCGCGGCATTTCGACCATCGCCGTCGTCGCCCTGTTGTACAACTCGGGCTTCTTCATCGTCATGAGTTATTCGCCGTATCCGATGAAGATCGGCGTGCACGAATTGGGGTTGGTGTTTTTCGGTTGGGGTCTACTCGTCGCGGTTTTCGCGGTCTTCTGCGCGCCGTGGGCGCAGCGGCGCATCGGTACCGCCGTCTCGCTTTATCTGACGCTGTTCTTGATGTCGCTGGACGTGGCGGCGATTGGCGTGTGGATCGCCCGTCCGCCCGTTGTCATCGCTTGCGTCATAGCCAGCGGCGCATTAATCGGAATGAACAACACGCTGGTGACCAGCACGGTGATGCAGGTGTCGCCGGTGCCGAGGCCGACGGCGTCTGCCGCTTACAGCTTCGTGCGGTTCATCGGCGCCGGCCTCGCACCGTGGCTGGGCGGAGTGGTGGCCGCTCACTACAGTGCGGCCGCGCTGTTCTACCTTGCGGGCGGCGCGGTGTTCCTCGGCCTGCCGGTGCTCGCCACCGCGCATGGTCTGGTGGCCAAGGCTCACGTGCCCTCCGAACACGAAAGTGACGAGGCCGCTGAGGAAATCGTCGAGTCGGCCGAGGGCAATGTTTTGCACGGCCACCTTCGTGGCGCCGACGCCGCGCCGCTTGCCGACGCCTCACTCAAGTTGATTGACAGCGCCGGTCGTCAAGTCGCTCAAGGGCGGTCAAGCGCCGACGGCTACTACCACCTCGTCGGCCCGGTGGGCGGCAGACATACGCTCGTCGTCGCCGCGAAAAATGGTGACACCCAAGCCGTTCCGGTGCTGCTGAGTCGAGCATCGACAGAACTGTCGCTGCGGCTGAACGGACGTCCGGTGGTTCAGCGACGGGCCTAGCTCACGCCGGGTGTCGCGCCACTCGGGACGTGTCCGACGGCAGCTTGGCCGCGGCGTCCTCGTCGAGCAGCCACAGCGTGGTGTCCAGCCCGACCGCCCCGGCGGCCGGCACCGAAACGGGTGCGGCGCCAGCGATGGCGGCGGCCACCGCGTCGGCCTTGCCCCCGCCCGACACCAGCAGCCAAACTTCGCGGGAACGCGCAATGGCGGGCAGCGTCAACGTGATTCGTTGCGGCGGCGGCTTGGGCGAGTCCTCGACCGACACCACCATCCGGGTGGTCTCGAGCACGGCCGGGGTGTCGGGGAACAACGAGTTGATGTGGCCCTCGGGGCCCATGCCAAGCAGGTGCACATCGAAATTGGGAACCGGCTCGCCGGGTTCGGCGTTGGCGGCCAGCAGCTGCTCGTAGGCCAGCGCCGCCGCGGCCAGATCGTTCCCGAATTCCCCGTCGCTGGCGGGCATCGGGTGCACCTGGCTCGACGGGATGTCGACCCGGGACAGCAGCGCCGCCCGCGCCTGTTTGTCGTTGCGCTCGTCATCGTCCTCTGGGACGTAGCGTTCGTCGCCCCAGAACAGATGGACCTTCGACCAGTCGATCTCGCGTCCCGCCAGCGACCGCAGCAGCCCGATGCCGTTGCCGCCGCCGGTCAGCACGATGAGCGCCCGGCCGCGGGCCGCCACGGCGTTCGCGATGGTGTCGGTCAGCCGCGCGGCGGCGGCTTCCACCATGGTCTGGCTGTCCGGGAAAATTTCGACGCTGGTGCTCACACGTATTGCACTTTCTCGATGCCTTCGAGCGCTGATTGGTAAACCTCGTCGGGATCCAGTCGGCGCAGGTCTTCGGCGAGGCACTCGCCGGTTTCCCTGCGCGCCAAGGGGAGTAGGGCGTCCGGCCGGGACGTCCGGCTCAACGTGGCCGTCCTTCCTTCCTGCGGCCTGCTCAAGACGATGGTTTCGCTCTTGCGCTGCAGTTCGATCTTGAGTTCGCCGACCGCCCGGCGCACCGGTCCGTCGATCCGGCTGGCCAGCCACCCGGCCAGGACGTCCAGGGCGGGCTCGGTCGCCAGACCGGACACCAGCGCCGACTCGATCGGTTCGTGCGGCGCCAGGTCGACGGCCGAGGTGAGCAGCGCACGCCAGTAGGTGATGCGCGCCCAGGCGAGGTCGGTGTCACCCGCGGTGTATCCGGGCAGCCGGCTCTTGATGGCCGCCAACGGGTCCACCCCGTTGGTGGCATCGGTGATGCGACGAATCGCTAACCGCCCCAATGGGTCTTGCGCAGGCACGGCCGGCGCGACGTCGGGCCACCAGACCACCACCGGGATGTCGGGCAGCAGGAAGGGGGTGACCACGCTGGCGGCGTGGCCGGACAACGCCCCGGACAGCCGCAGCACCACGACTTCGCTGGCGCCGGTGTCGCCGCCGGCACGCAGCTGCGCGTCCAGGCGCGGCTCGTCCGCATACGGATTGCCCCGCATCGTCACGATGATCCGGCTGGGGTGCTCATGGCTGGCGTCGTTGGCCGCCCGCAGCGACTCTTCGAAGATGTCCTCGCTGTCCGGTGCGATGATCAGGGTCAGCACCCGGCCCATCGCGACGGCGCCGACCCTTTCGCGCAGTTCGTCGAGCTTCTTGTTGACCGCCGTTGTGGTGGTGTCTTCCATGTCAATGATCACGGGCGCCGCCATTCCCGGCCGGTGCGGCGCAGCATCTCGAACGCCGAGTCCGGACCCCAGGTGCCCGACTCGTACGGTTCGGGCTTACCGTCCGCCGCCCAGTTGTTGAGCACGGGATCAAGTATGTCCCAAGCCAATTCGACCTCTTCGTTGACCGGAAACAGGGACGGCTCACCGAGCAGCACGTCAAGGATCAACTGTTCGTAGGCCTCCGGTGATTCCTCGGCGAACGCCGAGCCGTAGGAGAAGTCCATGTTGACGTCGCGGACCTCCATCGCGGTGCCCGGCACCTTGGAGCCGAACCGCAACGTGACGCCCTCGTCGGGCTGCACCCGGATCACCATGGCGTTCGCGCCCAGTTCGTCGGTCATGGTCGCATCGAACGGCAGGTGCGGTGCCCGCTTGAAGACCAGCGCGATTTCGGTCACCCTGCGGCCCAAGCGCTTTCCGGTGCGCAGGTAGAAGGGAACGCCGGCCCAGCGGCGGGTGTCCACCTCGAGCGTGATGGCGGCGAACGTCTCGGTGGTCGAGTCCTCGGCGAACCCCTCCTCGTCGAGCAGCCCGACCACCTTCTCGCCGCCCTGCCAGCCGGCGGCGTACTGGCCGCGGCTGGTGGTCTCGTCAAGGGGTTCGGCTAGGTGGGTGGCCGAGAGCACCTTGATCTTCTCGGTCTGCAGCGCCGTCGGGTTGAAGCTGACCGGCTCCTCCATCGCGGTCAGCGCCAGCAGCTGCATCAGGTGGTTCTGGATGACATCGCGCGCGGCGCCGATGCCGTCGTAGTACCCGGCCCGGCCGCCCAGCCCGATGTCCTCGGCCATGGTGATCTGCACGTGATCGACGTAGTGCGCGTTCCAGATCGGGTCGAACAGCTGGTTGGCGAACCGCAGCGCCAGGATGTTACGCACCGTCTCCTTGCCCAGGTAGTGGTCGATCCGGAACACCGACTCTTCCGGAAACACCGCGTTGACCGCCTTATTCAGGGCCTGCGCGCTCTCCAAGTCATGGCCGAACGGCTTCTCGATCACCACTCGGCTCCACCGATCGCCTTGCGGGCGCGCCAGTCCCGACTTGTGCAGCTGGTCGCACACCACCGGAAAGGACTTCGGCGGGATGGCCAGATAGAACGCGTGGTTGCCACCGGTGCCGCGCTCGGCGTCCAGCTTGTCGAGGGTCTCGGCCAGCCGACCGAACGCCTCGTCGTCGTCGAAAGCGCCCGGCACGAAACGGAATCCCGCAGCCAGCCGATCCCAGTTCTCCTGCCGGAACGGCGTGCGGCAGTGTTCCTTGACGGCGTCGTGCACCACCTCGCCGAAATCCTGGGTGCTCCAGTCCCGGCGCGCGAAGCCCACCAACGAGAAGCTGGGCGGCAGCAGACCGCGATTGGCCAGGTCGTAGATGGCCGGCATGACCTTTTTGCGAGCCAGGTCGCCGGTGACGCCGAAGATCACCATCCCGCACGGCCCCGCGATCCGCGGGAGCCGTTTGTCGCGCTTGTCCCGTAATGGGTTATCCGATTGTTGTGCGGTGCGGGCTGGGCTCATTTGGAGGCGGAACCCAGCTGCTTCTGTGTTTCTTCCAGCAGCTCGGTCCAGGAATCCACGAACTTCTCCACGCCCTCTTTTTCGAGCACCTTGAAGACGTCGGTCAAATCGATGCCGATCTGGTCCAGCTTGTCGAACACCGCCTGGGCGTCCCCGGCGGTGCCGGTGACCGTGTCGCCCTCGATGTCACCGTGGTCGGCGACGGCGTCAATCGTCTTCTCCGGCATGGTGTTCACCGTGTTCGGCGCCACCAGCTCGGTGACGTAGAGGGTGTCGGAGTAGTCGGGGTTCTTGACACCGGTGGACGCCCACAGCGGACGCTGCACCCGGGCGCCGTCGGCCTTGAGCGACTCGTAGCGATCGCCGCCCTCGAAGACCTCCTGGTAGGCGGCGTAGGCCAGGCGCGCGTTGGCCACCCCGGCCTTTCCCAGCAGCGCCTTGGCGTCGTCGGACCCGATCTTCTCCAGCCGCTTGTCCACCTCGGTGTCCACCCGGGACACGAAAAACGATGCGACGGAATGGATCTTGGAAATGTCATGCCCCGCCTCGCGCGCCTTCTCCAGGCCGGCCAGGTAGGCGTCCATCACCTGGCGGTGCCGCTCGACGGAGAAGATCAACGTGACGTTGACCGAAATGCCTTCCGCGAGAGTGGCGGTGATCGCCGGAATGCCGGCCTTGGTCGCCGGAATCTTGATGAACAGGTTGGGCCGGTCGACGATCTTCCACAGCTCGACGGCCTGCGCGATCGTCTTGTCGGTATCGGCGGCCAGTCGGGGGTCGACCTCGATGGACACCCGTCCGTCGACGCCGTCGGAGGCCTCCCACTCCCGCTTGAGCACGTCGCACGCGTTGCGCACGTCGTCGGTGGTGACGGTGCGGATGGCGGCGTCGACGTCGGCGCCCCGCTCGGCCAGTTCGGCGATCTGGCCGTCGTAGGAATCGCCCTCCGCCAACGCTTTCTGGAAGATCGACGGGTTGGTGGTCACGCCGACAACGCTTTTCGTGTCGATCAGCTCCTGCAGGTTGCCCGACTGCAGCCGCTGGCGCGACAAGTCATCCAGCCAGACGGATACTCCCGCGGCGGACAGCGCCGCGAGGTTGGGGTTCTGAGTCATCTCCAAAGGCCCTTTCTCAGTTATCCACTACCTGTTCCGCGGCGGCCGCGACGGCTTCTGCGGTGAAGCCGAATTCCCGGAACAACGTTTTGTAATCGGCGGATTCGCCGTAGTGCTCGATGGAAACGATCCTGCCGGTGTCACCGACGAGCTTGTGCCAGGACTGCGCGACGCCGGCCTCGACGGCCACCCGCGCCGATACGGTCGGCGGCAGCACGCTGTCGCGGTAATCCTCGGGCTGCGACTCGAACCATTCGACGCACGGCATGGAAACCACCCGAGCGACAATGTCCTTGTCCGCCAACAGCTTCTGTGCATCGACGGCTAGCTGGACCTCTGAGCCGGTCGCGATCAGCACCACATCGGGGTCCTGGCCGGCCTCCTCGCCGTCCGAGTTGAGGATGTAGCCGCCCCGGGCGACGCCGTCGGCGCTGGTGCCCTCGAGGATCGGCACGTTCTGGCGGGTCAGCATCAGGCCGACGGGGCCGCTGCCGTTGCCGCGGGCAAGGACGGTACGCCAGGCGTAGGCCGTCTCGTTCGCGTCCGCCGGACGTACCACCGACAGGTTCGGGATGGCCCGCAGCGCGGCGAGGTGCTCGATCGGCTGGTGGGTCGGACCGTCCTCGCCGAGCCCGATCGAGTCGTGCGTCCACACGTAGATGGTATCGATGTCCATCAGCGAGGCCAGCCGCACCGCCGGGCGCATGTAGTCGGAGAACTGCAGGAACGTGCCGCCGTACGCCCGGGTGGGGCCGTGCAGCACGATGCCGGACAGGATGGCACCCATCGCGTGTTCGCGGACACCGAAGTGCAGCGTGCGTGCGTACCAGTGGGCCGTGTAATCCTTGGTCGAAATAGACGGTGGGCCAAAGGAATCGGCGCCCTTGATGGTCGTGTTGTTGCTGCCGGCCAGGTCGGCCGAACCGCCCCACAGCTCCGGTAGCTTCGGCCCGACCGCGTTGAGCACCTCGTTGGAGGCCTTGCGGGTGGCGATCGGGTCGGAGCCCGGTTCCCAGTGCGGCAGGTCGGCGTCCCAGCCGTCCGGCAGCTTCTCGGCGGTCAACCGGTCCAGCAGCGCCTTGCGCTCGGGTTGTGCCTGCGCCCAGGCGTCGAAGTCGGCCTGCCACTTCTCGTGGGCTTCCTTGCCGCGGTCCACCAGCTTGCGGGTGTGGGCGATCACCTCGTCGCGCACCTCGAACTTCTTGTCCGGGTCGAAGCCGAGGATCTCCTTGACCGCGGCGACTTCCTCGTCGCCCAGGGCCGCGCCGTGCGCCTTGCCGGTGTTCATCAGCTTGGGCGCGGGGTAGCCGATGATGGTGCGCAGCGAGATGAACGACGGCCGGTCGGTGGCCGCCTTGGCGTTGGCGATGGCCTCCTCGATCGCGACGACGTTCTCGCCGCCCTCGATCTCCTGCACGTGCCAGCCGTAGGCGCGGTACCGCGCGGCGGTGTCCTCGCACAGCGCGATGTTGGTGTCGTCCTCGATCGAGATCTCGTTGTGGTCGTAGAAGACGATCAGGTTGCCCAGCTGCTGCACGGCGGCCAGCGACGAGGCCTCCGAGGTGACGCCCTCCTCGATGTCGCCGTCGGAGGCGATCACGTAGATGAAGTGGTCGAACGGGCTGGTGCCCGGGGCGGCGTCCGGATCGAACAGCCCGCGCTCGTAGCGCGCGGCCATCGCCATGCCCACCGCCGAGGCCAGGCCCTGGCCGAGCGGGCCGGTGGTGATCTCAACGCCCTTGGTGTGCCGGAATTCCGGGTGTCCGGGGGTCTTGGATCCCCAGGTGCGCAGCGACTCGATGTCGGACAGTTCCAGACCGAAACCACCCAGGTACAGCTGCAGATAGAGCGTCAGGCTGCTGTGCCCGCAGGACAGGACGAACCGGTCGCGGCCCAGCCAGTGGGTGTCGCTGGGGTCGTGGCGCATCGCCCGCTGAAACAAGGTGTAAGCCAGCGGCGCCAGGCTCATCGCCGTCCCGGGATGGCCGTTGCCGACCTTTTGCACCGCGTCGGCGGCCAGCACCCGAATGGTGTCGACGGCGGCCGAGTCGAGCTCGGACCAGTCCTCGGGAAGGTGCGGTTGGGTCAGCGTTGAGATCTCTTCGAGTGTCGTCACAGACTCAGTCCTTGGGGTCATCGAGCTGATCAATCCCACCCTAGTGCGGGAGGGCCGGCTCTTGCAGCGCAGGATTTCGGGTACCCACGGCCGGCAGGTGTGAAAATTACGCGCCCGTCGAAAGCGCCTAACATTCAGTTCGGGAATCTGGGAAACGTCTGCGGGAACTGACCCGCGGGCGGGCCATCGCCACATCGCGGTCTACCATCATGTGTAGTAGATGCTGCGCGCCGCTGCGACCCCAAGGAGTTATTGCGTGAGCGTTCGCGGGCGCGCCGCGCCGAGCCGATTGCCAAGCCGAGGACACGGCACCGCCCGGCGACGATCCGGCCCGGGTACCGGGACGGTGAGGAGCCGGGCAATCCAGCGGGTGCTGGCATATCTGGCGCTGACCAAGCCGCGGGTCATCGAACTGCTGCTGGTCACCGCGATCCCGGCGATGCTGCTGGCCCAGCGCGGCTCGGTGAACCCGCTGCTGATCGTCAACACGCTGATCGGCGGGATGCTGGCCGCCGGCGGCGCCAACACGCTGAACTGCGTGGCCGACGCCGACATCGACAAAGTGATGAAGCGCACGGCCCGCCGGCCGCTGGCCCGTGCGGCGGTGCCCACCCGCAACGCCCTGGTGCTCGGCCTGGTGCTGACGGTGGCGTCGTTCTTCTGGTTGTGGTGGACGAGCAACCTGTTGTCCGGGCTGTTGGCGCTGGCGACCGTCGGGTTCTATGTGTTCGTCTACACCCTGCTGCTCAAGCGCCGCACCTCGCAGAACGTGGTGTGGGGCGGCGCGGCCGGCTGCATGCCGGTGATGATCGGCTGGTCGGCCGTCACGGGCACCATTGGGTGGCCCGCGCTGGTGATGTTCGCGATCATCTTCTTCTGGACGCCGCCGCACACCTGGGCGTTGGCGATGCGCTACAAGGACGACTACAAGGCGGCGGGCGTCCCGATGCTGCCCGCCGTGGCGACCGAGCGTCAGGTGACAAAGCAGATCCTGATCTACACCTGGCTGACGGTGCTGGCGACGCTGGCGCTGGCGCTGGCGACCGGCTGGCTGTACGCCGCGGTCGCCCTGGTGGCCGGGGTGTGGTTCCTGGCGATGGCCCACCAGCTGTACGCCGGGGTCCGCGCCGGCGAGCCGGTCAGGCCGCTGCGGCTGTTTTTGCAGTCGAACAACTACCTGGCGGTGGTGTTCTGCGCGTTGGCCATCGACTCGGCCATCGGTCTGCCGCACCTGTTCTGAGGCCGGTCCACAGGCCCACGTTCGGGGGCAATCAGGGCAGCAGCACGATCGAGCCCGCCGTCTTGCGGCCCTGCAGATCCTGGTGGGCGCGCGCCGCTTCGGCCAGCGGATAGCGCCCGCCGACCTCGACGCTGATGTCGCCGCCGGCGATCGCGGCGAACAATTCCTCTGCCCGCCAGCTGAATTCCTGGCTGGTGCGGACGAAGTGCGCCAGCGAGGGCCGGGTCAAGAACACCGAGCCGGCGGGGTTGAGGCGCTGCGGGTCGAACGGCGGAACGGGCCCGCTGGCCGCTCCGAACAACGCCAGGGTCCCCCGGATGGCCAGGCTCGCCAGGCTGGCGTCGAAGGTGCTCGCGCCCACGCCGTCGTACACCGCGGCCACCCCGGCGCCGTCGGTCAGCGAGCGGATCCGCTCGCCGAACGCCGCGGGGTCCTCGGGGTAGGGGAGCACCTCGTCGGCGCCCGCCCGCCGGGACAGCCGCTCCTTCTCCGGCGTCGAGACCGTGGTGATCACCCGCACCCCCAGCAGGTGGGCCCACTGCGTCAGGATCAGTCCGACGCCGCCCGCGCCGGCGTGCACCAGCACCGTGTCGCCCGCCTGCACCGGATACACCGACTTGAGCAGGTAGTGGGCGGTCAGGCCCTTCAGCAGCGCTGAGGCCGCCACGTCGGCGGTCACGCCGTCGGGCACCTCGGCGGTCAAATGCGCTGGGGCCGTGGCATATTCGGCATACCCACCGGACGCCGCGGCGCTGACCACGCGGTCGCCGACGCGCAACCCGTCGACGCCGTCGCCGAGGGCTTCGACCGTGCCGGCCAGCTCCGAGCCCAGGACGAACGGCAACTCGCGCGGGTACTGCCCGGAGCGGAAATAGGTGTCGATGTAGTTGACGCCGATGGCCTCGGCCTTGATCAGCACCTCGCCGGGCCCGGGAGCCGGCTGGGGCGTATCGACATAGCGCAGCACCTCGGGGCCGCCGGTCTCGCTGACTTCGATTGCGTGCATCCGCTTATCATGCCCGGGCATGAAACTCGCTCGCCCGGACGTCTTCCATCCCCGCATTGTGCTGGCGGGGTCGGGTGACGCCGCGGGCCGCACGGCCGACGACGCCGGTCTGGTGGCCGCGCTGCGGCGACGCGGGCTGCACGCGCGCTGGTTGTCCTGGGACGATCCGGAAACCGCCGGCGCGGACCTGGTGATACTGCGCGCCGGCGCGGGCGGCCGGGATCGGCGCGACGAATTCCTGGCGTGGACCCGACGCGTGCGCCACCTGCTCAACCCGCCCGGCGCGGTCGCCTGGAACCTCGATGAGCGCTATCGGCGCGACCTCGAGGCCGACGGCGTGCCGACGCTGCGGGAGCGGCCCGTCGCGCAGGCGTCGTTGGTCTTCGTGGGCGGCGAGCGGTCCCACGCCTGGCCGGCCGAGCCGGAGTTCGAGTCCTGGGACCTGGGCCACGCCGCGCTGACCTCGGCCGCCCGGCGCGCCGGCATAGCCGCGGGGGAGCTGCTCTACGCGCGCGTTGATCTGGCGGGCGACCGGGTGGCGGCGCTGGACCTGGTCGCGCCGGCGTTGGGCTGGCGTCGGCTGGACCCCGCGGCCCGGGAGGTCGCCCAGCGCCAGTTCGCGGTGGCGGTGCAGTCAGCCTGCGAGCGGCTCGGCCTGGGCCCGCTCTCGCATGGCCGCCCATAGCGCCGCGGTGGCCGCGGTGCAGGCCGCGGCCCCGGCCACGTGCAGGGCGACCAGCACGGCGGGCACCCCGGTGTAGTACTGCGCGGTGCCGACGGCGGCCTGGGCGAACACCAGCGCCAGCAGAACGGCGAGCCGCACCAGCACGGGCCGGGCGGCACGCACGGCCAGCAGCCCGAAGCCCAGCCCCACCAACAGCGCCAGGTAGGCGATCAGCAGCGACGAGTGCAGGTGCACCAGGGTGTCGACCTCGATTTTGAGCCGCGGCACCGTGCGGGTGGTGCTGTGGTCCCCGGCGTGCGGGCCGGCGGCCGTCACCAGCGTGCCGGTGACCAGCACGGCGGCCAGGTTCAGGCCGGACAACGCGGTCAGCACCCGCAGCGGCCGAACGACTCGCTCGCGAACTACCCCGTCGTCGGGCTCACCGACTTTCACATAAAGCAACACCGACAGCCACACCATCGTCATCGACGTCAGCAGGTGGACGGCCACCGTCCACCACAACAGCCCGGTGCGCACGGTGATGCCGCCGATCACCGCCTGCACGACGGTGGACATCGGCATCAGCCAGGCGTATACGAGGACCTCGCGGCGCCGTCGTGCCCGGGTCACCGCCAGCACGGCCAGCGCCGCCGTGATGACGACGGCGAAGGTGACCATCCGATTGCCGAATTCGACGGCCTGGTGGATGCGCGGCACCTCGGCGTGGGCCACCGGCACGAAGCTGCCCGGGAAGCACTGCGGCCAGGTGGGGCAGCCCAGGCCCGACGCGGTGACGCGCACGATCGCGCCGGTGATGGCGATGCCGCCCTGGGTGAGGATGACGGCCGCGGCGATCAGGCGCTGCACACCCGGGGTGGGGTTGGGGGGCAGGTCCACCACGCGCAACGGCATCCGTCCAACCACGGGTTGCATCCTAAGGCACCGAAAACTACGACCTGTAGTACGGCTGGCAGCCTCGAGATGTAAACCATGCACACCCGCGTCGGCGTGTCGTGTGCGTGGTTTACGTGTCGCGACGGGCGCGCGGGCGAGCGGCCGCCAGCGAGCCCGTCAGGTGAAGCGGAACCAGCGCAGCGCGCTCAGCGCGCCCACCGCGCCCCACGCCACCAGGACGACCACCCCGAACCAGTCCACCGACATGGTCATCGCCTGCGAGAGCGCCTCGGTGAGCGCGCCCGACGGGGTCAGCCGGGCCGCCAGCTTGACCCCGGTCGGGGTGATGCCCGTCTCCAGCGTCAGCGCGCCCAGGCCGGCGAAGACGAACCACATCAGGTTGGCAACCGCGAGCACGATCTCCGCCCGCAGCGTCCCGCCGAGCAGCAAGCCCAGCGCCGCGAACACTCCGGTGCCCAGCGCGATCACACCCGCACCCAGCGCCAACGCCGCCGGTGCGGGTCGCCAGCCGAGCGCAAAACCGATGGCGCCCAACAGGATTGCCTGCAAGAACACCACCGTGACCACGGCCAGTGACTTGCCCGCGATGATGCCCCACACCGGCAGCGGGGTGGCCCCAAGCCGCTTGAGCGCGCCGTAGCGCCGATCGAAGGCGACCGCGATGGCCTGCCCGGTGAACGCCGTCGAAATCACCGCCAGCGCCATGATGACCGGGGTGAAGGTGGCCGCGCGGTGCTGGCCGAACGACCCGAGCGGCAGCAGCGTGAGCCCGACCAGCAGCGTGATCGGGATGAACATGGTCAGCAGCAGCTGTTCGCCGTTGCGCAGTAGCAGCTTGAGCTCCAAATTGAACTGCGCGGCAAGCATTTTCGGTACCGCACTGGGCCGCGGATCGGGCGCGAAGGTGCCCGCGGGAAAGACGCCGGATTGAATCTCGTTGTCTGTCAAGGCCGTAACTTCCTGCCGGTGAGGTCGAGGAACACGTCCTCGAGGCTGCGTTGCTCGACGCGCATGTCGGTGGCCAGCACGTCGATCCGCGCGCACCACGCGGTGACGGTGGCCAGCACCTGCGGGTCGACGGGGCCTTCGACCAGGTACTCGCCCGGCGTCACCTCGGTGGCCTTGTAATCCTCCGGCAGCGCGGCGGACAGCAGGGACAGATCCAAACGCGGCGGTGCGCTGAACCGCAACTGGTCCTTGGCCCCGCTCCGCATCAGCTCCGTGGGCGTGCCCGAGGCCACCGTCGCCCCGTGGTCGATGATCACCAGCCGGTCGGCGAGCTCCTCGGCCTCCTTGAGCTGATGCGTGGTCAGCACCACCGTCACGCCGTCGCGGCGCAGCGCGTCGATCAGCTCCCACACCAGCAGCCGGGCGTGGGCGTCCATGCCGGCGGTGGGCTCGTCGAGGAACACCAGTTCGGGACGCCCGACCAGCGCGCAGGCCAGCGCCAGGCGTTGCTGCTGGCCGCCGGAGAGCCGCCGGTAGGTGGTGCGGGCGGCGTCGGTGAGGCCGAGGGTGTCCAGCAGCCACGCGGGGTCCAGCGGGTCGGCGGCGTAGGCGGCCACCAGGTTGAGCATCTCGCCCGCTCGGGCCGCGGGATATCCGCCGCCGCCCTGCAGCATCACCCCGATCCGCGCCCGCAGCCGCGTGTTGTCGGCGATCGGGTCCAGGCCGAGCACCTCGATGGTGCCGGCATCGGGGCGCACGAAGCCCTCGCACATCTCCACCGTGGTCGTCTTGCCGGCGCCGTTGGGGCCGAGCAGGGCCAGCACCTCGGCGGCGTGCACTTCGAGATCGAGGTCGGCGACGGCCTCGACGGCGGTCGCGCCAGATCCGTATGTCTTGGTGACGCCGCGCAGCCGCACCACCGAGTCCGGGGATTGGCGCGATGGCGGAAAGGCCGAGCTCACGTGGAATCAGCGTAGGCGCCATGTGCCGGCGCCGGGCGAGGGGTCGAGGGAGGCTGCGGCGGTGAGCCGTCGGTGGCGGGCTGTCCGTTGGATTCGGTGTCCTGGACGGGCGGGCGGCGCCAGGGCAGGCGGGTGTAGGTCAGCGCGATGAGCGCCACCACGATCACGGTGCTGGCCAGGGTGGCGTCGATGATCTGGAACAGCGCGAACCGGTCGCCGTTGGCGGTGGGGCCGAAGATCCCGACGACCAGGCTGATGACGATGGCCGCGACGCGGAACCCGGTGCGGGTCGCCCAGGCGGCCAGCGGGATGATGGCCCACAACAGGTACCAGGGCTGCACGACGGGGAACAGCAGCACCGTGATGCCCAGCGCCACACCCAGCCCGCCGATGGGGTGCAGCCGGCCGCGGAAGACGGCCAGCAGCAACCAGGCCACCATGACCGTGATGATCAGCACGCCGATCGCACGGGTCAGCCCCAGCACCGCGGTGGTGTGATCGCCCAGGCCCAGCCGGATGCCCACCTGCCCGGTGCCCAGCGCCAGCAGGGTGGGCGGCGACATCCAGCTGCGCACCACGTTGGCCGTGCCCAGCGTGTAGATCCAGCCGAAGCCCAACCCGCTGGCCCAGCCCACCAGCGCCATCACCGCCAGCGACAGCGCCGCCATGCCGCCGCCAGTCAGCAGCAACGCGCCCAGGGTGCCACCGCAGCGGTAGGCCAGCGCCATCGTGACGAAGCCGAGCGCCAGCAGCGACGGCAGCTTCACCTGCGACGACAGCACGATCAGCACGGCGCCGGCGGCCAGCAACCCCAGCGGCTCCCAGTCCGGGGCCGACTTCCAGGACGCGGGCAGCAGGCGCGGCGCGTCGATGCCGCGCAACGCGAATTCCGCCCCGGTCAGCATCAGGCCCAGCATCAGCGCCTCGTTGTGCGCGCCGGCCACCAGATGCATGATCAGCAGCGGATTGGCCGCGCCCAGCCACAGGGCGCTGACCTCCGCGACGCCGCAGCGCCGGGCCAGGCGTGGGGTCGCCCACACGATCAGGGCCACCCCCAGCAGCTCCACCAGGCGGTGACAGAGCACGGCGGCGACGATGTTCTCCCCGGTGACCGCCGAGATGCCGCGTCCGATCCACAAGAACAGTGGCCCATACGGCGCGGGCGTCTCGCGCCACAGGGTCGGCACGGACAGCGTGAAGATGTGTGACAGGCCCAGGCCCGAGGCCGGGCCCACCCGGTAGGGGTCCAGGCCCTCCAGCGAGATCTGGCTTTGCGCCAGGTAGGAGTAGACGTCCTTGCTGTACATGGGCGGGGCGATGAGCAGCGGCAGCACCCACAGCAGCAGGGTGCGGTCCAGGTCGCCGCGCGACATCCGCCGGTTGCCGAGCGCGAAGCGGCCGAGCATCAACCAGGCCAGCGCCATCATGACCGCGCCGGTGGTGGTCATGGTCAACGACACGGTCTGGATCCGCGACGGGAGGTTGAGCAGCCGCACCCCGAAGGTGGGGTCCTGCACGACGGGACGCGCGCCGGCGCCCAGCGCGCCGATCGCCATCACCACGGTGCCGGCGGCACCGAACAGGCGGGTGCGGCGCAGCGCGGTGAGCTCGGTATCGTTCAGCGGCGAGCCCACCGCCTGCTCGTCGCCGTGCAGACTCGCGATCGACGAGCTCAGCGTGTGGTGGCGGGCTGCCATCAGAGCAGCGTAGCCCGGGCGATGGGCGTAGCCTCGCCAGGCGACCGGGTCACGCCGAGCGGCTGGTGTGAGCAGCGCAACGCCAAAGCAGGGGACCCTTGCTAGACCGATCCCCGGAATTGCGTCACACTGGTGTTGTGAAAATCCGAACCAGCCCCGCCAGGGCCGCTGACGCCGCTACCGGCGTGGCGGGCGTCGGCGCGCCGGTGCCGGATCGTCACACTCGCCGCGCGATCGTGCGCCTGCTGCTGGAGTCCGGATCGATCACCGCCGTCGAGATCGGTGACCGGCTGGGTTTGGCGGCCGCCGGCGTGCGGCGCCACCTCGACGCGCTGATCGAGGCCGGCGATGCCGAGGCCACGCCGCCCGCGGCGTGGCAGCAGGTGGGGCGCGGGCGTCCCGCCAAGCGCTACCGGTTGACCGCGGCCGGGCGGGCCAAGCTCGACCACGCCTACGACGACCTGGCCGCGGCCGCGATGCGGCAACTCCGCGAGATCGGCGGGGAGGAGGCCGTGCAGGCGTTCGCCCGGCAGCGGATCGACGCCATCCTGGCCGACGTTCCCGCGGCCGACAGCGCCGCCGACACCGACGTCGAGGCGGCCGCCGACCGGATCGCCACCGCCCTGACCAAGGCCGGCTATGTCACCACCACCACACAGGTCGGTGGGCCCATCCACGGCGTGCAGATCTGCCAGCACCACTGCCCGGTGTCGCACGTCGCGGAGGAATTCCCCGAGCTGTGCGAGGCCGAGCAACAGGCCATGGCCGAGGTGCTGGGCACCCACGTCCAGCGGTTGGCGACCATCGTCAACGGCGACTGCGCCTGCACCACGCACGTACCCCTGACTCAGGCATCAAGCACGGCGCCCAGCCCGCGTCGTACCAACACCACGAGCATCAAAGGAGCGTCTCGATGACACTCACCCCCGAGGCCGGCACGACGACAACCGCACCGCTGACCCAGGAAGAGGCGATCGCCTCCCTGGGGCGGTACGGCTACGGCTGGGCGGACTCCGACGTCGCCGGCGCCAGCGCCCAGCGCGGCCTGTCCGAGGCCGTCGTCCGCGACATCTCGGCCAAGAAGAACGAGCCCGAATGGATGTTGCAGACGCGGCTCAAGGCGCTGCGCATCTTCGACCGCAAGCCGATGCCGAAGTGGGGCTCGAACCTGAACGGTATCGACTTCGACAACATCAAGTACTTCGTGCGCTCCACCGAGAAGCAGGCCGCCAGTTGGGAAGACCTGCCGGAGGACATCCGCAACACCTATGACCGGCTGGGCATCCCGGAGGCCGAGAAGCAGCGTCTGGTGGCCGGCGTCGCGGCCCAGTACGAATCGGAGGTGGTCTACCACCAGATCCGCGAGGACCTGGAGACCCAGGGCGTCATCTTCCTCGACACCGACACCGGTCTGCGCGAGCACCCGGAGATCTTCCAGGAGTACTTCGGCACCGTGATCCCGGCCGGGGACAACAAGTTCTCCGCGCTGAACACCGCGGTGTGGAGCGGCGGCTCGTTCATCTACGTCCCCAAGGGCGTGCACGTCGACATCCCGCTGCAGGCCTACTTCCGGATCAACACCGAGAACATGGGCCAGTTCGAGCGGACGCTGATCATCGCCGACGAGGGCTCCTACGTGCACTACGTCGAGGGTTGCACCGCGCCCATCTACAAGTCGGATTCGCTGCACTCGGCGGTGGTCGAGATCATCGTGAAACCAAATGCGCGCGTTCGCTATACGACGATCCAGAACTGGTCGGGCAACGTCTACAACCTGGTCACCAAGCGGGCCCGCGCCGAGGCCGGCGCCACCATGGAGTGGATCGACGGCAACATCGGGTCGAAGGTCACCATGAAGTACCCGGCGGTCTGGATGACCGGCGAGCACGCCAAGGGCGAGGTGCTCTCGGTAGCCTTCGCCGGCGAAGACCAGCACCAGGACACCGGCGCGAAGATGCTGCACCTGGCGCCCAACACGTCGAGCAACATCGTGTCCAAGTCGGTGGCCCGCGGCGGCGGCCGCACCTCCTACCGCGGCCTGGTGCAGGTGAACAAGGGCGCGCACGGATCGCGTTCCAGCGTGAAATGCGATGCGCTGCTGGTCGATACGATCAGCCGCAGCGACACCTACCCCTACGTCGACATCCGCGAGGACGACGTCACCATGGGCCACGAGGCCACCGTGTCCAAGGTCAGCGAGAACCAGCTTTTCTACCTGATGAGCCGCGGCCTGACCGAGGACGAGGCCATGGCCATGGTGGTCCGCGGCTTCGTCGAGCCGATCGCCAAAGAGCTGCCCATGGAGTACGCGCTGGAGCTCAACCGCCTGATCGAGCTGCAGATGGAAGGCGCGGTCGGCTAGTGACGAATCTGACCGAAGCGGTTGAGGGTTCGGCCCTGACCGCAGTCAACAAGGGCGAGCTGTTCTCCTCGTTCGAGGTGGACGCGTTCGAGGTCCCGCGCGGCCGCGACGAAGTCTGGCGGTTCACCCCGCTGCGCCGGCTGCGCGGGTTGCACGACGGCTCGGCGCGCGCCACCGGCAGGGCCGGGGTCAGCGTCACCGAACAGCCCGGCGTGCGGGTCGAGACCGTCTCCCGGGGCGACGAGCGACTCGGCCAGGGCGGCGTGCCCACCGACAGGGTTGCCGCGCAAGCGTTTTCGTCGTTCAATTCCGCGACGCTGGTCACCGTCGAACGCGACACCCGCATCGCCGAACCGATCGGCATCACCGTGACCGGCCCCGGCGAGGGCGCGGTGGCCTACGGGCACCTGCAGGTCCGGGTCGCCGAGCTCGCCGAGGCGGTCGTCGTCATCGACCACCGGGGCAGCGGAACCTACGCCGACAACGTCGAATTCGTCGTCGACGACGCCGCCCGGCTCACGGTGGTGTGGCTCGCCGACTGGGCCGACGACGCCGTGCACGTCAGCATGCACCACGCCAAGCTGGGCAAGGACGCGGTGTTGCGCCACGTCGCGGTCACGCTCGGCGGCGAGGTGGTGCGGCTGACGGCCAACGTGCGGTATACCGCCCCGGGCGGGGACGCCGAGCTGCTGGGCCTGTACTTCGCCGACGACGGGCAACACCTGGAGTCGCGGCTGTTGGTGGATCACGCCCGGCCCGACTGCAAGTCGAACGTCCTGTACAAGGGTGCGCTGCAAGGCAATCCGGACTCCGCGCTGCCCGACGCGCACACCGTCTGGATCGGCGACGTGCTCATCCGCGCCGAGGCCACCGGCACCGACACGTTCGAGGTGAACCGCAACCTGGTGCTCACCGACGGGGCACGCGCCGACTCGGTGCCCAACCTGGAGATCGAGACCGGCGAGATCGTCGGCGCCGGGCACGCCAGTGCCACCGGCCGTTTCGACGACGAGCAACTGTTCTACCTACGTTCCCGTGGCATCCCCGAGGAGCAGGCCCGCCGCCTGGTGATCCGCGGGTTCTTCGCCGAGATCACCTCCAAGATCGGGGTGCCCGATATCCGGGAGCGCCTGACCGCAGCCATCGAACACGAACTGGCCTTAACGGAAAAGACGGAAACAACAGCCTCATGACCACCCTGGAAATCAAAGACCTACACGTCAGCGTCGTAAACCCGAACGCCGCCGAGTCCGAACGCGAGATCGGAATCCTCAACGGCGTCGACCTGACCGTGAAATCCGGTGAGACGCATGCGTTGATGGGCCCCAACGGTTCGGGCAAGTCGACGCTGTCGTACGCCATCGCCGGTCACCCCAAGTACACGGTGACCTCGGGCTCCATCACGCTGGACGGCGAGGACGTGCTGGCGATGAGCATCGATGAGCGCGCCCGGGCCGGAATCTTTTTGGCCATGCAGTATCCCGTCGAGGTGCCCGGCGTCTCGGTGTCGAACTTCCTGCGCTCGGCGGCGACCGCCGTGCGCGGTGAGGCCCCGAAGTTGCGGCACTGGGTCAAAGAGGTCAAGGCGGCGATGGGCTCGCTGGAAATCGACCCGGCGTTCGCCGAGCGCAGCGTCAACGAGGGCTTCTCCGGCGGTGAGAAGAAGCGCCACGAGATCCTGCAGCTGGAATTGCTCAAGCCCAGGATCGCCATCCTCGACGAGACCGACTCCGGGCTCGACGTCGACGCCCTGCGCGTGGTCAGCGAGGGCGTGAACCGCTACGCCGAAACAGGCTGGGACGATGGCACCGGCCAGCCGGTGCGTGGCGGCATCCTGCTGATCACGCACTACACCCGCATCCTGCGCTACATCCGCCCCGAACACGTGCACGTGTTCGTCGGCGGGCGCATCGCCGAATCCGGCGGTCCCGAGCTGGCCGATGAACTCGAGCAGAACGGCTACGTCCGCTTCACCCAAGCGGCGGCCGCCGGAGCCTGACATGGCTACACCTTCGGCGGCGGTCTCACCCCTGGATGTCGCGGCCATCCGTGCCGACTTCCCGATTCTCAAGCGCGTCATGCGCAGCGGAAATCCGCTGGCATACCTGGATTCCGGTGCGACGTCGCAGCGCCCGCTGCAGGTACTCGACGCCGAGCGGGAGTTTTTGCTGACCTCCAACGGCGCCGTGCACCGCGGTGCGCACCAACTGATGGAGGAGGCCACCGACGCCTACGAGCAGGGACGGGCCGACATCGCCGCGTTCGTGGGGGCAGACACCCAAGAGCTGGTGTTCACCAAGAACGCCACCGAGGCGCTCAACCTGGTGTCCTATGTGCTGGGGGACAAGCGTTTCGAGCGTGCGGTCGGACCGGGTGACGTCGTCGTCACCACCGAGCTCGAGCACCACGCCAATCTGGTTCCGTGGCAGGAACTCTGCCGGCGCACCGGGGCGACGCTGCGCTGGTACGGCGTCACGGACGACGGACGCATCGACCTCGACTCGCTGGAGCTCGACGAACGCGTCAAAGTCGTCGCCTTCACCCACCATTCGAATGTGACCGGTACGGTGGCCCCGGTGGCCGAACTGGTCAGCCGGGCGCGGGCGGTGGGCGCGCTGACGGTGCTGGACGCCTGCCAGTCGGTGCCACACCAGCCCGTCGATTTCCACGCGCTGGACGTCGACTTCGCCGCATTCTCCGGGCATAAGATGTTAGGCCCCAACGGTATCGGTGTGTTGTACGGGCGCGGCGAGGTGTTGGCGGCCCTGCCGCCGTTCTTGACCGGCGGCTCGATGATCGAGACCGTCACCATGGAAGCGTCCACCTACGCGCCGGTGCCGCAGCGGTTCGAGGCCGGCACCCCGATGACGTCTCAGGTGGTCGGGCTGGGCGCGGCCACCCGTTATCTCGGGGCCATCGGCATGGAGGCCGTGGCGGCCCACGAACATCAGCTGGTCGCCGCCGCGATCGACGGCTTGTCCGGTATCGACGCCGTGCGCATCGTCGGGCCGTCATCCATGGAGAACCGCGCCTCGCCGGTGTCGTTCGTCGTCGACGGCGTGCACGCGCACGATGTCGGGCAGGTGCTGGACGACGAGGGCATCGCGGTGCGGGTGGGTCACCACTGCGCCTTGCCGCTGCACCGCCGGTTCGGGCTGGCGGCCACCGCTCGGGCGTCCTTCGGGGTGTACAACACCACCGAGGAGGTCGAGCGTCTGATCGCCGGTGTGCGCCGCGCCCTGGATTTCTTCGTCGGCGATCGCAAGCGCGGCGAAGCCGGGCGCGGCGGGTCGCCGCCATGGGCTGGGAGAGGCTGACATTGCGTCTCGAACAGATGTATCAGGACGTGATCCTGGACCACTACAAGCACCCGCAGCACCGCGGGCTGCGGGAACCGTTCGGCGCCGAGGTGTTTCACGTCAACCCGGTCTGCGGTGACGAGGTCACCCTGCGGGTGGCGCTGTCCGAGGACGGCGACACCGTCGCCGACGTGTCCTATGACGGGCAGGGCTGCTCGATCAGCCAGGCGGCGACGTCGGTGCTCACCGAGCAGGTGATCGGGCAAAGCGTCGGCGACGCGCTCAAGACCGTCACCGCTTTCACCGAAATGGTGTCCTCGCGTGGCACCGTCGAGGGTGACGAGGACGTGCTTGGCGACGGGATCGCGTTCGCCGGGGTGGCCAAATATCCGGCGCGGGTGAAATGCGCGCTGTTGGGGTGGATGGCGTTCAAGGATGCGTTGGCCAAAGCGGCTACCGACTTTCAGGAGGTCACGGATGAGCGAAACCATCGCGCAGGATGACGAATTCCTTGCCGACCTCGAGGAGGCGATGCGTGACGTCGTCGACCCCGAACTCGGCATCAACGTCGTCGATCTGGGACTGGTCTACGGGCTGAACGTCGAGGCCGGTGACGAGGGGACCGTCGCGCTGATCGACATGACGCTGACGTCGGCGGCCTGCCCGCTGACCGATGTCATCGAAGACCAGTCACGCAGCGCGCTGGTGGGCGCCGGCCTGGTCGACGACCTGCGGATCAACTGGGTGTGGAACCCGCCGTGGGGTCCGGACAAGATCACCGAGGACGGCCGCGAGCAACTGCGCGCCCTCGGCTTCACCGTCTGAGCCAGGCCTTTCCGCGCTTGCCGCCCACGCGGCCCGCGTCCCTTAGCCTCTAGAGGTGGAAGTGCAGGCGCGGCAGATGCAGGTGGTGGTGCCGGTGGCCCATGGGCGGGCAGGTCTCCACGCTGATCATCGTCGCGTGCAGCACCCCGCCGTCTTGAGTCCCTTGTGCCCCAATGCATTTCCCGTTCGTGATCGCCTGGGTGTCCGACGGTGTCTGCCGCTGGTATGAGGTCGAGTCAGCGACCGTCACGTTGGTGGAGGCGCCCGGGTCGCCGGGCCCCAGACCGTGGACGGCGATGGTGTTGCCCGAGACCGAGGCGACCGTGCCGTAGAACCCGGCGGGCGGTGGACATTTGCCGTCCACCGATTGGGTGACCGTCACCGCCTGCGCGGTGATCGCACCCGGGGGCGGCGCGCTCTGCGGGGTGGCCTTGATGTTCACGCAACTGCCGGGCGTCACATCGGTCAGCTTCGCGGGGGTGACATCGACGACCCGGGTCTGGGGTGTGTAGTCCACCGTCGCCGAGCCGGTCCGTGTCCGAAGTGCCACCGTGCCACCCGAATTCGATTGCACCATGCCCTCTACGTAGTCCTTGCCCATCGGCGGCGGTGGTGGCGGCGCAGGCGGCCCCGGTGCCGGCGGCGGCGCCGCGGTGGGAGCCCCGCTGGGCGGGACCGCCGTGACGGCGCGTGGCGCGCTGCCGTTCGACGCGTCGTGCGAGGGCCCACACATCGCGATGCACAGCGCCACGAAGGCGACGACGGCGCCCAGCGCGATCTGCGTCCGCCGGGTCTTCAACGATAGGGCAGCCACAGCATCCATCTCCGATCACGCGTTGCGCCGTCCCGAGGAGGCGAGTGCCCCCGCCGAACGCGACTTCACGCCGCGCCGGCGGGGGGGAACGGCAAATTCAGTCAGCGCGAGCCGGGGTCAGTGACCCTGGCCGGGCTGGTTGGGCTTGCCGCACTTGCCGTCCACGGCCTGTCGTAGCTTGATGCTCGTCGCCTGCAGCGCGCCGCCGTTGTCCTGGGTTCCGCGCGCGTACAGGCATTTGCCGGGCGTGATCGCGTCGGTGTTCGCCGGCGTCTGCTTGCTGTATTTGGTCTTGTCGTCGACCGTGACGGTCGTCTGCGTGGTGTTGCCGCTGGGATCGGTGTTGGTCAGGTTGATGGTGTTGCCGGACACCGACGCCACCGAGCCGCGCACCCAGGCCGGCTTCGCGGGCGCCTGTGACGGCGGGAGCGACGGCGGCGTGGTGGTGGAACCGCCGGGCGCGGACTGCGGCGGCTTAGGGCAGGCGCCGTTGACGGACTGACTGATCTTCACCGACGCGGCGGTGACCGGCTGGCCGGGGGCCGGCGTCGACCCCTGCGTGGGCTTCACGCTGACGCAGCTACCGGGGGTGACGTCCGGCAGCCCGGCCGGAACGGCCTCGGTGATCTTGGTGGTCGAGGTGAAATTCACCGAGGCGGTCGCGTTGTCTTCCTTGGTGACCTGGATGGAGTTGCCGGCCACCGAGGCGATCAGGCCACTGACGCGCGCTTCGGCGTTCGGAGTGGCCGAGGTGGTCGTCGACGTCACGACCGACGTCGAGGTTGAGGTCGAGGTGGACGGGGGGCTGGACTTGTTCGAAGAGCCGCAGGCGGACAGGGACAATGCGGTAGCCCCCGCCACGGCGCAGACCGCGAGGCGAGTGAACCGGGGCACGTGACAGCTGGCAGACATCAACCCTTCTCCATTCGTCGGTTAAAGCCAACGTAAGGGTTTACCCGATTAACCTGTGCCCAACCTGTGGGCACTCAGAAGGCCTCTTCGGCCACCTTCATGATGTCGTCGTCGATGGATTCGATGACCCCGCGCAGCGCGGTCAGCCCGGGCAGCATGTTCTTGGCAAAGAACGTTGCGGTGGCGATCTTGCCCCGATAGAACGGTTCGTCGTCGCCCGCGCCGTTCGCCAGCGCCCGGTGCGCGACGTCGGCCTGCACCAGCAACCGCCAGCCGATCAGCAGGTCGCCGACCGCGAGCAGATAACGCACCGATGCCAGGCCCACCTTGTAGATCTCGTTCGCCTGCTGCGCCGCGGACATCAGGTATCCCGTCAGCGCGCCCGTCATCGCCGTCACGTCGTCGTATGCGGTCTGCACCAGCTGCGCGACCGGCTTGAGCGCCTCGTCGACGTTGTCGATGGTCGCCGTGATCTGCTCCGTCAGGAACTGCAGCGCCTGACCCCGGTCGCGCACGATCTTGCGGAAGAAGAAGTCGAGCGCCTGGATGGCGGTGGTGCCCTCATAGAGGGAATCGATCTTGGAATCGCGGATGTACTGCTCGAGCGGATAGTCCTGCAGGAAGCCCGAACCGCCGAGCGTCTGCAGCGACTCGGTCAGCACCTCGTACGCCCGTTCCGAGCTCACCCCTTTGACGATGGGCAGCAGCAGATCATCGATCCGGTGCGCCATTTCGTGATCGGCGCCCGAAACGCGTTGGGCCACAGCATCATCCTGATGGGCGGCGGCGTACATGTAGAGCGCGCGCAGGCCCTCCGCGTACGCCTTCTGCGTCATCAGGCTGCGACGCACGTCGGGATGGTGAATGATCGTGACCCGCGGTGCGGTCTTGTCCGACATCTGCGTCAGGTCGGCACCCTGCACCCGCTCCTTGGCGAAGGCCAGCGCGTTCAGGTAACCCGTGGACAGCGTGCCTGCGGCTTTGACGCCGATCGTCATGCGCGCCTGCTCGATCACGGTGAACATCTGCGCGATGCCGCGGTGCACGTCGCCGACCAGGTAACCGACCGCAGGCACATCCGTTGCGCCGAAAGTCAATTCGCATGTGGGGGAGGACTTGATGCCCATTTTGTGTTCCACCCCGGTGACGTACACGCCGTTGCGCGGGCCGAGCTCGAAGGTGTCCGGGTCGAACAGGAAGTTGGGCACGTAGAACAGGCTGAGCCCCTTGGTGCCCGGGCCCGCGCCCTCGGGGCGGGCCAGCACCAGATGAAAGACGTTCTCGGCGGTGTCGCCCACGTCGCCGCCGGAGATGAAGCGCTTGACGCCCTCGATGTGCCAGGTGCCGTCGGGTTGTTCGATGGCCTTGGCGCGCCCGGCGCCGACGTCGGAGCCCGCGTCGGGTTCGGTGAGCACCATGGTGGCCGCCCAGCCCCGCTCCACGCCTTCGGCGGCCCACCGCCGCTGCTGCTCGTTGCCCTCGAGGTACAACGCCTGAGACATGAACGGGCCCAGGTTGAAGAAGTTCGCCGAAGGGTTGGCGCAGATGAGCATTTCGTTGACCGCCCACGCCAGCGGCGGCGGGGCGGGCATGCCGCCGATCTCCTCGGCCATGCCCAGCCGCCACCAGCCGGCCTCCTTGAGCGCGGCGACCGTCTTGGCCAACTCGTCGGGCACGCTGATTTTGTGCTCGGCCGGGTCGAATACCGGCGGATTGCGGTCGGCGAAGGCGAATGATTCGGCCACCGGACCCTCGGCGAGGCGAGCGGCTTCGGCCAGGATCGTTTTGACCGTGTCCTCGTCGAGCTCGCGGTAGCCGCCGGAGCCGAGGACGGCGCCGACATCGAGAACCTCGAACAGGTTGAATTCGATATCGCGGACATTAGCGATGTAATGGCCCAACGCGATTCCCTCACTGGTCCTCGAGGCGGCGGATCGTCAGGCACAGTCTGTCGGACGCGGGAAAACGTACGCAACCGTAACCAGCGGCGGTGCGCCGCCGGCGCCAGGCCGAGGACCGGGAACATCGCGTCAGCCCCGGGCGTTACGGCAAACGTGACAACACTCGATCTCACCGCTGAGAAGTTCAACGAAACCATCGAGGGCAACGACATCGTGCTCGTCGATTTCTGGGCGTCATGGTGCGGTCCGTGCCGCCAGTTCGGTCCCACTTTCCAGGCGTCTTCGGAGAAGCACCCCGACATCGTGCACGCCAAGGTCGACACCGAGGCCGAACAACAGCTGGCGGCGGCCGCCCAGATCCGCTCCATCCCCACGCTGATGGCTTTCAAGAAGGGCAAACTGCTGTTCAACCAGCCCGGCGCGCTGCCGCCGGCCGCCCTGGAGGACCTGGTCGCGCAGGTCCGCGCGTTCGACGTCTCGGAAGTGTAGGGCCGCCCAAGCGGGGTGGGGCGAATGACCCCGCCGCGCTGCGCGCAAAGGCGCCCGGCGCCACGCGCTAGGTTGCATGGGTGAGTTTGGTACTGGTGGACCGCCCGCGGCCCGGCGTCGCGCTGATAACCCTGAACCGGCCCGAGCGGATGAACTCGATGGCGTTCGACGTCATGGTGCCGCTCAAGGAGGCTTTGGAGCAGGTCACCTACGACAATTCGGTGCGCGTGGTGGTGCTGACCGGCGCCGGCCGCGGCTTTTCCTCGGGCGCTGATCACAAGTCCGCGGGCTCGGTGCCGCACGTCGAGGGCTTGACCCGCCCGACCTATGCGCTGCGCTCCATGGAGATCCTCGACGAGGTCATCCTGGCGCTGCGCCGACTGCACCAGCCGGTGATCGCCGCGGTCAACGGCCCCGCCATCGGCGGCGGGCTGTGCCTGGCGCTGGCCGCCGACATCCGGGTGGCCTCGACCGGCGCCTATTTCCGCGCCGCCGGCATCAACAACGGGCTGACCGCCAGCGAGCTGGGCCTTTCCTACCTGCTGCCGCGGGCCATCGGCTCGTCCCGCGCGTTCGAGATCATGCTGACCGGCCGCGACATCACCGCCGAGGAGGCCGAACGCATCGGGCTGGTGTCCTGCCAGGTCCCCGACGAGCAGCTGCTGGACACCTGCTACGCCATCGCCGCGCGGATAGCGGCCTTCTCCCGCCCGGGAATCGAGTTGACCAAGCGCACGCTGTGGAGTGGACTGGACGCCGGTAACCTGGAAGGGCACATGCAAGCCGAAGGCTTGGGACAGCTTTTCGTCCGCCTGCTCACCGCCAACTTCGAAGAAGCGGTTGCCGCGCGCGCAGAACGACGACCACCGGTGTTCACCGACGACAAATAGGCGTCTTTTCCAAGGAGAGCAATCGTGATCACGGCCACGGACCTCGAGGTCCGCGCTGGTGCGCGCATCCTGCTCTCACCGGACGGGCCCGACCTGCGGGTGCAGCCCGGCGATCGCATCGGGCTGGTGGGCCGCAACGGTGCCGGCAAGACCACCACGCTGCGCATCCTGGCGGGGGAAACCGAACCCTACGCCGGGGCGATCAACCGGGCGGGTGAAATCGGTTATCTGCCACAGGATCCCAAAGAGGGCGACCTCGACGTGCTGGCCCGCGACCGGGTCTTGTCGGCGCGCGGGCTCGATGTGTTGCTGACCGATCTGGAAAAGCAGCAGGCGCTGATGGCCGAGGTCGCCGACGACGACGCCCGCGACCGCGCGATCCGCCGCTACGGCCAGCTGGAGGAGCGTTTCGTCGCGCTGGGCGGCTACGGCGCGGAAAGCGAAGCCAGTCGCATCTGCGCGAGTCTCGGCCTGCCCGAACGGGTGCTGACGCAGCAGTTGCGCACCTTATCCGGCGGACAGCGCCGCCGGGTGGAACTGGCCCGCATCCTGTTCGCCGCGTCCGAGGGCGGCGCGGGCATGTCGGGCTCGTCGACCACGCTGCTGCTCGACGAACCGACGAACCACCTGGACGCGGATTCCATCGGCTGGCTGCGGGATTTCCTGCGCGCGCACACCGGCGGGCTGGTGATCATCAGCCACAACGTCGAATTGCTCGCCGACGTCGTCAACCGGGTGTGGTTTTTGGACGCGGTGCGCGGCGAGGTCGACGTCTACAACATGGGCTGGCAGAAGTACCTCGACGCGCGGGCCACCGACGAGCAGCGCCGCCGCCGGGAACGCGCGAACGCCGAACGCAAGGCCACCGCGCTGCGTTCGCAGGCGGCAAAGCTCGGCGCCAAGGCCACCAAAGCCGTTGCGGCACAAAACATGTTGCGCCGCGCCGATCGGATGATGGCCGCGCTCGACGACGAGCGGGTGGCCGACAAGGTGGCCCGCATCAAGTTCCCGAGTCCCGCCCCCTGCGGGCGCACACCGCTGGTGGCCACCGGGCTGAGCAAGTCCTACGGGTCGCTGGAAGTGTTCACCGGTGTCGATCTCGCGATCGACCGCGGCTCGCGGGTGGTGGTGTTGGGCCTCAACGGTGCCGGCAAGACCACACTGCTGCGAATCCTGGCCGGCACCGAGGCCCCCGACACCGGAGCCCTCGAGCCCGGACATGGGCTGCGGATCGGCTACTTCGCCCAAGAGCACGACACGCTCGACAACGATGCGACCGTGTGGGAGAACATCCGGCACGCCGCACCGGATTCGGGCGAGCAGGATCTGCGCGGCCTGCTGGGCGCGTTCATGTTCAGCGGCCCCCAGCTCGACCAGCCGGCGGGCACGTTGTCCGGCGGTGAGAAGACCCGGCTCGCGCTGGCCGGTTTGGTGGCGTCGGCGGCCAACGTGTTGTTGCTCGACGAACCGACCAACAACCTCGATCCGGCGTCGCGCGAACAGGTGCTCGACGCGCTGCGCAGCTATCGGGGAGCGGTGGTTTTGGTGACGCACGACCCCGGCGCCGCCGAGGCCCTCGACCCGCAACGCGTCGTGCTGTTGCCCGACGGCACCGAGGACTTCTGGTCCGACGAGTACCGGGATCTCATCGAGCTCGCTTGAGTCGATGCGGGATTTGACGAAATCGGCCCGCGGCCGACGGTGGCTTCTTACTCTGGGTGCTTGCGATCGTGTCCCGGCGTCGGAGGAGCCATGAACAGAACACTGCAAAGGTCGGTCAAGTCACGCGACCAGCTGCTGGACGAGCTGCGGCACGCCTACGAAAGCGGCGCCAGTATCCGCAGCCTGGTCGCCGCGACCGGTAGGTCGTACGGGTCGATCCATAGCCTGCTGCGGGAGTCGGGCACCACGATGCGCAGCCGCGGCGGCCCCAATCGGACCGCCAAGGCGCACTGAATCCGCCGAACGTGCATCCGGCGACACCGAATCGGCGTGTCGCGTCGTGAGATTCACAATCGGCGCGGCTCAACCGCGGCGCACCGAGTTCTCTACCAGGTCGAGGACCGCGGATAGCCGCTGCGAATCCTCGCCGGATGCCGACCGGGCCACCAGGCCGTCGAGCACCAATTCCAGATAGCACTGCAGCACGTCGCCGGGTACGTCGTCGCGCACCCGGTGCGCCTCCATCTGCCGGCGCAGCCGATCGGTGGTGGCCGCCCGAAGCTCGGCGGAACGCTCCGCCCATCCCCGGCTGAACGCGGGATCGTTGCGCAGTTTGCGCGCGATCTCCAATCTTGTTGCCAGCCAATCGAACTGGTCCGGCGCGGCCAACATGTCGCGCATCACCTGGATGAGTCCCGCGCGCGAAGCCACGTCGGCCATCCGCTCGGCGTCCTCGTGGGCCAGCGCGAAGAACAGCGCGTCCTTGTCCCGGAAGTGGTGAAAGATCGCGCCGCGCGACATCCCGATCGCCTTCTCCAACCGGCGCACCGTGGCTTGCTCATAACCGTATTCGGCGAAGCAGCGGCGGGCGCCGTCGAGGATCTGGCGGCGGCGAGCCGCCAGATGGTCCTCGCTGACTTTTGGCATCAGGCGGTGACGGCTATGACTTCAGCATGTTGCGCAGCACGTACTGCAGGATGCCGCCGTTGCGGTAGTAGTCCGCCTCTCCCGGGGTGTCGATGCGGACGACCGCATCGAACTCGACCGGATCGCCGCCGTCCTTGCTTGCCTTGACGTGCACCGTCTTCGGCGTCTTGCCGTTGTTGAGCTCTTCGACGCCGGTAATGTCGAACACCTCGGTGCCGTCGAGACCCAGATCCGTGGCGGACTTGCCGTCGGGGAACTGCAGCGGGATGACACCCATGCCGATCAGGTTGGAGCGGTGAATCCGCTCGAACGACTCGGCGATCACCGCGCGAACGCCCAGCAGCCGGGTCCCCTTGGCCGCCCAGTCGCGCGACGAGCCCGACCCGTATTCCTTGCCGCCCAGCACCAACAGCGGAATGTCTTGTGCCGCATAATTTTGCGCCGCGTCGTAGATGAACGCCTGGGGCCCGTCGTCCTGGGTGAAGTCGCGGGTGTAGCCGCCGGACACGTCGTCGAGCAGCAGGTTGCGCAATCGGATGTTGGCGAAGGTGCCGCGGATCATCACCTCGTGGTTGCCGCGCCGCGAGCCAAAGGAGTTGTAGTCCTTGCGCTGGACGCCGTGCTCGTCGAGGTATTGCGCCGCCGGGGTGCCCGGCTTGATGCTGCTGGCGGGCGAGATGTGGTCGGTGGTCACCGAGTCGCCCAACAGCGCCAGCACCCTTGCGCCGGTGATGTCGGTGACGGGCTCGGGCTCGGCCGGCATGCCCTCGAAGTACGGGGGCTTGCGGACGTAGGTCGAATCCGCGTTCCACTCAAAAGTGTTGCCGCTCGGCGTCGGCAGGTTGCGCCAGCGCTCGTCGCCCTTGAACACGTCGGCGTAATTGTTGGTGAACATCTCGGAGTTGATCGCCGAGGCGATGGTGTCCGAAACGTCCTTCTGCGACGGCCAAATGTCTTTCAGGAAGACGTCATTGCCCGCCTTGTCCTGGCCGAGCGGCTGCTCGTCGAAGTCGAAGTCCATGGTGCCGGCCAGCGCGTAGGCCACCACCAGCGGCGGCGACGCCAAGTAGTTCATCTTGACGTCGGGGTTGATGCGGCCCTCGAAGTTGCGGTTCCCCGAGAGCACCGCGGTCACCGAAAGGTCGTTGTCGTTGATGGCCTTTGAGATTTCCTCGGGCAGCGGACCGGAGTTACCGATGCAGGTGGTGCAGCCGTAGCCCACCAGGTAGAAGCCGAGCTTCTCTAGGTACGGCCACAGGCCGGCCTTGTCGTAGTAGTCGTTGACCACCTGCGAACCGGGCGCCATGGTCGTCTTCACCCACGGCTTGGACGCCAGTCCCTTCTCAACGGCGTTGCGGGCCAACAGCGCCGCGCCCAGCATCACCTCCGGGTTGGAGGTGTTGGTGCACGACGTGATCGCGGCGATCACCACCGCGCCGTGGTCGAGCACGAACTCGCCGCGCTCGTGGGATTTCACCTGCACCGGGTTGCTCGGCCTGCCCTGGGCATGTGAGGCGGCCGAATGCACGACGGGCCGGTCGTCGGCGTGGCCGTTGGACACCGCGCCCGGGTCGCTGGCCGGGAAGGTCTCCTCGACCGACTCGTCGAGCTTCGAATAGTTCTGCCGGTCGTCTTCTTCACCTTCGACGTAGCTGAGGATCTGCTCGCGGAACGTGGACTTGGCTTCCGACAACTGGATTCGGTCCTGCGGGCGTTTGGGTCCGGCGATCGACGGCACCACCGTGGAGAGGTCGAGCTCGAGGTACTCGGAGAACACCGGCTCGTGGTCGGGGTCGTGCCACATGCCCTGTTCTTTGGCGTAGGCCTCCACCAGCGCCGGCTGCTCGTCGCTGCGGCCGGTGAACTTCAGGTAGGAGATGGTCTCCTCGTCGATCGGGAAAATGGCTGCGGTGGAACCGAATTCGGGGCTCATGTTGCCCAGCGTGGCGCGGTTGGCCAGCGGCACCTCCGAAACGCCCTTGCCGTAGAACTCGACGAACTTGCCGACAACGCCGTGCCTGCGCAGCATTTCGGTGACCGTCAGCACGACGTCGGTGGCGGTGACGCCCGCCTGGATCTCACCGGTCAGCTTGAAGCCCACGACCCGCGGGATCAGCATCGACACCGGCTGTCCCAGCATCGCGGCCTCGGCCTCGATACCGCCTACGCCCCAACCCAGCACGCCCAGGCCGTTGACCATCGTGGTGTGCGAGTCGGTTCCCACGCACGTGTCGGGGTAGGCCACGCCGTCGCGCGACATTACCACGCTGGCCAGGTATTCGATGTTGACCTGGTGCACGATGCCGGTGCCCGGCGGCACCACCTTGAAGTCCTGGAACGCTCCCTGGCCCCAGCGCAAAAACTGGTAGCGCTCACCGTTGCGCTCGTACTCGATCTCGACGTTGCGCTCGAATGCGTCGGCGGTGCCGAACAGGTCGGCGATCACGGAGTGGTCGATCACCAGGTCGGCGGGGGCGAGCGGGTTGACCTTCTCCGGTTTGCCGCCGAGGTCGCCGATGGCCTCGCGCATGGTGGCCAGGTCGACGATGCACGGCACGCCGGTGAAGTCCTGCATCACCACACGAGCGGGCGTGTACTGGATCTCAATGCTGGGTTCCGCCTTGGGATCCCAGTTCGCGATGGCCTCGATGTGGTCTTTGGTGATGTTGCTGCCGTCTTCGTTACGCAGCAGGTTTTCGGCCAGCACCTTGAGGCTGTAGGGCAGCTTCTCGGTGTTGGGGACGGCGTCGAGGCGATAGATCTGGTAACTCTGGTCGCCGACCTTCAACGTGTCGCGGGCGCCGAACGAATTCACAACATCAGTCACTTGCACTCCCAGAGTCTTTAGTTCTCCACCGCGACGGGCCGTGTCGGCGGTGCCGTGCCAACTTTAACAGTACGCTTGTCCTGCATTACGGGGGCACTGCTGACTTCAGTCTTATCGCCGCGGCCGCCGGTTTAAACCCCCGGCCATCGAGTCGCGTACGGTGCCCCTAGCACTACCGCAGGAGGGACGCCATGACCGGGCAAGATTCTTTCGCCGGACCGCTGCCGCAAACGGTTCCGTTCCCGCCCGCCTACATTCCGGTGGACGTCGACATGACCATGGTCAAAACCCAGGTCGCCGCCACCGGAGTCAGCGCCCCACCCGCCGCGATGCCCGGACTGCTCGACGTGGTCAACCAGGCGCACGCCGAGGGCATCAACCTCAAGATCGTGCTGCTCGACCACAATCCCCCGAACGACACCCCGTTGCGCGACATCTCGACGGTGGTCGGTGCGGACTATCACGACGCGACGGTCCTGACGCTCAGCCCGAGCTACGTCGGAAGCTACAGCACCCAGTTCCCGCGCGTGACGCTCGAGGCCGGCGAGGACAACGCGAAGACCGGCAACCCCGTGGTCTCCGCCCAGCATTTCCTGCACGAGCTCGACACGCCCGAGTTTCCCTGGACCGGCCTGACGATCTTCCTGTTGATCGCGGTCCTCGCGGCCGCGGTCGGCACCCGGTTGCTGCAGGTGCGCGGCAAGCGCGCAGCAACGTCGGAGGACGCCGCGGCAACCCCGGCCGCCGACGCCAATACCGCCGTCTAACATCTGGTATTCGTCTATCGCGGTTCCCTCGGCGAACCGGGGTGACCTGCTGGCAAACCGGCCAGGTCACCATTCGGTCACATTAAACGCACGTAGAGAGTGCGATTTCGGTGGAGCGTTTGCACGCCCATCGGTGTGACGTACGGTGCAAATGATGCTGGTGTTGTCTTTGGCGCCTTTCGGGGAACCTGTGGCTGGCGCCGCCCGTCGTGTTGAGCCGTAGGAGACCTGAGTCGAATGACACGCACACGCTGGGGGTCTTCTGCGCGACAAGCCCTAAGGCTGATGCGGCCCGTCGTTCCATCCGTTGTGAGCCTCGCCCTGCTGATCGCCACGCCGGGCCTCGCGGAGGCCGATCCCACCGCAGATCACCTGGCCGCCCTCATCGCCGACGTCGCCAAGGCCAACCAGCGGCTGCAGAACCTGAGCGCCGAAATCCAGACCGAACAGGAAAGCGTCAACAAGGCCCTCGTCGACGTGGAGACCGCGCGGGACAACGCGGCCACCGCCCAGCGCGACCTCGAGGCCAGCCAGCAGGCGGTCAAGGACGCCAACATCGCCATCGCGGGCGCGCAGCGCCGCTTCGACACGTTCGCCGCGGCCACCTACATGAACGGCCCGTCGAACAGCTACCTGACCGCGAGCAGCCCCGACGACATCATCGCCACCGAGGCCGCCGCCAAGAACCTGACCACCAGCTCGCAGACCGTGATGGCCAAGCTGCAGCGGGCCCGCACCGAGCAGGTGAACAAGGAGTCGGCGGCGCGGCTGGCCAAGCAGAACGCCGACAAGGCCGCCGCCGACGCCAAGGCCAGCCAGGACGCCGCCGTGGCGGCGCTCACCAACTCCAAGCAGAAGTTCGACCAGCAGCGCGAGGACATCATTCGCCTTGCGGCCGAACGGAATCAGGCTCAAATCAAGCTGGAGGCGGCCAAGCGTGAGGCCGCGCGGCAGTGGTCCGCGGGCGCCGGCGGTGCGGGCCCGTCGGCGTCGGGTGACCGGTGGGATACCGGATCGCAAGGCGCGCCCGCGCCGTCGGCCGGGGGCCGCCAGTGGGACGGCGCCTGGGACCCCACCTTGCCGATGATCCCGAGCGCCAACGTCCCCGGCGACCCCATCGCGGTGATCAACCAGGTGCTCGGCATCTCGGCCACCTCGACCCAGGTCACCGCCGGCCTGGGCCGCAACTTCCTGCAGCAGTTGGGCATCCTCAAGCCCGATGACACCGGCATCACCAACGCCGCGCCCGGCGGGGTGGGAGCGCGCATCCCCCGGGTCTACGGGCGGCAGGCCACCGAATACGTCATCCGGCGCGGCATGTCGCAGATCGGCGTGCCCTACTCCTGGGGCGGCGGCAACGCGGCCGGCCCGAGTAGGGGCATCGACTCCGGCGCGGGCATCACCGGCTTCGACTGTTCGGGTCTGGTGCTGTATTCGTTCGCCGGCGTGGGCATCAAGCTGCCGCACTACTCGGGCTCGCAGTACAACCTGGGTCGCAAGATCCCGTCCTCCCAGATGCGCCGCGGCGACGTCATCTTCTACGGCCCGGGCGGCAGCCAGCACGTGACGATCTACCTCGGCGACGGCCAGATGCTCGAGGCCCCCGACATCGGGTTGAAGGTGCGCGTCGCCCCGGTGCGCACCAGCGGCATGACGCCCTACGTGGTCCGGTACATCGAGTGGTGATCGAGTGAGCTCTGAACGGACAGCCATGCGCCGCAACCGGTTTCGCATCATCAACCTCGCCTGGATCGCCGCTGTGCTGTCCGGGCTGATGTTTTCTGCTGTGCTGCCGGCTCCGATTGCCGCGGCCGACCCCGGCCAGTGGGATCCCACCCTGCCGGCCCAGATCAGCGCCGGTGCCCCGGGCGACCCGCTGGCGGTCGCCAACGCGTCGTTGCAGGCCACCGCGCAGGCGACCCAGACGACGATGGACCTAGGCAGGCAGTTCCTCGGCGGTCTCGGGATCAACATCCTGGGCGATCCCGCACCCGCCGCCACCCCGTCCAACCCCGGCGGCAAGATCCCGCGGGTCTATGGCCGGCAGGCCATCGAGTACGTGATCAAGCGGATGGGCTCGCAGATGGGCGTGCCCTACTCGTGGGGCGGCGGCTCGCTGGACGGCCCCAGCAAGGGCGTCGGCGACGGCGCCAACATCACCGGCTTCGACTGCTCGGGGCTGATGCGCTACGGCTTCGCCGGGGTTGGCGTGCTGATCCCGCGGTTCTCCGGTGACCAGTACAACGCCGGGCGCCACATCCCGCCGGACCAGGCCAGGCGCGGCGACCTGATCTTCTACGGCCCGGGCGGCGGCCAGCACGTCACCATGTATCTGGGCAACGGCCAGATGCTGGAGGCGTCGGGCAGCGCCGGGAAGGTTACAGTAAGCCCGGTTCGAAAGCCCGGCATGACACCGTTCCTGACCAGGATCATCGAGTACTGATCGCCCGGCCGGCGACCCATCGGCTGGGTGAGCGTCGACGGAAACCGGCGGTGCTGGAATAGTTGGACGAGGGCACGTCGCTGCCCGGCAGTCGTGTCCGATGAGACGTGGAGGGTTTATGACAGCAGCAGGTGGGCCGCCGCCAGGCGCCAGCGGTTACTCGGGCGCGGGCGGGCAATCCGGCCCGGCTCACGAAGCGCCGGCGGGCGGCGGCAACGGACTGGCCGCCGAGGTGCAGACTCTGGAACGAGCCATCTTCGAGGTCAAACGCATCATCGTCGGCCAGGACCAGCTGGTGGAGCGCATGCTGGTGGGCCTGTTGTCCAAGGGGCACGTGCTGCTCGAGGGTGTGCCCGGCGTGGCCAAGACGCTGGCCGTCGAGACGTTCGCCAAGGTGGTCGGCGGGACGTTCGCGCGCATCCAGTTCACGCCGGACCTGGTGCCCACCGACATCATCGGTACCCGCATCTACCGCCAGGGCAAGGAAGAGTTCGACACCGAGCTCGGCCCGGTGGTGGTCAACTTCCTGCTCGCCGACGAGATCAACCGCGCGCCGGCCAAGGTGCAGTCCGCGCTGCTGGAGGTCATGCAGGAACGCCACGTGTCGATCGGCGGCAAGACCTTCGCGCTGCCCAACCCGTTCTTGGTGATGGCGACGCAGAACCCGATCGAGCACGAGGGTGTCTACCCGCTGCCCGAAGCCCAGCGCGACCGCTTCCTGTTCAAGATCAACGTCGGCTACCCGTCGCCGGAGGAGGAGCGGGAGATCATCTACCGGATGGGTGTGCGCCCGCCGGAGCCCAAGCAGATCCTCAACACCGGCGACCTGTTGCGCCTGCAGGACATCGCCGCCAACGTCTTCGTCCACCACGCCCTGGTGGACTACGTGGTGCGCGTGGTGACCGCCACCCGCCACCCCGAACAGCTCGGCATGAACGACGTCAAGATGTGGATCTCATTCGGGGCGTCGCCGCGCGCCTCGCTGGGCATCATCGCCGCGTCCCGATCGCTGGCGCTGGTCCGCGGCCGTGACTACGTGATCCCGCAAGACGTCGTCGACGTCATTCCCGACGTGCTGCGCCACCGGCTGGTGCTCACCTACGACGCGCTCGCCGACGAGATCTCGCCGGAGATCGTCATCAACCGGGTGCTGCAGACGGTGGCCCTGCCTCAGGTGAATGCCGTTCCGCAGCAAGGTCATTCGGTGCCCCCGGTGATGCAACCCGCCGGCGCGGCCAGCGGTCGGTGACCGACCCCAACAGGCGGGCGGTGGTGCATCCGCCGTCGATGCAGCGGGGTCAGATCGATGACCCGAAGCTGTCGGCGGCGCTGCGCACTCTCGAACTCACCGTCAAACGCAAGCTCGACGGTGTGCTGCACGGCGATCACCTCGGCCTGATCCCCGGGCCCGGCTCGGAGCCGGGGGAGTCGCGCGAGTACCAGCCCGGCGACGACGTCCGCCGCATGGACTGGGCCGTCACCGCCCGCACCACACACCCGCACGTGCGGCAGATGATCGCCGACCGGGAGCTGGAAACCTGGCTGGTCGTCGACATGTCGGCCAGCCTGGACTTCGGGACCGTGGGGTGCGAGAAGCGCGACCTCGCGGTGGCGGCGGCCGCCGCGATCACCTTCCTCAACAGCGGGGGCGGCAACCGGCTGGGCACGATCGTCTCCACCGGCGCCAACATCACCCGGGTGCCCGCCCGGTCCGGACGTCAGCACGAGCAGACGCTGTTGCGCACCATCGCCACCACGCCGCGGGCGCCCGTCGGGGTGCGCGGCGATCTGGCGACGGCGATCGACGCCCTGCGCAGGCCGGAACGCCGCCGCGGCATGGCGGTGATCATCAGCGACTTCCTCGGTCCGATCAATTGGATGCGCCCGCTGCGGGCGATCGCCGCCCGGCACGAGGTGCTGGCCATCGAGGTGCTCGACCCGCGTGACGTCGAGCTGCCCGACATCGGCGACGTGGTGCTGCAGGACGCCGAGTCCGGCGTCACCCGTGAGTTCACCATCGACGCCCAGCTGCGCGACGATTTCGCCAAGGCCGCCGCGGCGCACCGCGCCGACGTGGCCCGCACCATCCGCAGCTGCGGTGCCCCGGTTCTGACGCTGCGCACCGACCGCGACTGGATCGCCGACATCGTGCGGTTTGTCGAATCCCGCCGGCGTGGGGCATTGGCAGGGCGGCAGTGACATTGCCGCTACTGGGCCCGATGTCGTTGTCGGGCTTCGAACATTCGTGGTTCTTCCTGTTCCTGCTCGTCGTCTTCGGGCTGGCCGCGCTCTACATCCTGATGCAGCTGGCGCGCCAGCGGCGGATGCTGCGGTTCGCCAACATGGAGCTGCTGGAAAGCGTTGCACCCAAACGGCCTTCGAGCTGGCGACATGTTCCGGCGATCCTGTTGGTGGCCTCGCTGGTGCTGTTCACCATCGCGATGGCCGGCCCCACCAACGACGTCCGGATTCCGCGCAACCGCGCGGTGGTGATGCTGGTCATCGACGTCTCGCAGTCGATGCGCGCCACCGACGTGGCGCCCAACCGGATGGCGGCCGCGCAGGAGGCGGCCAAGCAGTTCGCCGACGAGCTGACCCCGGGCATCAACCTCGGGCTGATCGCCTACGCGGGGACCGCGACGGTGTTGGTATCGCCGACGACCAACCGGGACTCGACCAAGGCCGCATTGGACAAGCTGCAATTCGCCGACCGCACGGCTACCGGTGAGGGCATCTTCACCGCCCTGCAGGCCATCGCGACCGTCGGCGCGGTGATCGGCGGCGGCGACAAACCGCCGCCGGCGCGCATCGTGTTGTTCTCCGACGGCAAGGAGACGATGCCGACCAATCCGGACAACCCGAAGGGCGCCTTCACCGCCGCGCGCACGGCCAAGGACCAGGGCGTGCCGATCTCGACCATCTCGTTCGGCACGCCGTACGGCTTCGTCGAGATCAACGACCAGCGCCAGCCGGTGCCCGTCGACGACGCGACGCTGAAGAAGGTGGCCCAGCTCTCGGGCGGCAATGCCTACAGCGCGGCGTCATTGCAGGAGTTGAAGTCGGTGTACGCGACGCTGCAGCAGCAGATCGGCTACGAGACGATCAAGGGCGACGCCAGCGTGGGCTGGGTGCGGCTGGGCGCGCTGGTGCTGGCGCTGGCGGCGCTGGCAGCGCTCCTGATCAACCGCCGCCTACCCACATAGCCCGGGGCCCCGCCTCATCCGCGAGCGTAAGCACACTGCGATTTCGGGGCCGGATTCTCGCAGTGTGCTTACGCTCGCGAGGCGCGTGCCTCGCGCACCCGGCGGACGATGTCGTCGGGGTGATCCTCGGCGATGACCCGGACGACGACCCACCCGCGCCGTTCGAGCATTTCGAGCCGGCGGATGTCCTTGACGTACTGATGGCGACTCGATCGATGTTGGTCGCCGTCGTACTCGACCGCGACCTTGATATCGTCCCAGCCCATGTCCAAATAGGCTTCGGCGCAACCCCATTCGTTGCGCACGGCGATTTGCGTCTGTGGCCGGGGGAATCCCGCATTGATCAGCAAACAACGCAGCCAGGTCTCTTTGGGGGATTGCGCTCCACCGTCGACGAGTTTCAGAGCGACACGAGCGGCCTTCATGCCTCGGCCTCCCCGATACCTCTCGACCAATGGCTCGACGTCGGGAACCTGTAGGTTCGTTGCCTGTATGAGGGCGTCGATCGCAGCTACGGCGACACCCAGCCGGCATCGCCTGGCCAAGTCGAGTGCCGTTCGAGCCGCTGTGGTGACTCGCATGTCGTCGACGACCGTGATCTCGTCGTTCTCGATCCGCTCTTCCCACACCTGCACGCCCGCAGTGGGGCAGCGGTTGGTGTCGATGATGGAGGCGGGCAACGCTGGGTCGATCCACTTCGAGCCGAGCAGCGCCGAGGCGGAAAAGCCGGCGAGTATGCCGCGGCGTCGAGACCGCAGCCAGCAGGCCTTCGCCCGCAATACCGCGGTCAGCTCCGCATCTCTGTGGACGTACACGTCTTTGTGCAGCGCCATGTATCGACTGCGCAGCTCATATGGAGTCAGCGCGCCGACAGCCAGGGCTTCGCTGCCCAGGAAGGGGCCTGTCATGGCCGAAGTGTGCGCAGTCACACCGACAGAACCGCGCGAGTGTAAGCGCACTGCGAAAATCCGGCCCGAGAAGCGCAGCCCGCTTACGCTCGCGGAGATGACGGGGGGAGATTTCGGCCCCGCCGCATCGAGGCGATAAGTTGGCCGGGTGACTGACGCAGCCACCGAGCACACCTCCAAGCCCGCCAGCAACGGCGGCAAGCCGGCATTCGTATCCCGTTCGGTCCTGGTCACCGGCGGAAACCGGGGGATAGGGCTGGCGATCGCGCAGCGGCTGGCCGCCGACGGCCACAAGGTGGCCGTCACGCACCGCGGATCCGGGGCGCCCGAGGGGTTGTTCGGCGTCGTGTGCGACGTCACCGACAACGAAGCGGTCGACCGCGCCTTCAAGGAGGTCGAAGAGCACCAGGGCCCGGTCGAGGTGCTGGTGTCCAATGCCGGCATATCCAAGGACGCGTTCCTGATCCGGATGACCGAGGAGCGGTTCGAGGAGGTCATCAACGCCAACCTCACCGGCGCCTTCCGGGTGGCCCAGCGCGCCTCACGCAGCATGCAGCGCAAGCGTTTCGGCCGGATCATCTTCATCGGGTCGGTGTCCGGCAGTTGGGGCATCGGCAACCAGGCCAACTACGCGGCCGCCAAGGCCGGCCTGATCGGCATGGCCCGCTCGATCTCCCGCGAGCTCTCCAAGGCCAATGTCACCGCGAATGTGGTGGCGCCGGGCTACATCGACACCGAGATGACCCGCGCGCTGGACGAGCGGATCCAGGCGGGTGCGCTGGACTTCATCCCGGCCAAGCGGGTCGGCACCGCCGAGGAGGTCGCCGGCGCGGTCAGCTTCTTGGCGTCCGAGGACGCCAGCTACATCGCCGGCGCGGTCATCCCGGTGGACGGCGGCATGGGCATGGGCCACTGACTTCAACCACGATTCAAAGGACGGACATGGCAGGACTGCTCGACGGCAAACGGATTCTGGTCTCCGGGATCATCACCGACTCCTCGATCGCGTTTCACATCGCCAAGGCGGCCCAGGAGGCCGGGGCGCAGTTGGTGCTGACCGGGTTCGACCGGTTGCGCCTGATTCAGCGCATCGCCGACCGGTTGCCGGAGAAAGCGCCGCTGATCGAACTCGACGTGCAGAACCAGGAGCACCTGGACTCGCTCGCCGAGCGGGTGACCGCAGAGATCGGCGACGGCAACAAGCTCGACGGCGTGGTGCACTCGATCGGTTTCATGCCGCAGACGGGGATGGGCATCAACCCGTTCTTCGACGCGCCGTATGAGGATGTCTCCAAAGGCATTCACATCTCGGCGTATTCGTACGCCTCGCTGGCCAAGGCGACGCTGCCGATCATGAATCCCGGCGGCTCCATCGTGGGTATGGACTTCGACCCCAGTCGGGCGATGCCGGCCTACAACTGGATGACCGTCGCCAAGAGCGCGCTGGAATCGGTCAACCGGTTCGTGGCGCGCGAGGCGGGCAAGTTCGGCGTGCGCTCGAATCTCGTTGCCGCGGGCCCAATCCGGACGCTGGCCATGAGCGCGATCGTCGGCGGGGCGCTCGGCGAAGAGGCCGGCGCGCAGATGCAGCTGCTCGAAGAGGGCTGGGACCAGCGCGCGCCCATCGGCTGGAACATGAAGGATCCGACGCCGGTCGCCAAGACGGTGTGCGCGTTGCTCTCGGATTGGCTGCCGGCGACGACGGGAACCATCATCTACGCCGACGGCGGCGCAAGCACCCAATTGCTCTAAAGCCTAATGGAATTCGACGCCGTCCTGCTGCTCTCCTTCGGTGGGCCGGAAGGTCCCGAGCAGGTTCGGCCGTTCCTGGAGAACGTCACCCGGGGCCGCGACGTGCCACCGGAACGGCTCGATGACGTCGCCGGGCACTACCTGCATTTCGGTGGCGTCTCGCCGATCAACAACATCAATCGCGCGCTGGTCGCGCAGCTGGAAGCCGAGCTGCACGACCGCGGCCTGGACCTGCCGGTTCATTTCGGCAACCGCAATTGGGAGCCCTACGTCGAGGACACCGTCGCGACCATGCGCGACAACGGAATTCGTCGGGCCGTGGTGTTCACCACCTCGGCGTGGAGCGGCTATTCCAGCTGCACGCAATACGTCGAGGACATCGCCCGGGCGCGCGAGGCGGCCGGGCCCGACGCGCCCGAATTGGTCAAGCTGCGGCCCTATTTCGACCACCCCAGGTTCGTGCGGATCTTCGCCGACACCATAGCCGCGGCGTCGGGCGCTCTGACCGCCGAGCAACAGGCCGGTGCGCGACTGGTGTTCACCGCGCATTCGATCCCGGTGGCCGCCGACGACCGCCTGGGGCCCCGGCTGTACAGCCGCCAAGTCGCTTACGCCGCAAGCCTTGTGGCGGCCGCCGCCGGATACTCCGACTACGATCTGGCGTGGCAGTCGCGCTCGGGGCCGCCCCAGGTGCCATGGCTGGAGCCCGACGTGGCCGACCACCTGACCACCCTCGCCGAGGCCGGGACGAAGGCCGTCATCGTCTGCCCGATCGGGTTCGTGGCCGACCACATCGAGGTGGTGTGGGACCTCGACAACGAGTTGGCAGCTCAGGCCGAGGCGGCGGGCGTGGCACTGGTGCGGGCGTCGACCCCTAACGCGCATCCGCGTTTCGCGCAGATGGCCGCGGACCTGATCGACGAACTGCGATACGGGCGAGCTCCCGAGAGAGTGACCGGACCCGACCCGGTGCCCGGTTGCCTCGCCAGCGTCAACGGCGCGCCGTGCCGCCCGCCGCACTGCGCGGCCGGCCGCTAGAAACGGCTAATCGCCCCAGGCCGAATGCAGGATCGCGGTCACGGCCGCCATCCGGGCCGAACGCACCACGGCGGTGAGCGGCCGCAGCGCGTCGCTGGCGATGCGGGCCTCCGAAGAGGATTGGGTTCCCAGTGGTTCCACGCCGGCGGCGACGGGCGCGGCGAACCGGTCCGGAGAGTCGGATCGGCTCAGGCCCGCGCTGACCGCGATGATGGCGTCGACGTGGGCGGCGTTCTCCAGCACCCGAAGCGCGCGCGTCGGCGCGTGGTCGGGAATGCGGTGTTGCCGTGCGGATTCCATGAGTTGCTCGACGAGGCCGCGCGGGTCGTCGACGTCGGACGCGGCGGTCCCCAGGCCGATGGCGCCCAGCGCGTCCGCGGCCGAGCGCACCGCCGACCGCAGCGTGTATTCGGCGTCGCCGAGCTCGTAATGGTCCAGCACGGGTGCGCCGGGCAGCGAGTACACGGTCCATGTCAGCATGCACAATTCGGCCAGCCGCGTCTCGTAGTCCTCGGGCACGTCTTCGTCGTCCTCATAGGAGAATTCGGGCACCAGGCCGACCGCGGTGGCGGGATCGCGCGGATTGGCGATAATGACCGCCTCGCCGGCGGCCAGCGCGTCCCGCTCGAACTGCGTCCCGGGGGCCAGCCCGCGCACGTCGCCCGGCACCGGCAAAACCACGTTGATCGATCCGCGCATCAACCCGACGCCGTCGTGCGCCGGCGGCGGCCGGCCGATCGCGGCGCGCAACGTCTGCAGCAGCGTGACAGTTCCGGCGTCGTGCACATCGGGCCAGGGCAACCCGGTGTGGCCTGCGGCCACCGCATCATACGCGGTCACCGATTGCTTTGGCGCCCAAACGGATAACGCGTCCAGGACGTCATCGGGCGCGGCCTTTCCGGCGAGCCACGCATTGGCCCATAAGGACAGCGAAACACTGGGACACCACACGAGAACGCAGTGTAGTTGTTTTACCCGGCAGAGGCGGATCACGCGTATTCTTGCCGCATGCACGCCGCGGTGCTTTGGCTGATATTCGCGCTGGTGCTGGCCGGTGCGGAGGCGCTCACCGGCCATTTGTTTTTGGTGATGCTCGGTGGGGGCGCACTGGCCGCGGCGCTAACCAGTTGGGTGACGGACCTTCCGGTGTGGGCCAACGGCGCGGTGTTCCTGGTGGTCTCGGTGCTGCTGCTGGTGCTGGTTCGCCCGCCGCTGACGCGGCGGCTGACGCCGGCCGCGGCGCCGCGGTTGGGAATCGAAGCGTTGCAGGGCAAAACCGCGCTGGTGCTCCAGCGGGTCGCGCGCGACGAGGGCCAGGTCAAGCTCGACGGCCAGGTGTGGTCGGCCCGTCCGCTCGATGACGCCGAGGTCTACGAACCGGGGGAGCCGGTGACCGTCATGCACATCGACGGCGCCACGGCGGTCGTCTTCAAAAGCAGCCTGTAGCGCTGCCAACGACGGAGAGAGGAAGTCCGATGCAAGGTGCAGTTGCTGGTTTGGTGCTGCTGGTCGTCTTGGTGATCTTCGCGATCGTCGTGGTGGCCAAGTCGGTGGCGCTGATACCCCAGGCGGAGGCCGCGGTGATCGAACGGCTGGGCCGATACAGCCGCACGGTCAGCGGGCAGCTGACGTTGTTGGTGCCGTTCATCGATCGGGTGCGCGCCCGCGTGGATCTGCGTGAGCGGGTGGTGTCGTTCCCGCCGCAGCCGGTGATCACCGAGGACAACTTGACCCTCAACATCGACACCGTGGTCTACTTCCAGGTCACCGTTCCCCAGGCGGCGGTCTATGAGATCAGCAACTACATCGTCGGCGTCGAGCAGCTCACCACCACCACGCTGCGCAACGTGGTCGGCGGCATGACGCTGGAGCAGACGCTGACGTCGCGCGACCAGATCAACGGGCAGCTGCGCGGCGTGCTCGACGAGGCGACCGGCCGGTGGGGCCTGCGCGTCGCCCGGGTCGAATTGCGCAGCATCGATCCGCCGCCGTCGATTCAGGCGTCGATGGAAAAGCAGATGAAGGCCGACCGCGAGAAGCGGGCGATGATCCTGACCGCCGAAGGTATGCGCGAGGCGGCGATCAAGGAGGCCGAGGGCCAGAAGCAGGCGCAGATCCTGGCGGCCGAGGGCGCCAAGCAGGCCGCGATCCTGGGCGCCGAGGCCGACCGGCAGTCGCGGATGCTGCGCGCCCAAGGTGAACGCGCCGCGGCCTACCTGCAGGCGCAGGGGCAGGCCAAGGCCATCGAGAAGACGTTCGCCGCGATCAAGGCCGGCCGGCCCACCCCGGAGATGCTGGCTTACCAGTATCTGCAGACGCTGCCGGAGATGGCGCGCGGCGACGCCAACAAGGTGTGGGTGGTGCCCAGCGACTTCAGCGCGGCGTTGCAGGGGTTCACCAAGCTGCTGGGGGCGCCGGGCCAGGACGGCGTGTTCCGCTTCCAGCCATCGCCCGTCGACGACGCCCCCAAGCACAGCGCCGACGACGACGCCGACGTCGCCGACTGGTTCTCCACCGAGACCGACCCGGCGATCGCCCAGGCGGTGGCCAAGGCGGAGGCGATAGCCCGCCAGCCGGCGGACGGCGCGACCGGCGAGCTGACTCCATAGGATTGCGGCATGAGTGCGTTGACTTCACCGAAGAGCTATGCGGCGCTTGGGGCCTTCCACGCCGTCGACGCGGTACTGTGCGGCGTTCAGGTGGCGCCGATCAAGAAAGTGTTGGATGACGTGGGGCTGCCGGAGAACGTCCGGCCCGTGTTGCCCGCGGTGAAGGCGGCCGCCGCCGTCGGATTGCTGTCGGTCAACCGTTTTCCCGCCCTGGCGCGGCTGACGACGGCGATGCTGACGTTGTACTTCGTCTTGGCGGTGGGCGCGCACGTCCGGGTGCGCGACAAAGTCGTCAACGGCGTTCCGGCCGCCCTGTTTTTGGCGCTGGTCGCCGCGATGACGATCAAGGGACCCGACAAGAACTAGTCGAGGCGCAGCTCGACCAGCGGCAGCGGGGTGTTGGTGTCGGTGATCGGTACGCCGAGCGCTTCCTCGAGCACCGGACGCATCCGCTGCCACGCCTTCGGATGCCGGGATCGGTAGGCGGCCAAGGCGTTATCGGCCTCGGGCGTGGTCATCACCCGCGCGGTCGCGGTCCTGGGCGGGCGGCTGCCGGCGTAGACCCGCACCCGCGGGTTGGCTTCAATGTTGCGGAACCACTGGGCTTTTCGGCCGAAGCCCGATGCGACCACGTAGGTGTCGGGCGACGAGTGGTCGACGACCTCCAACGCCGCATAGCGCGCCAGCCCCGACTTGCGGCCGATGTGTTCGAGCAGCAGGATGCGTGAACCGAACAACGCGCCCGCGCGGGCTTTGTAAATCCAGATCGGCGCGCGCATGAGGCGGCGCGACCGCAGCAGCCGTCCGGCGAGTAAGGCGACACCGGTGGGACGCCGGCGGGCTCCGTTGTTGTCCGATGTCATGCGGCTCTCCACGGTCGTCGGAGCTGGGTCACTCGAGAGGGTACTGGGCCGCCAAAGTGGGTTATCCCTTTCAGGGATGCGGGGAAGCCGGCGCGGTCACGGCCGTCAGGTGCCACTTGTCCAGCCAGGGCCGCACCAATTCGGCGACGGAGAATTTGGCCCGGGCCGCGCACCGGGCCCTGGGGGTGTAGGGGACGCCGCCGCGGATGAGGATGCCGACGGCGCTGACGGTGCCGTCCTTTTCGTACCGATACACCGGGCCGCCCGAATCGCCGCAGTGACCGCCCGCCAGGAATACCACCTTGCTGTCGGTGATCTTGACGATCGGCCCGCAGGAGTCCGCGCCGGAGCCCATGCCGAACTTGCACAGTTGCTGGCCTATCTGCAGGCTGCTGGCGACACCGGTGACCGGCACCGACGCGGCGACCGCCGAGGACTGGGGGATGTTGTCGCCGTCCAGTGTGATCAGGCCGATGTCGTGCTGTTCGTTGTGCACTCCCTAGTTGATCGTCTCGCGGAACGTGCCCACCGTCGCGTAGGGCAGGACGCCGCCCAGGTTCATCGTCACCTTGCTGGGTTGCCCGGGGCGGTTGCAGTGCCCGGCGGTGAGAATCTCGGCCGCACCGGTGCTGGTGTGCACCAGAAAGCCTGCGGTGCAACCCATTCCACCGGAGCGATCGGCGTAGGCGACGTAGATTCCCGCGCCCGGCCCCACCGCGATGGCGGCGGGCAGATCGATCGGCGCCAGGACGGGCGGCGGCATCTGCGCCGCCGGCGTGGTGGCCCTGGGAAACAGGCAGACGGCCGTAACCAGGGCGGCGATGCTGCACACCGCCGCGAGGGTGAGCAACGTGGTGTGCAGCTTGGCGCGCCGTGGCTGCGCGACCGGCGCGGCGAACGGGTTCCTCTTCGGGCTGCGGCGCCGTGCGTCCCGGTCGGGCAGCAAACCCAGGACGGCGAGCACCGCTAACACCAGGGCGCTCAGCGGCAGCGCGACGGTGCGAGCCGGCGAGTACGGCGTCCCCCAGCTCGCGACCTCCAGGGCGTACACCTTCACCATTACAGCGGTCTTCGCCGCACCGCGCGGCGGTCTTACCGAAGTTGGTGATCAGGCGACGGTGGCCGGCTCGGGCGAGGGTTCGTCGCGCTGCGCACGGCGCGCACGGCGGTGATGCCGGCGGAAGTGGCGGATTTCGATGATCAGCCCGCTCAGTCCCAGCGCGCTGCTGATCGCGGATACCAGATACAGCAGCGCGCTGATGTGACCGGCGAGCGCATCGCCGAGAACGACGACGGCGGTGGTGCCGGGCAGCAACCCGGCCAGAGTCGCCAGCGCGTAGGGCAGCACCCGCACGCTCGACGCGCCCGCGGCGTAGTTGAGCGCCGAGAACGGCACCGCGGGTATCAGCCGCAGCGACACGATGGCCAGCCAGCCCCGTTGTCGCAGGCGCTCTTCCACCGTTTCGATGGATCGATACCGCGCCAGCCGGTTCAGCCGCCATCCGGCCGCGCGCACCAGCAGCAGCGCAATCATCGCGCTCGCGGTGCTGGCGACCACTGCGATGGCAACGCCCAACAGCGGCCCGAACAGCAGTCCGGCCGCCAGGGTGAACGCCGTGCGCGGAATGGGCACCACCGTCACGACGATGTGGGTGATCAAGAACGCCAGGGGGAACCACGGTCCGACGGACTGCGCCCAGTCGCGCATCTGCACCGGCGTGGGCAGCGGAAGCCACGACGCCAGCACCACCAGCGTTGTGATGCCCACCACTGCCCAGGCGATCCGCGACCGGGACACGCTTCGCGCGGCGACGCCCATGGCGCAGCCGAGATCGCGCAGCGTTTCGGCGATTTTGCTGGTGGCGGAACCCGTCACGGCTCCCTAGGGTACGGGCCGCAGGTGAATAGGGCGTTTCGCGACGCCGGTGTTTCATCGGGAATCGGCCCGGCGGCCGCACCTGGCGGTTTTTAGCGACGAGCGGTCATCAATTAGCCTCGGTAGCTAAGTGGTATCCCCAGAGCTTTAGCTTAAATGCTGGGAAAAGGGAGCAATCGGTGTCCATTGATGTACCCGAGCTCGCGGACCTGGAACAGGTTCGCGGGCGTTGGCGCAGTGCGGTCGCCGGTGTGCTGGCCAAAAGCACCCGGAAGGACCCCGAGCAGTTGGGGGACGCGCCCGAGCGGCTGCTGGAAACCCCGACGTATGACGGGATCGCGATCCGCGCGCTCTACACCGCACTCGACGAATTGCCGGAACCGCCGCTGCCGGGTGAGTGGCCCTTCGTGCGCGGCGGCGACGCGCTGCGCGACGTCAAGTCCGGCTGGAAGGTCGCCGAGGCTTTCCCCGCGACGCCGGTGCCCGGTGTGGCGGCAAAGGACGTCAACTCCGCGGTGCTCGACGCGCTCGGCAACGGGGCCGGCGCGGTGGTCCTGCGGATCGGGGAGTCGGGCGTTTCGCCCGACCAGCTGGGCGAGGCGCTCGAGGGCGTCTACCTGAGCATGGCGCCACTGATCCTGGAGGCCGGGGCCGACTACGCGGCGGCCAGCGACGCGGCGTTGGCGCTGGTTGATGCGGTCGAGCCCGACCAGCGCGCCACCCTGTCGATCGACCTGGGCGCTGACCCGCTGAGCGCAACCCTCAGTGAGCGGCCAGCGCCGAAGATCGAGGACGTGGTCGCCGTCGCCAAGCGGGCCGCCCACCACACCGGGGTGCGTGCGATCACCGTCGACGGGCCCGCCTTCCACAACCTCGGCGCCAACGCGACGTGGGAGCTCGCCGCGAGTGTGGCGGCCGCGGTGAGTTACCTGCGGGTGCTCACCGAATCGGGGCTCTCGATCGGTCAGGCGTTGCAGCAGATCAGCTTCCGGTTCGCCGCCGATGACGACCAGTTCATCACGATCGCCAAGTTCCGCGCCGCGCGCAACCTGTGGGCGCGGGTCGCCGAGGTTGTCGGCGAGCCGGACGCCGGCGCGGCCGTCACCCACGCCGAGACGTCGCTGCCGATGATGACGCAACGCGACCCGTGGGTGAACATGCTGCGCTGCACCCTGGCCGCCTTCGGCGCCGGTGTCGGTGGCGCCGACTCCCTGCTGGTGTTCCCGTTCGATGTGGCCATCGACGGCGGATTCCCGGACATGGCAACGAGTTTCGCGCGCCGCATCGCGCGCAACACGCAGCTGCTGCTGCTCGAGGAGTCACACGTGGGCCGCGTGCTGGATCCGGCCGGTGGATCCTGGTTCGTGGAGGACCTCACCCGTCGCCTGGCCGAGCAGGCCTGGGAGCACTTCCAGGCCATCGAGGCGCGGGGCGGATTCACGCAGGCCCGCGACTTCATCGCCGGTCAGATCGCCGAGGTCGCCGCCCGTCGCAGCGACGACATCGCACACCGCCGGACCGCGATCACCGGCGTCAACGAATTCCCCAACCTCACCGAACCGCCCCTGCCGCAAAGCGATTCGACGTATTCGCCGCTCGCCGCCGGGAAGCTGGTGCGGTACGCCGCGGAGTTCGAGGCGCTGCGGGACCGCTCGGACGCCTACCTGGCCCGCACCGGATCCCGCCCGCAGGTGCTGTTGTTGCCGCTGGGCCCGCTGGCCGAAAACAACATCCGCGCGACGTTCGCCTCGAACCTGCTGGCCTCCGGCGGCATCGAGGCGATCAACCCGGGAACGGTCGACGCCGGCGGCGTCGCCTCGGCGGTGTCCGACGCGGGGTCGCCGACGGTAGCGGTCATCTGCGGCACCGACAAGCGCTACCAGGACGAGGCTTCGGGCGTCGTGCGGGCGGCGCGCAACGCCGGCATCGCGCGGGTCTATCTGGCCGGGCCCGAGAAGGCCGTCGCCGACGCCGAGCACCAACCGGACCAATTCCTGACCGCGAAAATCAATGCGGTGCAAGCTCTGTCGGATCTGCTCACGAGGCTGGGAGCGTAGTTAGAATGACGACCACTGCACCTGCTGTCGGCAGCTTCGCCGACGTGCCGCTGCACAGCGAGCGGGCGATCGCGCCGGCGACCGAAGCCGCCGTCGAAGAACATGTGGCCGCGGCCGCCGTCGCGCATTTGTACACACCCGACCAGCTGCAATGGCACACACCGGAAGACATCGACGTCAAACCGGTTTACATCGGTGCCGACCGCGCCGCCGTGGAAGCCGACGGGTATCCGCTGCACAGTTTTCCCGGCGAGCCACCGTTCGTGCGCGGGCCCTATCCGACGATGTATGTCAACCAGCCGTGGACGATTCGGCAGTACGCCGGTTTTTCCACCGCCGCGGAGTCCAACGCGTTCTACCGGCGCAACCTGGCGGCGGGTCAGAAGGGTCTGTCGGTGGCCTTCGACCTGGCCACCCACCGCGGCTACGACTCCGACCATCCGCGGGTGCAGGGTGACGTCGGAATGGCCGGTGTGGCAATCGATTCCATCATCGACATGCGCCAGCTGTTCGACGGCATCGACCTGTCGACGGTGTCGGTGTCGATGACCATGAACGGCGCGGTGCTGCCGATCCTGGCGCTGTACGTGGTGGCCGCCGAGGAACAGGGTGTGCCGCCGGAGAAGCTGGCCGGCACCATCCAAAACGACATCCTCAAAGAGTTCATGGTGCGCAACACCTACATCTATCCGCCCAAGCCGTCGATGCGCATCATCTCCGACATCTTCGCCTACACCAGCGCCAAGATGCCGAAGTTCAACTCCATCTCGATCTCCGGATACCACATCCAAGAGGCCGGAGCCACAGCCGATTTGGAGCTGGCCTACACGCTGGCCGACGGGGTCGACTACATCAAGGCCGGCCTGGACGCCGAGCTGGACATCGACAGGTTCGCGCCCCGGCTGTCCTTCTTCTGGGGCATCGGGATGAACTTCTTCATGGAGGTCGCCAAGCTGCGGGCGGGCCGGCTGCTGTGGAGCGAGCTGGTGTCGCAGTTCGAGCCCAAGAACGCCAAATCGTTGTCGCTGCGCACGCATTCGCAGACCTCCGGCTGGTCGCTGACCGCGCAGGACGCGTTCAACAACGTCGCCCGCACCTGCATCGAGGCGATGGCCGCAACGCAGGGGCACACGCAGTCGCTGCACACCAACGCGCTCGACGAGGCTTTGGCACTGCCCACCGACTTCTCGGCGCGCATCGCCCGCAACACCCAGCTGGTGCTGCAGCAGGAGTCGGGCACCACGCGGCCCATCGATCCGTGGGCGGGTTCGTATTACGTCGAATGGCTCACGCATCAGCTCGCGCAGAAGGCCCGCGCCCACATCGCCGAGGTCGCCGAGCACGGCGGCATGGCCCAGGCCATCAGCGACGGCATCCCCAAGCTTCGCATCGAGGAGGCGGCCGCGCGCACCCAGGCCCGGATCGACTCCGGTATCCAGCCGGTGATCGGGGTGAACAAGTACCAGGTCGAAGAGGATCACGAGGTCGAGGTCCTCAAGGTCGAGAACAGCCGGGTGCGGGCCGAGCAACTCGCCAAACTGCAAGAGCTGCGGGCGAACCGGGACCAGAAGGCCGTCGACGCGGCCCTGGCTGAACTGTCCCGCGCCGCGGCCGCCCAGGGCCGCGCCGGTGAGGACGGGTTGGGCAACAACCTGCTGGCGCTGGCCATCGACGCGGCCCGCCACAAGGCGACCGTCGGCGAGATTTCCGACGCGCTGGAGAAGGTGTATGGCCGCCACCAGGCGGAGATCCGTACTATCGCCGGGGTCTACCGCGACGAAGCTGGAAAGGCCACGAACATGGCAACGGCGACCGAACTCGTCGAGAAGTTCGCGGAAGCCGACGGTCGCCGCCCCAGGATTCTGGTGGCCAAGATGGGCCAGGACGGCCACGACCGCGGCCAGAAGGTGATCGCGACGGCGTTCGCGGACATCGGATTCGACGTCGACGTCGGATCCCTGTTCTCCACGCCAGAGGAGGTGGCCCGCCAGGCCGCCGACAACGACGTGCACGTGGTCGGGGTGTCCTCGCTGGCGGCCGGTCACCTGACGCTGGTGCCCGCGCTGCGCGAGGCGATGGCCGAGGTGGGCCGGCCCGACATCATGATCGTGGTGGGCGGCGTCATCCCGCCGGGTGACTTCGACGAGCTGTACGAGGCCGGGGCCGCCGCCATCTTCCCGCCCGGGACCGTGATCGCCGACGCCGCAATCGGCTTGCTGCACAAGCTCGCCGAGCGACTGGGTTACACGCTCGACTAGATGGCTGACGATCTCTTCCGCGAGCGTAAGCACACTGCAGATTCGGCCGGGTTTTTTCGCAGTGTGCTTACGCTCGCGGCCCGAAGGAGCTGGGCCCGAAGGAGCTGGAGATGAGCTCGGAGCTGGCCGAGGCGGTCCGCAACGGTGACCGCGCGGCGTTGCCGCGGGCCATCACGCTGCTGGAGTCCACTCGCGCCGATCACCGCGAGCAGGCGCAGCAGCTGCTGCTGGAGCTGACGCCGGATTCGGGCAACGCCTATCGCGTCGGCATCACCGGGATCCCCGGGGTGGGCAAGTCCACCAGCATCGAGGCCCTCGGCATGCATCTGATCGAGCTGGGGCACCGGGTGGCCGTGCTGGCCGTCGACCCGTCATCGACGCGGACCGGCGGCTCGATCCTGGGCGACAAAACCCGAATGGCGCGCCTGGCAATGCATCCGGATGCCTACATCCGGCCGTCGCCCACGTCGGGCACCCTGGGCGGGGTGGCCAAGGCGACCCGCGAAACGACGGTGCTGCTCGAGGCCGCCGGCTTCGACGTGATCCTGATCGAGACCGTCGGCGTCGGTCAGTCCGAGGTGACGGTGGCCAACATGGTCGACACGTTCGTGCTGCTGACCCTGGCGCGCGGGGGCGATCAGCTGCAGGGCATCAAGAAGGGCGTGCTGGAGCTGGCCGACATCGTGGTGGTGAACAAGGCCGACGGCGATCACCTCGCCGAGGCCCGGTCGGCGGCGCGCGAGCTGTTCGGGGCGATCAGGCTTATCCATCCGCGTGAAACGCTCTGGCGCCCGCCCGTTCTCACGATGAGCGCGGCCGAGGGGACCGGCCTGAAGGAATTGTGGGACACCGTCGAACGGCATCGCCAGGTCCTGAGCGAGGCGGGGGAGTTGGAGGCGCGCCGCCGGGATCAGCTGGTCGACTGGACCTGGCAGATGGTGCGCGACACGGTGCTGGACCGGTTGTTGACCAACCCTGCGGTGCGCAAGGTCCGCGCCGACGTGGAGCGAAAGGTCAAGGCGGGGGAGCTAACTCCCGCGCTGGCGGCCCAGCAGATTTTGACGGCCAGCGACGGATTAACGGATGAGTAAATAATTTCCGTTTCGCTCCTGCCGGTTGTGTAATGCACGTAAATTCAAAGTTGTGACGGTGGATGCCCGAGTCGATCGCCGCGCGGTCCGTGTCCACGATGACTTTGACGCAGGTCATCGTGTGTCCGGCGCGGCGGACTCACACTTCGGTTGCGTCGTTCGCAGTTTCGCCAGCATGTTCCCCGCGCGCCGGTTCGGTGGCGGGGCGTTGGCCGTCTATGTCGACGGGCAGCCCGTCGTGGACGTCTGGACGGGTTGCGCCGATCGGGCCGGGCAGCGGCCGTGGACGGAGAACACCGCCGCGATGGTTTTCTCGGCGACCAAGGGGATGGCCGCTACCGTCATCCACCGGCTCGCTGACCGGGGCCTGATCGACTACGAGGCGCCCGTTGCCGAGTACTGGCCGCAGTTCGCGGCCAACGGCAAGGCCGACATGACCGTGCGCCAGGTCATGCGACACGAGGCCGGGCTGTCCGGCCTGCGCGGCGCCACCAAGGAAGAACTGCTCGATCACGTCGTGATGGAGGAGAAGCTGGCCGCTGCGGCGCCCGGACGGCTGCTTGGCAAATCGGCGTACCACGCGCTGACGTTCGGCTGGTTGATGTCCGGCCTGGGCCGGGCCGTGACCGGAAAGGGCATGGCCACGCTGATCCGCGAGGAGCTCGCCGAGCCGTTGGGCACCGACGGCCTGCACCTCGGTCGGCCGCCGGCTAATGCGCCGACGCGGGTCGCCGAGATCATCTGCCCGCAAAACATGATCGGAAACCGCGTCCTCAGCTACGTGACGCGCAAGGTCGCCAACGAGATGTCCGGGGCGTACCGGTCGATGTATTTCAAGGGTCTGGTCGCCGCCGTGCAGGGTGACATTCCCTTGCTGGACGCGGAGATCCCGGCGGCGAACGGCGTAGCCACTGCGCGCGGGCTGGCCCGGATGTATGGCGCGATCGCCAATGGCGGCGAGGTTGACGGCATCCGCTTCCTCTCCCGTCAGCTGGTCGCGGGCCTGACGGGCGAGCGGAGCCTGCGACCGGACCGAAACCTGTACGTGCCGTTGGCTTTTCACCTGGGATATCACAGTCTGCCGGTCGGCGGCATGATGCCCGGCTTCGGTCACGTCGGGTTGGGTGGTTCGCTGGGATGGGCCGACCCCGCCTCGGGGGTGGCGTTCGCGTTGGTGCACAACCGGCTGCTGACGCCCCTGGTGATGACCGATCACGCGGCGTTCGTCGGGATCTATGCCCTGATCCGCCGGGCCGCCGACAAGGTGCGCAAGCGCGGATTCCGTCCGGTCACCGAGTTCGGTGCGCCGTTCTCCGAGCCGGAAGCCGTCGCCGGCTGACCCAAAGGCCCGAAGCGCACTCGGCTCGAAAGCGCCCGCGACGCCGACAACGTCGTGATAATGACCGCATGAAATTTGTGCTGGCAAGCTACGGAAGTCGCGGTGATATCGAGCCTTCCGTTGCTATCGGTAGCGAACTGCTTCGCAGGGGACACGAAGTTGATATTGCCGTCCCGCCCGACTTCGTAAGTTTCGCTGAAAAAGCGGGACTTTCGGCCGTCGCCTACGGGCCAAATTTGCACGAATTCTGGGACGAGAATTTCCTACGGAGCTTCTGGCCGAACTTGCTCCGCAGCCTTTGGACTATCCGGGAGCCGATCAGGTTGGTGCGAGAACTATGGGAGCCTTGCCTTCGGCACTGGAAGGAAATGAGCCAGACGCTGACGTCGCTGTGCGACGGGGCTGACCTGCTGTTCACTGGTCTGCTTTATCAGGATCTCGCCGTCAGTGTCGCGGAGTACTACCACGCCCCATTTGTCACGCTGCACTATTTCCCCATACGGCCCAATGGTCAGCTCTTCGATAGCGTGCCATCGCCGGTATTGCGCTCGGCAATGACATTGCACGACTGGTTCTGCTGGCGCATGAACAAGAGGGCCGAGGACGCGCAACGCCGTGAACTGGGCCTACCCAAAGCGACCCGCTTCGCTGGGCGACGGATAGTGGAAAGCGGATCGTTGGAAATCCAGGCCTATGACACGGCCTTCTTCCCTGGCCTGGAAGCCGAGTGGGAGAAATGGGGCGACCGGCGTCCTTTCGTCGGTGCGCTGACGATGGAGATGGCCACGGACGTCGATGACGAGGTTGCGTCATGGATCGCGTCGGGGAGCCCCCCGATTTGTTTCTGCCTGGCAACCATAGCGGTCGAATCACCGGCAGCCACAGTCGAACTGATTGGCGGGGCCTGTGCGGAGCTGGGTGAACGAGCGTTGGTTTGCACCGGCTTGCGTGACTTCAGCGGTGCGCCCCAATTCGAGCACGTGAAGGTGGCGGGCATGGTGAATTACGGCACCACCTTCCCCGCCTGCCGTGCAGTCGTTCATCACGGCGGCTCGGGCACCACAGCGGCTGGTCTGCGCGCCGGGATGCCCACTTTGATCCTGTGGACGGCGGGAGATCAGCCTTTCTGGGCCGCATCGGTGAAACGACTGAAGGTCGGTACCGCCCGGCGCTTTGCGGCGACGAACCGCCAGTCGTTGGTCGCCGACCTGCGGCGTATTCTGGCGCCCGAATACACCACTCGCGCTCGCGATTTCGCCACCCACATGACTAAACCCGCAGAAAGCGTCGCGCGAGCTGCTGAACTAGTGGAGGAGTTCGCCCGCGTCAAGCGGGTTGCCTCATAGCGGTGGTGCGCAATACGAAACGGGCGGGAGGGCGATGACGGGACAGCATAAGGCCGATATAGGGTGCTAGAGCTGCACGATGCAACGCGGCGGCAGGGCGAGGCGGCCGTATATTGCGCTCAGAGGATGAAAGTCGCCGCCGTGGTTCGTCCGAGCGGCCGCCGGAGCAGGGTTACACATGTTTGAAGCCCTCGGGATCGCCATGGTGAAGAACGAGGCCGATGTCGTTGAGGCGTTCGCTCGGCATAACTTGAGCTATATGGATGCGCTGGTCATCGTCGATAACGACTCGGTCGATGACACTCGTGAAATTCTCGTTCGGCTACAGCGGGAGGGGCTGCCCATTGTTTTGTTGGACGACCCGGTGGTTGGTCACTTTCAGGCAGAAATCGTAACGGCCGTATACCGCAGGATAGTGCCAATCTTCAAGCCGCGCTTTGTGTTCTTGCTTGATGCCGATGAATTTATCGTTGCCTCGTCGCGGGACACCTTGTACTCACAGTTGCGCGCACTGCGCCCTGGTACGCAAGCGCAATATTCCTGGCGCACCTACATTCCCGCCCCCGACGGTCCCGAAGGCGATGAGTCGGATCCATTGCGGAGCATCACCCACCGGAAGTTGGTTGAGCGCGCGTGGTACAAGCCGATCATCGTCACCAAGCCGAAGATCGACATGAAGGTGAAGATCCGCCAAGGCAACCATGGCGTCAGGCACATGGGCCTTCCGCTACGCAAAGTGAAATTACGGGATGCGACGATAGCTCACTTCCCCGTGCGAAGCGTTGATCAATTCACAAGTAAGATCTTGGTCGGCTGGATCGCCAATCTGGAGCGAAATCGATACCGGCTCGACATGGCACACGCGATTCACTGGAAAGTGGTTTACGAGCGCATCATTCGCGATTCGCTTACGCCCGAGGTTTTGACGATGGAAGCGCTCAAGTATGCGGACTTCTCCGGGGCTGAACTGCGGTGGCCGCGCGACGTGGTACGCGATCCGGTGGTGCCGGCTTATACGGAATTGACAGCGCGGTCGGCGGTCACCTGCACTCCGCTGCAAAAAGTCGTGCGGTCCATCGACAGAATATTCAACCCGGAAGCTGATATCTCTGGGCTGGCATCGGACACCGAATTTCTGCGGAACTCGCACCGAAAGGTTAGGGCGCGAAGACACTTCGCACGACCATTCACGAACGGCGGCAGATCCAAAACCGAACTCTGCGTTGATCTCCCCCCTTTCCGGTATGTCGCACAGCGGTATCGTCCCGGCTCCGTACTGGACATCGGTTGCGGTTCTGGGGCATATGCGAAGTACTTCGCTTCTCACGGGACTGAACGGATTACGGGTGTCGACAATTTCGATCCAACGGCAACGTACCTCGAAGCCGACGAATACGTGCGAGCCGACCTTGGCAAACCGCTGAACCTGGCACAGACTTTCGACCTCGTGATGAGCCTGGGCGCAATCCATCATCCGGCGTCGGAAGATGCGCTCGTTGATAACATCGCGCGCCATGCGCGCGAGCGCATAATAATTTCTGGCGCGCCGGCAGGACCGCCCGGCGGCAACCACACCAACCAATCCATTTCGCGGCGGCTCGACTTATTCGCCTCAGCCGGCTGGTACCCGTGCCTGTTCGATACCCTTGTGCTGCGGTCGCTTTCGACCTTTCCATGGCTTCGTGGCAATCTGGTGGTGCTGACCAGAGACGGCGCAGGGGCTGCAGCGGCGCGCGAATACTTATCGGATCTCGAGCAACGATCGGTGAAACAACGGGGCAAGCAGCGCCCAGCGGTGGTCGCTCACCCATTCACCGAAATGGAAGCCAAGTTGTCGGCTCATCGAGACTCCCGCACCGTGGCGATGGCAAATAGATTGATGCGAGCAATTATCTCACGTGCCTTCCATTGATCACGTTTGCCTAGCCGAGTTTAACTTCGAACTCGTCTTCTTCTAGTGCATCAATAGGGGGCCGCCGGAAAACGCATCGGTAGTTCTTTGGCATGCCTGTCTTGGTGATCTTGAATTTGGTGTCTAGGAATCCAAACACCAAAGACAACACAAAGCAGGCGAATTGTAGGGGCAGCCACACATATGGCAACTCGTTGCTGGCCATCATCAGCTGATAACTGATGGTGCCGTAGTACCCTTCCAGCCAGTCGAGTGACTCGACGGTAAACCCGGCCTCGGCGGCCATCCGCTGCCACGCGAACTGCGTATAGCGACAGAAGTCATAGGGCTGCTCGTGCTCTTCATAGAAGAGCGGTGCGCTCACCCATGCTTGCCCACCGGGCTTCAGCACGCGCTTAAGTTCCCGAAGAACGGCCACCGGGTCGGGAACGTGTTCTAACACCTGGGAGCAAAGCACAAGATCGTAGGTCTCGTCGGCCATCGGCAGTTCTTCAAGCCGGCAGATGTAATCGATCTGGGAGTACTCTTTGCTGACCTGGCCGAAGTCGGCAGTTTCGTACGTCACATGTTCAAAATGCTTGCGATAGGGCGCGATTCCTGCTCCAGCGTCAAGCACGCGGAAGGACTTGCTAGCGCCTACCCGGCGAGCATCAATCACCCAGCGGTGCAGTTATCAGCGTGACGAATTGAAAAGCGGCGGGAAGGGGACGTAGCGCCGGGACACAACGACAGCCCATATGCGGCGACTTCCCTGAACTGCGTTTGGGGCCACATCACACCACATCTTCGATCGATTTCACATTGCTGCAGTGACCAGCGGAACCTGCCCGTCAGCTGTGACAGGCATACTTACCAGTTCCAGTTCCGGTGAGTCACCAGAGCGGAAGGGGCCCACATCTCGAAAGCATCATGCTTTGCCGATACCACGACACGTCGACCATCCACCATGAAATACTGCCAGTCGTGAGCTCACTGGCGATCGAGGTTGTCGGCCTCACAAAGACATTCGGGCAAAATACGCCCGCGGTCAATGGCGTGAGCTTCTCAGTCCCGGCCGGAACCGTGTGCGGCCTGCTCGGCCACAACGGCGCCGGCAAGACCACGACCATCAATATCTTGTCCACGCTGATTCGGCCCAGTTCGGGCAGCGCGCGCGTCGGCGGGTATGACGTCGTCCGTCAGCCCACCCAGGTACGTGCCGGCATCGGGATGGCCGGGCAGTTCACCGGAATGGATCCAATGCTCACCGGGCGGGAGAACCTGGTGCTGTTCGGCAGGCTGCGCGGCCTGCGCCGGCAACAGGCGAAGGCTCGTGCCGACGAGTTGCTCGAACAGTTCGACCTCGTCGCGGCCGCCGATCGGCGGGTATCCACCTACTCCGGAGGCATGCAGCGGCGGGTCGATCTCGCCAGCGCCCTGGTGGTGCTGCCGAAGGTGCTGTTTCTCGATGAGCCGACCACCGGGCTGGACCCACGTAGCCGCCGAGCCGTGTGGTCGCTGGTGAGCTCATTGACCCTGCAGGGCGTCACTGTGCTGCTGACCACGCAGTACCTGGAAGAGGCCGACGTGTTGAGCGACTCGATCGTTGTCATCGACCACGGGCAGGTGATCGCCAGCGGTACCGCCGAGGACCTCAAACGCAGGGTGGGCACCAGCTATTGCCAGGTGACCCCGGCGAACCCGGCCGACGTCCACCAGGTCATGGCTGCGCTGACCGGCCTCGATGGCATCGATATCGACGCCGACATGAACTCGGTGTCGGTGCCGGCTCCCTACGGTGTGGCGACATTGAGCGAGGTGTTCCGGCGGGTCGATGCGATCGGTGTGGAACTCATCGACATATCGCTGCGCAAACCGTCCCTCGATGAGGCGTTCCTGCACCTCACCGAGCGGACAGTCGCCCAAGCATGACCGCTCTGGCCGCCCTCACCGAACGGTCGCTGCTCGCCGCCGCACGCGACGGCGGGCTGATGTTCGAGATATTCTCACCCGTCGGATATCTGGTCGGCTTTTCCCTGGCGTTGCACGGCCTGGTCGACACCGGACACACCAGCTATGCGCAGTATCTGGTCCCTGCGATCGCGCTCCAGGCGGTGGTCTTCGCCGGAATGCTCACCGCGGATCGCGCTGCACGCGATCACCTGCATGGGCTGGGGGAGCGATTGATGACGCTGCCAATCGCCGCGGCAGTCCCGGTGAGTGCGCGAATAATTGCGACCCTGGTCCGGGCCGCGCTCGGCCTGACGGTGGCGATCATCGCCGGCTATGCATTCGGATTCCGGATGACCGGCGGTCCGGGCTACGCGGCGGCCTTCGTCGCCATCGCACTGCTATTCGGCCTCGCCGTGGCACTAGGTGCCGACGCGCTGGGTTCGAGTACCAGCACCCCGCAGGGCGCCAGCCACCTATTGTTTGTCCCCCAACTCCTGCTATTCATGCTTTCCACGGGAATCGCCCCCGAGACCAACTTCCCCGGTTGGCTGCGTCCATACGTACGCAACCAGCCCTTGTCGCTGGTCGCCGAAACACTCCGTGGCTTGGGCCGTGGCCATGTGACAGTCGGCAATCTGGCACCCAGCCTGGCGTGGTGTGTGGGCATGGTGCTGGTCTTCGGCGCAATCACGCTACGGATGCAGAGGCGAACCTAGTGTCACATCGTATGGAGACGCAGGGTTCGCTGCTGACCCAGAGCTGGGTGCAAGCCGTGCGACTCCTCACCGAGTGGCGGCGTGAGCGAGCGGTGCTGGTGGGATCCCTGATTGTCCCTGTCTGCCTCTTGCTGGTCTATGTCGTGGTGCTGGATGAGCGCGTCCATAAGCTCACCGGCGTCGCCAGCGTCTACGGCCTGGTCCCGGTGTGCTCGGTGCTGTCCGCACTGTTTGGCGCCCTCAGCACTTCGCTCGGCATCGCGATGGAGCGCGATTCACGAATGCTGAGCCGGATGTGGGTGCTGCCCGTCCACAGAGCAAGCCCGCTCACCGGACGGCTGACGGCAGAGGCCGTGCGGGCTCTCGGCGGAACGATTCTGATCACCGCCCTCGGAGTCGTAATGGGGCTGCGCTTCACGCATGGCTGGCTCACCATACTGCTCTACGTTCTGATCCCTTCCATCCTCGTGGTTGGGTTCACGTCGCTGGTCATGGCGATCGCCATCCGGACCAACGGTGTCTCCCTCATGACCTGGCTGGCAGCCGGCACCGTCTCCCTGGCATTCCTCAACCCCGGAACCACGCCAATCAACACGTTCCCCGAGTGGCTCCGGCCATTTGTCCGCATGCAACCGATGTCACCGCCCATCGAGGCCATGTGGGCCCTGGCCCACGGCGGCCCGTTGGTACGGCCCCTGGCGATGACCATGGCTTGGGCGATGGCACTGCTAGCGGTGTCTGTCCCGGTCGCGGTGCGTGGGTATCGGGTCGCCGCCGAATCCAATGCGTGAGAGCATCCGGAACCTTAACCACACTCGCGAGGGCGCTACCCATGTGACAGCCATGGCGCCCATTGTTTGCCACGTACGGGGACGGGCGATCCTGCATGCCGCGTGCGTTGGCAGGCTAGCGGCGGGCTGGGCTTGCGGGTCTTTGAGCGCTACGCGCGCGGAACAACCTCGATCTAGCGTTGCGTACCCGAAACGCCTGGATACGGAACCACCGAAGGTACGCCATGAACACCGCGCGGCGGCCCTCCTTTGTCATCCCGCGGGTCAAGTTCGATGTCCAGAGATACAGCGGGAGTCGCTTCATGAACTCTTTGTCCTTGCTCATGCTGATCCCGCTCATGTCGTTGTACCGCGCAACGACGATGTCCATGTACCGGGTGACCAGCGCGGGGTTGGAGAAGCAGCGGATATTGAAGTCCCAATCGGCGCAGACAGGATAGCGCAGGTTGTAGGGGCCGATGCCGTCGAAAATCTCACGGCGATAGAAGACCGACTGGTGGCCGAGGTTGGTGTCGAACAGCAGACGGTCGAGGTCGAAGGCGCCTGCATGGCGGAAAGAATTCGAGCGCAGCATTACATCGCCATACACGAGATCGCTGTGCTCATGTTCTCCGATGAACGCGGCTACGCGAGCCAAGGTGTCGGCGTCGTACAGGGTGTCGTCGGCACCCAAAAATAGCAACCAGGCCCCGCTGGCCATGTCGACACCACGGTTCATGGCATCGTAGGCGCCGCGGTCGGGGCCGGAATGGATGATTAACCGGGTCCCCAGCTTGGGAGCGAAGCTATGCGCCACATCGAGCGTTCCATCCGTCGAGCCGCCGTCTACGAGGACCAGCTCAAAGTCGCCGCAAACCTGTTGCGCGATGCTTTCGAGGCAGGCGGGCAAAGTCGTCACCATGTTCAATGCGGGCACGATGATGGAAAACATTGGCGCAGTCATGGGCTACTCGCAATCTTCACTTTGCGCGTTCGGTCGGTGCCCATGTGCCATTCGATCGACAAAGGCTCCGACGCGCATCTTCGGTCAATCACTTTCACGGAAGAAGATGCCGTCGGCCTGCAACATTCGACCATTTCGGGTGTCCGTGACACATGGCAGCAATCCTGTGAGCGTGAACCCCAAAGAATATACAAGATCGAGCGCCTCGCGAATGAGCATCCCGCCTTCGTACAGGGGGAGGCACGAAAGTTCGAGTTGCATGCCGACGCAACGGTTATTCAGCGTTGATTTACTACCTGCGAGCACCTGTTTCTCAAATCCTTGCACGTCGATCTTGAGAAAAGCAACATCGGCCGGACGGAGAATTTCTGGCACCACAGAATCAAGTCGGTGTATCGGCACCTCTTCGGTACCAGTGTAATTTGCCCAAGGAAACGCATCCTGGTGACTTTTCAGCATCGACAAAACAGAACTGCTTTGACCGGCATTCGCCGCGACATTTACCGAAATTTTTCCATCAACATCTCCTAATGCACACTGCCTGCAATCCCACAGCGAATCTTTCGCTGCCTTCTGAGCTAAAAGTGAAAATGGCTCCGATAAAGGTTCGAACGATACGATACGACCCTTGTACGCCGCCCTGCGCAGGTCGGTACCGTATTGGCCGGAGTTGGCGCCGACATCAAGCACGAGGTTTATCTGATGCGATTCGAGTTGATGCATGAAATTTCGTTCCCAGTCCAGGTGAGGAGAGTAGCTCGTCACCTCGAAACCGGCGCGATGCGCGATCTGACGAGCGCGGTGCATCAAATCCACCGCGCAACGCTAACATGCGGATTTCCCCGGGATGTGGTGAACGTGCGACCGGGCCATGCAGAGAGGAGATGCGTGCTTGTGCATCCGGGCGACCGGTGCGCCTTTCCCGATAAAAGGCGTTGCTGAAGCCTCGGCGACAATGTCACTTCCTCACTGCATCGGCGTTCGCGCGATACCAGGCCACCGTCGCCTCGATGCCGTCCCGCAGCGCGATGCCGGGCTGCCAGCCAGCCTCTCGCAACACCGAAATGTCCAGCAGTTTGCGTGGCGTCCCATCCGGTTTGGTTGTGTCCCAGCGAGTTTCGCCGGAGTAGCCGACCGCTCCGGCGACCATATCAGCAATCTCCATGATGGTGTGGTCGATGCCGGTGCCCACGTTGACGTGGTTCGGACCGTCGAAGTTTTCCAAGAGGTGCAGACATGCGTTTGCCAGGTCATCGACGTGGAGCAGCTCACGCCGCGGAGCCCCGGTGCCCCAGTTCGTCACCTCCGGCGCGCCGCTAACTCTGGCCTCCTCGTATCGGCGGATGAGCGCCGGCAGCAGGTGTGACCCCGATGGGGAGAAGTTGTCGCCCGGTCCATACAGGTTCGTCGGCATCGCAGAAATCCATGCCAGGCCGTACTGGCGCCTGACCGCCTGGACCTGAAGAATGCCGGCGATCTTAGCGATCGCGTATGCGTCATTGGTGGGCTCCAGCGGGCCGGTGAGCAGCGCGTTCTCCTTGATGGGCTGTGACGCAAATTTCGGGTATATGCAAGACGAACCGAGAAACAGCAGTCGCGGCACCCGCGCGGTCACCGCGGCATCGAGCAGATTCACCTGGATCTGCAGGTTCTCGGATAGAAAATCCACGGGATATGTGTCGTTGGCCATGATCCCGCCCACACGGGCCGCTGCGACGATGACGACATGTGGTCTGGTGCTCAGTATGAAGTCGAATGTCGTGGCCCGGTCCGTTAGGTCGAGTTCGCTGTGTGACCGCACAAGAAGATTGGTGAATCCCTCGGCCTGAAATCCGCGTAGCAAGGCGGATCCGACTAGGCCGCGGTGTCCGGCGATGTACACCGGAGCTGTGCGGTCAAGAGTGCCGACTGACGCGTCCATCCGTTGTCAGCCCCAGCCCGGAAGACTCGGCCTGTCAATCCATGGCCTGCCGTCGCATTCGAGAGCGGCGATGTCCGCCTCCACCATGATTCGCGCCAGGTCGCTGGTGTGGACGGAGGCCTTCCACCCCAAGGTCTGGGCGGCCTTCGTGGCATCCCCTATCAGCGAATCCACCTCAGTGGGCCTCAGGTAGCGCTCGTCGAACTGCACATGCTTCTGCCAGTCGAGTCCGGCGTGGTCGAACGCGGTTTCAGCGAATTCACGCACTGTGTAACCGCGTCCCGTCGCCAGAACGAAGTCTTCGGGTTGTGCAGCTTGCAGCATGCGCCACATTCCCTCCACGTATTCGGGTGCGTACCCCCAGTCGCGCACAGCATCGAGGTTGCCTAAGTAGAGATTTGATTGGACACCTGCTTTGATCCGCGCGACGGCTCGTGTGATTTTTCGAGTCACGAATGTTTCGCCCCGCCTGGGAGATTCGTGGTTGAACAAGATGCCGTTCACCGCGAACAACCCGTACGCTTCTCGATAGTTGCGAGTCGCCCAGTACGAGTAAAGCTTTGCCGCACCATACGGTGATCGCGGATTAAACGCTGTCTGCTCATTTTGCGTTGGCGGCGACGCGCCGAACATCTCAGACGACGATGCTTGATAATACCGGCATTGCACTCGGGACAGGCGGACAGCTTCGAGCAGTCGGATCGATCCCATGCCGGTTGTGTCGCCAGTGTGTACCGGCTCGTCGAAGCTGACACGCACATGCGACTGCGCCGCGAGGTTGTACACTTCGTCCGGATCGATGGTGTTCAACAACGTCACCAGACGGGTTCCATCGGTGAGATCGCCGTAGTGCAAGAAAAGTCGTGCGCCCGGTTGGTGGGGATCGACATAAAGGTGATCGATCCGCGAGGTATTAAAGGTGGACGCCCGACGGATGAGGCCGTGGACCTCGTATCCCTTGGTCAGCAACAGTTCGGCGAGGTACGAGCCGTCTTGCCCGGTAATTCCGGTTATCAATGCTCGCTTCACTGGATTCCCGCTCCCGTCGGTGCATGCTTTTTGCCGCGCGTCCGGCATCCGATAATTACGGCGATCTCACCCCTCGTTGCGCTACAACGCCGGGGGCGTCGCCGTCGCTTCATAGTAGATGTCAAAGGCAACAGACGTGCAGTGATGGGCTTACTAACGGGCGTTACGGCCGACTGAGAGCGGCAGGCACGCCAAACAGAAGGACCAAAGTGTCTACGGCTACGAGAACGCCCACCAGGGTGAGGGTTTCGACGTAGCGGACGATAAGGTCGTCGCCCTACAACGAATAGGACGATGCCCCGCAATCTGGTCAGGCGGGAAATACTAGTTAAAATCGGTTTCCCATCGGGTGATTACATCGCTGGGAACAGGCTGAGCGGATTGGATAACAGCCATGCGTCCTACTAGCTTTACCTCGGCGTAGTCCTCGATCTCCCGGTAGTAGGCGCGGTCGGTGTAGTCGTCAACCACCACCATCCACCCGGTCTGTGCACTTAGCATGTTAAAGACTTTGAAGGCAGAGGCGACGCGAAACCGGCCATCGATTAACACAAGGTCTGGTTGGCGGCCATCGAAGCACTTGGGCGGTGGGTCGGAGGCGCGCCGAAATAACTCGCGGCGATGATCGGTCACCCGCCCCAATGGGCGGCCCCATGTTCCGGTCCATCCAATATCCGCGTGCCAGTACAACTGTCCGGCGCGCTCCATGCCGGCGGCGTGGATTTTGGCTCGCACGCTGTCTAGAAAGTATGAGTCGGTGTCGACGGCAATGAAATCTATTCCCAGCCTGGCTGCTTGGTATGTCGAGCCACCCGTCCCGTACTCAAGGTACAGTTTCGAGCCCTCCAACTGCTTGAGGAACCATGCGGTGGATTCCGGGCTGTCGAAGTGCGGCATGTCCGGTACCCGGAGTCGCCCTGAGCGCTGCCGAGCCGTAAAGACCATTTCATCCAGAAACCGTCCCATCGCATGATGCCCCTTTCGGGCAGCAACTCTACCGGGCAAGCGGACGCCGTGGGCACGGTCCGAGGGACCGAAGCGACTATGTGAGGTTCGTTGAGCCAGGTGGCAATATAATTCCGCGTCAAGCAATCTGGCGACGCCTCACATGTCGCCTGTGGGCAATGTAGGCCGCGCACACCTGCTACACCACCGCTCCGGTGGAAGACTACGCGGCAGTCCGCTGGATAGTATGCGGCCTGGCGCGGGGTCGAAGTCAGAATCACTTTGCAGTGAAAGTGCCGGGAGCGCTGGCCAGTCCTCTACGGGAAATCGCAGGTTGCTTGCGGCAATATTGGCGGCGGTCGATCGAGGAGACGAAGGGATCATCTTGAAAATCTCGATAATTGGTTCGGGCTACGTCGGCCTCGTCACGGGCGCCTGCCTGGCGGACAGCGGTAACGACGTCATCTGCATCGATATTGACCAGGCCAAGATAGACCGACTACTCGGTGGAGAAATCCCAATTTACGAGCCCCGCCTGGCTGAGCTGATCGCAGGGAGCCGCGAGAACGGGCTTATCGACTTCACGACGGACAGGCAGCGAGCGATCGAGCATGGAGACGTGATCTTTATCGCTGTCCCAACGCCCATGGGTGAGGGCGGCGCGGCCGACCTTACCTACGTCTACTCCGCTGCTAACGACATCGGGACTTATATGGACCGCTACAAGGTCGTCGTGAGCAAGTCGACCGTCCCTGTCGGCACTGCGGACAAAATCCGAGCGATCATTCGTAGGAAGGCCAAGCACGAGTTCGACGTCGTGTCCAACCCGGAATTTCTGAAGCAGGGGAAGGCGATCGCTGACTTCATGCAGCCCGACCGCGTGGTGATCGGCGGCGACTCGGAGCGTGCGCTCGCTATCATGCGGGAGCTCTACGAGCCGTTTCTTCGCACCTTCCACCCGCTGATCGTCATAGACACCAGGAGCGCCGAGATGGCGAAGTATGCAGCCAACTCTTTCCTCGCGACCAAGATTTCTTTTATCAACGAGATCTCGAACTTGTGCGAGAAGGCCGGCGCCGATATCGCAGCCGTACGGGAAGCCATCGGGGCGGACAAGCGTATTGGTTATGAATTTCTGTTCCCCGGGATAGGCTATGGAGGATCTTGCTTGCCGAAAGACGTTCAGGCACTTTTACATACTGCCGAGCGCTTGGGATCGGACACACGTCTACTGCGCGCGGTCGAACAGGTCAATAGCGAGCAGAAGTCCGTCCTCGTGTCCAAGATCGTCACTCGTTTTGGGGATGACTCGCCCACGAAGAATCTACAAGACCTGCGTATCGCGCTCTGGGGCCTCAGCTTTAAACCACGGACCGACGACGTGCGCGAGGCCCCCTCTCTGGTCATTGCAAAGGACTTGACTGAGTTCGGGGCCTTGGTGCGGGCCTTCGATCCCGAAGGGACCGAGCAGGCCAAAAAGGCGCTCGGGAATTCGATCGAGTACGCCGAAACCATGTACGAAGCCGTTGAGGGCGCCGACGCGCTGCTGCTCCTCACGGAGTGGAAACAGTTTCAGCGGCCGTCTTGGCAGCGTGTGAAGTCGGCCATGCGAGGGCACGTCGTGTTCGACGGCCGAAACATCTATGACCCTGAGCGTGTGCAGGCCGAGGGCTTTGAGTACTATGGCATGGGCCGGCGTTGAGGAATCATGAGAGTCTCGTCGCGGGCGCTGCTGGTGTCCAACTCGGCGACCTCTTACGCCCCGTCGTCGGACGACCCGACGAAAAGCACGCGGACCGCAGCCTCGCCGTGACAAAGGCCCGGTTGGCATCCCGGAGATTCTTTCGGCAGGGCGCGGCCAGGAGTATTGAACTTTTCAGAGGACTCATCGATGAAGTTCTCCATCTCTGATCTGGGTGGCGTGTGGCCGCGGACAATGAGGGCGCGATGCCAGACCGTGCTTTGCTCCGCGAGGTTGAACGAGTGTCCACGCCTTCCTCTAGCGCTGGCGCCATCGCAATAAGGGGCAGGCCATGAAATTCAGCGAGCTGTCGTCGCGTTGTTTCGTAAATCTGTATGCAGGTGACCTTCCTGACATGCCTGAATACCGTACTAGGCAACAAGTGGGGCTATCGCTGACAAAGCAAGACGAATGGCATATCCGCCACGATGTTTCGATGCCGCTTCCGATACCCGACGGCTCCGTTGATATCTACCAGTCTGAAGACGTTTTCGAGCACATAGAGTATTGCAAGCTTCCCGCTACCATTTCTGAAATATACAGAGTCCTTAAAATGGGCGGACTTTTCAGGTTGTCGCTTCCAGATTATCGTTGCGATGTTTTACTCGATAGATCGATTAAAGATGCACACGGAAACATCATGTTCGATCCGTTCGGAGGCGGAGCATATAGGCGTCGACCTCCTGTATTCGGCCCAAAGAAGGTAGTAAAAGGGGGCCATGTCTGGTTCCCGAAATATGAGAGCGTACTGGAGCTACTTAAAGATACACAGTTTTCTTCCGTGGAATTCTATCATTACTATGACGAAAAGGGGTTTCCGCATACCAGGCCCATCGATTACTCGAAAGGCTTTGTCAAGAGAACCCCTGACAACGACGAAAGGGTGTCCCACCCCTTCCGGCCGATGTCCATAGTGGTTGACTGCGTCAAGTGATGAGACAACCGTGCTCCGTCCCAGTCATCTTCACGATCTTCAATCGCCCGGACACCACAAGGCAGGCGCTAGAAGCGATCAGGGTCGCGAGGCCCAAGAAGCTCCTGGTGATCGCCGATGGCCCGCGCACGAATAGGCCCGGAGAGGCTGAGAAGTGCGCAGCGACACGCGCGATCGTCGACGAAGTCGACTGGGACTGCGAAATCCAGACGAATTTCTCGGAGACCAACATGGGCACCTGTCACCGCATCTCCTCTGGCCTGACGTGGGCTTTCGAGCTCGTCGATAAGGCGATAATCCTCGAGGACGACTGCGTGCCTTCCGCTTCGTTCTTCCCCTACTGCGCCGACCTTCTAGATCGCTACGAGAACGACGAGCGCGTCATGATGATCTCGGGCGGGAATCATTTGTTCGGACACGCTGAGATTGCGGATAGCTACTATTTCTCGAGATATCCCCACATATGGGGCTGGGCCACGTGGAGGCGAGCCTGGGCGAAATACGACCTCAACATGACGGACTGGCCGGAGATCAGAGATAGGAAGCTCTTCGACCAGTATTTCCCAACGATGAGTGAGCGCTGCTACTGGGAGTTCGTGTTCCAAAGCGTTTATGACGGCCAGGTCGATACTTGGGCCTGGCGGTGGTTCTACAGCATATGGGCGAACTCAGGGCTTTGTGCGACCCCGGCCCGAAACTTGGTACGGAATATTGGCTTCCACGCCGATGCCACCCACACGAAGGGCGATATGGTCTACTCTTCGCTGGGCGCCGAGGACCTGAGCTTGCCCCTTACTCACCCCGCGACCGTCCTGGCGTGCTCCGACAAGGACAAGCTGGAGGCGAAGCTTCGGGCTGCTCATACTTCAAAGGGCCTGCCGTATCCCCTGAGTAAATATGTCTCCTTGGCCATCTACCTAGTCACGAGGTAGACGGGTTTCCACAACCTCGCGCGAGCGGGTAGACCCATAGCTGAGCGCCATTGCACCGGCAGCGGGATGGAAGTGGTCTATCGAGACACCGTGCCTGACAACGTGGTTCGCCGGGTCAACCGGCGTGCGGTGGTCCGATGTCCCTTTCGCCTGCAGGCCGGGGCTGTCGTATGTGCGGCGATCATCGCCATAATTAAGGGATGTTCAGCCCAACGGCCGGCATGGACGCGACCGACGTGGTGTCGTTGAAGGCCCAGTGCCGCGCGGCGGCCCGCAAAGCCGCGCATCTGCCGAGTAGGAACCGCCCAACGGCATGGCGGCGCAATAAGTTTGGCCGATCACAAGAGGGCCGTCGTGGTTATTGGATGGCTAGTCCTGGGGTGATGGTCGCCGGCGACATCGGCTACACCTGGAACTGATTCTGATGCTCGCCCCCACCGAGGCCGGAATAGGCTTCATTTTTTTTGCAGCGTGAGCTGCCACGGGGTGACGCTGAGAATCCGGTGGCCGCCGGCGTGAAAATCCAGGAAGGTGTTGATCGCCCACGCCGGGTTGTCCCGCAGCGTAGGGTAGTCGAACCAGTTCAGGTCATCGAAGATCAGCACCCCGTCGGTGCGCAGCATGCGCCACGCGGTGATCGAGTCCGTCAAGACGTCATCGGCATAGTGTGAGGCGTCGACGTACACCAGGTCGAATTCTTGGTGCTCGTCGAGGAGCCGGGGCAGTATGTGCGTGGCCGAGCCATTGCGTTTGGTCAACCTGTTGGCGAAAGGTGCGAGATTGGCGTCGAAACGCGCCTCGATGCCGCCGAAGTCAGCGCGTCCCGCTTCATCAGCGGCCCCCGCCCACGTGTCCACGGTGGTGACCTGCGCTTTGGGGAAGTAGGTCAACAGGAACAGGGTGGAGCGGCCCTCGAAGGATCCAATTTCGAGTATCCGCAGCGGGTCCTTACGGCTGAAGGCCCGCTGGAAGGTCAAACACCACGGCACCAGGTGGACGTCGAACCACAGGCCGCTGAACGTGGCGTGCGCCGTATTAGTGGTGAACTCCGAACGGATCTGTGAGATGTGCTGCTTGTGCGCACCGGCGACTGCGAGTAACCGGCGCGTCTGGGTGAGGACATAGTGTCCACCCACTGCGGGATGGTTGAACATCCACAAGCGAAGTTGCCATGCCAGCAGCACATGCACCGGCGGGGCGGCCGCGGAAAATCCGCCCGCAAGCCGTCGGTTCATGAACCATCCCTTCCCGTAATGGTTTTAGAACCAGGAACGAGCTGAAGCCCGCAACGATGTACTCCATCGGGACGAGCGCCCCTGGTACACGCGCTTTTTACCCGTCTGTTTTCGGAATTTCGGCGACGATCGAGTCCAGGCCAGTGCGGATCACTGCCGTCGGGAATGCGGCGCGCGCGGTTGTTGTGATCGCATCGAGCTGGGGGAATCCGGCGAGTCCGGAGCCGAAGAGCCTCAGGTCATCGATCACAACACTGGCTCCGGGCGGAGCTACGTCGGCGAGTCGCCCAAGCGTGGACTCTGCTGGCTCCATCTCCTCACCCCTGGCCGTGCCGGCGCCCGAGAAGTGCCCATCGAGGTAAATAAGCGGTGGGGTCGAACAGTTCGCCACAATCTTTGGGATCTCGGTAAGCGAATCGCCGTGGATGAGAGTGACATTTGGGTAGTTTGCGAAGCGTTGCTTGGCTGCGGCGAAAAGGTCGTCATGGAGCTCGACCGTTATCACCTGATCTGCGTGCGGCACAAAGAATGCGGTCGTTTCACCTTTGTAGGTGCCAGCCTCAACGAAGACGCGGTGCCCACGCGATTTGAAAACCTTGAGAAGATGGCGTCGCTTCGCGACCGCGGGTGGGGAAACGAGGTGCTCGCCGCGGAACCAGCTGTATGCGGCCGCCCAGCGTGTGGGCTCCAGGGAGTTCTTGTCGCGGCCTGTGTTCAGCATGATGCGGAGCAGGTTGCCCATGATCCTCGACATAACGGTGACAGTAACCGGCCGCGCGTGCTCGTTCCAACACGGCGTACCAACTCATCATCAACGACGCACAAGTCCGCCGGCGAGCCGTCAACGCACAGTCCACCTGGTTGCTCTCGTTCGCGCCGGAGCGGTGTTCCATACAGGAGAAGTGCTCGGACCTCCCGTCGATCACACCGACCGAACCCGCCGAATCAACCGAAGCCGAGTCGCCTGCAACGCCGCGACGCACAAGCCTTGATGATTCGTCTCATTCGGGATGATGCTGCGACGAAAATCAGACATAATGCCCCGGTACCAAAGATTAAGCGCACGATGAATGAAAGGCTGGATTCGCGATGAAATCTGTAGGGGGGGTTTCATCCGGCGACCGGGTCGCGGACTGTCGGGATGCCGCGGGCAAAGCCGCCAAACCTGCCGCTGCGCCTCAGCCAGTCGTTCTCTTTGTGTTGGGTACACAACGTTCTGGCACTTCGGCGATGACACGCGTTCTGTCACTATGCGGCGGCACCCTCCCCACCGGGATGTTGGGCGCCGATGCCGGCAATCCACGCGGCAATTGGGAGCCGCGCAAAGCGATCGGGATCAATGAAGCGATTCTGCACCGCGCCGGCAGCGCCTGGTTCGACCCCTCACTGCGCTTGCTGGAAGAAGGTGCACTGGGTGCCAACGAGAAGGCCGCGTGCGTCGCCGAGATCAGCGCGTATCTCAAGACGATGCCCGCCGCACCACTCGTGGTCATCAAAGACCCACGGATAACCACGATGTCCGATCTGTGGTTCGAGGCGGCGCGTCTGGCCGGATTCGACGTGGCAGCCCTGATTGCCTTGCGCCACCCACAAGAGGTCATATCGTCGGTGGCGGCATCCTGGAAAATCTCGCCGGAACTGTCGAGCGCCTTGTGGCTCAAATACAACCTGCTGGCCGAGCGACACACGCGCGACGTGCCCCGCGTGTTCGTTGAATACGCCAGCATGCTGGCGGACTGGCGCACAGAGATGAAGCGGGTTTCCGCGGCGCTTCCCGTCAATCTGGAGAACCGGGAGGAGGATGCAATCGACGCGTTCCTCACGCCGGATCTTCGGCGTCAGCGAAACTGCGGAGCCGTGATAGAGCGTTTCGGAACAGATTGGATCTCCGCCACCTATGGTGCCCTGTGCGTGGCCGCGCGAGACGGTTCGCCTGACATCGCCACGCTGGATCGCATCTTCGAGGCGTACCAGGCGAGCGAACATGATTACCGAACGTTGTTCGAGGATTTCCGCAGCCGCTCGAAAAGCATGCAGTCCCAGATCTTTCGGCCCTCCGTCGTGAAGCCGATGATTGAGCTTATGGCAATGGCTCACCGTCGCCGGGGGACGTGGGCTTAGGCCAGCCGGGCGCCGCCAATCCGGATGACACGCATCGCCGATCAGCCAGGACGTCTCGAGCGGGCGAAATTTTCGATGAGATCGGCTGTGTTAGAGATGGTTTCGGCGGGCTTAGTCATCCGGCTGGCGAGCTCACGGGCGCGGACGGCGTAATCGGGTGCGAGAATCTTGCGCAGATCTATGACCAGCGACTCGCGGGTAGTGGTCGAAAAGCGCCGGGACGTGCCGACCTTCAGCCGTTTGAACTGCGCTCCCCAGATCGGTTGGTCAGGCATCGTCCAGAGAATCAGCGTGGGAACGCCGGCGCGCAGGCTTGCGGCTGTGGTGCCCGCGCCCCCGTGGTGAACGACCGCCCGGCAGGCGGGGAAGGTTGCCGCGTAGTTCACCGCGCCCACCACCTTGACATGGTCGAAATCGGGGACGTCACTGAAGTCGGTCCAGCCGGAACAAATCAATGCGCGTTCGCCCAATTCCGCGCACGCGCTGGCGATCATCTCGACTGTCGCAGCAGGAGATTCGACCGCAAAACTGCCAAAGCCGAAGCAAATCGGCGGCGTGTCTGCGGCGATCCAGGACGCGACCTCGTCGTCGGCTTCCGTGGTCAGCTCCATTGTGAGCGGTCCGACGAAAGGCCGTTGGCCATTCCATTTCGCCCATTCGGCTGCCAGACCGGGGAAGCAAACCTCGTCGTACGCCTGGATTTCCAGCGCCCCGCTTTCAGCCAGCCGTCGCCAAGAGGTTCCCCTCGCCCTTGGCAGGCCTAGTTCGCGGCGCTGAAAATCATCGAGCTTCTTTGTTAGAAGATGCCAAGAAGCCAAGCCCATTGCCATCATTCCGAAGCGGACCAACGGCGCAGGTAGGGTCCCAATGAGCTGACCATTGGGCCTTATTGGGAAGAAGTGCAGCGTGGCAAACGGGATATCGTAGTATTCCGCCACGTTGGCAGCGGCTTGTTCGAAATTCAGGCCGGTGAGCAACAAGTCAGCGTCTTGCGCCAATGACATCAAGGTTTTGTTCATGTGTGCCCACATGTCGGCAACCGGGTCCCACAGCCCGTGCCATGCTTCGCGCAGCTCGTTTACCTTCCAGAACTTGCGGAAGATCAAGGTCCAGAATTCGCGGTTGGCGTCGAGGCCCTCCTGGAGACCGTCCTGGGTGTCGAGGCCATAGGAGACGGTCGTAAGACCAGTGGACTCGACGAAGCTAATCAGGTTGGGCGGGACGGCAATGTGCACATCGTGGCCTCTGCGCAGCAGTTCGCGACCGACAGCGACTGAGGGCTCGATGTCACCGCGAGTGCCGAAGCTTGCGAGGGCGAATTTCATAGGGCTCCTAGCCTTATATCACTTGCCATGCGCGAGGCCACGCTACCAGGCTCTTTGCTTTCGTCTGCGAGAATCGCTTGCGTTTTCTATGTACTTGGAGTCTGTGGCATTGTGACTTCCCGCCTGCCTCGGCGCAGCGTACCGACCGGCAGGATCCCTGCCCCCAAGGGGCCACAGCAGGGACTCGTTGCGCCTATTCCGTTCGCAGGAAGCATGTTTGCGAATGTGAGTGCCGTTTGGATATTACAGCGGTCTCGGTTGGGATAGGTTTACAGATTATGAACGGGCCCGATCCTGAGAAGCATAGGTGCTATGACACGCCTGAGGTGAGGGTTTGGCGCATTCTCCGCGAGAACCTCACCCGGTTCGGCGGGACGAAGATCAGACGAATCTCTAGTATGCGGGCGTGCTATTTATCGGACGCACGAGCGTCGGGGAGGGTTGTGGGATGAACCGGATCAAGGCCGTACAGAGGGCGCTCGACGGGCGGTCGAGTCCCGTATACCTGGAGATCGGTGTCTCGCGCGGGACGGCATTCCGGCGTATCACGGCCGCGGAGAAGATCGCCGTCGACCCGGCGTTCAGGCTTTCGGCGCGTACGCGGCGGCGCGCCGACGCGAAGGCTAACGCGACCCACTACTTCGAGATGACTAGCGACACCTTCTTCCAGAACGAGGCGACGTTCCTCAAGCAGCGTCGCATCGACGTCGCTTTGATCGATGGCCTGCACACCTATGGACAGGTCGTGAACGACGTCGAGAACACGCTGCGCTATCTGCGCGACGATGGCGTCATTTTCCTGCACGACTGCAATCCGACGCGAGCGTCGGTCGCTTGCCCGGCAGACTCGTACGCCGACTTTCGTGCGCAGAACCGTTGGTGGGAGATCGACTGGAGTGGCGATGTCTGGAAGGCGATCGTCTACCTGCGTAGCACTCGACAAGATCTGCAAATCGCGGTATTGAACTGCGACTGGGGGGTGGGAATTGTACGAAAAGGAACTGCGGACTCACGATTGTCGTACTCGCCCGCGCAGATTGAAGCACTTGACTATGCAGACCTCGTTGCCGACCGTGTGGGATTGCTAAATCTGAAACCGCCTGCATATCTGGACGAAATCCTCGCCTCGCCGAACCGGATATCCTCCAATTCGTGAAGGCCAAGGTAAGGATCGGAATCCTTGGCGCGGCTCGTATCGCGCCGTTGGCGCTCATCAACCCTGCTCGTGAAAACGCCGAAGTCGTAGTCGCCGCCGTAGCTGCACGCGATGCGTCACGTGCTCAAGCCTTTGCCGCGAAACACGGAATCGACCGAGTCCACGACAGCTACGAGGCGCTGATCGCCGACCAAGACGTGGACGCGGTCTACAACCCGCTGCCGAATAGTTTGCACGGCAAGTGGACTCGAGCCGCGCTTGCGGCCGGCAAGCACGTGCTGTGTGAAAAGCCGTTCACTGCCAATGCTGCCGAGGCACGCGAAATCGCCGAACTCGCCGCGAAGTCAGACCGAGTGGTGATGGAAGCTTTCCACTATCGCTACCACCCATTGACGTTGCGTGTCGAGGAGATCATTGCCTCGGGGGAGTTGGGCAAGTTGGAGCGAGTGGAGGCGGCCCTGTGCTTTCCGCTTCCAAAATTTTCCGATATCCGCTACGACTACTCCCTTGCCGGCGGGGCGACAATGGATGCCGGATGCTATGCCGTGGACATGGTCCGTACGTTCGGCGGTTCAACGCCGGAAGTCGCTTCGGCGCAGGCGAAACTGCGTGACCCTCAGGTCGACCGGGCCATGAGGGCCGAGCTGCGGTTCGACGGCGGGCATACCGGACGGATTCGCTGCTCAATGTGGTCGACGAACCTGCTGCAGCTGAGCGCCAAGGTGATTGGCGACCGTGGTGAGTTGCGGGTACTCAATCCGGTGATGCCGCAGTCTTTCCATCGGCTCTCCGTCCGATCAGCAGGCGGCAAACGAGTGAAGCGTTTCCCGCGCCGTCCTTCGTACGCGTACCAACTCGATGCTTTCGCCGCTGCGGTGTTGCGGGGCGAGCCTGTAAGGACGACACCGGAAGCCGCTATCGAGAACATGACCGTCATCGATGCGATCTACCGCGCGGCTGGGCTGCCGCTCCGCCAACCCGCCCCCAGGTAATCGCTTCGGCCAGTTGACACTTCAGGCTGGTCTTCACCGCTTATCAGGTGGCGAAGTGTGCCTGGTTCACGTGCGCGGCCACCCTTAAGGCGTTGGCCGCAATCGTCAAACTGGGATTCAACCCGGCGCTGGAGGGGAAGAACGAGCTGTCGACCACGTACAGGTTGTCGACTTCGTGCGCCCGGTTGTGCTGATTGAGCACGCTGGATGTGGGATCGATGCCGAAGCGGCATGTGCCGCAGACGTGAGCGACGGCCTTGTTGTCTTCCGCACCTCGCAAAGTAATTTTGCGGAACGGCTCCAGCACTTCTTTCATTTGCTGCAAAAACACTGCGCGGCGCTCGATCTCATTGGCGTGAAGGCGGTATTGAAGCCGCAGGCGCTGGCGGCCATCGGCGTTCGGCTGATCGGAGGGCAGCACGCGGTTGTCCAGGTAGGGGAGATCTTCCATGATCGTCGCGAGCACCAGTCCGCCATTGAAGAACCGCTCATACACCCGGCGGACCGCTGGCTTCATCAGACGCAGTGCTCTTGCCCGCCAGCCCGGGGTGCTGGTCAGAATTTCCATGGGCGGCATGGGGCCGAATGACTGTACGGTGCCGTATTTCTGGCCCTCCCAGAAATAAAAATCGTTGAGCCCGATCTCCTTGTTTGCGCCCAACATCCTGTGGCCGGGCTGCGGCCAGATTTCGACCAAGTCAACAAGATGACGCATCAGGTTGCGGCCCACCCAATCTGAGCCATTGGCCAGTCCACGCGGCCAATCTGCTGAACGGGAATTGAGCAGCAGCACCGGCGTGACCAGAGCCCCGGCGGCCAGCACCACCACCTTGGCTTTCAGTACCAGCGTGCCAGAGCGGCTCTCGCAGATTACCTGTCGGACTTGTGTGCGGTCCGCCTCGAGATGCACGACCCGACATTCCGCGAGCAGGTGGGCGCCGTACTCGGCGATCGCGGGCCGCACGCAATTGCGGCCGGTGTCGTTTTTGCACGACCGGTGGCAAAGATAGCTCTGACAGGTGGAACAATCTTCCGTGTAATCGCAGGCCATCGGCAGGTGATAAGGGTGCAAACCGCGACCCGCCAGATAGTCGACCAATGGTTGGTTCTCTGCCGAAAATGGCGGTGCCGCAGGCAGACTGACATCGGTGGCGTCCGCGCGCAATGGGTCTGGCTGGCCCCGAACTCTTAGCAGTTGCTCGGCCGCGGCGTACCAGGGCGCCATCTCGTCGTAGGTAACCGGCCAGGCCTCGGGCACGGTGGATTCGCCGGGGTTGCGGAAGTGCTGGCGCGGAATGAAGTCTTGCGCGAAGAACCGCTCGCAGACCATGCCGTAGAGGGAGGATGAACCGCCCGTCCCGCTGCCTAAAAATGGCACAAACCGCTGCGGGGAACGCCCGCTGATGTCTTCGACCTCGTCGGTCGACCGCCCAGACCGGGCCAAAACGTCGTAGTAGGTCACTGGCGAACGGCAGGCCCGAGGCTCAGCCACTTCGGGCATCGATGAGCGGAGCGTACTCGGCGCGCCGGGAAGGGTCGAGCGCCCCTTCTCGACGAACAGCACCCGTCGTCCTGAACGGGCCAGCGAGTAGCCGAGCATCCCGCCGCCCATGCCGGTGCCGACGACGATTACGTCCCACACAGCGCTTTCCGCCTCGCGTGCAGTCAGCTCACCATCAGCCAAAATAGAGTCCCTCAGGAACGATTGCCCAGCTCTGCCCCGTCCAGGCGAATCACGACAGTACCATCTGCCATCGACACGCACGTTGATGTTTCAGTCCCACGAAAGATTCGCTGTTTAACCGTCGCGCGAGACGCCGCCTGGATCGTTTGGGGCCGGGTCGAGCGCGGTCAGGCGGCGACCGTCAGCGAGTGTTAACGTGACGCCGGCACCACTACAACGGACTTTCCTGCATAACTTTCATGCGACGCCGGTATAACTGCGCAACAATGGACGGGCAATCGGGGAACAGGCGGAAATGCATGAAACTTGGACAGGCATTCGATCCGCGAAGAAATGCGCTAAACGTTTGGCGGCTCGTGATGGCCAGTGCGGTCGTCCTGCAACACTCTTGGCCACTCACCGGCCATACGGCTCCGGGACTGGGGGGACTCTATGAAATCGCGGTCGACGGGTTCTTCGTCCTCTCGGGATTCCTTATCACCTCCAGTTGGCTCCGCAACCCACGCCCTCGCGAGTACTTCGCCGCGCGCGCTCTTCGCATCTTTCCGGGGTTGTGGGTCTGCCTGATCGTCGTCGCGTTCGTTATCGCGCCCATCGGCGTGGCGATCCAGGGCGGTTCAGCGAAGAAGCTGCTGATGTCCACTGCGCCAATCGAATACGTGCTGAACAACGCAGTACTCAACGTGTACCACGCCAGTATCGCGGGTACACCGAGCGGAGTCCCATGGCCGCATGTATGGGATGGCACACTGTGGACTCTCATCTTCGAATTGATCTGCTACATCGGAGTTGCCGCTGCCGGTATCACCGGACTGCTCGGTCGCCGTTGGGCAGTGCCTCTGGCGTTCCTACTGGCAGTTTCATTGGCCGCGGTGGTGTCCTACCCGGCCTTCGCAGTGCAAACGATTCCGCAGATGATTGCGCGCTTCGCCGTCGTGTTCCTCGCCGGAATGCTGATACATCAATTCCGAGACGTGCTTCCCGCTCGATGGTCGCTCGTCGCACTCAGCATGGTCATCGTGCTGGCGTCCGCGCTGCTCATGGTCAATTACCGAGTGGTGGCCGCCATTCCATTGGCGTACGCCGTCATTGTTTCAGGCTCCCTGATCCGCAACCCGCGCTTGAGATTGCGTACCGACTTGTCCTACGGCGTTTACATCTACGGATGGCCGACGCAGCAGTTCTTGGTGATCTGTGGCCTTGGGGTTTTGAATCCGTTTGCGTTCGCGGTCATCGCCGGCGCCGTGACCGTGCCACTAGCAGCCGGGAGTTGGTTCTTGGTTGAAAAGCGAGCGATCGCGTTGAAATCCCGTTTCACTCAAAAGAGGCCTGGCTTGCCGCCAGTCACCGTACAACAGGAGGCGACTTCCGGCTAAGCGGGCCGCGTGGTCGATAGCGCTTTAGACAAATGGCGAGCGAGCCTGCGGCGCCTAGCCGAGCACTTCCTGCTGCGTGTGTCGCCGTTCATGTGAGTTGGTCGCCGACTCTGAAATCGCAGCGGGGACCGGCGGTGACTTTATCCAATCTGCCAGACGGTCAACAAACGCAACCTTTTTCTGCAAAATGATCTGATACTGGGCGTGCAGAACTTTGTATTCACCGGTATGGTATTTCAAAAATTGGTTGATCGCCCATGCGGTGTTGGCGCGTGCCCGCGGGTAAGCTGGCCACATAACATCATCGAATATCATGATCCCGCCCTGCTTCAACAAACGCCATGCGTTAAAAGAGTCCGTTATGGCGTCATCCGCTAAGTGCGATCCATCCACATAAATGATGTCAAACATTTGCTGCTCGTTTAGCAACTGAGGCAACACGCTTAGTGATGATCCCTTGCGCTTCGTTACCCGTCCGCCGCCCGAGGCGACGTTATGGTCAAATCGTGCCTCAAGATCTTGCAAGTCTGGGGTGGCGTGGTAATGCCACTCGTCACTGCCGGCCCATGTGTCAACGGCGGTTAACTCGCCTTTCGTGAAGTACGTCAGGAGGAACAGGCTCGAGCGCCCTTCCCATGACCCGATTTCGAGAATGCGTACCGGGTCCGAACGGTCGAAAACTTTCGGAAAGGTGACAGACCACGGCACGATATTCATATCGAACCAGCGCTCTTGAAATTGTCCTTTCTCGGCGTGCCCTTCAAATTCCGCACTAACCTCAGCAAGGTGCTTTGCGGCGCGAGATGGAATTCCCCGCTTGACCAAGCGACAGCGCAGCGCGTCGATAAGATAATGCCGCGCCACGGCAGGACGCGTTCCCCCAAGCCACCAAAAAAACAGAAATGTAAGGGTTCGAGGCGTCCAACGAAACTTCAGTTTAGTCGTCAGGCTGGTCATGTTTTCCTTGGTCGTGTTCGGAAATGTTCGCGCGGTCTGGTCTAGCAGCTCGAATAGCGTCGATGATACCGTTCGGCGAGTCCGTTGACCGGCGTCGTTGGATACTAACAGGCAGTCGCCGGGAAGTGCGGCGCTTTGGGGCGCCTCGGCCGCCTGCCATCGCCAGTCAGGCAAGGTGCCTCGAACGCGCATACCTTTCTACGACATCAGCGGCGTTGGCCACGCTTTCGGCAGGTGTCGTCATCTTCGTGGCGAGTTCGCGTGCCCGCATCGCGTACTCCGCAGCGAGGATTCGGCGCAAATCCTTTACGAGTGATTTGCGGGTAGTGCTCGAAAAGCGCCGTGAGGTGCCCACCTTCAGTCGCTTGACCCGGGCACCCCATAACTTCTGGTTGACGTCCATCGAAAGAATCAGGGTGGGCACTCCGGCGCGCAGGCTTGCGGCTGTGGTGCCCGAGCCACCGTGGTGGACAACCGCACGGCAGGCGGGAAAGACCGCAGCATAATTCACCCCGCCCACCACCTTGACGTGGTCGCCGTGCGGGATGTCGCTGAAGTCGCTCCAACCAGCGCAAATCAACGCGCGCTCACCCAATTCCGCGCAGGCTGAGCCGATCATCTCGATCGCGTCGGCCGGGGATTCCACCGGCATGCTGCCGAACCCGAAACAAATCGGAGGAGTTCCAGCGGCAATCCATGATGCGACTTCCTCATCCGCCCCGGTGGTCAACTCCATAGTCAGCGCGCCGACAAAAGGTCGCTGACCATTCCATTTTGCCCATTCCGCCGCCAAGCCTGGGAAGCACACCTCGTCGTAGGCCTGGACTTCCAGCGCCCCGCTCGACGCTATGCGTTGCGCCGCGGGGCTTTTGGCCTTAGCCAGTCCCAATTCACGGCGCTGTGCCTGCTCAACGTTCTTGTTCAGGAACCATCCCAGCCAGTCGAACGCAGTCATCGCGAAACGGGCCAGCGGGGCGGGCAGAATCGGTACAAGCTCGCCGTTTGCCCGAACTGGGACGTGATGCAGAGTTGCCAACGGGACATTCAGATACTCCGCGACGCTGATCGCGGCCTCCTGATAACTCAGGCCCACGAAAAGCAGGTCGGCCCCGTCCGCGATCGACGTCAGTGCCTTGCTCATCTGCGTCCAGCACTCATCGCTGAGTTCCCACATCTCGTGCCACAGCTTTCGGAGCTCTCTGACCTTCCAGAAGCCCCCGAAAAAGGACGTCCAAAAGTTGCGGTAGACGTCCAACCACGTCCGCGTATCCAGACCGTACGCGACCGCCGAGAGACCCCCGGCCTCCACGAAATCTACCGCGTCGGGCGGAACGGCCATCCGCACGTCATGGCCTCTGCGCAGTAGTTCGCGGCCGACAACCAGGGACGGCTCGATATCACCACGAGTTCCGTAACTTGCCAGCACAATTCTCATCGTTAATCCCGAAGTCTTACCGTTCTGCCCGTGCTGGCCTGGCCAGGGTGCCTCGTGACGAAAGCCGTACCGACAGTACTTTCAGCATGCGCAGCTCACTTGCGCCAGAACACGCCACACTGGTCGATCGTGACGATTTCCGAGGAGATCCCATGCCTGGTTCGGTAATCCGTGACGGCTTGCCTACATCCAGCAAGGTTGAAGTCATCAATGATGCAGAACCCCCCCGCGGACAATCGGGGGTAAAGCGCGTCAAGCGCTTGGATCGTCGATTCGTAGAGGTCACCGTCAAGCCTCAGCACAGCGATCTCTTCGATCGGCGCGTCTTGCAGTGTGTCTTTGAACCAGCCGGGAAGAAAGCGCACCTGCTCATCCAGCAGCCCGTAGCGCTCGAAATTCGCCCTGACCTCGTCTTGAGTTACCGCCAGAATGGGCGCAGCGTGATGGAGACCGAGCGCAAACCGCGGCAGCTTATCCGCTTTATAGTTCGCGGTGTCGGGCGGTGGTACACCTTCGAACGAATCGCATAGCCAGACGTGGCGCTTCGTATCCCCGTAGGCCGCGAGAACGGCGCGCATCAAGATCGACGCCCCGCCCCGCCATACTCCACATTCGACCAGATCACCGGGGATGTCCTCGGTCAGAACTGTCTCGACACATTCCTGCAGGCTGGTGAGCCGGCGCATGCCGATCATCGTCTCGGCATCCACCGGCCAGTCCATGCCCACGTCACGCAGCTCCTTGTCGAACGGACGCTTACGCACGAGCATGATGTTGCGGTTTTTAAGGAAGGGGAGCCACGTCAACCAACCCACGCTGGCGCGCATCTTCAACGGCCATCCCACGGGCACTAGTTGGTCCATGCCATATCTAGTAAGGTCGCGCCGGATCTGATCGAGGTAGAGAGATCGGACGTCGCTATCGGTCACGGTCAAAACCGCCCCCTGTCTCGCATGCCAGTAGTGCCGGTGGTGAGCTTAGACGCCGATCGAAGCCGTCAATGCGCGTTCGGAGTTTTCGGCCGGGCCGCCGGAGCTCGATTCATCACGCGCCAGGTACGCGCTTACCAGGACCTTTCGATAAGTAACTGGTTCAACTTCGACGCGGGCGAGGCGCGTGCACACACTACCTCAGGTATTCGGCTGCGCGGAAACGCAGGAGGAATCGCGCAGCGGTGGAAGAACCGCAAGTATTTCAAAAAGATGAACACAGGGGAGACGCCGGCCTTACGCTTGCGGCCATGTCCGATGGCGACGACGTCGCCTGCACCGGTGATGTTTCCACCCAAGCCGCCATAAGTCCGGGGTTGGCACGGTTCAGGAATGAGGCAGCCGACCTTGAACGTCAGATGTAGCGCCTTGTGTGAGCGGTGTTGACGTCGAGGCGGGCGTCTGAGCTTTCGGCCGGGGCAACCGACTGGTGGGTGCGCGCCGATAGAGCGGATTGGATTGATAATCCGCACCCAACCCAACGGAAAGACGCGGCCTGATGCGGTTCGTTACACGCAAAACCGACTACCGGCGCTGGTTGTGTCGACGGCATCTGAATTTTGACCCCCTGGCGGCAAGTGAGAATTGACCCCCTGGGGTGGTGGTGGTGATTATTCCTCAGTGGTGGTGGCCGCGGGGGTGCGGCCGAGGTCGCGGTCTTTGAGTCGGTAGCTGTCTCCTTTGAGGGTGATGACTTCGGCGTGGTGCACGAGGCGGTCGATCATGGCGGCGGCGACGACGTCGTCGCCGAACACTTCGCCCCAGCGGCCGAAGGCTTTGTTGGAGGTGACGATGAGGCTGGCTCGTTCGTAGCGCGATGAGACGAGCTGGAAGAACAGGTTTGCGGCTTCGGGTTCGAAGGGGATGTAGCCGACCTCGTCGACGACGATGAGTGGGTAGCGGCCGAGCCGGGTCAGTTCGGCGTGGATGCGGCCGGCGTGGTGAGCTTCGGCTAGCCGTGCGACCCATTCGGCGGCGGTGGCGAATAAGACGCGGTGCCCGGCCTGGCAGGCTCGCAAGGCCAGGCC
>NZ_MVHG01000130.1 GCF_002086125.1 Mycobacterium arosiense ATCC BAA-1401 = DSM 45069
CCGTCGTCTACCGCGGCGCAGCAGTCCTACGCGCCATCACCCTCTGGCTACCCCATTTGTCAGACACGCCCTAGCCGCGGCTGGGGATGGTGAGTTTGCAGGCCTGGCCGATGTCGAGGGTCCGCAGCACCCGGCCCATGCCGATCCACAGCGCGCAGGACAGTGCCAAATCGGCCAGCAATTCGTCGGAGAAGTGCGCGGCGCACCGGCTCCAGAAGTCTTCGTCGTCGCGCAGCGCGGTGTGCTCGGTGGCGAAGCGGTCGGCGAACTCAGCGGCCAGCCGCTCCTGTTCGCTGTAGCCGGGCCAGGTGCGCCACTCGCGGACATGGTCGTAGAACTCCTCGTCGACGCCCGCGGCGGGTCCGTCTTCGTCGCGGGTGTTGACGCAGACGACGCACTCGTTGCGGTGGGCGATCACGGCGCGGGCCAGTTCGCGGGTGCGCAACGGCAACCGGTTCTTGGTGTACACCGCCTGGCTGAAGCCGCCGAGCGCGCTACCGATGTCGGGAGACTTCGCAAACCATCCGGCCAGGTCGTCGTCAGCAAATGTTCCGATTCGGCTCATGGCGTGATGGTACGCCCGCGTCATCACACGGGTTGGGGATGTCGGCGAATGCGTATCGTCACCGGCTAGCGAGCGGCCGACGGCATTGCCATGGTCGGCTGCTCCTCATGCCAATCCCGTTGGGCCAGAACGCGGTGCGCCACGCGGTCCAGCGCTGCCTCCACCGCGCGGCGGTCCGGGCGGCCCTCGAATCCCGGCGACCGGGCGAGCTTGTCGACCAGCCAGGCCAACAGCAGCGAGTGCACGTATGCCACTTGTTGATTCCCGGCTGGGGTGAGCCACATCTGCTCGCCGTCCCGCCGCACGTAACCCCCGGATATCAGGCGGGCGAAGGTGGGCTCGAGGACTTCGAACGGTATTCGTAGGTAGTCGGCCATGTCGGTGAGCTGGGCGCTCCCGTACATCTGGGTGTAGCGATTGATCCGCAAGACCCCCCACAACCCGGCGACGTCGAGCCGGCAATCGGGTCGCATGGCGATGCTGCGCAGCCGCATGCCGGTCTCGCCGCGCAGCATCCGCGCGATCGCGTTCTCCAGCATCTGGTCGGGCGTCTCGGTGGTCGGCATGCCGAACGCGTCGCCGAGATCGGTTGTGCTGTCGTGGATATCGCGCAGCGGGATCTCGCGCAAGAATAGCGCCAGCGCGAATCCGACCAGGGCGACCGGCGCCGCCCAGAAGAAGACCTGGGTGAGCGATTCGGCGTAGGCCGCCACGATCGGGGCGGCCACGTCATGCGGTTGCCGGTGCAAAGCCCCGGGTGAACTGACCGCGCTGGGTGGCGCGCCGCTGGCCGCCAGGGCCGGACCGATTCGGCCGTTGAGGAAGTTCACGAACAGCGAGCCGAAAATGGCCGCGCCGAACGAACTTCCGATGGTCCGGAAAAACGTCACACCCGAGGTGGCGACGCCGAGGTCTTCGAAGTTCGACGTGTTCTGCACGATGAGGATCAGCACCTGCATGGACAACCCGATGCCGGCCCCGAGGATCACCAAGTACAGCGACTGGATCAGGGCGGAAGTGGACGGCTGCATGCGCGACATCAGCAGGAAGGCCAACGCCATCAGCGCGGTGCCGGCCACCGGAAAGATCTTGTACCGGCCGGTCCGGCCGACGATGGTGCCGCTGCCGGTCGAGGTGACCAGCATCCCGAGCACCATGGGTAGGGTGCGCAGGCCCGAGGTGGTAGCCGAAACACCGTTGACGTACTGCATGTAGGTCGGCAGGAAGGTCATCGCGCCCAGCATGGCGAAGCCCACGACGAAGGACAGCACGCAGCAGACGGTGAACACCGGGCTACCGAACAACCGGATCGGCAGGATGGGTTCGGCGGCGCGGCGCTCCACCATCACGAACACACCGAGCGCCACCGCGGCGCCGACGAACAGGCCGATGATCGTCGGTGATCCCCACGGGTAGAGGGTGCCGCCCCAACTGGTGGCCAGCGTCAGGCCCGCGGCGCCCAGGCCCACGAACGTGATCCCGGCGTAATCGATGACGGGCTTGGCGGAGGCGGTCAGTGCGGGAACCGCCGCTGCCGCAACGAAGATGACCACGACCGAGATCGGCACGTTGACCCAGAAGGCCCAGCGCCAGGTCAGGTAGTCGGTGAAATAGCCGCCGAGCAGCGGACCGATGACCGTGGTGACGCCGAAGACCGCCCCGAGGATGCCCTGATATCGGCCCCGCTCCCGCAGTGGGACGACCTCGCCGATCAGCGCGCTGGCCGTGACGGTGATGGCGCCACCGCCGATTCCCTGCAGGGCGCGCGCCCCCACCAGCATGGCCATCGACTGGGCCAGTCCGCACAATATCGAGCCGACGACGAAAAAGATTACGGCGGTTTGGAATACGCGTTTGCGGCCGAACACGTCGCCGAGCTTGCCCACCAGCGCGGTGACGATGGTCGATGCGAGCAGATAGCTGGTGACGACCCAGGACTGATGCCCGGCATCACCCAGGTTGACGACGATGGTCGGCAGCGCGGTCGCGACAATGGTCTGGTCCAGCGCCGCGAGCAGCATCCCGAGAACGATCGCGATGAAGATCAGGTTGCGCCGTTGCGGGCTGATCAGCTCGCCGCTGGAAGCGGGGCGAGTTTGGGTCGCTGCCCTCGAGCTCGTCATACCCTCGCAGACGTTACCCGTCGGCAGGGTCAGCTGGGTGGCCGCGACACGCACTGCGCCGAGTACAGCTCCACGCCCAGTTTGTCCATCAACTCCAGCTGGGTCTCGAGGTAGTCGATGTGCTTTTCCTCATCGGCGACGATTTCTTCGAAGAGGTTCGCGGTGGTGGAGTCCTGCTTTTCCCGGCACAGGATGATCGCCGGCTTGAGCCGGTCCATCACCTCGTATTCGATGGCCAAGTCCGCCTCGAACTGCTCGCGCAACGTCTGGCCGATCCGCAGCGAGAACAGGCGCTGGTAATTCGGCAGCCCGTCGAGCAACAGGATGCGGTCGGTGATCGACTCGGCGTGCCGCATCTCGTCGAAGGACTCGGCCCGGGTGTGCTCAGCTAACTCGGTGAAACCCCAGTTGTCCTGCATCTTGGAGTGCAGGAAGTATTGGTTGATCGCGGTGAGCTCGCTGGTCAACTGCTCGTTGAGCAGACGCAAAACTTCCGCATCCCCTTGCATTTTCACTCCTATGGTGTGAGCGGCTGTCGTATGTGGCCGCGGCGGGCGCGCTGGGCTGGAGCGCACAAACCTGGGCTGTAGCAGCACTTTGCCACGGCCGCGAGGATTGTTCCAGCAAGGTTTGGCTGCGCTCAGTGCGCCCCCGAGTGGGTCAGTCACCCCTTGGTTAGGTTAGACTGGGCTAACGAACTTAGGTTAGACTCCACTAATATGCGCCAGGTGTATTCGGCTTCGTCGCCACGGTGCCCGATGACTCGGAACGCCCGCGGCGGGGACGAATCGCAGACGCTGGGCCGAGCTCTCGACGAAGGGGATTCCGACGTGCAGGAGGTGCGCTGATGTACGTGTGCCTCTGTGTTGGGGCAACCAACCAGACGGTGTGCGATGTCGTCGCACAGGGCGCAACGACCTCCAAAGAGATCGCCGCCGCATGTGGGGCGGGCGGTGACTGCGGTCGCTGCCGGCGCACGCTGCGCGCGATCCTGGCCGCGTCGGCCAAGCTGGAGACGGCTCGGCCGGTCTAGCCGCCGCGTCAGCGTTTGTTACATCAACTCTTGTTAAAGGCGGCCAGGGCCGCGGCGTTGGCTTGCGCGCCCATGAGTTCGGCGAAGTGGGCGTTCTCGCGGGCGGTGGCCGCCACGATCTCGGGCCGGACGGGTTCCATCATGGTGTGCTTGACGGCCATCAGGCTCGAGATTGGCTGGGAGGCAAGGATTTCCGCGTGCTGCCGGGCCTGCGCCAGCAGCTCGTCCGGTTCGCAGACCCGCCAGACCAGCCCCATGCGCAGCGCCTCGTCGGCGCCCACCCATTCCGACGACATCAACAGCCAGGCGGCATTCTGCCGGCCCACCAGCTGGGGCAGCAGGTATGACGATGCCGCTTCGGGCGCCACGCCCAGGCTGGTGAACGGGCACTTCAGGCGGGCGGTCGACGACATGAACGCCAGATCGGCATAGCCCAAAATGGTGGCACCGATGCCGACGCCGACGCCGTTCACCGCGCAGATCAGCGGCTTGGGAAAGGCGCTGAGGGTGTTGATCAGTCCGACGAAGCCGTGCTTGCCCGGGGTGAAGTCCGGGTCGGTGATGCGGGCCTGCATCTCGGCCAGGTCGGTGCCGGCGCTGAAACCGCGTCCCGCGCCGGTCAGCAGCACGACCGCGACCTCGGGATCCTCGGCGGCGGCCAGCAGCGCCTCGGCGGTGGCGTCGTAGAGGGCTTCGTTGAACGCGTTGAGCGCCTCGGGCCGGTTCAGCGTGAGGGTACGTACCCGCTTGTCGTCGTCGATCTGCAGCGTCACGCCAGCAGCCTAACGAGGTCAGCCGTTGCTGTAGACGCGGGTTGGCGCGATGAGGACGACGGCGCGGCCCTCGGCGGCCATTACCCTGTCGTACTCGTCCCAATCGTCGTGGGTGCCGCCGGCGGCGGTGAACACGTCGCGAAGCAGCAATCGCAACTGGCCGGCGTCCGTCAGCCAGGGCCGGGGATCGTGCGGGCCGACCAGCTCGGCGCGGCCCTCGACCGTCGCCCACCGCCACCCGTTGCGGAAGGTCACGGCCAGCTGCGGCCGCACGCGCAGGTTGGCCAGTTTGACCTTGCCGTAGGTGGTGAAGCCGAGAACTGGTTGACCGTCCGCGGGGTGCGCCAGCAGTCCGACGTTGACCAGCGAAGCCTGGACCGTCGCGTCAGCGCGAACGGTGGACACCACCGCCAGACCGCTTTCCGTCGCGGCCAAGGCGACAGCGTCGCGCAGTGTTGTCATGTGAGCCCCTTATCTGCTGAACGGGCTGGCGAAGACGAACCGGCTCGTCGGGACGGTGTCGATGTTCTCGTTGGCGCCAAAGGCGCTGGTGCTGGCGACCATTCGCCCCAGCCGGTCCTGCAGGTCGTCGTCATCGGCGGCTCCGAAGAAAGCGTGGAGGTCGGTGATGGCCTCGATCGGGAACAACTCCTCGACGATGCCCGCGATTCCCGGCGCGTCCTGGGTCAGGGCCCGCACCACCCAGTTCTGCGTGTAGCCGAACGTCGACTGCGTTTCGATGGCCACCGGCGTGTGGTTTCCCTGCCACCGCGTCAGCCAGGTCGCCTGGTCCATGTCGGCGGGCCGGCGCAGCAGCGCGATGTTGGCCAAACCCGGTGTGCGAGCACCGTATTCGACGGTCGGTGCCGCCAGCGGGACGGATTCGGTCACCAGATACGCGGCGAGCTGTTCACATTCCTGCGCGAGGAATTTGAATGCGGCCGTCATCTGCTCGCCGTAGCACTGCTGGGTCCACATGCTCACCACCGCCGCGACCGGCGGGTCCAGGGTGGTCAGTGTCATCAGCGAATGACGCACGGTGCAGTCGCGAACGTTCATCTGCAGGCCGGCGAGGCCCAGTTGCAGCAGCGCGTCGGCGACGTGACCCCGTTGCCGGGCACACCACGCGTCATCGGGCTCGGCACGCCTGAGCACGGCGATCACCTTCTCCATAGGCAGAACCTACCTGGGGCGGGCCGCCGGGCGGAGTTACTTCACCAGCCGTACCTGGTGCTGGCTGCTGATCAACGTGCCGATGAGCCCGGCCAGCTGGCGATAGGGCTCGTCGCGCCCGCTCGATGAGCGGTAGACCAGACCGATCCGCCGTCCCGGACGGGGCGCGGCGAACTGCGCCAGGCCCAGGCGACTGCGCGACGCCTCGACCGGCACCGCGCTCTGCGGAATGAGTGTGACGCCCAGGCCGCCCGTCACGCACTGCACCGCGGTCGCCAGGGACGCGGCCCGGGTGTTGGCCAGCTCCGCCCGCACCCCCGCCTTGTGACAGACGTCGAGTGCTTGATCGCGCAGGCAGTGACCCTCGTCCAGCAACAGGAGCGGCAGGTCCGCCAGTGCCGTCGCCGGAACCCGCCGCTTGCCCGCCAGCGGATGGCCGGGCGGTAGGGCGAGGACGAAATCCTCGTCGTAGATGGGGATCGCGGTGACACCGGCACCCTCGGCGGGCAGGGCGATCAGCGCCGCATCCAGTGCGCCCGCACGCAGGACCGCCAACAACCGTTCGGTTTGGTCTTCGGTCACCCGCAGCGTCAGCCCCGGCAGCCGTTCGGCGATCCCGGCCAGCACGGTCGGCAGGACATAGGGCGCCACCGTCGGTATCAGCCCCAGCCGCATCCCGGTCCGCAGCGGATCCGCGGCGCCGGCCGCCGCGGCGCTGAACGCGTCGGCGGCCTCGACGACCGCCTGGGCCCGTGGGAGCAGTTCCGTGCCCTGCGTTGTCAACAGGACACGCCGCGTCGACCGTTCGACCAACCGGGTGCCCAGGCCCGTCTCCAGCGCCGCCAGGGCCTGCGACAGCGTCGATTGGCTGACACCGAGAGCCGTTGCGGCACTGCTGAATTGCCGCTTCTCGGCGATTGCCACGAACGCGCGTAGGCCGGCGATGGTGGGCTGATAAGTCTTATCGGGCATACTTATGAGTATAGTGGGAAATATCACCTTTACTTCAATAAGGCTACCCGGCAACATGGTGGAGGACATCTAATCTTGAGTAAATCCAGATAAGGAGCGATATGCCTCTGCTGACCATCGGCGACCAGTTCCCCGCCTACGAGCTCACTGCGTTGATCGCGGGCGATCTGTCCAAGGTCGACGCCAAGCAGCCTGGGGACTACTTCACCACCATCACCAACGAGGACTATGCCGGCAAGTGGCGAGTGGTGTTCTTCTGGCCGAAGGACTTCACCTTCGTGTGCCCGACTGAGATTGCCACGTTCGGCAAGCTCAACGACGAATTCGCCGACCGCGACGCGCAGGTTCTGGGTGTCTCGATCGACAGCGAGTTCGTGCACTTCAACTGGCGGGCCCAGCACGAGGACCTGAAGACGCTGCCGTTCCCGATGCTTTCGGACATCAAGCGGGAGCTGAGCCTGGCCACCGGTGTGCTCAACGCCGACGGCGTGGCCGACCGGGCCACCTTCATCGTCGACCCGAACAACGAGATCCAGTTCGTCTCGGTGACCGCGGGTTCGGTGGGCCGTAACGTCGAAGAGGTGCTGCGCGTGCTGGACGCGCTGCAGTCCGACGAGCTGTGCGCGTGCAACTGGCGCAAGGGTGACCCGACGCTGGACGCCACCGAGCTGCTCAAGCAGTCGGCCTGATCCGGGCGTGGATCGCATAAGGTCGGATAGGGAGGCGAGATGAGCGTAGAAAACCTCAAGGAAGCGCTGCCGGAGTACGCCAAGGACCTCAAGCTCAACTTGGGCTCGATCACTCGCACGACCGAGCTCAACGAGGAGCAGCTGTGGGGCACCTTGCTCGCCAGTGCCGCCGCGACGCGGAACACCCAGGTGCTCGCCGAGATCGGGGCCGAGGCGGCCGACATCCTGTCCGCCGAGGCGTACAACGCCGCGCTGGGAGCCGCATCGATCATGGGCATGAACAACGTGTTCTACCGTGGCCGGGGCTTCCTGGACGGCAAGTACGACGATCTGCGCGCGGGGTTGCGGATGAACATCATCGCGAACCCCGGCGTGGAGAAGGCGAACTTCGAGCTGTGGTGCTTCGCGGTGTCGTCGATCAACGGATGTCCGGACTGCGTGGCCGCTCACGAGCACACGCTGCGCGAGGCCGGCGTCAGCCGGGAAACCATCCAGGAGGCGTTGAAGGCCGCGGCGATCGTTTCCGGCGTGGCACAAGCGATCATCGCCGCCCAGACGCTGGCGACCGTCGGCTGATCGCGCCTTCGTGGCCAGCACCGTGACCAGCACCGTGACCGGACCCGCCTGGGTCCAGCACGCGATCTGGTGGCAGGTCTATCCCCTGGGGTTCGTGGGAGCGTTTCCCACGCCGCAGGCGGGCGAGCCGCCGCAGCCGGAGGAGCACCGGTTGCGGCGGCTCGTCGACTGGCTGGACCACGCCATCGAACTCGGGGCTTCCGGTCTTGCGCTGGGACCGGTCTTCGCCTCGCGCACACACGGTTACGACACCACCGACCACTACCGCATCGACCCCCGGCTGGGCGATGACGACGACTTCGACCACCTGATCGCCGAGGCACATCGTCGCGGACTGCGGGTGCTGCTCGACGGGGTGTTCAATCACGTCGGTCAGGATTTCGCGCGCTACCGCGAGGCGGCCGATGACGCCGCGGCCGCACGGTGGTTTCGCGGGCGGCCCGGCCGATTTCACACCTTCGAAGGCCATGACGGGCTGATCACCCTCAACCACGACAACCCGGAAGTGGTTGACTACGCAGTCGACGTCATGGCGCACTGGCTGGGCCGCGGCGCCGACGGCTGGCGACTTGATGCGGCTTATGCCGTGCCGCAACATTTCTGGGCATCGACGTTGCCGCGGGTCCGCGAGCGCTACCCGGACGCATGGTTCGTCGGGGAACTCATCCACGGCGACTACGCCGCGGTCGTGGAGGCCGCCACCTTCGATTCGGCCACGCAATACGAGCTGTGGAAGGCGATCTGGAGCGGCCTCAACGACGGCAATTTCTTCGAGTTGGACTGGGCGCTGCAGCGCCACAACGAGTTTCTGACCGGCTTCTCGCCGCTGACGTTCATCGGCAACCACGACGTCACCCGCATCGCCAGCCGCCTGGAAAATCCCGAACACGTCGCCCACGCGCTGGTGCTGTTGCTGACGGTCGGCGGGGTGCCCAGCGTGTATGCCGGCGACGAGCTGGGATTCCGGGGCGTCAAGGAAGAACGCTTCGGCGGCGACGATGCGGTGCGCCCCGAGTTCGGTCCTCCCCCACTGGAATTGGATGCTTTCGGCGTGGACCTGTGGGCGCTGCACCAATTTTTGATCGGGTTGCGTCGCCGGCACGCGTGGCTGCACGGGGCGGCGACCACCGCGCTGCGGCTAAGCAACCGGCAGTACGTCTACGAGACCCGAAACGGCGATGACGCGCTACTTGTCGCGCTCAACATCGGCGACGAGCCGCTGCGCCTGGCGCTTTCGGAGTTGGACACCGCCCACCGGCGGGTCATCGGCGGGTCGGCGGCCCCACCGCAAAAAGTCGTCGACACGCTCGTGGTGGAACCGCACGGCTGGCGGATGCTGGGCAGCACCTAGTGTCCTGAGTCGTTAATTCGCCCGCTCTTGTTAGTATGGGTGATGCCGTCGCCGCATGCTGCCACGATCGTGT
>NZ_MVHG01000131.1 GCF_002086125.1 Mycobacterium arosiense ATCC BAA-1401 = DSM 45069
TACCTCCTCGACGAACCACCTGACATGACTCCAACCTTCCCAAGAAGTGGAGTCTCCAGACATCCCGGGGCGGTTCAAGACGCCGAAGGATTGGCTCATTGTACGTTCCGCAATAGCCTCGAACCCAGGCCTGCAACGGTATCGCCAAATCCGGTCGTAGTTCAATGTCTTTACTCACGTAGCAGACAAGTGCGTCATTAATCGCGCTAGCCAACTCGCCAGCGCCAAGTTTCGCGCAGAGCCGTGCGCGGGCATGCGCGTGCAGGAACCCCCGCGTCGAATCGACTAGCGCCCAGGCTAGAGATGCCTCCTCCGATCTATTCATCTGCTCGTGTTAGTCCTTCCTGGCAACCTATGGCGCCTTGGCCATTGGGACGTTGGTCGACGCTGCCGACAGGGATCGCCGATCCGTCATTGGCTACGGCGGACGGCTGCAGCTCACACTCAAAGCGGTGAGTTCGACGGCGGCCACGATCGCCTGTCCCGCAGTTGCTTTGCCTCTACGAGGATCCGCAGTGGGTTCGCCATGCTGCGATTAAGGTTGCGTTCTGCACGGGCGAGCTACCGTAGGTTGCGAACTCATCCACCCCAACATCCTTGAACGCCTGAAGCGTTTGGATGCATTCGTCCACGGAACCCACTGCGCAAGTGCTCCGGACCCACTCATCAGGGACGAGCCTGGCCGGCTCGAGCAGATCCCTCCGATGGTGGCTCGCGTCGATGTTGGCGCCGGCGAGCGCTCGGAGGCTGTCGTGATTTCGGACCGCCTCCAGCTTTCTCGGATCCCATCCGTTGCGTTCGACCAGGGCGTCGAACGCCGGGTACGACATGTACGACACCAGTCGGGCGTTGGTCAGTGCCAAGGTCTCCTCGGTGTCGAGCTCGCACGCCGTGATGATTGGCAAGCAAATCCTCAGTGTCGAGGGATCGCGGCCGATGCGTTCGCACTCGGCACGCATCCATCCGATGGAGCGCTTCACGCACTCAACTGTCATAAAGTCCGACAGGTACACGCCGTCGAACACTGGGTCGGCCACGACGCGTGACGCACGCGGACCGCCTTCCATGCCGTACCAGATCGGTGGTATTGGCCCGTCCGGAAGATCCCGTAGCGCAAGGCACTCGAAGTCGCCGGCTGGGCCCGACGAGGTGACAGTCTCACCCGCCAACAGTCGCCGCACGATGGTCGTGTAATGCACGAGCGCCCCGTACGTCGACGGCTGGCGCGACATAACGAGTGCCGGATCCGAACGCCCAAGACCTAGCACGAACCGGGGACCGTAGAGCGCGGTCATGGTCGCTGCCAACGCTGCAGTCATCAGCGGACTGCGAGAGCCGATGGCGAGGACGCCGGTGCCCACTTCGATGCGCTGCGTCCGCGCCGCGATCCCGCTCAGGTACGCGCCAGCTTCCTTCACGTTGTAGCGCTCAGCGAGGAAGATTCGTCGGAACCCGAGTTGCTCGGCCACGATGGCGTCCTGCTGGCCCTGGCGAGCCTGGCCGGCGGTCACGCGGCCCGAAACTATCGTCGCGCTCAGATCCTCTACGACTGAGGCGGCACCCGCGACCCCTTCACGTGCTCCGATCGTCACTGAACGTCGGTCTCCGCCAAGCTCATCCACGTCCGGCCATCCTAAATTCGCCGCGGATCTCCAGCTCGTTTTCCAGCCGGGCTAAGAGGACTTGGTCGAGTCTTGCCCGGATGTCTCCCTCGCAGGAAAGGGCGAGCTCGGTGCATGCGGCTAGTAGCCGGCCGGAAGCGTGATACGCCGCGAGGACTCCAGCGGCCTGGTTGTCGGTGCCTCGAGCCTCGCGGAGCTTAGCCAGTCCGTCCCGCACCGGGCCACACCCGTCGACACCGGCCCCGATGATGTGCTCGGCGAAAGATTCGGTGGCATCAGTCTCCTGCGTCATCCACGTCAGCTCGTGCTCGCTTCGGGCGGCTGCAATCTGGAGAACCGCATCGATCATAGCCAGCGTGCCCTGCACTGAGGCATCGGTGACGGCTGCGATGACGGTCGTCCCCAGCTCCCGCCTGACGGCCTCGATCAGCTCCTGACAAGTCGGTCTGGTGATCACCGCTGGCCCATTTCGGAGCTGGCACGCATCGATTCGATTGCCGCCACCGAGCCCATCCAGTGCTGATGGAGAGTCGAGAGGATGGCCACCGCGTATGCGCTCACAAAGGATTCGTTGCGCCCGTCAAGTAGGCCACGAACCTGCCGGAGAATCTCGCGAAGTTTCCGCCCTGTTGGCAACAACGAGAAGTAGGCGACGGTCGCCGGATTGACGATTTCAGAGGTGAAGCCCGTTCGTTCGCAGTAGCTCGCGCAGAATCGCCACGGGTCGAGATTGAACAGGGCTGGAGGGCGGGCAAGCTCGTTGAACTGCAGCGAACCGAGGTCCTCCCTGGGGTCTCCGACGTGGCCAAACTCCCAATCGATCAGACACCAGCCATTTTGTTCGTCGATCATCACGTTCGGCGCCTGAAAATCGCCGTGGACGAGAGTCAGCGGCGCCTCCGGAGGTACGTTGCGCGCAAGCCACGCTGCGACGAACTCGATGAACGGGTCCGGCTCGATGTGCTCGGTCGCCGCGAGCCGCCACTGCCCGATCTGGTCGTCGATATAGGAGCCCCAGCTCGAAGGCCGTTCGACTGACGAAGGAAGCGTCCTGAGATCGGCGGCCGTCAGAGTTGTAGCTAGCCCGCAAAGCTGTTCTGAGAGCGCACCGCGGTCCTCGGCAGAAGTTCGATCGGCGCGGGCCAGGAGTGACTCTCCTTCTACGAAGTCGGTGATGATGGCGGGTGCACCGAGGTCCTTGCCGTCGCAGTCGAAAAACCATGTCCGCGGCACAGGGATCGTCTGACTACGACTCAGCGCTGACAACAGATCCCATTCCCGTGAGCGGTCGGTGACAATCGGGGCCCGATCTGCAGGGAGGCTCGCCCGGACAACGAGCCGGTGCGATCGCCCGTCAATTGTCGCAACAAACCGCGCCGTTGCGCACGAGTAACCGCCAACGAGGGGAATCACATCAGTGACTTCAACGGCATCAGTGGACATCTGCCGACCAAGGAATCTCGCGAGTCGCTTGTCCATGTCGTCAGGAAGCACGTCTGGACTCTATAGTAAGTACACACTTCTTTACAAGTGTTCGTCAGAAGGTCCGCGTCTCGCGCTGCAGGGAATTACGTCGTCGACATAAGCACCAACCCATGATTTCCGGAGGAGGCCAGCCAAAGGGCCGGGAAACACTCGACGATGTTTCGGACAACGAGCGAACGCGGAAGTGCGCCAGCTTGAAGCACTCCCGCATGAGGGCAGTCACCGAAATCTGTTGCGGTGGCCGCGGGCGAGACGAATTCAGCCTCGAAGGTCCGGTTGACTCGTGATGGCGATTCGCGCCAATTCATTGACAAGCTGGTTGCGGGTCGGCATTGTCGACATCCCCTGGAACAGTAGGTCATCGAACAAGGCAGCGGCGATCACCGAGCCGACGCTTATACGCTCGTGCAGGCGAGTCTTTGCAGACACCTTCGTGGGACGCCGCAACTGCTTCTCGACCGCGATTCGCTTCTCGGTTTCGCGGTCCATCAGTTGAATCACGTCAAGGAACCCAGACACAGTGCCGAACTCGTCGAACAACTCGGGCTCGAACACGTGCGTTGCGAAGTAGGTGACCATCAGGCCGCGGTTTGCCCTCAGCAGGTCGTAGAGCCCGCCGACGAATTTCTTCGCAAGTGTCTCGGGATCGTACTTGGTCCCCGCTTTAGTGTTGAACTCCTCCCACCCTTGCATGAAGATGCGGATCGGCCCGAACACGACTTCGTTGAACAGCCCCGCCTTCGACCCAAAGTGACGAAAGATTAATGGTTCGGCCACCCCAGCGCGCTCAGCGATTGCGCGTGTGCTCGCTCGCGCATAGCCATGGTCATCGAATTCATCGTGCGCTGCAGCTAACAGCAGCTCACGCGCGACCCCGGGCGCCCTTCGCGCTTGCTTCGGCGTCTCACCAGATGGCGCCGTCCTAACCAAGCGAGACCTCCTAGGACATTTGTGTATTCGCCCACCGAGCGCCACCAATTCCCACTACAGCGGCTAACAGGGCACCCCGCGAGAGTGTGCGGTGACTAGTACTATAACGCCAGGCTGCCAGCTCACCCACTACGACACGGGGGACTACTAGCGCTCGCGCAATATACCTGGTCGGCGCATACGCAGTTGTCGGCACATTACTTCGTACTTCGAGGCCGCCCAGGTATGCGGTTGGCAGGCCGGTTGTCGGTTGTATCAGGCATGCCGTGGCCCGCAGCAGGTGCTACGGGGCGCAATCCCTATCCGGCGGTGGTTATGCGATGCATTGTGGTGCGGATATGAAGTACCGCCATCGGCTGAGGATCGAGCGTCCGTGACGACCGTTGGCACTGGGTCGGCCGTCCCTAGCCGAACGCCTTACTCAAAGCCCGCGCCACTGCTTCATTGGCCTCATGCGCCTGCGGGAAGACTGTCGCCATCTCCATGAACGCGTGGATCATGCCGGGAAAATCGATGTATTCGGCTTCCACCCCGGCATCGCGGAGCCGACGATAATACGTGGCACCATCGTCGCGTACTGGGTCGCACTCGGCGGTAATGATCAGTGCGGGCGCCAAGCCGCTCAGTTCCGCTGCGTGCATGGGTGACACGTAGGGCTCGTGCAGGTGCGCCTTAGCGTAGTGATCCCACGCCCACGCCAGGACCGACTTGGTGAGGAACTTGCCTTCGCCATGCTCCTGGTAAGACGCTGAGGACATGGCGGAGTCAAGGGTCGCGTAAATGAGGACCTGCAGGGACAACGGCGGCGCACCCTCATCCCGGAGACGCAGCGCGGCGCCAGCGGCCAAGTTCCCGCCGGCGCTCTCACCGCCGACCGCAACCCGCGTCGGGTCACCGCCGATCTCGGCGCCGTGCTGCTGAGCCCAGCGAACCACAGTCACCACGTCATCGAGCGGGGCGGGATAGGGGTGCTCCGGCGCGAGGCGGTAGTCCACGCTCAGCACAACGGCTTCCACCTTGTTGGCTATGGTTCGGCAGAAAGTGTCGTTTAGTTCAACCGTGCCGTACACCCAGCCGCCGCCGTGTACCCACACGACAACGGGCAGCGGAGCATCGATGGCTGGCCGGTAGAGCCTAGCCGACACTCCGGTCGCCGACCCGGGAATGGTGATTTCGCGAACCTCTCCGACATCGGGTGGGTCCCCGCCCATCTCCGCAACAAGGCCGACGAGTGCCCGCCCGGTTTCGATGGGCTGGTTCTCCAATCCGTCGAACCCGGCACTCGTCAGCGTGTCGATCAGGGCTTGTGCTTGTGGATCGAGCGACATGGCATCCTCCTCGCCTGACGGCGCCGATTTATCGGGCGCGCTGGGGTTTCGTTGACCATCAAATCTGTCGCCGCAACACCCCGGGGTTCCCGGGGTTCAATAGTGGCCAATATAGTAGTTAGTGCTCACTCTTTGTCAACCGCGAGGTGGCACGGCCAAGCGTCGCGCAACCGGCCAACCGGTCCCCCTACGAACACTTCCGTCGCTAACGTAGTCAAAGCCACCATCGTCATCAGCGGTAACACCGGGCCGGCCGACGCGGCGTAGATCGACGAATTGCCGATAACGTTGGCACCACCATGAGGTGGGATGCGGCCTACAACACCGTGAGGAAAATCCCGCGCACGTTACGCCACCTGCTCGTCGACTCCGCCTCATTCACCTCACCGAACGGGACGTGACAACCGACGGAACCGAATCAGTCTGACTGCAGCGCGACGCGGGTCGTTGTCACTGGCCAGGATTCGCAGCGCGTGGTCAGTGCCGCAAAGGACTAGGTCTTAACACGCAAGCGTTCTCAATCGACGGTCCGTGTCCGTCTTGCGCCACACCTTCGCCTCAGATCGGACGCGAACTCAACAAGATCGACGTCTCGTTCTCCGACGCGAGGATTGCCCGGACGGGCCTCCGGCTCGGACGTGTCTAACACACAGTGCGCACCCACTCACTAAACCAGCAAGTTGATCTGTGCCCTTCCATTGACCCCTTTACGAGCCGGCACTGCGGCACCGCGATCGTCGTTACGACCAGCCTGGAGATTGTGAATGCCTCTAGACCCGAGCGCACAAGCCGTGATCGACCTGATGGCGGCCGCCGGCTTCGATGGCCTCGAGTAGAAGTGTTTGTGGCCTCGTGGAAGTTCGTGCACATCGGGATGTCCCGTCCCGATGTCGCCTAAGTGCGGTTGGGTCTACGGCACGATCGAACTCAGCGAAACGTTCCGCCGCCACGTCGCCAACGTCGACTAACCCGGCCCCGGAAAGACCGTACAATGAATCCAGGACAGTGAACGGTGAGGGCAAGTTGCTAACCCGCTCGTGACGAAACCGCGGCGTACCACCAAACGCTCCTCGAAGCCGGCGCGCAATCAGAAGGCATTGACTATGCCGGCATGATTCACGCGTTCGTCGAAATGTCCGATCAATTCCCGCAGGCGATTGGCGCCAGGGACGCCGTTAAGCGCCCTGTCCAACGCCGTTGGTTGACGGATCGGTCGACCGGCGCAACCACAAACCGCGGCATCCGCGTAGGATCAAAATCTCCATATCGCATCAGGGATTTGCAGCAACTGAGCAAGTATAGTAAGTAATTGCAATCGTCAACCCATTCATCCGGCTATGCTTTGTCGGGTGGATGGACTACGGCCGCGCTCCGGCGGCCTCTCCTGGAGGATCTCGTCTATGGTCAGGCAGAACACGGTGGAGACGCCGCCTAAGCGCGCGCGCAGGCGGCCAGGCGTCGGTCGCGAACTCATCCTTGCCGCGGCCCACGACGTGTTTTGTGAGCAGGGGTACGCGCGGGCGACGACGCGAATGATTGCCGACCGCGCTGGCGTAGCCGAAGCACTGCTATTCAGACAATTCGGGACCAAGGCGGCGTTGTTCAACGAAGTCGTCTTCGGGCCGATCCGGATATTCATGAACCGATGGGAAGAACTCGATACCAGGGCGGGTGAGGACTATGACATCGAAAAGCTGGCAAAGCAATTCGCCGGAGGCCTCTATGACTTGCTGAGGAAGAACCGCGGCCTGATGGTCACTTATTTCGCTACCCAGGTATTCGAGCCCGAGATACTCGCAGATTCCGATGACACCGATCCGATGCTAGACGTGATCCAACTTATGGACCGAATGGCGGACCGTCGAGTTGTCGCCAAAAATCACCCGGGGCGCCGCACACTCCCGACGAAGGCCCGGCTCCATGAACGGATCAATATCGGTGCGGTGATCGCCGCCGCACTGTTTGGCGATGTTATGTTCGCGGGGTTACCCAACGATCCCTCACGTAATCAAATCGTCAATGAACTTGCTCGGATCGCCGCGGCAACCCTCCCTGCCAAGAAGTGAAACGACAGCGCTCACGATCAGTTTGGGATCGTGCTCGCGCTAAAGGTGTCCTAGACGGCCCCAAGATCACCATCCGATGCCTTCGGAGCATCGCCATGTTGTATTCAGCCCCGAATCGCGACGCGTCCGACCAACATTGGGGTAGCCGGGGACGTCGGCCACCCGTGTGCGGCGTAGTGCGCCCTGGAGGGCAGTCATCGACAAAATCGAGGCAACCCGCTGCAGCTCAGTTAGTGAGCGACTACTATTAACAGATGCGAGCCTTCCGCCCGGACCAGACAGGAAATTGCCCTCGAAGTGCCCAATGCCGAGCTCACTTCCTCCATCGCGGTCTGCAGGTGGCCGCATCTGCCATCGGACTACTGCTCGCTGCCGTGCCATGGGCACACGCGGATCCGCCCATCGACCCCCTTCAGCCCTTTCCCGACATGCGACGTATCGCAGCGTGGTATACCGAGGCGAATCCTCAGGACTTTTTCCTGCCCGACCGGCCGGGAGTCTGGTTCCTGACTCCCACCGGGCTCACCTGTGCCATCTGGACGTGGGGGAGCTTCGGCTGCACCGGCGATATCCCGGGTGCGCCTCCCGGTGACGATCACATCGCTTGGTTCAACGGAAACCGCGCCGTGCACCACGGCTGGACAGCCGCAATTCAGTTTCCTGCCGGCCAGGCGAACAAGCCGCTGCCGGTACGCAGTTACGTGAGGTACGAGTCGACGAGCTGCGCGATTATCACCGACGGCAATACCTATTGCGAACACGGCGAATTCAAGCTTCTATTAACCCCCGGCGGAACCTACTTCAAGGGGTGGGACGACCGCAGATCGTATGCGTGCCTGAGCTACGGGTCCTGCTGACCCGTGCAGCTAGGCCGGTCGTTGGACTAGGCACCGCGCCGCGGGAAGGTCGTCTTAAGTGCGTGCTCACTATTAGTATTATCGTCACGGAACTTCCCAAAGCAGCCGGGGATTTGGTGAGGAGAACCGGACAGGTCGACAACGGATTCGAGGTCGAACTTGCCTCCGTTGGCAGGTGATACATGTTAGGAGGACGCCAGATGCGTATCCCGCGGGTAACTCTGGTGTTGACTGCGTGGATGTCCAGCGTGGCGTTGGCGCCCGTCGCGCACGCCGAAGACATCGTGACATACGAGATCGTTTCTGATCAGGTGACGAAAGCAAACGTCGAGTATTACGACCACTCCGTCCGACAGTCGCTCGTGGACGTGCCACTGCCTTGGCGTATGAATGCCGCCGTCTCTGATCCACGTAGTGTGTCGGCCGAAGTTCGGGCTGACTGGCGAAGCAGCATTGCCGCCCTCCCGGCATGGAGGCCGAACAATTGGGTCACGGTACGTATCTGGTCTCGCGGGTCGCTTCTCTGCCAGAACACGCTCGATGTTGGAAACGCGACCTGTTATGGAAATACTCCGCTGCAAATGGGTCCGGAGATCCCTCGATAGCTACTCGGGCATCATGGTGACGAGACAGCCTCGCGCTATTCGACTTCTTGTGCGGAGCTCTGCCGTCGGCACCGCTCGACCGAGTGAAAGTGAGTCGCTGTTGGTCGTTAACTTTGAGTACGGCTGATCAACGACGAGGAACTGAGTCGACCAGAGCGTGTATTCTGAGGAGCGGTAACCACTCACCCACTCCTCCACCTGCGTAGCCGAACGATACGCCTGGCTGCATCGAGCAAGAACATTGTCATAGGCATCGGCATTGGGTGCCTCTGCTGCGCGACTTCTGACTGGGGAGATGTCTGCGCTGGTTAGGTGAAATTGATGCGTGCGAAGTCGACGGCGGGTCAAGTCCAGGGACGTGGTGTACGGGGTCGTCTTGTGATTCTTCGAGATGATGGTTCAAGCGGTCAGTGCCGCAG
>NZ_MVHG01000132.1 GCF_002086125.1 Mycobacterium arosiense ATCC BAA-1401 = DSM 45069
CTCAACTACCGGCCTACCCCTACTCGCCACCGACCAAGTCTACAATTAATCAACCAACTTACGGCGCAGGACACTAGCTAAGGTTTGCGTTAACCAAATCCTCGATCTCGCCCACAGATCTATCCATGAGATGGCTGAAAATAGTCGCATTAACCAACGACAAAATCGCGCAAGCGCCGTTTGAACAGATCATGTATTTGGTATCGACTTCAGATACGTCTACGTCTGGGGCGAATCCTTGCTGGGCGAGGTCAGCGCCCAGCGGCCCCGACGCGAGGTCAGAGCGCACGGTCGTTGCCCAATTCCAGATAAGATACTTCTCCGCCAAGGCAAAGTCGGACAGCTTGGCCTCGCCGCGACGTCGCTGCCCGCGATCGTTGACCGTATCCACTACCCACCAATTTTGGTCTTCCCGAAGATGCACAGAATAGTCGTTGGTTTTGAAGCAGATCAGACAATCATCGCAGTCGGTCGTGATGAATACATTGCCGCCGCCCAATCCAGGTGCCCAAAGACGCCAATTAGCTGACAAGCGGGAGAAATCAGCCATCAATTAACCCTTCTCAAATATCCCCACCTAACCAGTTCTGCGACGTCGCCGGTCTCTCCATCTTCGTTAATGATGCGGTATTGCTGGCCACCTCCGGGTTGGTGGAACCACGGAGCTACTTCCGATTGCTCGATGTGCCAGCCAGGCGGGAGACGAGACGGGTCTTTCACAACGTATTCGAAATAAGGTTTGACGGCACTATCCGGTGGCAAAGCCAGTTCGGCAAATGGGGTTCCTTCGGGCGCTAAGTATCCGCCGCCAGGGTAACCAAATCGACCGACCACCGTCCCCTCTGGCAATTGAGCGTCGGGAACGACAGTCCCGGGTACGGCGTAAGGTTTCGTCGGCGACGTGTCGTCGGGATAGCGCAGGCTACCGTCAGGGTGAGTGAAATTCGGTCCAGGCTCAACCGGATGGTATCCGTCGAACAGCGGGTGGTCCGAGGTGAGTGGCGGCGGTGGGTGGTCCGGCGGTAGCGGCGTCGGGCTATCAGGTGCGACCGGTGCGTGAGGTCCACCAGGTGCGTGTTCGACCGGAATCTCAGCCGACGGCGCGTGCTCGACCGGGGGCGGATCGAGAGGGTGAGTGCCCAAGACGGGCTCCCCGCTTGTGCCGGGTAGTGGGCCATGAGAAGCGAGGTTGCGCTCGGCGGCCTGGAAATGTGCTTCAGCTCCGGCCAGTGCCCGCGGGAACACATTGTCGGCCGTCAGGCCCTCTAGCGTTTCGCGGCTGAACAGCATCTTGACGCCTTGCACAAACGCTTCGCCGCCCGCCTTGAGCTCCGGTGCCCCGACCGCCAGGGTGATGGCGGTAAACAGAGGCTCAGAGGTGGCCTCCACCTGCCCGGGATCCGGCGTGCGCATGCCGGTCAACTTGCCGCCGTTGAACGTGTAATACGTGCCGGTGACTTGGTCGAAGAACTCACCCGTGCCGTTCTCCAATTGGCCGAATGCCTGTACTGGCTGTCCGTTGACGTCATAGGTGAACATGAAATGCCCGTCGAGGGAGACGTTCACGGACGCGGGGTCAATGCTGTTGTAGTCCGGGATTTTGCCGAGATCGTCCAAAGCACGGGCGAGATCGGCTTTGAGCTTCGGCAGCTTGGCAGTTGCGGCCTCGCCTTCCGGCGAGCCCGGACCATGCGTATAGAGGTCCGCCGTGGCTTTACTGAGCGCCTCCTGCGCGGCGCGCACCTTGGCCATCTGGTCAACGACGGCCTGATTGGTGACTTGGCGGATGTCAGCCAGTGCGGCCTGCTGGGCTGGCGACGGCGGTGCCACACCGTCAGCGTCGGCGCCGTGGAGGGGGGCGCCGTCATACCCCTCGGCATGAAGGCTATTGAGCGACTTCTGCAGGCCATCGGAGTAGCCGTTGCGAATTGCTTGCAATGCAGCCAGCGCAGCCTTTGTGTCGCGGACGGCGTCGTCTTCGCAAGTGTCGATAAAGGCATGTAGCGCTTCTTTGTCCGCGCCGCTGAGACTTGTGTCGTTGTTCAAAAGGTTGACGGCCTGGACAACCGAGTCCGAAATGCTCTTCAACTGCGCATCCAGGGCGGCGATGCGCGCCGCCCCGGCCTTCTGTGCGTCGGCCAACGCCGCAGCAATGTTTTCGAGGTCCGCACCGATCTTGGGCAGCTGCAACGACTGCGCTCCAAGGGATTTCACCACCCGCTGGACTTCTTCGGAGTCGTTGATCGGATGACCGCCATCCTGGTGGTTCCAGGCGGCCTCGAAGCGGGTGCGGGCTTGTTGGAAAGCGTTGTCAGACTCCGCGGTGCACCGGCCCGCGCGATGGAAGGCACCGGCTAGGTTCGAAATGTGAAGCGGGCTGCCGGCCTGCAGGCTTGCGTTGATCGCCCAGGGATCACCACCGGCTTCGGCGATGAGCGCCTTCTCATCTATGTAGGGAAGTCCCATGACACCGTCGCTGGCTAGCTTGCTATTGGCAGCTCGTCGCGGGCAGGATTTTCACCCAGTCGCGAGCCGCCCATAAGAGTAGTGATCCGGGAACCGAGGTCAATTCACTAGGCGTCGCCAAGGTGGTCGCCAGGTGAGGCCGGTTCATCCACCATGTCTGCGTGCGGGCCGTTCGGGTCGCCGACACGAATCTCCATGGGCCACGACCACTTCGGTACGGCCGGGGCTGCAGCCTTGCGGAGCCCCTCGCCGACGGCCGTGAGCTCCCGCGTGGTACAGCCGCCGATTCGCCGGTCGTCGCGAGGAGTCACTGCCCCGTACGAAGCATCGACCGCACCGCGGATACGCATCATCGATTGTTACTTCGCGGTCTGAAAAGATGGTTCCGTGGCAGGTCCCTGCGCCCACTGCGGATTCACCTATGACCTGCGGCGCGCCGCAGCCGCTGCCGGCGACATCCGCGCTGGGGCCGCCGATGTTGTTGCGCTTTTGTGCCGTAACGGCTTCGATGTCCGGCGGCGTCCGCGGCCCGACGTATGGTCTCCGCTGGAATACGCGTGTCATCTGCGAGATGTGCTGCTCGTGCAGCGCGAACGGGTGCTTGCGGCCCGACGCGTCAACGGTGCCGACTGCGCTCCCATGGGTCGCGAGGAGCGCGCGGAGCACGAGGGTTACAACGAGCAGGACCCTACCGCGGTCGCTCGCCAACTCACCGATGCCGCAGCGCTATTCAGCAATGTGCTGGAACGATTGTCCGCCGCAGACTGGGACCGCGCCGTTGTCTATCACTATCCCGAGACCAGTGAGCGGTCGCTGCGCTGGGTCGCCGTCCACACCGCGCACGAACTGCAACACCACCTTTTCGATATCCGGCGCCAACTCTGAGCCGGTCTGCAGTAGGGGAGTCGCTGGGCCGCTGAATCGTCCGGGCACTACGGTGCACACCATGAATGTCGATGCGACCGCGTTCGGCGAACGGTGGGTACGCCATTGGAACGCCCACGACGTCGAAGCCGTACTCGCCGACTTCCACGACGACGTCGTGTTCACGTCACCGGTAGCCGCCAGACTCTTCCCGGAGACGCGCGGCGTGGTCCGGGGCAAGGAGGCATTGCGGCGATACTGGACCGCGGCCGTCGCGCGCATTCCAAATCTCCGGCTCACTCGACTATCACCGCCGGCACTACAGCACTACAGCAAGCTGCAGCGACGGACCTCGTCCGTCTGGGAAGCCGAGCGTAGACACTTTGAGCATTCGCGACTTGCCGAGGGCGTGCGAGACAGAAAACGAGACGCCACGACCTGGACGACGGCGCAGGGAAGCGGGGCGGATCGGCTGTCTCGTTCTCTGGATACGAGACAGCAGCAAAGTGTTGCTTTTGATGCTCAGCTTAGGTCGGGTGCGGATCTGGACGAGGCCGCAGTTAGTAGGGTGGTGCGGGCGTCGGACCGGGTGTGTGGCAACCACAACGCCTGGATGGGCACCATCGGCGGGTCGATCAGGGGTCGTACCTGGACGCGGCCGCCGAGGGCATTCCCGGGGGGTGCGGTGACCAGCGCAACGTGGTCGTTGTCAACCACCGCGGTTACCGGCGGGGTGCCTTGAGTCTTGTTGACGGTCAGGTTGGGCTCGAATCCTGCTCTACGACAGGCTGATACGAGGAAGTCGGTGTAGAACGAAAATGTCGGGGGCGCCCACACGACCAGGGTGAAGTCGGCAATGTCGGTGAGCTGTAAACAGCGTCGGTCGCTCAACGGATGTTCCGCTCGGACTGCGACACGAAGTTCGTCGTAGCCGATGACGGCGGCGGCGAGATCAGTGGGGGTGGTGGCGCCGCGGCGCAGGCCGACGTCGACGGAGCGATCGAGAAGGCCCTGCTGCAGCTCGCGGGGAAAGAGCTGCCGCGCGGTCACCGAAAGATGCGGCAGCGCCTTTCGTATTGGTTCGATCAGCGCGAAGGCCTCCTCGGCGGTGACGGCGGGGGAGTGTCCGACCACGAAAGGCCGTGGATCTTCGCCGGCAGCTTCGCGCGTGGCATCGCTGAGGGCGTCCGCGGCGGCCAGCAGGACGGGCGCACCTTCGCGCAATGTCCGCCCGGCATCCGACAGCACGAGCCGTCGGCCCCGGCGATCGAATAACGCCACGCCGATCTCGCGTTCGAGCTGGCGCATCGCGGCGCTTAACGCCTGTTGGGTGACATGCAGGCGAGCAGCTGCCGAAGTCAGACTTGCGTGATCGGCCACGGAGACAAATTGCGCCAGGCGTCGCAGATCCATCGGCCCATCGGGCACCCGTGACCTCCTCCTACAAACAAGCTTTGTGTTATGACCATATATCCCTGTTGGTCGTTTGTACTCGGCTTTCCTTACTGTCAACTTCAGCACCCGCCCAACGTCGCCCCGGCGACGTCACTACGAACGGAGACGCTGATGAGCGAGCACCGCATCACCGGAAAGAACGTCCTCATTGCCGGGGGCGCCAAAAATCTGGGTGGGCTGATCGCCCGCGACCTTGCCGACCACGGCGCCAAAGCAATCACCATCCACTACAACAGCGACGCGACTCGCTCAGCCGCCGACGACACAGTTGCGGCGATCACCGCCGCCGGCGCTCACGCCCACGCCGTGCAGGCCGACTTGACCTCCGCCGCCGCGGTGTCCCGGTTGTTCGGCGATGCCGCCGCCGCGATGGGTTCGATCGATATTGCGATCAACACCGCCGGCATGGTGATCAAGAAACCCATCGCTGAAGTCGGCGAAGACGACTTCGACAAAATTTTCGCCATCAACGCCAAGACAGCGTTTTTCTTCATTCAACAAGCTGGCGCCCATCTCGCCGATGGCGGCAAGATCATCACCCTGGTCACCTCACTGCTGGCCGCTTTCACCGGCGGCTACTCCATCTACGCCGGATCCAAGAGCCCAGTCGAACACTTCACCCGCGCCGCCTCCAAGGAATTCGGCCCACGTGGCATCTCCGTGGTCGCCGTCGCCCCGGGCCCAATGGAAACCCCGTTCTTCTACGGCCAAGAAACCGACGAATCAGCCAAGTTCAACCAAACCGCGGCAGACCTGTCCAAATTCACCAAGACCGGACTCACCGATCCCAACGACATCGTTCCCGTCGTGCGCTTCCTCGCCGGTGAGGGATGGTGGATCACCGGACAAACCATCTTCCCCAACGGCGGCTACACCACCCGCTAACCATCACGCACCACTCACTGGATGCCTCACGTGAACTTCTGCACTAAAACAACTGATCGCTCTCGTTTCTTTAGATGTGAGACAAGCCCCCCGTGAGGACTGCTGTAAGGCCCGCCGGGGCGGTGTTCGGTTAGCAGCGTATGGCAGTGCTGTGCTTGGGATTAGCAGTCGTTTCGTCTGCACCGTCGGTACATGACACAAACGAGATACCCCTGTCGCTCCCGCAAAGCGGATCGAGTAGTCCGAGCGCCGCGTTGGTCGGCTGTTGGAGAAGGCGGCGGGTTTGCCGGAGCATCCACCACGCCTTGGTCGGTGTCAGCGTGAGGGCGGCTCGATTGCGGGTGGGGTCGCGGACGTGATTCTGCATTCACGGTACGGCGCGGCGATGTTGCCTAGGGCAAGTTATGCCACTGCGGCCGCTGCCGGTGTCGATTCGTTTTGGGTGGCCGATCATCTCAATGCGCCCGAAGCGGTCGATCAACGCGGCCAGCGCAAATCCAGCCGCGACATGTCCGATCGAAGACAACCGCCGTGACTCACAGACCAGATCCGACCCCGAACGGCCACCAACACGGCATGCAGAAACCCCGCGAGGGTGACTTGCGTGGTTACCGACCCCGTCAAGATTTGGCCGACCAACTGCACCGCGCCGAACCGACGAATCCTCACCAGCCAACACCGCAGCCAGGGCTGGCGGCTCACATCGGACATGCTCAGCAGTATGCCCGCAGCTACCGATAGCACCGAGGAACCGGCCACCGCGTGACCACACCCCTGGCCCGCGTGGAAATAGCGGGCGCAATAGGGTCGCCAACCGTTGTCCGGCGGCATCATGTAACAGCCAGCTGCCCGGCGAGACTTGCTGAGTCACCGACGGCAGCGCGAGGGACGACGCGCGCTTCGGGCGCGGGGCAGTCGTCCTACGCGCGAGCCAAGACATCCAATCCAAGAACCGGCGCCACAAAAGGGAGCCACCCATCCCGCTTTTTCGAGGCGCTGCGCGAGGTTCCTCTTTGGTGGCAGACCGAACTGCGAATGGTCGTGAGGGGGCTGACTGTCGCGTTCAGCCAGTAGTACGCTCGTGTGTGCCCCGGGGAGTGGCTCATCCGATGTAGTCGGCAAAGGAGTTGCAATCCGGCCGCGCAGGAAGACGGAAGTCGAATCGTCGCACTCTCTTGCCCTCCTTGGGGTCCACTAACTCAATCGGTCGCCCCGGTACCTTCTCGGCGTGCTACCTGGTAGGAGGATGCGTTGCCGCTCGAAATCGGCGATGCGCCACCACACCGGCCGGTGATAGCGGCTTGCCTGCGACCCGCATAAACTCATGCAGCTATGGGGCAAGATCCATTGCAGGTCGTCCCCGCGGAGCTAGAAGCTACGGCTGGCCAGTGGGAGGCGCTTACCTCCCAACTGGCGAGTGCGCCGCCGTCACCCGGACAACCATTCCAGGCCACCACGGCTGCCGTGAACGCCGTCAACGCGGCGATCGGCGTCACCGCAGCGGCCTTCACTGCGCGGACGCAAGAAACGGTCGGCGCGGCGACCACGGCCGCCGGTGGCTACACCAGCCAAGAGGCCACATCGGCGGCCGACATAGCCGCCATCACCGGGGTGACGGTGGTCTAGATGCCCGCCACCCTCTCGCAGATCCAGGCGTGGAGCACCGAGCACCTCATCGACGCGGCCGCCCACTGGACGCATACCGCCGACCGCTGGGAAGACGCCTTCCTGACGATGCGCAACCAGGCGCAATCCGTCACCTGGCACGGCGCTGGCGGCGACGCGCTGCGGCAACGCACCGCAGCCGACCTATCCGTCGTCACCGGTAAAGCCGACCAGCTACGGCAGGCAGCCGGGATAGCCCGCAACGGCGCCAGCGACATCAGCGCGGCCCAGCGGCGAGTCCTGTACGGCGTCGAAGACGCCCAGAATGCGGGATTCGCTGTCGGAGAAGACTTGTCGGTCACCGACACCCGCAACACCAGCCCGGCGGAACGGGCCGCGCGCCAAACTCAGGCCGAAGCGTTCGCCGCTGACCTCCGGCTGCGCGCCGAGCAACTCGACGCGGCAGACACCAACGTCTCCGGCCAGCTCACCGCCACTACTGCGGGTCTCAGCGGCGGTGGCTTTGCGCCAGCCCAGGGCGGCCCCAACCACAGCGCCCCGGTCGACAACCGTAGTGCCCCCAGCTCGAACCGCAACGGCGTTCAGCTGGTCGACTTCAAGCAGGACGGTGGGCCACAACCCCAGCCCCAACCTGGGCTTCCGCCGCCCGGGCGGCAACCCAGCTTCGTAGATCAATACGAGCGCCAACTGACCTCGCCCGGCCCGCAATCGCAGCCACCCGCCACCCCTATGCCAGCGTTCGGCCCGCGACCCGACCCCGGTCCCCAACCAGCGCCGGGCCCGATGCCGACCGTCCCACCCCAACCGAGTTTCGGGCAGTGCGTAGAAGGAAAGGTGAAGGCCAACATCGGCAAAAAGATGATCAAAAGTGGATACGAGAACGCGATCAAGGGCGCTATCGGCGGCGCTATAGCTGGCGGCGTAGCCACCCCCGAGCTTGCCGGTGCAGGGGCGATACCCGGCGGCGTCGTGGGCTTCGTCGGCGGCTTCACGAAAGGGCTTGTTGAAGCACCCGTTAAAGCGGCCGTCGAGGGCGCAGTGGAGTGCGCCGATCTGCCTATCCCAGGGTTACCGAAGCCATGATCGACATGAAACGCGCGGTCTTTCTCCTGCCTGTGTATATCGCGGCGATGATCGCCGTCGACATTGTGTTCAAGTCAGCCCACGTCAACGCCACCAAGCCCCTCCCGGTATGGACAGTGGCCGGGTTCATCGGCTCAGCGATCATCGTTGTCGCCGTGGGTATCTGGTACTTCACCCAACGAAGGGCCGGCAAGGTTACGCAGAAGCGCGAGCACGCTTACATAGCCGTCATGGCTGGGGTAATGGTGTCCGGCTTCGTCGGTGACGCACTGAGCGACATGGCCGGGCTGTTCATGGGCGGAAAATCCCTGTGGGTCATGGCACCTAGCTACGCGCTCGCGTACATCGTCCTTCTGTGGACCACTGCGTTCACGGCGAAAGTTCTGGACAACCGCGCTGGCAATATCGATGACCGCAGCGGTTCCCCGCGCGCGTAAAGACCAACTCCCCGTACGGCTTAGCGTTCTACACGGTGATGTCTGTGCTGTCCCTGGCCCTGTTCGTGCTGAATGTGTGCAGCAACGGCAAGGCTGGATCGTTGTTCGGTCAGTGCTCGGCCGGCCTCGTCATAGAGAGTGTGTTCCCAGCTGGCTCCTACCAATCCCCATTGCGCTTTCTGCAGCTGAGGGCGCGTCAGGGTCAGGGTGATGCTGGATTGGGCGCAGCATTGGCGCTCTTGTGCCGTCCAGGTCGGGTTCGCCATCGGTGTCCCAACCTCGGCACGTTGGATCGATTCGGGTTTGAGCGGGCACTACACGCGTTGTGATCGCGCTCGTCGAAAGTCCTCAGGTGTGCTTGCCGAAATTCCTCACCTGTGAGCAGCGGTCAGTGTAGTTGTTG
>NZ_MVHG01000133.1 GCF_002086125.1 Mycobacterium arosiense ATCC BAA-1401 = DSM 45069
CCCAATGGATCCCACCCCCACACCTCGACCGCGGCCAACCCCGCACCAACACCTTCCACCACCCCGAAAAACTGCTCGACGAGTGTGACGACGACGGCGGCCCGTAGCGGCGAGATCGTCAGGCAGGCCTACTCGCAGTCATCGTCCCGCACGGCGGCCTTCTCCAGATCGGTCAAAGCGGGCTCGACCCGATCGGCCAGGTCGTCGATGTCGTTGGCCACCTCGGGCGTCGTCACGAAACCGAAGTCCAGGTAGTCCTGGTAGGAGAAACAGGTGATGTTCAGCGCGACGTCCATCACGGGCGGCCCCAGCGGCACCAACGAATCCAGTTTGGCGCCGGCCATATACAACGGGAACGGCGGGCCCGGGACATTGGAGACAACCAGGTTGATGGGAGCCAGGTTTCGCGACAGCCCGCTGGCGGTGTAGGCCCGCGCGGCCAGCTGCAGCAACCCCGGCGGGGTGGTCTCGGTCAACCCCATGATCTGATGCGCCGACAACGCCTTGGCCATCAGCTTGGCGTTCTGGGTGCTTTCGTGGATGGCCCGCAGCCGCTCGCCCGGATCTTCGACATCGGTGGCCAGCGAGACGGTCATGGAGCTGACCTTGTTGCCCACGTCGTCCTTGTCGCTGTCGGTGCGCGTCGAGACCGGGATCTGCGCGATGAGCGGTTTCGCGGGCAGCTCACCGCGTTTCTGTAAATAGTCGCGTGCGGCGCCGGCCACCAGTGCCAGCACGACGTCGTTGAGCTTGACGCCGTAGGCCTCCTTGACGACTTTGGCGCGGGCCAGTTCGACGCGGCAGCCGGTGACGCGCCGATGCGGCGAGACCGGTGCGTTGAAACGGGTTTTGGGCGCCTCGAAATAGCGTGGCGGCCTGCTGCGCAGTCCCAGGGTGGCGATCTGCTGGCGCACGGTCTGCTCCATCAGCCGCGCGATGCGGAACGGCGTCTTGACGCCCACGTTGATCAGGGCGCCCACCGCGCGCCGTTCCAGCCGCGGGAGCTGGAACCCCACCAGCGATCCGACCGTTTCCTGTTGCGGCGCACGCGGTTCCGGTGTGACGTCCAAGAGAATCTCGCCGAGTCCCGCGCCTGAGACGCCGTCGACGATGGCGTGGTGCATCTTGGTCAGCGTGGCGATCCGGCCGCCCTCGACGCCCTCGATCACCCACATCTCCCACAGCGGCCGGGACCGATCCAGCTTGTAGGACATCAGCCGCCCGACCAGCTCCTCGAGCTCGCGGCGACCGCCCGGCGCGGGAACCCCGATGCGGCGGAGGTGGAAGTCGACGTCGAGCTCCTCGTCCTCGACGAACCACGGCCGGTCCAGGCCCAGCGGCGCACCCGTGACCCGCCACCGCAACTGCGGGACCTCGGGCAGGCGCTCGATGAGTAATTGACGCAGACGTTGAAAGCTGTACTCCGAGCATTCCTTCGGGTCGCAAATCGCCAGCGCCCCTACGTGCATGTGCCAGCCCGTGGTTTCGGCTGACCAAAACGCCGCATCGACACTCGAAAGCCGCTTCATCCCCTGACCGTAGCCCCGGCAAGCCCGTCCCCACTAGCAAATGCCCGACAATCAGCTGGGCGTCCTCAGGCGTCGGCTGGGCGCGATCAGGCGTCGGCTGATTCGCCCGACTCCTCAACCCGCCGCTTCGCGGTGCGCATCGTCGTCAGGCGTCCTCCAGCAAGTCCGGCGTCACCGCCGACTCGGTGTCGGGAATGCCCTCGACCTTCGCCTTGCGGTCGGCCATCGACAGCAGCCGCCGAATACGGCCCGCCACAGCATCTTTCGTCATCGGCGGGTCCGCGAGCCGGCCGAGCTCCTCCAGCGATGCCTGCCGGTGCTCGACGCGCAGCTTGCCGGCCGAGGCGAGATGGTCGGGCACGGTGTCGCCCAGGATCTCCAGCGCCCGCTCCACCCGGGCCGCGGCCGCCACCGCCGCCCGCGCCGACCGGCGCAGGTTGGCGTCGTCGAAGTTGGCGAGCCGGTTGGCGGTGGCCCGGACCTCGCGCCGCATCCGGCGCTCCTCCCACACCAGCCTGGTGTCCTGCGCGCCCATCCGGGTCAGCAACGCGCCGATCGCCTCGCCGTCGCGCACCACCACCCGGTCGGCGCCGCGCACCTCGCGGGCCTTCGCGCTGACACCGAGCCGTCGCGCGGCGCCCACCAAAGCCAGCGCCGCTTCCGGGCCCGGGCAACTGACTTCCAGGGCGGACGACCGTCCCGGCTCGGTCAGCGACCCGTGCGCCAGGAACGCTCCGCGCCACGCGGCTTCGGCGTCGCCGACGCTGCCGCCCACCACCTGGGCCGGCAGCCCGCGCACCGGGCGGCCGCGATTGTCGAGCAGACCGGTCTGGCGCGCCAGCGCCTCGCCGTCATTGGCTACCCGCAACACGTACCGGGTGCTCTTGCGAATTCCGCTGGCGGACAACACATGCACGACCGCGTTGTATCCGTAGAGTTCAAAAATGTCCTTGCGCAACCGCCGCGCGACATTGCCCAGGTCCACCTCGGCCTCGACCACGACGCGACCGCCGACGATGTGCAGCCCACCGGCGAACCTCAGCAGGGAGGTGACCTCCGCCCGGCGCGCGCTGACCGATTTCACAACGAGCCGGCTCAGTTCGTCCTTGACTTCGGTCGTCATCGCCACGCGTCGTCACCCCTTGGTCCGCTGCCGGCCGGCCCACTCCCACCGGCTGGTGGGCTTGCACCGTCGACCCGAATATCCGCGGTGGCCGTGACCGAAGACGCTCCCGGAGCCTTGTGGGCCGCCCGGACCCCGTCCAGGGCCGCCGCGAGCTTGCCTGGATCATGTAAAGGTGTACCAGGTCTGGCCACATCGGCGAAGTGGACCTCGGCCGAAAGCAGTGTGGCGGTGCGCCGCAATTGCTCGCGTTCCCGTTCACTGGGCACCCGTTCGGCGTCGATGATGATGTCGTGCACGGTGAATCCCGGTGCGTGCTGGGCCAGCACGTGCAGATGACGCTCGACGGAGAACCCGGCCGTCTCTCCCGGTTCGGCCACCAGATTCAGCACCAGCGCGCGCCGCGCGGTGGTCGCCCGCAGCGCCGCCGCCAGTCCGGGCACCATCACGTGCGGGATCACGCTGGTGAACCACGACCCGGGGCCCAGCACAACCAGATCGGCGGCCATGATCGCGTCGACGGCCTGCCGCGTCGCCGGCGGGTTGTCCGGCAACAGCCGCACGCGGCGCACCTTGCCCGGCGTGGTCGCGATTGCCACCTGACCGCGGATCAGCCGGAACATCCGCGGGTCGCTTTCCAGGCCGGAGACGTCGGCCTCGATCTGCAGCGCGATCGGGCACATCGGCAGCACCCTGCCCTTGACGCCGAGGATGCGCCCCAGCTCGTCGAGGGCGGCCACCGGGTCGGCCAGCACCTCGGACAGGCCGGCCAACATCAGGTTGCCGATCGGATGCCCGGCCAGCGCCCCGCTGCCCCCGAACCGGTGCTGCAGGATCGTCGCCCACAACCGCCCGTGCGGGCTGTCAGATGCCAACGCGGCCAAGGCCATTCGCAGATCACCCGGCGGCACCACGTCCAGTTCGCTGCGCAGCCGGCCCGAAGATCCACCATCGTCGGCGACGGTCACCACCGCGGTCACATACGGCGTCAACCGGCGGGCCGCCGACAGCGTCGCGTACAGGCCGTGACCACCGCCCATCGCGACGATGCCCCGGTTCATCGGCTCGGTCATTCGCGGCCCAGATCCCGGTGCAGCACCCGCACCGACAGTTGGGCCTCGCCTTTCTCAGCCTTGAGCAACTGCACCAGCGCCTCGGCGATCGCCACGCTGCGATGCTTGCCGCCGGTGCAGCCGATGGCGACCGTCATGTAGCGCTTTCCCTCCCGGCGGTAGCCGTCGACGACCAGAGATAGCAATCGATGGTAAGCGTCGAGGAACTCGCCCGCGCCCGGCTGGCTCAACACGTAGTCCCGCACCGCGGGGTCCTGCCCGGTGCGGGGACGCAATTCGTCGACCCAATGCGGGTTCGGCAGGAACCGGACGTCCATCACCATGTCGGCGTCCATCGGCAGGCCGTATTTGAAGCCGAAGGACTCGACCGTGACGCTGATGGTCGCGGTGGCTGCACCGCCGAACGCCCGCTCGATGGTCTCGCGCAGGCCGCGCACCGACAGCGTCGAGGTGTCGATGATCAGGTCGGCGGTGGCGCGAACAGAAGCCAGCATGCGGCGCTCGGCCGCGATGCCCTCGGCCAGCGTCTGATCGCCCTGCAGCGGGTGGCTGCGGCGATTCTGCTCGTAGCGGCGCACCAGCATGTCGTCGGATGCTTCCATGAACACCACGCGCGGGGCGATGTTTCGGGTGGCCAGCTCGATGCGCACCGAATCCAGGTCGCCGGTGAAGCCGCGCGACCGCACGTCCATCACCACCGCGAGCTGGGTGATCCGCGAACCGGCGGCCAGACCGAAATCGACCATCCGGGTGATCAGCTGCGGGGGCAGATTGTCGGCCACATACCAACCGAGGTCCTCGAGCACCTTGGCTGCGGTACCCCGTCCGGCGCCGGATAATCCGGTCACCAGCACGACGTCGATGCCGGCCGGGGCGTCCACCGAGGGTCCGCCCGCGAACTCACCCGGGTCCGTCATTGCGCGGCCTTGGACTCAGCGGGTCGCAGCGCCTCCAGGACGGCGGTGGCGGTGGCCACCCCGATACCCGGAACGGCGGTGATCTGTTCGACGGTGGCCTCCTTGAGGCGGGCTATCGATCCGAAATGGCTTACCAACGCCTTTCGGCGATGTTCTCCCAATCCTGGCACCGAATCGAGCACCGATGCCGTCATACGCTTGGATCGCTTGCTGCGATGGTAGGTGATCGCGAACCGATGCGCCTCGTCACGAACGCGTTGCAGCAGATGAAGCCCCTCGCTGTTGCGCGGCATGATGACGGGGTCGGGCTCGGAGGGCACCCATACCTCTTCCAGCCGCTTGGCCAGGCCGATCACCGCGACGTCGGTGATGCCGAGCTCCTCGAGCACCGCGCTGGCCGCGTTGACTTGCGGGGCTCCGCCGTCGACGACGTACAGATTCGGTGGGTAGGCGAAACGGCGCGACTTTCCTTCCGCGGAAAGCATATTCGGGTCGTTTTGCTCACTCAGGTGCCGTGCGAAGCGACGGCGGGTCACCTCCGCAATCGAGGCGACGTCGTCGGAGCGTCCCTGCCCGGCGGCTTCCCGGATGCCGAAGTGCCGGTAGTCCGATTTGCGCGGCAGACCATCCTCGAACACCACCAGCGAGCCCACCACGTCGGTGCCCTGGACATGGCTGATGTCCACGCATTCGATGCGCAGCGGCGCATCGGACAAGCCGAGGGCCTCCTGAATGTTCTGCAGCGCAGCGGATCTGGCGTTGAAGTCGCCGGCGCGCCGCAGCTTGTGTTGCTGCAGCGCCTCTTTCGCGTTGCGCTGCACGGTTTCAGCCAGCGCGCGTTTGTCGCCGCGCCGCGGCACCCGCAGCGCCACCCGGGACCCGCGCAGGCCGGACAGCCAACTGGTCAGCTCGTCGGCATTGGACGGCAGGCAGGGCACCAGCACCTCACGCGGCACCGGGTTGGTGGATTCGTCTGCGGCGCCACCCAATTCGGCCTGCTCGCCGTAGAACTGGGTGAGGAACTGCTCGACCAGCTGTTCCTCACCGGAATCGCCGGCTTCCGCGGACTTTTCGACGATCCAGCCGCGCTGACCGCGCACCCGGCCACCGCGCACGTGGAACACCTGCACCGCGGCCTCCAGCTCGTCGTCGGCGAATGCCACCACATCGGCATCGGTGCCGTCGCCGAGGACCACGGCCTGTTTTTCCATCGCCCTCTTCACGGCGCCCAGGTCGTCACGCAGCCGCGCGGCCCGCTCGAAATCGAGTCGCTCGGCCGCGGCGTTCATCTGCTGTTCCAGCTCCCGGGCGAACCGATCGGTCTTGCCCGACAGGAAGTCGCAGAAATCGTCCACGATCTGGCGATGCTGCTCCGCACTGACCCTGCCGATGCATGGCGCTGAGCACTTGTCGATGTAGCCGAGCAGGCAAGGACGGTCGATCTGCTTGTGCCGCTTGAACACTCCCGCCGAGCAGGTGCGGGCCGGAAACACCCGGGTGAGCAGATCCAGCGTCTCGCGGATGGCCCACGCGTGCGAGTACGGCCCGAAGTAGCGCACCCCTTTGCGGCGGGGGCCCCGGTAGACCATCAGCCGGGGAAACTCCTCGTTGAGGGTCACCGCGAGCACCGGATACGTCTTGTCGTCGCGATAGCGGACGTTGAACCGCGGGTCGAACTCCTTGATCCAGTTGTATTCGAGTTGCAACGCCTCGACTTCGGTGTTTACCACCGTCCACTCGACCTTGGCCGCGGTGGTCACCATCTGCCGGGTGCGCGGGTGCAGGCTGGCGATGTCGGCGAAGTATGACGTCAGCCGGCTGCGCAGGCTCTTGGCCTTACCGACGTAGATGACTCGCCCGTACGGATCCCGGAACCGGTAGACGCCGGGCTCGACCGGGATGGACCCGGGAGCGGGGCGGTAGGTGGCGGGATCGGGCACAGATCCAGGCTAGTAGCCGACCGTGCGGTGCCGAGAAAGGCGGGGGGCGTGCGGGTGCCGGTTTACTGTGGTGGATACCCGTCACCGCAATGTTTGGGGGGATTACCGTCGAGTCCTCGCTAGCCTGGGTGCTGCAGCCCGTCGGTGTCGACACCTTCCTCGACGAGATCTGGGCGCGCACACACCACCACATCCGGCGATGCCGGCCGGGCTACTTCGACCGCCTGCTGCCCGGGCCGAGCGCCGTCGACGCACTCCTGGAGCATGTGCAGCCGGAACCGTCGGCCGTGCGGCTGGTGAAGGGCGGCCAGGACCGAGATCCGGCGACCTACCTGCGCGCCGACGGTGGCTTGGACCCGGTCGCGGCATGCGACGGCCTGGCCGACGGCTACACCATCGTCGTCAACGGGCTCGAGCGATACCTGCGCACGGTCGCCTCGCTGTCCCACGCGATCGAGGTCGAGCTGAACTACCCGACGCGCGTCAACGCCTACGTCACGCCACCGGAGTCGACCGGCTTTGTCCCCCACTACGACCCGCACGACGTGCTCGTCCTGCAGATCGAGGGATCCAAGATGTGGCATGTGTCCGACGCCGCCGCCGTGCCGCCGCACGAAATCCAGCGGCGCAAGGGCGTGGCAACGGACGGGCTCGCGGCGTCGACCGACGTGCGCCTGCAACCCGGGGACGTGCTGTATCTGCCACGCGGCCAAGTGCATTCGGCCGAAACGCACTCCGAGCAGTCGATCCATCTGACGGTCGGGCTGCACGCGCCCACCGTGCTCACGCTGCTTTCGCACGAGCTGTACGCGCTGGGTCAGCGCGACCCGCGCGTGCACACCCGCTTGTCGCCACGGCACCTCGATGACGCGACGGCCCGCGCCGGCGTGGGCGACCTCGTGCGCGATGCCCTGCGCGGCCTCGACGATCCCGAGATCCTCACCGAGAGCCTCCAGGCGCTGGCCGACGTCCTGGTCCGGCGGGGCCGGTGCCCTCCGGTCGGACGGGTCCGCGACACTGTCGGGATCGACGTGGACACGCTGGTCGCGAAGTATGAACCGCTCTACGCGCGGGTCGCGCGCGTCGACGACCGCGTCGTCCTGCACTTTGCGCAGCTGTCGGTGGGCGCCGGCGCCGACCATGCGGCCGCGCTGCGGTTCCTCGCCGGCAGCACCGAGCCCTTTCGGGTGGGTGATCTGCCCGGGCTGAACGCGGCGCAGCAGCTGGGGCTGGCGCAGACGCTGATCCTGAACGGCTTTTTGGTCCGGCTGTCCGATGGCTGACAATTACCTTCGCATCTCCGGTGAAAGTGGCATGTTCTATCCGATTTTGCGGATATTTTCGGCGTAAGCTTCGGTACACGCGGATCATCGATCGGGCGGCCGCTGTCGTCATCGCATAGCTGTCCCGTCGCACCACCTGGACGCGTCGGTTGATCCATGACGCGATTTCGGTGGTCGGCCCCCGCCGAGGCCGCACGCCGCATCGACCGGTTCTCGGGAGGAGCGCAACATGGCAGCACCGGCGCGCCGGGGTGGTCCACGATGACCATGCCGATCTGGGCCGCCTTTCCCCCGGAAGTCCATTCGGCGGCGCTGTCCAGCGGCCCGGGGCCGGGATCGTTGCTGGCGGCCGAGCAGGCCTGGCAGGCGCTGAGTGCCGAATACGACTCGGCGGCAACCGAACTCGGCGAGTTGCTGGCGGCGGTACAGGCCGGCACATGGCAGGGACCCAGCGCAGAGGCGTACGTGGCCGCCCATGTGCCGTACCTGGCATGGCTGCTGCAGAACAGTGCCAACAGTTCGGCAGCCGCCTTAGAGGCCGATACCGTGGCCGCGGCCTACACCGCCGCGCTGTCCGCCATGCCGACGCTGGAAGAGCTGGAAGCCAACCACGCCACATTCGCCCAACTGGTGGCAACGAATTTCCTTGGCGTGAACACGATTCCGATCGCGCTCAACGAAATGGACTATCTGCGGATGTGGCTGCAGGCGGCCACCACGATGGCGATCTATGAAGCCGTGTCCCAGACTGCGCAGACGTGGGTGCCGCCGACCTCTCCGCCCCCGCGGATCCAGCTGGCCAACCCGCCTAACCAAGACGCGGGCGGCGGGGCAGATCAGCTGAGCTGGTGGGTGACTCGGGTGCAGGAAGTCGCCCAGGAACTGAACGCGGACCTGAGCCATTCTGGCGGGTCCAACCCGTCATCGGTCCTCAACAGCCTGATGACCGACCCGCTGCTCGCGGCCAAGGTTCCGCACTGGGCGGGCGAGGCGCTCTACACATTCCCCACTACCCAGGTGCCGCAATTGGCGCAGCTCTCCGCCGGCCTGATCGCCCCCTTCCTCCCCGTCGCCGGTGCGGCGGGTTCGGCGGGGCTGGCCGGATTGGCCGGCGTGACGCAACCCGCCCCCGCGCTGCCGCACGCGGCGGCCGCCCCGGCGCCGTCGCACACGGGAGCGCCCGTCGCGTTGGCACCCGGCCTCGGCACGCCCGCCGCCGCCCCGGCCCCCGCGCCCCGCTCCGCCCTCCCCCCCCCCCCCCCCCCCCCCCCCCACCGCGCCCCCCCCCCCCCCCCCCCCCCCCCCCCCCCCGACATGTTCC
>NZ_MVHG01000134.1 GCF_002086125.1 Mycobacterium arosiense ATCC BAA-1401 = DSM 45069
CTCGACCCCGAGATCGACCTGGACGTCGTGGCCGGCAAACCCCGCCCCGGCAACTACGAGTACGCCATCAACAACTCGTTCGGCTTCGGCGGGCACAACGTGGCCATCGCCTTCGGGCGGTACTGAACCGAGCAACACCGAATATCAGGAGACCTGCGATGACTATCACGGCCCCCGAGACGGTTGGCGAGTCGCTCGACCCTCGCGACCCGCTGTTGCGCTTGAGCACCTTCTTCGACGACGACACCGTCGAGCTGTTGCACGAGCGTGATCGCTCCGGCGTGCTGGCCGCCGCGGGGACCGTGAACGGTGTACGCACCATCGCGTTCTGCACCGACGGCACGGTCATGGGCGGTGCCATGGGCATCGAGGGCTGCACGCACATCGTCAACGCCTACGACACCGCCATCGAGGAGCAGAGCCCGATCGTGGGTATCTGGCACTCCGGCGGTGCCCGGCTGGCCGAGGGCGTGAAGGCGCTGCACGCGGTGGGCCTGGTGTTCGAGGCGATGATCCGGGCGTCCGGCTACATCCCGCAGATCTCCGTGGTCGTCGGCTTCGCGGCCGGCGGCGCCGCCTACGGGCCGGCGCTGACCGACGTCATCGTGATGGCGCCGGAAAGCCGGGTGTTCGTCACCGGGCCCGACGTGGTGCGCAGCGTCACCGGCGAGGACGTGGACATGTGCTCGCTGGGTGGCCCCGAGACCCACCACAAAAAGTCCGGGGTGTGCCACATCGTCGCCGACGACGAGCTCGACGCCTACGAGCGTGGTCGCCGGTTGGTCGGGTTGTTCTGCCAGCAGGGGCATTTCGACCGGAACAAGGCCGAGGCCGGTGACACCGACATCCACGCGCTGCTGCCCGAATCGGCGCGGCGGGCCTACGACGTGCGCCCGATCGTGACCGCGATCCTCGACGACGAGACGCCGTTCGACGAGTTCCAGGCCAACTGGGCGCCGTCGATGGTGATCGGGCTGGGCCGGCTGTCCGGCCGCACGGTCGGCGTGCTGGCCAACAACCCGTTGCGCCTGGGCGGCTGCCTGAACTCCGAAAGCGCCGAGAAGGCAGCGCGTTTCGTGCGCCTGTGCGACGCGTTCGGTATCCCGCTGGTGGTCATCGTCGACGTGCCCGGTTACCTGCCCGGCGTTGACCAGGAGTGGGGCGGCGTGGTGCGCCGGGGCGCCAAGCTGTTGCACGCGTTCGGTGAGTGCACGGTTCCGCGGGTCACGCTGGTCACCCGAAAGACCTACGGCGGGGCCTACATTGCGATGAACTCTCGGTCGCTGAACGCCACCAAGGTGTACGCATGGCCGGATGCCGAGGTGGCGGTGATGGGCGCCAAGGCCGCCGTCGGCATCCTGCACAAGAAGAAGCTGGCCGCCGCGCCCGATCACGAGCGCGAAGCGCTGCACGACCAGCTGGCCGCTGAGCACGAGCGGATCGCGGGCGGCGTGGACAGCGCCATCGAGATCGGCGTGGTCGACGAGAAGATCGACCCGTCGCACACCCGCAGCAAGCTCACCGAGGCGCTGGCCCAGGCGCCCGCGCGCCGCGGCCGCCACAAGAACATCCCGCTGTAGTCCCCTTTTCCCGCGAGCAGACGCAGAATCGCACAAGCGCGCGCTGTGCAGTGCGATTCTGCGTCTGCTCGGCGGTCTATCCCCAGCGGTGACTCGCCAATACGGCGTGCTCCTCGCATGCTCTGGCGGTGCATGTTGGAGCGCTCGCAGTCTTACAGCAGGCTGGCGGGTTCGCCACTACCGCACAGTTGCTGACGGTAATGACTCGACAGCAGCTCGATGTCCAAGTTCGAAACGGTGGCCTCAAGCGCGTCTGGTATGGGGTTTACGCCGCTAAGGAGCCAGACCTCTCAGGTCGCCTGACGGCGTTGGACATCTTCATGGGGCAGCACGCCGTTGTCTGCATGAGCACAGCCGCCTACCTGTACGGCTTCGACACGGAAAACGCGACCGCAATCCACATACTCGATCCCGGCGTACGAATGCGTCCCACAGTCGGCCTGATGGTTCACCAACGCACTGGCGCCCCATTGCAACGGATAGCAGGGCGACTCGCAACCAGACCTGCCTGGACGGCTATCGAAGTCGCGAGGCAGTTGCCACGTCCTCGGGCATTCGCAACACTTGACGCGGCATTGCGTTCGATGCGTTGCAGCCGTGCAGAACTCGAACATGCGGTCGCCGAGCAGCGGGGCCGTCGCGGCATAGTGGCCGTGCGGGGACTTCTTCACTTCGCCGACGGACGTGCGGAATCCGCGATGGAAAGCGAGGCTCGACTCGTAATGATCGACCACGGGCTCCCGCTCCCCGAACTTCAATTCCCAATTCGTGGTCGCGACGGTGAATTGTGGCGGGTCGACTTCGCATGGCCGGAGATGCACTTAGCGGCTGAATACGAAAGCATCGAGTGGCATGCGGGACGCAGCGAGATGCTCCGAGACAAAACGAGATCGGGCAGAATCCAGGAACTAGGATGGACGGTAATTCCTATCGTCGTCCACGATGTGAGGCACGAACCCGAGCGACTTGCCATGCGCATCGCCACCCATTTGGACCGTGCACGCAAAGCCGGCTAACGATGGCGAGCAGACGCAGAATCGCACTGAAGACCGTCGCGCAGTGCGATTCTGCGTCTGCTCGCGGTGGTATCTCAGGGGTCCAGGAACTCCTGAGGCGGGCCGGTCATGGCGTGCGGGCGAGCACCCGACACAACATTCGGCCGAGGTCGTCCCCGGGCGAGCGCGGGAGCTCGTCGGCGCGCCAGGCGACGAAGTCGTCAGGGCGTACCAGCAACGCCCCTTCGGGCCCGAGTCCGGTGGCGCCGGCCCACGAGCCATCGGAGTCGAGCGCGGTTGTGATGCGCCGCACGCTAATTGGGACGCCGGCGGTCTTCGACGCGCGGGCCGCGGCGTCCGACCATTCAAAGGCGTTGTCTCCGGTGAGCAGCGTGAAACCAGGCCCGAGCAGGTCGAGGGTGGAGACCCGCTTCCCGGCGTCGACGACCCAGGCGTGCGGGACCCGGGTGCCGGGCTGCCCGCGCAATTCTTCGACCAGCGACACGGCGTCCGGGTCCGTAGGAACGGGATCGTTGGAAATTATTGCGGCAGAACGGTATCGGTATCCGATGAGCAGCGCGAACATGGGCACCTCTTCGTCTGGCGGCAATAGCGGCCGGTCGTCGTCCGACCGAAGGAAGGCCAGCGACGGCCCGGTGAGTGACTGGCGCGCGTTGAAGCGCCCGACCGGGTGCCGCTCGGCATGGTAGGTGCCCAACAAGGCCGGGCCGGCGGCCCCGTTCAAGACGCTAGCCAGCTTCCAGGCCAGGTTGTGCGCGCTCTGGATGGCGGTGTTGGCCCCGCCCGCCTTGAACGGCGGCATGGTGTGGGCCGCGTCACCGACGAGAAACACTCGACCGCAGCGGAATTGGTCGGCGACCCGCTCGTACGGCTGCCACGGCGCGACGTCGATGATCTCCACGTCGATCGGCTCGCCGATCGCTTTCGTCAGCATCTCGCGGCACCGCTGCGTGGTGAACTGTTCGGCGGATTCGCCGCGGGCGGGAAAGTAGGTGCTGATGAACATTCCGAAGTCGTCGCACACCGGCAGAAAGATGCCCTCAACTTCTGGATTTTTAACTTGGATGCAGTCGCCCGCATTGAGGTCGCGGGCGAATTGTCGCCACGGCGCCCGGAAGTAGACGAACACCACATAGATCGGCAGTGCCCCGTAGCCGGAGGTCGTCACGCCCAGCGCGTCGCGGATCGGGCTGTGCACTCCGTCGGCGGCGACGAGATAGTCGGCGCGTACCGTCTCGGTCGCGCCCGACTCGCGATCGCGGATGACCGCGGTGACGCCGCTTTCGTCCTGGTCGAACGAGCCCAACTCCGTGTTGTAGCGCGCCTCGCTACCGTGCCGGCGGATGTGGGTGAGCAGGATCGGTTCGAAGGCACTCTGCGGGCAGTACTGGCCGCCGGGCTCCGGGCTCAGGTCCTTGAACGGCGCGAAGATCGCGTTGACGTCGAGCGCCTCATGCTGTTCGGCGCTGTTGAGCGTCGGCTTGGTCAGCATGTCGGAAACGCCGTGGGCGATCGCGTGGACCTGGTCTGCCAATCCAAGGCCGCGCAAAATCTCCAGGCTGCGGAAGCTCAGGTTACGCGCCTTCGGGTAGATGAACACCTCTTTGCGTTTTTCGACCACCAGCGAGCGAACACCGTGTTTGGCGAGCAGCGCAGAGGTGGCCAGGCCGGCGGCTCCCGCGCCGACGATCAGCACCGGGACATGCTTCACATCCATCGCTGTCTCCCATTCAGACGGAACTAGTTAGTTCCGTCTTGCTCTAATCTGGCACGGCGCGACGGGATGCGCAACAACTACGGGGCCGGTCCCCCGGCCATCGGCAGGATCACGTCCTCGAGCACGCGCCGGACATAGACCCGGTCGATCGGCCGTCCGGTGATCACCCGCAGCACGTTGAGGCTCAGCGCGACGTCTGGGATCAGGCTCAAGTCGCGGCCGGCCGGTATTTCCCCCCGAGCGACCGCGTGGTCGAGCACCGCGCGGACCACCTGCCGCGGCGTCGACAGCACCAGGTCGTCCAGGGCGGCCGCCAGGACGGGGTTGTGCATGGCGGCGGTCGCCACCCCGACAATCACCCGAAGCATGTGCGTATCAGCATCATTCAGGTCAGGCGTGGCCGCAACCAGCGCGTCGATGTCGCCGCGAAGGCTGCCGGTGTCGGGCGGTTCGAGCGGGCCCCGCCGCCGCCTCCAATGCGCGATGGCATCGGCGACCACTACCGCCTTGGACGGCCAGCGACGATAGATCGCCGCCTTCCCGACGCCGGCGCGCGACGCGACGTCGTCCATGCTCAACCGGTCATAGCCGACTTCGGCGACGCCGGCCAGGGTCGCGTCGAGGATCGCCGCGTCCAGCGATCGATCGAGCCGTCCCGGGTTTCGGGTCCGGCTCGACGCGCTCGGATGACCGCTTTCGGGCTGCATATGTTCCTAACGATACGGACTAGTTCCGCTTGATGATAACCTCAGCCGAAGCGGGTCATGAATTCTTCGGCGACAGCGACGGCCCGCTCTCGATCGCGCGGCACCAGCCCGATCCGGGTCCGCCGGTCCAAGATGTCGGAGGCATCCAGCGCGCCCTCATGCGTTATCGCGTATTCGAACTCCGCTCTGCTGACGTCGATTCCGTCCACGACCGGCTCGGTCGGCCGGTCGCAGGACGCGGCGTCGACCACCTTGGGCGCCTCGGCGCCGAAGCGCTGCATTAGCGACACCGGCAACTCCGCGCCGGGTGCCGCGATCACCCCGGGATTGCTCGGGGCTCCGATCAGCGGGAGGTTGCGGGTCCGGCATTTCGCGGCGCGCAGCCTGCGGGCCCGAATCGCGCGATTCAGCACATCCTGCGCCATGTGGCGGTATTCGGTCAGCTTGCCACCGATCACGCTGATCACCCCGGACGCCGATTCGACGACGGCGTGTTCGCGCGAGACGTCGGCGGTGCGGCCCTCGCCGGTGTCGATCAGCGGCCGCAGCCCCGCGTAGGCGCCGATCACGTCCGTGGCGGTGAGCGCGGTCCCCAGTGCGGTGTTGACGGTGTCGAGCAGGAACGTGATCTCGTCGACCGACGGTTCGGGCACATCCGGAATGGGGCCGGGAGCCGCCTCGTCGGTCAGCCCCAAATAGACCCGGCCCAGTTGTTCGGGCATGGCGAAGACGAAGCGGTTGAGCTCACCGGGTATCGGAATCGTCAGCGCCGCAATCGGATTGCCGAAGGAATGGGCGTCGAAGACCAGATGCGTGCCGCGACTGGGCCGCAACCGCAACGAGCCGTCGATCTCGCCCGCCCACACCCCGGCCGCGTTGATGACCGCGCCCGCAGAGACGTCGAACGATTCGCCGCCGCGCATGTCGGTCAGCCGCACCGAGGTGCCGGTGGCCCGCGACGCCGACACGTGGGTCAGGATTCGGGCGCCGTGCTGCGCCGCGGTGCGCGCGACGGCGGTGACCAGGCGGGCGTCGTCGATCAATTGACCGTCGTAGGCCAGCAAGCCCCCGTCCAGGCCGTCACGCCGCACCGTCGGAGCCATCGCCACCACGCGCCCGGCCGAAATCCGCCGCGAGCGCGGCAATGTCGAGGCCGGGGTGCCCGCCAGAAACCGCAACGCGTCGCCGGCCAGGAAGCCGCCCCGCACCAGGGTTCGCTTGCCCGGACTCATCGACGGCAGCAGCGGCACCACCTGCGGCATCGCATGAACCAGGTGAGGGGCGTTGCGCGTCATCAAGATTCCGCGCTCGATGGCGCTGCGCCGGGCGATGCCCACGTTGCCCGTCGCCAGATAGCGCAGGCCACCATGGACGAGCTTGGAACTCCAGCGGCTGGTGCCAAAGGCCAGATCGTGTTTCTCCACCAGCGCCACCCGCAGCCCGCGCGCTGCGGCATCCAGCGCGATCCCCGCACCGGTGATGCCACCGCCGATCACCACGACGTCCAGTGGCTCACCGTCGGCGAGCGCGGTCAGATCGGCCGCACGGCGCGCGCCGTTCAGGGCGGTCGGATCAGATATCACGACAGATATCCGTTCAGCGAGTAGGCAAGTTCGGTGGCCAGCGCGTCGGCGTCGAGCATCGACTCGACGATCCGGGCCGACTGGATGGTCGACTGCGCGATCAGCAGCACCATGGTCGCCATCTGGACCGGATCGCCGAGCCGGACGCTGCCATGCCGCTGAGCCACCCGCAGCCGGGCGGCAAGGGCGTCGATCAGCATGCGCTGGCTGGTCCCCAGGCGTTCGGTGATGTACGTCGACGCGAGGTCCGAGTGCAGCACCGACATCACCAACCGGTCCGCACGCAACAAGTCGGCCACCGCAACTATCTGTCGCACAAGCGATTCGCGATCGTCCCCCAACAACGGCGCGTCACGCATCACCTCGGTGACGTGCTGGGTCAACAACGCCGCCACGATCGACTGTGTGTCCGGCCACCGGCGGTACACCGTCGGCCTGCTGACGCCCGCGCGTCGGGCTATCTCGGCGAGGGTCACGCGTTCGACGCCGAAATCCACCACACAGCTGGCCGCGGCCGCGAGGATGCGTTCTCCGGTATCCAGCTCTGGATTACGGATTGACAACATGTGTAATACTGTAACGCATGACGCATCCCCAGGGGCTCCTGCCGCCGATGAAGTGGAACGCGTGGGGCGATCCCGCGGCGGCCAAACCGCTCTCGGAGGGGATCCGGTCATTGCTGCAGCAGGCCGTGGGGGTCGAGGGGTCCTGCACGGCCGAACTGCGACCCGAGCAGGTGCGACTGCGCCCGTCGGCGTTGTCGCCGGCGGATGCCGACGCGCTCGCCGCCATCGTCGGCGCCGAATACTGCCGCACCGCCGACGCCGATCGGCTGCTGCACGCGGGCGGCAAGTCCACCATCGACTTGCTCACCCGCGCGGATCGCGGCCCGCAGGATGCGCCCGACGCCGTGCTGCTTCCCGGCGATGACGAAGCCGTGGCCGGCGTGCTGCGCTACTGCTCAAAACATCGCATTGCCGTCGTACCCTTCGGCGGGGGCACCAGCGTGGTCGGTGGGCTCAATCCCGTCCGCGCGGGGTTCTCCGCCGTCGTCTCGCTTGACCTACGCCGTTTCGATCGGCTGATCTCGCTCGACGAGGTATCCGGCCAGGCCATTTTCGGCGCGGGGGTCACCGGACCGGACGCCGAACGACTCCTTGGCGCGCAAGGCTTTTCGCTCGGCCATTTCCCGCAGAGCTTCGAGTACGCCACCATCGGCGGGTTTGCCGCGGCCCGCTCTTCCGGGCAGGACTCGGCGGGCTACGGGCGGTTCAGCGACATGGTGCGGGGGCTACGCGTGGTCACGCCAGTGGGCATCATGGACCTGGGTCGCGCACCGGAATCGGCCGCCGGCCCCGACCTGCGTGCGCTGTTGATCGGCTCGGAGGGCACCCTGGGCGTCATCACCGAGGTGCGGCTCCGCGTGCACCGCGCGCCGGAAGCCATCCGCTACGAGGCGTGGTCGTTCCCCGACTTCGAGACCGGGGCAGCGGCGCTGCGCGCCGTCACCCAGAATGCCACCGGCCCCACCGTGATTCGGCTCTCCGACGAGGCCGAGACCGGGGTCAACCTGGCCACCACCGAGGCGATCGGCGAATCGCAGATCACCGGCGGATGCCTGGCCATCACCGTGTTCGAGGGCACCAAGGAACACGTCGGAAGCCGGCACGCCGAAACCAGCGCGCTGCTGGCGGCCCAGGGCGGAACCTCGCTGGGCGAAGGACCGGCGCAAGCCTGGGAGCGCGGCCGCTTCGGCGCCCCGTACCTGCGCGACTCGCTGCTCGCGGCCGGCGCCCTGTGCGAAACGCTGGAGACGGCCACCGACTGGTCGAACATTCCCGCTCTGAAAGCGGCTGTAACTCAGGCACTTACCGATGCACTCGCCGAAACGGGCACGCCGGCGCTGGTGATGTGCCACATCTCGCACGTCTACCCGACCGGCGCCTCGTTGTACTTCACCGTCGTGGCCGGGCAGCGGGGTAATCCGATCGAGCAGTGGAAATCCGCCAAAAAGGCCGCGTCGGATGCCATCATGGCCACCGGCGGGACCATCACCCACCACCATGCGGTCGGCGTGGACCACCGGCCGTGGATGCGCGACGAGATAGGCGAACTGGGAGTGCAGGTGCTACGCGCGGTCAAGGCGACATTGGATCCGGCCGGAATTCTCAATCCCGGCAAGCTGATTCCGTGACACCACTGCGCCGCCGAGAAATCGGCAAGGTGATCGCGCTGACCAATCCGGTGTCGGGGCACGGCGCCGCGGTACGCGCCGCCCAACTCGCGATCGCCCGGCTGCACCGCCGGGGCGTGCAGGTCGTCGAAATCATTGGCGACGACGCGCAAGACGCACGCCATCTAGTTGTACTCGGACCAGACGTTGGTAGCAGGCGTGTTGGCTTGATGTGAGGAGAACCTCCGGGTGGGGTGTGGCTTGTCT
>NZ_MVHG01000135.1 GCF_002086125.1 Mycobacterium arosiense ATCC BAA-1401 = DSM 45069
CCACCACCCCCGCCACCGCCGCCACTACCTGTGACGACGACCACGACCACGACCACGACTCCGCCGTTCCAGCTACCACAGTTGCCGTGCATTCTTCCGGCGCCGTTCTGCCCGCCCAGCTCGAGCCCGGCCACGCCACCGCCGCAGCAACCTCAGCCGGGGCCCGGACCGGTTCCGACTTCGCCGCCGCCGGCCAGTTGACTTCGCCTGCCAGCGAAATTCACCGCTACACTGGCGTGCCGTGATGATCACCCTGGACCATGTCAGCAAGAAGTACAAAACGTCGGCGCGCCCAGCGCTGGAAGACGTCAACGTCAAGATCGACAAGGGTGAATTCGTCTTCCTGATCGGCCCGTCGGGCTCGGGCAAGTCGACGTTCATGCGGCTGCTGCTCGGCGCCGAGAACCCGACCAGCGGCGACGTCCGGGTGTCGAAGTTCCACGTCAACAAGCTGCGCGGTCGTCACGTCCCGAAGCTTCGCCAGGTCATTGGCTGCGTCTTTCAGGACTTCCGCCTGTTGCAGCAAAAGACGGTGTACGAGAACGTCGCGTTCGCGTTGGAAGTGATCGGCAAACGATCCGACGCGATCAACCGGGTGGTGCCCGACGTGCTGGAAACCGTCGGCCTGTCCGGCAAAGCCAACCGATTGCCCCACGAGTTGTCCGGTGGTGAGCAGCAGCGGGTGGCGATCGCCCGCGCGTTCGTCAACCGGCCCCTGGTCCTGCTGGCGGACGAACCGACGGGCAACCTCGACCCAGACACCAGTAAGGACATCATGGATTTGTTGGAGCGGATCAACCGCACGGGGACGACGGTGCTGATGGCAACGCACGACCACCACATCGTCGACTCGATGCGCCAGCGCGTCGTTGAGCTGTCGCTGGGCAGGTTGGTTCGCGACGAGCAGCGCGGCATTTACGGGATGGACCGCTAAGTGCGCTTCGGTTTCCTGCTCAACGAGGTTCTGACCGGGCTTCGCCGCAACGTCACCATGACGGCCGCGATGATCCTGACGACCGCGATCTCCATCGGCCTGTTCGGCGGCGGTCTGCTGGTGGTCCGGCTGGCCGACAACTCACGCGAGATCTATTTGGACCGCGTAGAGACGCAGGTGTTTCTGGCCGACGACATCTCGGCCAACGACACGACGTGTGCGTCCGCGCCGTGTAAGGGGTTGCGCGAAAAGATCGATGTACGCCAAGACGTCAAATCGGTGCGCTTCGTCAACCGTCAGGATGCCTACAACGACGCCATCAAGAAGTTCCCGGAGTTCAAGGACGTGGCGGGCAAGGACTCGTTTCCCGCGTCATTCATCGTCAAACTGAACAATCCCGAGCAGCACGCGGAGTTCGATGCCGCGATGCAGGGCCAGCCCGGGGTACGCAGCATTCTCAATGAGAAGGACCTCATCGACCGGCTGTTCGCCGTGTTGGACGGCTTGCGCGATGCCGCGTTCGCCGTCGCCCTGGTGCAGGCGGTCGGGGCGATCCTGTTGATCGCCAACATGGTGCAGGTCGCGGCGTACACCCGGCGCACCGAGATCGGAATCATGCGGCTGGTCGGTGCCAGCCGGTGGTACACCCAGCTGCCCTTCCTGGTCGAGGCGATGCTGGCCGCGTCCATCGGTGTGGCCATCGCCGTGCTCGGACTCATGTTGGTCCGTGCATTGTTCCTGGACAACGCGCTGAGCCAGTTCTACCAAGCTCATCTGATCGCCAAGGTCGATTACGCCGACATCCTCTATATCTCGCCGTGGTTGTTCCTGCTCGGCGTGTCGATGGCGGCGGTGACGGCCTATGCGACCTTGCGCCTCTATATACGGCGGTAGCGATGGCCAAGGGTTCCGGCCGGGCCAAGGCGGCTGGCGGCAAAGGTGGCAGCAAACAAGTTATTGCCACCAATCGCAAAGCGCGACACAACTATTCGATCATCGAGTTGTTCGAGGCCGGAGTGTCCTTGCAAGGCACCGAGGTGAAAAGCCTTCGGCTGGGCCAAGCCTCGTTAGCTGATGCCTTTGCAACGATCGACGACGGCGAAGTCTGGTTGCGCAACTTGTACATTCCCGAGTATCAGCACGGTAGCTGGACCAACCATGAACCGCGTCGAAACCGAAAACTGTTGTTGCATAGGCAACAAATCGACAGGCTGGTGGGCAAGATACGAGATGGTAACCTCGCGTTGATGCCGCTGTCGCTGTATTTCTCGGAGGGCAAGGTCAAAGTCGAGCTGGCCCTCGCGCGCGGTAAAAGGGCCTACGACAAGCGCCAGGACATGGCGCAGCGTGATGCACAGCGTGAGGTGGTTCGTGAAATGGGACGGCGAGCAAAGGGCATGACCTGATCGGGGCGGCCTACGCGCAGCTGTCGGCCGTGACGTACGGCGTCAGCGACTTCGTGGGCGGCGTAGCAGCGCGGCGGGTGGCCGCGCTGCGCGTCATGCTGGTCGCCTACCCGATCGAGACGCTGTTGCTGGGCGCGATGGCCGTGTTCGTCGGCGGGCCGGTTCACGCCGGTGCCGTTCTGTGGGGTTGCCTGTACGGCATCGGCATGGCGTTCGGAATGTGGGCGTTCTTCGCCGCGCTTGGCTCCGGCCCGATTTCGGTGGTCTCGCCACTGGCCGCCGTGCTCAACGCCGCGGTGCCCGTCGCCGTGGGCATGGCGTTGGGGGAGCGGCCCGGGCAAGCGGCCCTGGTGGGCGTCGTCCTGGCGCTGGGCGCGGTGATGCTGGTCAGCCGCGAGGCTCCGGTGGAAGGAACGCCGTACCGGTTCACTCCAAAAGTGGCTTGGCTCACCGTGGTCGCGGGTTCGGCGATGGGGCTGAACCTGGTGTTTCTGCATCAGGCGCCGCACGTCTGCAAGCTCTGGCCGCTGGTCTTCGCCCGGGTCGCCGCCAGCCTGGTCGTGTTCGCCATGGCCAAAACCAGCCAGAACCTGGCGATGCCGCGCGGCCGCCCGCTCAAATTGGCCGTGGCCGTCGCCGTGCTGGACATCTTCGCCAACATCACCATGCTGGCCGCTCTGCACACCTGGCTGTTGTCGTTGGCCAGCATCCTGATTTCGCTGTATCCGGCCGCGACGGTCGTGCTGGCGATGGTGGTACTGCGCGAGCGGGTGACCCGCCTGCAGGGGATCGGCATGGTCCTCGCCATGGGATCCGTGGCGATGATCGCCTCGGCCTGACGGCCTACGATCCGAGCATGGCCGATCGCCCCGTCACCAAACTCGACAAGTCCACCGTGCTCACCGGTCTCTTCGCGGTGTGGGACGACATCGATGCGCTGTTGGGCGGGCTTTCCGAAGCGCAATGGCGGGCGGCCAGCCCGCTGCCGGGCTGGGACGTCAAGGCCCTGGTGTCGCACATGATCGGCACCGAGTCGTTCCTCGCCGGCATCGCCGCGCCCGAGCCCGATGTCGACGTTTCCGCGTTGGACCACGTGCGCAACAACGTCGGCGTGATGAACGAGTGCTGGGTCCGTCATCTGAGCGCGCACGCCGACGCCGACGTCTTGGAAAGCTTCCGGGCGATCACCGCCGATCGGAGCGAAGCGCTGACGAACATGTCCGGCGAGGAATGGGATGCGGCGACGATGACTCCCACCGGCCCGGACTCCTACGGCCGGTTCATGCGGATCCGGGTGTTCGACTGCTGGATGCACGAGCAAGACATTCGCGTGGCGTTGGCCCGCTCGCCGTCCGATGACGAGCTCGCCGGGCCGGCGGCGTCGCTTGCCGTCGACGAGATCGCCGCGACGATGGGGTACGTGGTGGGCAAGCTGGCCAAGGCGCCTGAGGGCTCACGCATCCAATTCGACCTCACCGGCCCGTTGACCCGCACCATCCGGGTCAGCGTCGACGGCCGGGCCGCGGTGGTCGACGACTTCGCCGGTCAGGACCCGACCTCCACCATCCGGCTGGACGGGTTGCAGTTCACCAGGCTCGCCGGTGGCCGCCCGATGTGTCCCGCCCGCGCCCAGGACATCGACCTGGACGGCGACAAAGGCGTGGCCGCCCACGTCGTCGAGCACCTGAATTTCGTGATCTGATCGCAGCCCGGCCGGGGAAGATCATCCCGTCGCCGCTGGTTGATAGGCGGGTACCATGGATATTCCTGCCGAAAGTCGGTGGGGTGCGAGGGGCTGAAAGGTTTCGACTTCGCGCATCGAATCAAGGGAAGCGTGCCGGTGCAGGCAACTGACCACCGTAAGCGTCGTTGCAAACAGATAAGCGCCGATTCACATCAGCGCGACTACGCTCTCGCTGCCTAAGCGACAGCTAGTCCGTCAGACCGGGAAAGCCCTCGACCCGGACCCTGGCGTCAGCTAGAGGGATCCACCGATGAGTCCGGTCGCGGGACTCATCGGGACACCAACAGCGACTGGGATCGTCATCTCGGCTTGTTCGCGTGACCGGGAGATCCGAGCAGAGGCATAGCGAACTGCGCACGGAGAAGTCTTGAGGGAATGCCGTAGGACCCGGGTTCGATTCCCGGCAGCTCCACCGAGAATGTCCTGTTCAAAGCCAGACCCATGGTTGGCTTACGCCCGGGGTGAGCGGCTTTAATCGTCATACGACGGCGATGACACGCCGCGCACGCCCGAAACCGCATCGCAAGGAGCTCTCATGACCTATCGCCGTTTTGCTGGGGCGCTCGGCGCGGTGGTGGCGGTGGTGGCGGTGGTGGCGGCGGCCACTATTCCCGTTCCGGCCCATGGCGAGCCGCCGACGAAGTGTCTGACCAACACTCCCAAGGGCAAGCAGGTCTACGTGCCCTGCGATCTGCTCAACGCCGGCGCCAATTTTCCGCCGGGGCAGCGTTGCCCTCCACCGCTCGAGCAGTACCCGAAAGACGTGGCGGACTGGTGTGGCGAAGGCCCAGGCCTTGCAAGTACCACGCCCGCGAGTCCGACGACTCCCACGAGCCCGACGAGTCCCGCGAGTCCGACGACTCCCACGAGCCCGACGAGCTCTACGACTCCTACCAGCTCGGTGCGGCCTACGAGCCCAACGAGTCCGACAAGCCCAACGAGTTCCACGAGCGCGGCGGCTCCGGGCAACGCACCGAACGGCTAACGAGACGCAACGAACTGGCAGTTCAACCCCAAAAGCTTTGACAGAGCGCCGGTTTCGATCCCCTGCAGCCGCACGGGGAACATGCCGAATTACAGCAGGCCGAGTTCTCGTGCCCGGATGACCGCCCCGCTGCGGTGCTCGACGTGGAGCTTGCGGTACACGGCGCGCTGGTGGGTCTTCACGGTGTTAAGTGAGATATATAGCTGCGCACCGATCTCGCTTCGCGATAGCCGGGTGGGGAGCAAGCGAAGGACCTCGAGCTCTTTGGGGGTCAGTTCCTCACCGACCGCACACCCCTGGGTGCGCGAAGCACTGTGCGCGATGTCGCCGCCAGCGACCAGATGGGGCACCGCCTCATCGACAAGGCCTTCGCGCTTGAACCAGTCCGCGGCTCGTCGGTGCAGATCGGTTACCAGATCGGGCTCGCTGCGACGCAGCTCGGTGCGCAACAACTCTCCGAACAGCTGGTGATAGCGATACCACTGACGCGACATGTCCAACGGCACCACGAACAGGTTTTCGCGCTCGATCTTCTCCAGAACCGAGGCGGAGTCAGACGTTTCGAGCACCGCATCGCACAGCCGACCGCTGAGTCGCCCCAAGATTGATGTGCGCAACAAAAACTCGCGCAGGTGCGAAGGCTGACCCTCGAGTACCTCGGCCATCAAGTAGTCAACGATGTGACGGTTGTCGCCTGCGAAGGTCTGGATGAATGCTGCCGCATCGATGCGCCCGGCCAACGACAGCCCGGCGAGATACAGTCCCGCGGCCCACCCCTCCGTGCGGCGAAATAGGAGCTGGACTTGCGCGTCGGTCAACTCCAAACCGAGCACGCCGCCAAACAGGTCCGCGGCTTCGCCGGCTTCAAAGCGAAGCTGCTCGGCCCGCAGCTCTAGCAGCTCGCCGCGGGCGCGCAACCGCGCCAACGGCAGCATGGGATCCGAGCGAGCGGCGATCACCAGCTGGAAAGTCTGGGGCATCCGTTCCACGACGAAAGCCACCTGCTCGTGCACGGTCCGATTTTCGACAAGGTGGTAGTCGTCGAGGACCAACGCGATCTGGTAGTCGATGGCGGCCAACTCGTCGAGCAAGGTGGGCAACACGACCCGTCGAACGTCGGCACCCATCGTGATGTGCTTGAGCGCGCGCGGCGCCACCCCCGGGACGGCCTTGCCCAGCGCCACGATCGCGCAGGCCCAGAATCGCGCCGGCTCGTTGTCGGACGCATCGAGGGACAGCCAACCCCGTCGACGGCGGTCATCGGCGCCGCGCACCCATTGCGCCAACAGCGTCGTCTTGCCCCAGCCCGCTGGCGCGCTGAGCAGCGTGAGCTTGCGCGAGGGTTCCGTCGACAAGGTGTCGATCAGGCCTGCTCGTTCGATGAGCTGAGCGCGGATGGCCGGCGGCTCCGACTTGGTGGCGAGCAGCACCGCCGGCTCGCCAGCTCCACTCGGTGCCTTGCCCTCGAACTCGAATGGGATCGGCGTGATGCACAGCAGATCGGCGACTGCGGAGCTGCCTGCCACTGTCATGCATGCAACGCTAATCCTCGTATCTCGCTGTTCGTGGGCCACTTGGGTGCGGCGAGATGGGGCCAGTTGAGCCGGATCCTCAGGGCAGCAGTCGGATCAGCGCATCCAGTGCAGCTGACCATGCGCTCGGCGCGGGCGCTGCAAACCCGATGACCAATCCATTCCGCGTGCTGCCGGCTTCGGGATGGCGAAACTGATCAAGACCGTCCACGCCGAGCCGTCGCCACTCGCGTTGGCGACAAAGCGCGCTTTCGTCGGCCCCGTCAAGTTCAAGCAGCACCTGTAGACCCGCGGGCATTCCTGCGACGGTGGTCGTCGGTGACGACCGGGCGACAGCGGCGACGAGTTGCTCGCGGCGGCGCCGGTACTGGGCGCGCATGGTGCGAATGTGTCTGTCATAGGAACCGGACAAGATGAATTCGGCCATTGCCAACTGGTCAACAAAGCCCGAGGTCTCCTCGCGCTCGCCCCTTTGCCGGCCCACCGCATGGACGAGCCGGTCCGGCAGCACCAGCCACCCGAGCCGAAGCCCCGGCGCCAGCGACTTGCTCGCCGTGCCCATATAGTTGACATGCTCGGGATCTATGCCTTGCAGCGCGCCGACGGGGCTGCGGTCGTAGCGGAATTCGCCGTCGTAATCATCTTCGATGATCAGTCCGCCGGTACGTCGCGCCCAGTCAACGACAGCTGCGCGGCGGTCGGAACGCAGAGGCACGCCAAGCGGGAACTGGTGCGACGGCGTGAGCAGCGCAGCGCCCACATCTGCCATGCCATCGAGAGCCATGACGTCAGCGCCATGCGAGTCCACTGTGATTGGGGGGCAACGTAATCGGGCCCGAGCGAGCGACGCCCGCTGCGTGTGCAGGCCGAACGCCTCGACGGCAACGGCCGTGAACCCGGCTGCTGCCAGCGCGCCGGCCACCAGGTTCAACCCTTCGGCGGCGCCGCTGCAGATGACGATGTTGCTTGGTCGGGCCCGAACTCCCCGGGCGCGAGCGAGATACTCGGCAATGGCGCTGCGAAGCTCCGGCCGCCCATGTGGATCGGTGTAGCCGAACGCCTCGAACGGTGCAGCGTGCAACGCGCGCTTGACCGCACGACTCCACTCCGTCCGTGGAAACGACGACAGATCCGGACGGCCCGGCCGTAAGTCGTGGTCCAACCGCTCCATCCCTCGTTGCGGCGGTGAAGCGCCGGGCCGGACGACTTCGGCACGTTGGGCAACCAATGTGCCCGAGCCCTGTTGTGACGTCAGCAAGCCCTCGGCGATGAGTTCGGCGTACGCACGGGCAACGGTGTTTCTCGCGACACCGAGGTCGGCGGCCAGCGCGCGACTCAAAGGCAACTGGATGCCCGGCACCAATCGCCCCGAACGGATCGCGACGCGTATGGCTTCCATCACCCGTCGCGTACCCTGCCGCCGGGGCGATCCAGGTAGAGATCCAACCCGGCGACCGAGCTTGGTGATCCGGTTTTTACGTGCGTGTCAGTGCTCGTGGTCGTTACCAATCGGGGGATTGGACAGCTGCTGGGGCTCCTAAAAGCGGTACTAAGACTGCGCCGGACCGTCGTCCCCACGTGGACCCTGAGGCCACCGGCCGCGGCGCTGAGACACCTGACTCACCCGGGTGAATTAGCGCGCCGGGTGATGACGACTCACCCGACGCCGGCGAATGCTGTATTTGCAGTTGGCGGGCGGAGGGTAGATGCAACCGACGATGTACCGGATCTGCATCCGAGGCCGCGTGACCGAGCGCCTCGCGTCGGCGTTAGAAGGGATGCGGCTCGAGGCCGGTGTGGGCGAAACCGTGTTCATAGGTGAAATTCGCGACCAGTCACAGCTTTACGGACTCCTCGACCGGGTTCGTGATCTAGGAGCTTGCTGAATTAGGGGTTTGTGGGGCGGGGCGTCTCGAGCCGTCTCGCGGCGTGTTGGAGTCAGACCCTCGGGTCGACAGAAAAGAGATCGCCCCGCCGGGT
>NZ_MVHG01000136.1 GCF_002086125.1 Mycobacterium arosiense ATCC BAA-1401 = DSM 45069
CAGCCCACTACGCTGCCACCTGTACCCACCAATGAACGACTCTCCTTCGCCGTGGACCAGTTCACGGGGTCCGGTCAGGATCGTGATTGGTCTCGACGTGGTATGGATTGCGGTCACAACGGTCTACCTGCTGCGCGCCGAAGACCGCACCTACGCCAACGCAGTCTCGGTTCGAGAACGCTGATTAGCCTGTTATGCAACCAAAGTCAGGGACTCGACGGAACTGGGCGAAATAATGCACGTCGCGGTCGTGGTCGAACGGCGGAGCACGCTGTGCCATGAGCTAACTGCCAACCGCACCCGCACTATCGGTGATTCGCCGTGGTTGGCCCACGCTGCGCGCCCTCCCGGTCGGGAACCGGAGGCCTGGCTTACTGATTAGGCCGCATCGCCGATCCGCCGCAGGGCCGGTTTGTCGCTCGGCGCTCAAAGCCGACTTGCCTGAAAAAGGTCGTTGTGCTGAGTTCTTCTTTACCTGCCGCCGTCGGTCAAGCAATCTGTTGCGCAAGCCGCGGTTTGACCGGCTTTGAACGTCACATCTCGCCGGGCGCGGGCGGATGAACGGGCTGTGTCATTACCGCGTCGATCAATAGCCGTGCGGTTTCTTCTGGAAGGCTCAAAAACGGTGAGTGCGAGGCCTGCAGCGACAGTGGCATGACCCCTAGTCGCTCGGCGAAGTGCTCAGCGGCCCGCGGCGTCATCATGCGGTCGAGCTCGCACAAGATATAACTGCGGGGTATATCCGACGTCCAGAAGCCCGAGGCCGTAACCGGCGCGGTCATTGGTGCAAGGCTTTGCGGAGCGAGACGCTCGAAAGCCCAGCGGGCCGTCGATGGATCGCAGTCGTGGTAGAAAAGCTCAGTGGCGTGGTCAAACGATGATATGGCGATGCTTTGGTCATCCTTGACTTCGACGAACTGCCCTAGACCGCCGACTAATTCGCTGAGCTCAGCGATCGACTTGCCTTCTTCGGGTACGCCGGCCGCCAAGTAAGCAACGTGCTGCAGTTTGTCGACTGACTGAGCGGCGGCCACCGTCACCGGAATTCCACCCATCGAGTGCCCCACCAAGACGTCCCCCGGACTTAAAACCTCCAAGATCGCCTCGACGTAGCCGCCCAGCGTAGCCGCCTCCCCGCGACGGTCGCCATGGCCGGGTAGATCGATCGCCGCGCAGCTATGGCCCAGCCGGGTGAGTTCGGGAATAAGCCGTGTCCAGCACCACGCGCCGTGCATTCCGCCATGAACGAGGACGAATCTCATGATTGAACAGCGGATTCAGCGTCTACGTCGATAGATCTGTCAGTCGGCTCAACCGCCACCGGAAGACCAGTGGAGTCCTCGTCCACAATCCATCTCAGCATTCGACGAACGGGTTCCATTCCGTCTTGGGCTGTGCCATACGATCCGGCACAGGCAAAGCCGAGTGTGACAAGCCGCTGAACGCCGACAAGGGGCAGAGTGTCGCGAAAATCTTCTTTCAGTGCCTCGGGATAAACACCAACAGTCTGCGTGTAGGCGTCCATATACCTCATGATGTCCCCGATGTCGTCTACCGGAACGAAATTGGCGACACGGCAATTGAGGATCGCGGCGAAACCTACTGGCTCAGGTAGTTGTGAGATCACGATCGCGCCTTCACCACGCTCGCCTCCGATGACCCGATACCACTCGCCTAGCGGCCGGATAGCCTCCAGTTCGGCTTTAAGTTCGGCATCAAACGTTTTCGGCGTCGTGCTCAGATGCGGGGGGAGGGCCAGCATTGCGCTATAGGTTAACTGCCCTAGGGTATTTGCCTTAGCAATCCCGTCGTCATCGGTGCCAGACATGACGTAGACGAGGCGTGCATTCACGCAGCCGACCTGGTTGAGCTGTCCGATATCCAGGGCCAGTCGGTGGGCAGCGTCGACTAGGGTTTCGGGATCGCAGAAAGCCGCGGGCCCGATAACGCTGCAGCTTCGTTTGGGATCGAATGAAATCAGCTCCAGACCAGGCTGAACATATTTTGTAACGTGCCTAACTGAGGTCATTCCACCCCAGGCGAGGACCTTTTCGACGTTCGAGGGATGATAAATGCGCTCTTCGAGCTGGTCGTCGCCGCCCTTCCAGTAAGCCACTGAAATGTGGCGTGTCACTGGATGATCGGGCGCCACATCGCACATCGTTTGCACGAGCGCGGCGGCGGTGTAGGGATCGTTGGACGGTGATTTGATGATACTGTCGCTGCGCGTCAGGGCGCTACGAATTATCGTCAACGCCGAGATCAGCGGTGAATTGCCCGCTATGACATGGACCGCGCGGGCACCGAATGCGCGGGTGCGCACGATCTGACCGGTTGCCAGCGTGCGCGGAATCCATCCATCCAGATATGGAGCCTCATCGCCAAGGACCTCTTGGAGGACCTCGCGGCCAAATGAGGCGGTGAGCAACCGGTACTCCTCATCAATAATGGGCGGAGTGGTCGGCGCCGCATCATACGAAAGGTGGCGAGCCCGCTGCAGATACACGTTGTTGTTGATGTCGAGGTATGTACCGAGCTCAGCAAGGAAGTCGACTATCTCTCGTGTGCTCAACGCCTGTAGGTCGGCGAGACCGTCGACGTGAGGCAGCGGCAACCGGTTGAGGTGCTGCTGCAGATCAGGTGTACGAAAAGTCGATGCGCCGCGGCCGTTGAACGTTTTCAGGTCGTCGAAGATCACCTGGCCGCGCAAGATCAGCGGTACAACAGGGACATTGTCGGCCACAGGCGAGTTTTCGGTTGCGCCCACTGATGTCACGACCATGCTGTCGTGGAGCCTTCTAATTCATTGAGATACGCCAACGCATCACCATGCGCCTTCGCGGTTGCGGCGCAGGTGATCTTGTCGTCATCGCCAGCATATTGATCAGCCAACCGGCAAACGGTGTCGAAATAGTACGGACTGGAGCGGCCGCAACCGCAGTCCGCGGCCCAGCTCAGGGTGACCTGATCCCCTGAAATAAAACCGCCCCAATGACTTTGGGCAAGTAGATCGAAGAATGCCGCCTGGCCAGTTTGAATCCCGGTCCGGGGGAGCGGGGCGCCCGAGGCCGGATCGAGAACGAAGGGAACAATCCATGGATTGACATGGTGGTGGTCGTACTCGCAACCTAACGCGGCCAGCGCGACCTCGGACATCGAGTAGCCGCCGCGGACGCGGTCGTTGCCGACAAAGGCCATCACGTCGTCTTTCCATCCTTGCGGTGGTGTCATCCCCTTGGCGCCGCCGCCCGAGATAACAATCGAGTCTTCACTAAATTGGTTCCGCATGCCCCGCTGCAGACCGTCTTTGGCCATCTTGTGAATGAGGTTCCAGGTGCTCAGAATGAGAATGCGTTGACCGGTCAGTTCGTTGAGAACGCCATCGAAAAATGCCGCAATCCGCTCACCCGCAAGCGCTGTCTGCGCATCGAATGCTTCCTTGCGCTCGAGCAATGATGGATCGATCCGCAACGCATCCAGCCGCCCGCTGGCCTGGGCGGCCCGCAATCGTCCTGCCAGATACATAACGTCTGAGCTGAGCCGTCCGGGATAGGCCGCGTGGAAGCGTTGCTCTCCTCTGGAGATGTGTTTGACCACTTGGTCGTTATTGCGTAGATGCCCGAGTGCGCCGCTGCGATAGAAGGGATAAACCACGTGGATTCCGTCGTGGGTCCGGCAGTCCTCGTCCTGCCCGAATCGCTGCAAAATTAGCGCACTGTGCAAGGCTCCCAACGTGTCCCATTCTTGCTTGTCCCATGGCAGCAGCGACAGGGTGCCCGTGGTCCCTGACGAATGTGCGATGCACAACGGCGTGTCGCGGTCTAAAACATCGAACCAATCGTCCAGCCCGACGCATCCCGACGTATCCACGTCAGACAAGTCATGCGTCGTGAGCTTTTGAAGCCAGCGGGTGAGCTGGTCGAACCGTTTGTTGTCAATCAAGGATGTCGGGTAAGACTTGAACACGGTGTGGTCGAACAGCAGTGGTATGACGCTTTCTAAGTCATCGATTCGGTCGATGCCTTGGCGCTCGGCCGTGTGACGCAGAATCGGTACCCGATCGCGCAAAGTGTCGAATCGCCACTGCAAGGCGTCGCGTTGACATACTTCGACTTCGCGCCAGGGCATCGAATGCATTCTGGTCAGCGACCCGCCGAAATAATTGACTGGATCCTCGACCATGTTCACGGCATCAGCATGGATGCCCCCCATGACACGGCCATCTGTCATAAGATACGAAAATACATATTTGAAGTATCAGTCCGCAAGGGTGGTCGCGCACTCAATCCCGTAGGCCCCTCCGCCGACCGTCAAGCCCGACTGCCGCGAGGCTGCTAAAGAGCGACGACGTGACCAGTCGAGCCGTCAACACGGATAGGATCGCCGTCGCGGAGCCGTTGTGAACCATCAATCGTATTCACGACACAGGGAATGCCGAGTTCCCGAGCGAGTATCGCGGCGTGGCTCATCGGACCCCCGATGTCGACGACCACAGCGCCCGCCAAAAACATCAGCGGCACCCAGCTCGGGTCAGTCGTGCTGCATACCAATATGTCGCCTTCATCCATCCCGTCGGCGACAGGATCGGTTACGACACGGGCGGTTCCCTCTGCTACACCACCACTGACGGGTAGCCCTGAGACCCGACCAACCCCCTCGCTGCGTGCTACCCGGGCAGCGATACTGGTGTGGATGGGATTGCCAGTCCAATGCCGCGGGATTTCGGTTTTGAGGTAGTCGCAACGTATTTCATTGCGCTGAGCGATAAGGTCACGAAGCTGGGCGAACCGGGTCGGCCGAGCTGTGAGTTCGTCGACGGTGAGAAACGCGATGTCGTCGGGCGACTCGATTATCCCCTGCGCGTGCATGATTTGACCTGCCGATCGAGCCGCGACGCGTGCCTCGTCGATCGCATACAAGAACGCCACCTTACCGACTTGACGGCGAAGTATGGCCTGCGCGGTCCATCGCAGGAGCAGCGCCACGAACGGGCGCTTCGCCGGTGTCAGACCGGCGAGTAAACGACGCTCAGCCGCGCGTCGGACGTCAACTCGCGCGCGTTCGACTTCACGAGGTGAACGTTCGATCGGCACGCGACAATAGAGATCCATCATGCTGAGGATGGGAGCATGGTCTTCACGCCAGCTGCGGCCGGTGATGTCGCCTTCGCGGGGTCCGTGGTAGCCATGGTCGTTCAGGAATGTGTCCATCGTGCACAAACCGTGCGCCATCTCCCAGATGCCCTGCAACACGGCGGTTTCCTCCATCGCGCCGTACCCGGTGGAGAGGGCGAAGTGGTCTGCGAGATCATCGGCGCCGTGAAGTTGACTGGTGCGGTCGTAGAGGGCCTGGGCGATCAACGTGTTTTGTAGATGCACGATCATCGTCGACTCGAACCGGCCCGTTGCCGCAAGCAATAGCCGCCGGGCCTGGTCCAATGTTTGGGGCGGGGAAGCGATCGCCTCATGCCAGTAACGCTCATTGGCTATCCGAGCCGATCGTAGCGAACGGATAGCCTGCGTCAGTACGATCGGTAGGCGTGCGACGACAGCAGGATAGCGGCGACGCATCGGTTCATTGACCAGTCCACTATTGAGACCGCCGAACATTTGCTTTTCGATGGCGTCGCCGGTCGAACCCGGTATGCGATCACCCATCGCCCGTACCAGGCTGACGTTCACACATGCGCGTCCGGCAAAAATGCCGAAGAACCGGTGATCGGCTATCGACGGGTCGAGCGCGGCGGCCTCACGAGCCGAGAGGAGCCCCAGCGATTGGAACACCCGCATGATGACGGCGTTCACACCGTCACCCCAGAAGGTCCAACCCAACGGGTACAACACACCGGGCATCGCCTCGCCTGCGTTGGCCGTGGTCCAGGCGGTGCCAACGCCGCTGATCATGTTCAGGGGATCTTGGCAGGCAGTCGCAATTCCCGCATCGTCCATCGCGATTTCGCCCTCTCGCCAGCTCATAGCTATCGAAGTTTATAGGATAGCTGATATATTTCGAACTAAGAATGATCTGGCGTCCGGGGCGGCGGCCAGGCACAGGCTACGGACCCCTATCAGCGTCGGCCACAAGATGCACTGTGTGAAGAGCAGCTAATCGCCGGGCTATCACGTCTCATGGTAAGTGCTACCACTGCTTGAAATAAGAATGTATGAACTCGTATGCTTTTGTAGCATGACGACGACTGCGGCCGTGGAACTTGAACCGGTGATCGACGACCTCGCTGTGTATCTCATGCCCGGGCGCGTCAAAGGCCCCGCCCCCGGGCACGGAGCGGGGCCGCGACGAGCGCTCGACGAGGCCGTTGACGCAGAGCGTCTTGGGATAAAAACTGCCTTTCTCACTGAGCGATACGACCTGAAGAATGCACCCGCGCTGCTCGGCGGCATCGGCGCGGTGACCACACGGCTTGAAATCGGAACCAGTCCAATCGTCACGTCGTCCCGGCCGCCAATTGTCATAGCTGGATTCGCGGCAACGATGCAAGCGGCTTTTGGGGAGCGATTCATTCTTGGACTCGGACGAGGAATTACCGAGGCACCGGATGGCGCCGGGCTCCTGCCGTTTGGCGACACCGCCGAGACCTTCGCCGACTACGTGCAGATGATCAAGACGCTGCTGCGTGGCGAGGTAGTCAACTACGACGGGCCAGCCGGACGCTTTCGCAACCTGCGCATGGTCGACACGCTCGAGGGACCGCCGCCACCAATCTGGTACTGCGCCATGGGTGGGCCGAAAGCCTGCAAGCTAGCCGCACACGTAGCCGATGGCCTCATGCTCATGCCGATGCTTACGGCCGAAGCGACCGAACGCGCTGTGAAGACCTTCCGAGAGGAGCGAGAGCGCATCGGGCTGGACCCAAATAGCGCACAGGTATGCCAGTCAGTGGTAACGGCCTGTGAACTCGACGAGGTAAAAACCGCCAACATAACGTCAGCTCGCTTCGTGACGTATGTCGTTGGTGGGTATCAATTTCTGGCGAAACGCTATGTCCGCGCCAATGGTTGGGACATGGATGTGATCCGCCGAATCGGTGAGCATCCCATGTTCGGTCAGCGCGGTCAGGTCAGCCCGAGCGCCGACGAATCGTTCTACCGTAGTCAGCTACTTGAGCCCGGCGCCTTGGTTCCCGAGGAATGGATGCAGGAATCCTGCGCCATCGGATCGGTCGAAAAATGTGTGTCGAGATGGCAGGACTACCGGCGGGCGGGAGCAGATCAGATAATGCTCTACGGCAGCACGCCCGCAGATAGCGTCAAGCTGATCGATGCGTGGCGGCGTGAGAGCAATCGCAATGATTGATTGTGAGGACTTTGCTTCCTACCGGTTACGGCGCTGATGGCGATCCCAGCGCCGTCGCAAAATACCGTTGCAATCGTTACGGGTGCATCGTCAGGGATTGGCGCCGAATGCGCGCGTCGGCTTGCACATGCAGGCCACCGTGTCGTTCTCGTTGCGCGAAGTCTGGGCAAGCTCGAGAAGTTGGCCGCCGAACTCGAGAGTCGCGGATCGGCTCCCATCGTGAAGCGATGCGATGTCTCTAGCGCTCAAGATCGGGGACACCTAGTCCGAGAACTCGACGAAAGCGGGATGGTCGTCGAAACAGCAGTTCTCAACGCGGGATTCGGAATGGGCGGACCGTTTATTGAACACGATCCTGACCGACTACAGACGATGCTGCGAACCAACATAGAGGGCGTGGTGATGCTCGCTTCGGCCTGGGCGCCGCTTATGGCCGCGCGCCAACGGGGTGCGATTCTTATCGTATCGTCGAGCGCTGGTAATCAACCCACGCCGAATCTCGGCGCATACTGTGCGACGAAGGCCGCAGTAACATCGTTCGCCGAAATGCTGCATGAGGAACTGCGGCACTGCGGGGTGACGGTGACTGTTCTGTGCCCGGGGAAGGTGGAAACGGAGTTCACCGAAGTTGCGCAGGTCCACAAAATGTCCGATCGAGTGCCCAGTGCGCTAACCATATCCGCGCCGCGGTGCGCCCAGGCTGGATTGGATGCCCTTGCCGTAGGGCGAAGAAAGGTCGTGCCGAATCTTGGGCCCCGTGCGCTTTACTACCTTGGCGGCGCATTACCGACCGGAATATGGCTTCGCGGCAGCCGTCGCCTGCTGTCGAATGGATGAGGTCGAGCGGCCAGTCTTTTCAAGCGCACCGCCCGTCCGGCAAGGCACATGCTGTCTTATCCGACCCTGAGTCCAAGCACAACGTAGCGGCACGTAGCAATTGCACCTACTGGCCTGACCCCGGTTGGTTGATCCACGGCTTGTGAGAGTCTTGCAGCCCACGATGTGGGCAGGAAGGCTCGACAAG
>NZ_MVHG01000137.1 GCF_002086125.1 Mycobacterium arosiense ATCC BAA-1401 = DSM 45069
CCCTGCACCCAACAATCATCCCCAAAGCCCCCCGACGACCACGCCCGCCACGCGGAACTAATTCAGCAAGCTCCTAGAGCCGCCAGGGTCCCAGCCACAGCGCGCTGGCGCCGTTGCAGGACCGTTCGACGTTGTCCAGGATGCCGCCGATGGTGCGGCCCAGCAGGGCGCCCAGGGCGTCGGGCAGCGACGCGGCGGCCGGCTGCGAGGAGGCTTGCGGCCGCAGCACGTCCAGCAGCGAGCCGCCCGGGAAGGTGACCAGGCGCACGTCGGCGTCCTCCTCCAGTCCGGCAAGGATTTTCGCCCGGCGCAGCGCGGTTCGGAAGCCGCCCAGTTCGTCGACCAGCCCCCGCTCGCGCGCGTCGGCGCCGGTCCACACCCGCCCCCGGGCCACGCGATCGACGGCCTCGGTGGTCAGGTTGCGGCCGTCGGCGACCCGCTGAACGAAGTCGGCGTACACCAGGTCGGCCTCGGCCTCGCGGTGGGCGCGCTGCTCGGGCGTGAACGGCGTCTCGATCGACCAGGCATCGGCATTGGCGTTGGTGCGCACGGTGTCCAGCCCGACGCCGAGGCGCTGCAGCAGATCGCGGATCACCAGCTTGCCGGTGATCACGCCGATCGAACCGGTGATGGTCGCGGGGCTCGCGACGATCGCGTCGGCGGCCGCCGCGATGTAGTAGCCGCCGGACGCGGCGACCGCACCCATCGACGCCACCACAGGCTTGCCGCGCTTGCGCGCCCTTTTCACTTCTCGCCACAGCGTTTCCGAGGCGGTGACCGAACCCCCGGGGCTGTTCACCCGCAGCACGATCGCGGACACCGAATCGTCGGCGGCGGCTTCCCGCAGCGCCGGGGCGATGGTGTCGCTGCCGACGGTGGAGGCGCCGAACGGCAGGAACTGCGGTCCCCCGCGTCCGTCGACGATGGTGCCGTCGACGTTGATCACGGCCACGGTCGGTTTGGCGCGCCGACCGGGAACCGGTGGCACCGGCGGGGTCAGCCGCGACCGGGCCGCGCCGGCGTAGCGCAACACGTACAACCGCGGTGGCATGTTTTTCTCCGAAACGTCCTTCACGCCAACCAATTCCGCGATGCGGTCATAGGCTTCGTCCCGGAAGCCGATCCGGTCGACCAGACCCGAGGAAACAGCCTCCTCGCGCAACAGCGGGGCGCGATCGGCCAGCGCGTCCAGGGCGCCGGCGTCGAGCTTGCGTGATTCCCCCACCGCCTCCCACACCTGTTCCTGCAGGCTGGCAAGCATCCGGGTGACGGCCTCGCGGTGGGCCTCGGTGAAGCCGTGCTCGGTGAAACGATTTGCCGCCGACTTGTATTCGCCGCGGGCGACGAATTGGGCTTCGATGCCGGCCTTGTCCAACGCGTCGCGCAGGAAGGTGGCATTGTTGGCGAAGCCGATCAGCCCGACGCTCCCGGCAGGCTGCATCCAGACCTCACCGAACGCCGAAGCCAGGTAGTACGACAGCGTGCCCGGATACGTTTCGGCCCAGGCCAGTGACGGCTTGGCGGCGGTGAAAGCGACGATGGCCTCGCGCAGTTCCTGTACCGCCGCCGACGGCGACGCCGTCAGTTGGACCCGGGCGATCAGGCCGGCGACCCGCGGATCCTCGGCCGCCCGGTAGATGGCGGCCACCACGTCGCGCAGCGCGACCCGCCGGCCGCCCCCGCTGATGATGGCCAGTGGGTCGAAGCCCGACGTTTCTGGCGGCATCGAGCGCAGGTCCAACTCGAGCACACAGCCGTTGGGCACGCCGTGATGGCGGGCGGTATCGACCCGGCCGGCCAGCGCGCGAACGTCGTCGACTCCGGGGATCGAAGGCAGGAAAGCGAACATGTCTGCAGAGTACCGATGCACGGCCGTACGGTGGTCGGGTGAGGTTTTCCATTGCGATCCCGCAGTTCGATTACGACGGCTTCGACGCAGCGGGGCTGCGCGCTTTCCTCGCGCGCGCCGAGGAGCTCGAGTTCGAGGGCGGCTGGCTGCTCGAACAGGTCATTGGGCCCACGCCGCTGCTGGCTCCGTTGGAGCTGCTGGCGTATTGCGCCGCCTGCACCGAGCGGCTGCGCTTGGGTGTGGCCGTCCTGGTGACGTCGCTGCACGACCCGCTGCAGTTGGCCTCGGCCGCCACCGCCGTCGACCGACTCAGCCACGGCCGCTTGGACATTGGTGTCGCACCCGGGGGTGGTCGGCGGAAATTCGCCGCCTTCGGCGTGGACAAGGACACCTTCATCTCCTATTTCACCGAGGGCCTGGAGCTGATGAAGGCGGCCTGGTCCGACGAGCCAAGGGTGACGTTTCACGGTCGGTTCCGCGACGTCAACGACCTGCCGATATCGCCCAAGCCAGTGCAGCGTCCACACCCGCCGATCTGGTTCGGGGGCCTGGCGCCCAAGGCGCTGGCCCGCGCGGTGCGGCACGGCGACTCGTTCCTGGGCGCCGGGTCGTCGACCACCGAAGCGTTCGCCGGCGCCGTGACCGTCGTGCGCCGCGAACTCGACGAGCAGCACAAGGACCCCGCGGCCTTCACCATCGGCAAACGGGTCTATGTGATGGTCGACGACGACGCCGCCAAGGCTCGCGAACGCGTGCTCGCCGGGCTGGACCGCATCTACGGAAAGATGCCCGGCGTGGCCGACGTGCCGGTCTCCGGCACACCCGACGACGTGGCGCGCGGGCTGCGCGAGGTCATCGACGCCGGGGCACAGATGGTGTTGTTGAATCCCGTCGGCATCCACGCGGACGAGAACCGTGAGCAGATGGAACGTCTTGCCGCAGAAGTGATCCCGCAGCTGAGCTAGCTAGGACAGCTCGGTGGCCGAACCGCCCGCGGCGGTGATCTTTTCGCGTGCACTGCCGCTGAACTTGTGCGCGGACACGTCGACCTTGACCGTCAGCTTGCCGTCACCGAGGACCTTGACCAGCGAGTTGCGGCGAACCGCGCCCTTGGCCACCAGCTCGTCCACGCCGATCGAACCACCTTGCGGGAAAAGCCGATTGAGGTCGCCGACGTTGACGATCTCGTACTCGGTGCGGAACCGGTTGCGGAATCCCTTGAGCTTGGGCAGCCGCATGTGGATCGGCATCTGGCCACCCTCGAAGGTGGCCGGCACGTTCTTGCGTGCCTTGGTGCCCTTGGTGCCGCGGCCGGCGGTCTTGCCCTTGGAGCCCTCACCGCGACCGACCCGCGTGCGCGCGGTCTTCGACCCGCGCGCCGGCTTGAGATCGTGCAGCTTGATTGTCATTTCTTGCTACCTCCGGTACCCCCGGTCGACGCCTCGGCCGGCTCCACCTCGACGAGGTGGCTGACCACCGCGATCAGTCCGCGGATCTGCGCGTTGTCCTCGCGGATCACCGAGTGGCGAATCCGCCGCAGGCCCAGGGTGCGCAGGGACTCGCGCTGCTTCCAGCGAGCCCCGATGGTGCTGCGCACCTGGGTGATCTTCAGTTGACTGCTCATGGTTGTGCCCCCGAAGTCTGGGCCTCGCGAGCCGCCGCGCTGGCGATCGCGTCACTTTCCCGGCGGGCCTTGAGCATTCCAGCAGGCGCAACGTCCTCGATGGGCAGGCCACGGCGAGCGGCCACCTCCTCGGGGCGCTGCAGCAGCTTGAGCGCGGTGACGGTCGCGTGCACCACGTTGATCGCGTTGTCGCTGCCCAGTGACTTGGCCAGGATGTCATGCACGCCGGCGCATTCCAGCACCGCACGGGCGGCGCCACCGGCGATCACACCGGTACCCGGGCTGGCCGGGCGCAGCAGCACCACGCCGGCGGCCGCCTCACCCTGAACCGGGTGAGTGATGGTCCCGCGGATCAGCGGCACCCGGAAGAAGCCCTTACGGGCCTCCTCGACGCCCTTGGCGATGGCCGCGGGAACTTCCTTGGCCTTGCCGTAGCCGACACCGACCATGCCGTTGCCGTCGCCGACGATCACCAGCGCGGTGAAGCTGAATCGCCGCCCACCCTTGACCACCTTGGAGACGCGGTTGATCGCGACAACCCGCTCCAGGTAGTTGCTCTTGTCGCCGTCGCGGTCGCGGCCACCACGACCGCCGTCGCCGCGCCGACCGCGGCTGTCGCGGTCCCCGCGCGAGTCACGGCTGTCGCCGGCGCCTTGGCCGCCGGCCGGCTGCTCCGCCATTATGCGGTCCTTCCAGTCGTGTTCAAGCTTCTCGTCATCAGAATTGCAATCCGTTCTCGCGTGCGGCATCGGCCAGCGCCGCGATCCGTCCGCCGTAGGTGTATCCGCCACGGTCGAAGACCACGCTGTCGATGCCGGCGGCCTTGGCGCGCTCGGCGATCAGCTGGCCCACCCGCACGCTGCGGGCTTTCTTGTCCCCCTGCAGGCTGCGCACGTCGTCCTCGATCGACGACGCGGCGGCCACCGTGGTCCCGTTCTCGTCGTTGACCAGTTGCACGTGGATGTGCCGCGCGGACCGGTTGATCACCAGCCGCGGACGCTGGCCGGTGCCGGCGATCTTTTTGCGCAGGCGTGCGTGCCTACGCAGCCGAGAGACCCGCCGGGTCGCGGACACGCTCTGCCCCACTGGCTTTCGCGCGGCGGTGTTTGTTTGCGCCATGATTACTTACCTGTCTTTCCGACCTTGCGGCGGATCTGCTCACCCTCGTAGCGCACACCCTTGCCCTTGTACGGGTCGGGGCGGCGCAGACGGCGGATGTTCGCCGAGATCTGGCCGACCTTCTGCTTGTCGATCCCGGTGATGGTGAATTTCGTCGGCGACTGGACGGCGAACGTGATGCCGTCCGGAGCCTCGATCACCACGGGGTGGCTGTAGCCCAGCGCGAACTCGAGGTTGGAACCCTTGAGCTGCACCCGGTAACCGACGCCGAAGATCTCCATCTTGGTGGTGTATCCCTCCGTCACGCCGGTGACCAGGTTGGACACCAGCGTCCGCGACAGCCCGTGCAACGAGCGGCTGCGCCGCTCGTCGTTGGGACGGGTGACCACGATCGCGCCATCGTCGTTGCGCGACACGGTGATCGGCTCGGCCACGGTCAGATCCAGGACGCCCTTGGGCCCCTTCACCGACACCTTCTGGCCATCGATCGTCACGTCGACTCCGGACGGGACCGGAACCGGCTGCTTACCAATGCGAGACATAGTCTTTCGTTACCTCCCCGCCCTTACCAGACGTACGCGAGGACTTCGCCGCCCACGCCCTGCCGGGCTGCCTGGCGATCGGTCAGCAGGCCCGAGGAGGTGGAGATGATCGCCACACCCAGGCCACCGAGCACGCGCGGCAGATTGGTGGATTTCGCATACACCCGCAGGCCGGGCTTGGACACGCGGCGCAGGCCGGCGATGCTTCGCTCCCGGCTCGGGCCGTACTTGAGCGAAACGATCAGCGACTTGCCGACCCGAGCATCCTCGGTCCGGAAATCGCTGATATAGCCCTCGCTCTTGAGGATCTGGGCGATGTTTGCCTTCAGCTTCGAGTGCGGCAACGTCACCTCGTCGTGATACGCCGAATTGGCGTTGCGCAGACGTGTCAAGAAGTCTGCGATCGGGTCCGTCATCGTCATCGAGCGCCACTCCTCTTCATCGCTGCGGCCCCCTCGCCGCTGCGCTGCTGGGGGTACCCCCGCTGCATCGTCGTTGTCGCAGTCATGACAGTGTCTGTCACCTTCCTCGCGGTGGTTCCCGGTCCGGGCCTGTCGCGCACCTTTTTTCGTTTGGTCTTAGGGGTTGGGGCTGTTACCAGCTGCTCTTTTGCACGCCGGGCAATTCGCCGGCGTGCGCCATCTCGCGCAGGCAAATTCGGCACAGGCCGAACTTGCGGAAGACCGCGCGCGGGCGGCCGCACTTGTTGCAACGGGTGTAGCCGCGCACCGCGAACTTCGGCTTGCGTGCGGCCTTGTTGACCAGTGCTTTCTTTGCCATCTACTCAGTTCTCCTTGAACGGAAAGCCGAGGGCCCGCAACAGCGCTCGTCCTTCGTCGTCGGTCGTCGCCGAGGTGACGACGTTGATGTCCATGCCGCGGACCCGGTCGATCTTGTCCACGTCGATCTCGTGGAACACCGACTGCTCGGCGAGCCCGAAGGTGTAGTTGCCGACACCGTCGAACTGCTTGGGCGACAGCCCGCGGAAGTCGCGGATACGGGGCAGCGCAATCGAGGTGAGACGGTCCAGAAACTCCCACATCCGGTCCCCGCGCAGCGTGACCCGGGCACCGATCGGCATGCCCTCACGCAGCTTGAACTGCGCAATGGACTTGCGCGCGCGACGGATCTCGGGGCGCTGCCCGGTGATCAGGCTCAGGTCGCTGACCGCGCCGTTGATCAGCTTCGCGTCCCGCGCCGCATCGCCGACACCCATGTTGACGACGACCTTGGTCACCGTCGGGATCTGCATGACGTTGCCGTAGCCGAACTGCTGCTGCAGCGAATCGCGAATCTCGCTGCGGTAGCGCTCTTTCAGGCGCGGCTGAACCTTTTCTGCAGTACCCATCAGATGTCCTTGCCGTTGCGCTTGGAGATACGAACCCGCTTGCCGGTCTCCTCGTCGACCCGGTAACCGACGCGGGTGGGCTTACCGTCCGAGTCGACGACCATCACGTTGGAGACGTGGATGGGGGCTTCCTGCGTGACGATGCCGCCCGACTGGGCTCCGCGCTGGTTGGTCGAAATCGCGGTGTGCTTCTTGATCCGGTTGACGCCCTCGACCAGCACTCGGTCGCGTTCCGGGTAAGCCTGCAGCACCTTGCCTTTGGCGCCCTTGTCCTTCCCGGCGATGACCAGGACGGTGTCGCCTTTGCGGACCTTCATTTACAAAACCTCCGGGGCGAGCGAGATGATCTTCATGAACCGCTTCTCGCGCAGTTCGCGGCCCACCGGCCCGAAGATGCGCGTCCCGCGCGGGTCGTTGTCGGGCTTGATGATCACCGCGGCGTTCTCGTCGAACTTGATGTAGCTGCCGTCGGGACGCCTACGCTCCTTGACGGTGCGCACCACGACGGCCTTGACGACATCCCCACGCTTGACGTTGCCGCCCGGGATGGCGTCCTTGACGGTGGCGACGATGACATCACCGATGCCGGCGTAGCGTCGCGACGAGCCGCCGAGCACACGGATGCACAAGATCTCCTTGGCGCCGGTGTTGTCGGCGACCTTCAGTCGCGATTCCTGCTGAATCACTCGATCTCCTGACCTGGTTGCGTGTGCACGGCAGGAGAACCCACCTGGGTGAGCATTCGGCGGGCATGACCCACCAAAAACCTGACGTGCGCGGTCTTTGTCACCGAAGGGCACGCGGGGCCGATTCGCACCGGCCGAGGTCTGCCCAAGGCAACCCCTAGAGTCTAGGGGACGACCAGCTCAGAGCCAAATTCTGCGAGAACGCGGTCGAGACGGGGAACGGCATCCTCGAATGAAAGCTTTCAATCGCGGCTGAAATTCCCCGCCGCACGTTTTTGAACTGCGGAAACGTCCGCTGATCCACTCGCAGCGAACTTCACTACCGCCATGTTCTCGGAGACGCGCTATGCGCTGAACGGGGACTTGCGGGTGTCGAGGTGCGCGCCGGGTTGCACACCGGCGAGTGCGAAATCCGAGGCGACGACATCGGTGGGATCGGCGCACGTGTGAGCGCCTGGGCCGGACCGACGACGTACCGGTGTCCGGCATGGTGCGCGTTTTGGTGATTCGGGTCAGGACTCGAATTCGAGGAGCGCGGGGCGTACGAGCTCAAGGGCGTGCCCGGCGAGTGGCGTGTATTCGCAGTCGCCTCTAGGTAAAACCATTGCCCGGCAATCAGAATGGCGGTGGATCGTCGTCGCTGTCGGGTGGTGGCGCGCAGCCGAAGTAGGCGGCCTCGCGTTCTCGGCGCTTCGCTTGGCGGGCGTGGCGGTTGTGCCGGCGTTCGGTGGCGATGCGCGCGGCGCGGTCTTGGGCGCGGGTGCGGCGGCGGGTGGGCATCATCGC
>NZ_MVHG01000138.1 GCF_002086125.1 Mycobacterium arosiense ATCC BAA-1401 = DSM 45069
CGCTCGAAAAAGACATCCGGGACTGGATCACCGCCTGGAACGACAACCCGCGCCCCTTCAACTGGACCAAGACTGCAGATGAGATCTTCGAACGCCTCGCTTCATATCTTCAACGAATTCCTGGCGCACGACACTAGTAGAGCCGCTCCGGCGGTTGGGGCCCCCGCCTCACGCCGCGCCGCGGCGCGCATCGTCGCACCGCCTAAGCTCGTGCATCATGCGGGCCTTGCTGATCGTCAACCCCACAGCGACTTCCACCACTCCGGCGGCTCGCGATCTGCTGGCCCACGCGCTCAAGAGCCGCCTGCAGCTCAGCGTCGAGCACACCAACCATCGCGGTCACGGCACCGAACTCGCGCAGAAGGCCGTCGCCGACGGGGTCGACCTGGTGGTCGTGCACGGCGGCGACGGCACGGTGAGCGGGGTGGTCAACGGCCTGCTCGGCCCGCCGGGGCCGCTGCCGAGCGGCCCGGTGCCGGCGGTTGCCGTGGTGCCCGGCGGTTCGGCCAATGTGCTGGCGCGGTCGCTGGGCATCTCGACGGATCCGGTCGCGGCCACCAACCAGCTCATCCAGTTGCTCGACGACTACCAGCGGCGCGCCATCTGGCGGCGGATCGGCCTGATCGACTGCGGCGGACGCTGGGCCGTGTTCAACACCGGCATGGGTGTCGACGCCGAGGTGGTGGCCGCGGTCGAGGCCGAACGGGACAAGGGCGGCAAGGTTTCGGCGTGGCGCTACATCCGCGCCGCGGTGCCCGCCGTCTGGGCCTATACGCGCCGCGAACCGATGCTGACGCTCGAACTTCCCGGCCGCGAACCGATTACCGGGGTGAGCTTCGCGTTCGTGTCGAACTCGAGCCCGTGGACGTTCGCCAACGAACGGCCGGTGTGGACCAACCCCGGCTGCAACTTCGAGTCGGGCCTGGGGGTGTTCGCCCCTACCACCCTGAAGCCGATCCCGACGCTGCGAATCGTGCGGCAGATGTTCGCCAAACGGCCGACATTCAACTTCAAGCACCTCATCACCGAGGACGATCTGCCATGCGTGCGAGTTACCTCGACCGGCGACGCCGTCGCCTGCCAGTTCGACGGCGATTACCTCGGCCCGCGCGAGACCATGACGTTCAAAGCCGTCCCGGACGCGCTGGCGGTGGTCGCCCCTCGTCAGCAGAAACGGCACTGAGCTGCGGTAATGCCGCACCCAGCCGCGGGTGTGGGCAAATTACCGCCGGAGGCAGCCCGTGGAGTGTAGTACAACGGAGTAAGGGCTTGGCTACGAGTTGATCAAAGTGAGATAGCCCACGAGCGAACTCACACTATTGACATCTGTTGAGCCTGTGAAACGATCAAAAGGTTGCATGCAGAAATTTACGCAGGAGTCCAAACTCCGATTCTTCTGCACGCGTCAAACAGCCGAAGAAAATGGCCGTGCGCCTTGCTGCGCACTCAGTGAGGAGTAAAGACGTATGGATTGGCGCCACAAGGCGGTCTGTCGTGACGAAGACCCGGAGCTGTTCTTCCCGGTAGGGAACAGCGGCCCGGCGCTCGCGCAGATCGCTGACGCGAAACTGGTCTGTAATCGGTGCCCGGTGACCACAGAGTGCCTCGGTTGGGCGCTGAACACGGGCCAGGACTCGGGCGTCTGGGGCGGCATGAGCGAAGACGAGCGGCGTGCGCTGAAGCGTCGCAACGCCCGGACGAAGGCCCGCAGCGGGGTTTAACCCAATAACGCAATTAGTGCGGCCTCGGCGAAAGTCGGGGCCGCACCTTTGCGTGTGGGTGTGCCGTGCGTCTACAACAGCAAACGGTTGCGCCGGCCGATCGGCACCCGCAGCACCACGTCGGTGCCACGGGCCGGCGCCTGCCGCATGCCCAGGGTGCCGTCCAGCTCGGCCGACACCAGCGTCCGCACGATCTGCAGACCGAGGCTGTCGGACGTCTCCAGGCTGAATCCTTCCGGCAACCCGCGACCGTCGTCGTGCACCACCACGTCCAGCCAGCGCGCCGCGCGCTCGGCGCGGATCGTCACCGAGCCCTCCTCGACCGCCGGGTCAAAGGCGTGTTCGATCGCGTTCTGCACCAGTTCGGTGATCACCATGATCAACGCGGTGGCCCGGTCGGAATCCAGCACGCCCAGATCGCCGACCCGGTTGATGCGGATCGGCCGGTCCACGGACGCCACGTCGTTCATGATCGGCAGGATCCGGTCGATCACCTCGTCGAGGTTGACCTGCTCGTCCACCGACATCGACAGCGCGTCGTGCACCAGGGCGATCGAGGACACCCGGCGCACCGACTCGATCAGGGCTTCCCGCCCCTCGGCGTTGACCGTCCGGCGGGCCTGCAGACGCAACAGGGCCGCCACGGTCTGCAGGTTGTTCTTCACCCGGTGGTGGATTTCCCGGATGGTGGCGTCCTTGGAGATCAGGGCCCGGTCGCGGCGCTTGACCTCGGTGACGTCGCGGATCAGCACTGCAGCGCCGGCGCTGGCGCCGTCGACCATCAACGGCAACGTGCGCAGCAACACGGTGGCTCCCCCGGCGTCTACCTCCATGCGCATGCTGCGCCCGCCGGCCACCAGATCGCTCACATGCTCGGCCACTTCGGCCGCCTCGAACGGGTCGGAGATCAGCGGACGCGTGACCTCGATCAGGTTGTGGCCCTCCAGCTCGGTGGTCAGGCCCATCCGGTGATAGGCCGACAGCGCGTTGGGGCTGGCGTAGGCGACGACGCCGTGCACGTCGAGCCGGATGAAGCCATCGCCGGCCCGCGGGGTCGAGCGCGACATGACCACGTCCCCGACGTCGGGAAAGGTGCCCTCGGCGAGCATCTGGACCAGGTCGGCCGCGCACTCGCGGTAGGCGATCTCCAGCTGACCGGACGCACGGTCGGCGGCCAACGCGGTCTGATGGTGGGTGAGCACGGCCACCACCTTGCCGCCGTAGCGCACCGGGGATGCCTCGACGTGGGTACCGGGAAGCCACGAATCTTTCTGTGCCACAGCATCATTCCGCTTCGCGGTGCCCGACTCGAACGTCTCGGCCACCAGCCGCAACCGGTCGGAGCCGACGGCGGTGCCCACCGCATCGGTCTGCAGCGCCGTGGGCGCCGTGTTCGGCCGGCACTGCGCCACGCACACCAGCACGCCGTCGTCGCGCCGCACCCACATCAGGTAGTCGGCGAAGGACAGGTCGGCCAGCAGCTGCCACTCCCCGACCACCGCGTGCAGATGGTCCACCGCGTTGCCCGGCAGCATGGTGTGTTCGGCGAGCAGATCACCGAGAGTTGACATTGCTTTACTCCCCGGGTCGTTCCCCGGCGGCTGATCGAAGGGGCCGGATGCCTAGCTGATGACCGCGATGAGGTCGCCCGCCTGAATGACGTCGCCCACCGACACGCTGACCTTGCTGACGGTGCCGCCGACCTCGGCCAGGACGGGAATCTCCATCTTCATCGACTCCAGCAGCACCACGACGTCGCCTTTGCCGATCTGGTCACCCTCGCTGACAACGACTTCGAGCACGCTGGCCACGATCTCGGCACGGACATCCTCCGCCATCTTCACCCCACTCGTCTCGGCCTTCGCGCAGGCTGGCTGCTGTCACCACGGTTTCCTCGGGCCCGTCAGGCTCGGATACATCGAACCACACCGACCAGTCGGGACCGCGGCACACGGCCCCCGACAAGCACTCCGACGTCGCATGAGAGAATGGTCGACAAGCCAACGGGGCGCCGGGCGCCCGGCTTGACATGCAATCACGGAGGTTTTCCATCATGGCCAAACGCGGCCGAAAGAAGCGCGACCGCAAGCACAGCAAGGCCAACCACGGCAAGCGGCCCAACTCTTAAAGGGACGCTACTGCGAACCCCGGATGATGGTGGTGCGGCGGATCTCGAGCCGTAGCCGCTCGCGCAATCCCTCGGGGGCCTTCTCGCCCCGGCACTTGGTGGCGATCAACGCCTTGATCCGCTCTTCGAGCCCGTAGTGCTTGAAGCAGCCGGGGCATGCCTCGAGGTGCCGGCGCAGCTGTTCGCGGGTGTCCGGGCCGCATTCACCGTCGAGCAGGAGCCAGACCTGACGAATCACCTCCGCGCAGCCGACGCTGCCGTGGGACTCGTCGTTGGGGCAGGCGTCGGCGGAAGCACCGCCCTGGCCGGAGAACTCGCTCATGACGACACCTCCTCGTGCGTCTGCTGACCGCGGTTGAAGCCGCGCTCCTTGGCAACGTCGGCCAACAGGCCACGCAGCTGCCGTCGACCGCGGTGCAGCCGTGACATTACCGTTCCAATCGGCGTATCCATGATCTCGGCGATTTCCTTGTACGGGAAACCTTCGACATCGGCGTAATAGACCGCCATCCGGAATTCTTCCGGCAACGCCTGCAATGCGTCCTTGATCTCCGAGTCCGGCAGCGCTTCCAGGGCCTCCACCTCGGCCGAACGCAGCCCGGTGGACGAATGCTCCGCGTTGGAGGCCAGCTGCCAGTCGGTGATCGCCTCGGTGGGGTACTCCGCGGGTTGGCGCTGCTTTTTGCGGTAGCTGTTGATGTAGGTGTTGGTCAAGATTCGGTACAGCCACGCCTTGAGATTGGTGCCGGCCCGGAATGAGCGGAATCCCGCATAGGCCTTCACCATGGTCTCTTGCAGCAGGTCCTCGGCGTCGGCGGGATTGCGCGTCATGCGCAGCGCGCCGCCGTATAGCTGGTCCAACAGGGGAATCGCGTCGCGTTCGAATCGCGCCGTCAATTCCGCATCTGTCTCTTCGTGCGCTGCAGGCTCGGGAATCTCGGGCCCCGTCGCGCCATCGCGACCATCTTCAGAGTCGGCCATCTCGATTAACCCGGTCCCTTCTGCGGCGGTGTTACCGGAGGCCACCGAAGGCGCCACCGGACTCGCAAGGAAGCCAGCCAACAGCTCCTCGCCTAACAGGCTCGTCGCCGTTGACACCACGGCTGCTCCTCCCAATCTAAAGGCTGACCCCGACACCGTCCGTCCGGGTCCGCTCCACCGCATGTGAGACCGACTGGATCAACAGCGTGCGCGGCCCCGCTATTTCCGCAGCGCGAGTCGGCCGGGTGGCGGTGTCGGCCGCCCCGGTCGGACCCCGATCCGGCCGACTCGGGGGTGGCGTTAGTGTGACGCCATGTCCCACGCCAAGCCTCTCCAAGGCAAGACCATGTTCATCTCCGGCGCCAGCCGCGGTATCGGCCTGGCCATCGCCAAGCGCGCCGCACAGGACGGCGCCAACATCGCGCTGATCGCCAAGACCGCCGAACCGCACCCGAAGCTGCCTGGCACGGTGTTCACCGCGGCCAAGGAGCTCGAGGAGGCGGGCGGACAGGCGCTGCCGATCGTCGGGGACGTCCGCGACCCGGATTCGGTGGAGGCGGCCGTGGCCAAGACCGTCGAACAATTCGGCGGCATCGACATCTGCGTCAACAACGCATCGGCGATCAACCTGGGGTCGATCAGCGAGGTGCCGATGAAGCGCTTCGACCTGATGAACGGCATCCAGGTGCGCGGCACCTATGCGGTGTCGCAGGCCTGCCTGAGACACATGAAGGGCCGGGAGAACCCGCACGTCCTGACGCTGTCGCCACCGGTGCTGCTGGACAGCAAGTGGCTCAAGCCGACCGCGTACATGATGGCCAAGTTCGGTATGACGCTGTGCGCGCTCGGGATCGCCGAAGAGATGCGCGACGAGGGCATCGCATCCAACACCCTGTGGCCGCGCACGCTGGTGGCCACCGCCGCGGTGCAAAACCTGCTCGGCGGTGACGAGGCGATGGGACGCGCCCGCAAGCCCGAGGTTTACTCCGATGCGGCCTACGTCATCCTCACCAAGCCGGCCAAGGAGTTCACCGGCAACATGCTGCTGTGCGAGGACGTGCTGGTGGAATCCGGCGTCACCGACCTGTCGGTATACGACTGCATTCCCGGCTCCAAGCTGGGCGTCGACTTCTGGGTGGACGGCGTCAACCCGCCGGGGTACTCGGGTCCCTAACTGCTCCCAGCCGTGACCGCAAGCGCGGCGAAGCCGGGTGCGGCGGGTCACGGCCATCGAAAGGGCTTTACGGTGGCCGCCACACCGGGCATCGCCGCTTTGGTGAAAGCCGATGTGCCGCATCAGATCCTGACCTTCGATCACGATCCACGGCAGCAATCGTTCGGCGCCGAGGCGGTCAGCGCGCTCACCGCGGCCGCGGGCGTCGAACCTGGACAAATCTATAAAACTCTCGTCATCGCGGTGCCGAACGGATTGGCGGTCGCGGTCGTGCCGGCGACCGCGCGTCTCGCGCTGAAGGCGGCCGCCGCGGCGCTGGGGGTTGCCAAGGCGTATATGGCCGAGGCTTCGGTCGCCGAGCGGACCACCGGATACGTCGTCGGTGCGGTGTCGCCGTTCGGCCAGCGCAGGCGGCTGCCGACGGTCGTCGACTCCAGCGCGCCGCAGTGGGAGCGGGTGTGGTGCAGTGCCGGTCGTCGGGGCTGGGAGGTGGCGGTGGCGCCGCGGGATCTGATTCGCCTCACCGGCGCGGTCACCGCCGACATCAGCCGAACGTGACCGGGGTTGCCATGTTCTCGGTCGCTCAAGGCTTTACACCGTCAGGTAGCCGCCGTCGACGACGATGGTGCTGCCGGTGATGTACGAGGCGGCGTCGGTACATAAGAACAGCGCCGCGCCGACGCAGTCCTGGGGAGTCCCCGGCCTGCCCAGCGGCGTGTGGAAGCCGATCTCGACGTCCATCAACTCCGGAATTTCCATGATCGCGTGCGTCATTCGGGTGTGAATTATCCCGGGCGCGATGGCGTTGACCCGGATCCCGTCGTCTGCCCACCGACGCGACAGGTTCATCGTCAGGGCGATCAGGCCCATCTTCGACGAGGCGTAGCCCGGGACGAAGACCGCCGACCGGAACGCGGACATCGAGACGACGCTGACAACACTCGCGCCGCCGGGGGCCTGGCTGGACGCCAGGCGCCGGTGGCAGCGCATGGTCAGCCGCATCGGGCCCAGCATGTTCTGCGTCACCGACGCGACGTAGCCATCCGGGTCGTATTCGTCGCCCGCCGGATAGAGGCCACCCGCGTTGTTGACCAAGATGTCCAGCTCGCCCAGCGAATCCGCCAGTGCGTCAACCGATTCGGGATCCTGGATATTGCACTGGCGGTAAGTGAACGCGCTCAGCTCCGCCTCGGGATAGTCCGCGGCCGCGCCGCGGGTGCCGGTCACCGTGACCTCGGCCCCGGCACCGGCGAACGCGGCGGCGATCGCGTTGCCGATACCGCTGGTGCCGCCGGTCACCAGCACATGGGCGCCGGTGAAATCGAAGTTGACGGTGTTCATGCGTCGGTCCTCAATTCGGTGATGGACTGGTGAGCCGGGCCTTCTCAAAGTTATCGGTGTCCCCGAGCACCAGCTCGGTCGCACCTGCGACCCGACACCCGTGACGCCGGAGGCGGTGGCCGTGGCCACCGCGGTGGCGCTCGCGGCCCAGCGAAGTTAAGAGCCGCGGCGAAAAGCACTCCCTGCTGCCGCTTGCCACGACGCCGGGCAGCCGGAACAACCTCTGGAAATCACTTGTGCCACTTGTGTTTCAGTAGTCTCAGGGCGGAGAAGTCTGTCGGGGGGCACGATTAGTTTGAGGGTGTGGGAGCAGTCGTTGATCGCGAGGCGCTGTCGTCGGCGTTGGACGCGCTCGACGCGGCCTTCGACGGGGTTGTAGCGTTCGATTGCCA
>NZ_MVHG01000139.1 GCF_002086125.1 Mycobacterium arosiense ATCC BAA-1401 = DSM 45069
GGTGCGCACCGCGAGGTGCGCATTCAGGGCGCTGTTGACGCCGGCGATGACTCGCATTGCGGATAGTGAGTCTCCGCCGAGGTCGAAGAAGGAGTCGTCGACTCCGACTCGTTTGAGGCCGAGTGTTTGGGCGTAGATGCCGGCCAGGATTTCTTCGGTGGGGGTGGCGGGGGCGCGGTAGCCGTGGTTTTGGGCGTATTCGGGTGTGGGCAGGGCGCGGGTGTCGAGTTTGCCGTTGACGGTCAGCGGCAGTGTGTCGATGACGACTACCGCGGCCGGGACCATGTAGGCGGGCAGCCGCTCGGCTAGTTGGTTGCGGAGCTCGGCCGGGTCGGCGGTGCCGGTGATGTAGCCGATCAGGCGTTTGTCGCCGGGGCGGTCCTCGCGGGCGATGACGGCCGCCTGCTCGACCCCGTCCAGGGCGGCCAGGGCGGTGCGGATCTCGCCGAGTTCGATGCGGTAGCCGCGGATCTTGACCTGTTCGTCGGCGCGGCCCAGATATTGCAGTTGGTCATCGGGGCCCCACTTGACCAGGTCGCCGGTGCGATACATCCGTTGTCCGGACTCGGCGAAGGGGCAGGCCACAAACCGCGACGCGGTCAACCCGGCGCGGCCGAGGTAGCCGACCCCGACCTGGGTTCCGGCCACATACAACTCCCCGACCACCCCGACGGGTACCGGTTGTAGCCATTGGTCGAGCACGAAGAAGGCCGCCCGCGGTACCGGCGTACCGATGGGCACCACATCGCCGCCGGCTGTCAGGGGGGCGCTCAAGGCCACCCACATGGTGGTCTCGGTCGGGCCGTATTCATTGATCATCACCCGCCCGGGCGCCCAGCGTTCCACCAGCTCGCCCGGACAGGCCTCACCACCGACCAGCAACGTCAGCGACTCCAAGCCCTCGGGCGGTAATGTCCCTGCCGCCGAGGGGGTTTGGCACAAGACGCTGACCTGCTCGCGAATCAGTAAGTCGTGCAGGTCATCTGGGCAGGCCGCCACCGACTCGGGCACCACCACCAGGCGACCGCCGTGCAGCAGGGCGCCATAGATCTCCCAGCCCGAAATGTCGAAACTATACGAGTGCCACTGCGACCACACCTGCCCAGGTGCGGCCAACCCCGAGTCAACAGACCCCATGAGTTCGGTGACATTGCGGTGGGTGATGGCCACGCCCTTGGGCACCCCGGTGGTGCCCGAGGTGTAGATCAGATAAGCGATATCGTCCGGTGCCGGTACCGGCAATCCCGTGCACGGATATGTCTGGATTCGTGGGTCGTCGACATCGATGACCACCACGTCATGGCCGTCGAGCCGCTCGGTGAGCTCGCTGGTGGTGAGCGCGGCGATCGGTGCGGCGTCGGCGAGTATGAACCCGATCCGGGTGGCCGGATGGGCGGGATCGATCGGCAGGTAGGCCGCACCGGTCTTGAGCACCGCCAACATCGACACGATCGCCTCGGCGCACCGGGAAAACACCAGCGCCACAGTCTGTCCCGGGCGTGCTCCACGGCAGGCCAACAAATGCGCCAACCGATTCGAGGCCTCATCAAGCTCCCGATACGTCATCAAGCGGCCCCCGCAACTGATCGCCACCGCCTGGGGGGCACGGGTAACCTGGGCGGCGAACAGTGCGGGAATCGACACCGCGGTTGTTACCGTCCGGGTCAATGCGGCCCGGTTGCCGATCTCGTCGAGGCGGGCATGCTCGGTTTCGTCGAGCACATCGACCGAGGACAACAACCGGGACGGGTCGGCCGTGAGCTCCATCAACACTCGCTGCAGCCGTGCGATCAACCCCTCGATGCTGTCGGTGTCGAAGACGTCGGTGCGGAATTCCACCGATCCGCCGATCCCGGCGGGCTGACCGGCGGCGTTCCAGCGTTCGCCCAATGTCAACGTCAGGTCCATGCGGGCGACCTGGGTATCCGCCGACAGCGGGGTGACTTGCAGATCACCTAGGGCCATTTCGGCGGGGGTGCCGTCGTCTCGGCCGAAGTTCTGCCAGGCCACCACCACCTGCACCAGCGGGTGATGGGCCAGGCTTCGGGTCGGGTTGAGCCGTTCCACCAGCACCTCGAAGGGCACGTCCTGGTGCTCGTAGGCGGCCAGGCTGCGCGCCCGCACCTGAGCGAGTAGCTCAGCGACCGTGGGATCTTCGGTCAGGTCGACGCGCAGCACCAAGGTGTTGACGAAGAATCCGACCAACCCATCGAGGGCGGGATCATCACGCCCGGCGATCGCGAACCCGACCGCCACATCAGCACTGGCGCTGAGCTTGGCCAACAACACCGCCAGGGCGGTTTGGATCACCATGAAACTGGTGGTGTTGTGCTCGCGGGCCACCCGACGAATTTGTTGTTGCAGCTGCGCGGGCCAGTCCACGATCACACTGGCGCCGCGGTAATCGGCCACCGCCGGGTAGGGCCGATCGGTGGGCAGCGCCAGCCGCTCGGGCATCCCGGCCAGGGCCTGCTCCCAATAGGCCAACTGCCCAGCGATGCGGCTGTCGCTATCGGCCACCTCACCCAGCTGGGCGCGCTGCCACAGCGTGTAATCGGCATACTGCACCGCCAACGGCGCCCAGCCCGGGGCGTGTCCGGCGCAGCGGCTGGCATAGGCCACCCCCAGATCGGCCACCAGCGGGGCCATCGACAACCCGTCGGCGGCGATATGGTGCAACACCGCCACCAGCACGTGCTCATCGTCGGCGACACGGAAAAGCGTTGCCCGCAACGGGATCTCGGTCGCCAGATCAAACGAGTGACGCACCGCGGGATCGATGACCTCTACTAGCCGGCTTTCTGACCAGCCGGTGGCATCGACGACCTGCCAGCCGAAATCGGCCCGATCGGCCGGGATCACCAGCTGTTGGGGGATCCCGTCGACCGCCGGGAACAGGGTGCGCAGGCTTTCTTGGCGGGCCACCACATCGGCCAGCGCCGCCCCCAACGCCTCGGCATCCAGCGGCCCGCTCAGCCGCAACGCCGCCGCCATGTTGTAAATCGGTGACGGCCCCAACAACTGGTCAATAAACCACAACCGCTGCTGGGCGAACGACAACGGCACCACCGCCGGCCGCTCCACCGGAATAAGAGGCTCGCGCCGACCGCCATCGGCGCCGATACGCAGCGCCAACTGGGCCACCGTGGGCGCCTCGAACACGGTGCGCACCGACAGATCGGCGTCCAAGCCCATCTCGATCGCCGCGACCAACCGCATCGCCAACAACGAGTCCCCACCCAAATCGAAGAACGACTCATCGACCCCGACCCGCTCAAGCCCCAACACCTCAGCGAACGCGCCGGCCAGGATCTCTTCGACCGGGTTCACCGCCGCGCGCGAACCGGCATGCTGATATTCCGGCGCCGGCAAGGCGCGGGTGTCGAGCTTGCCGTTGACCGTCAACGGCAGCGCGTCCAACACCACCACCGCGGCCGGCACCATATACTCCGGCAACCGCTCGGCCAACGCGATGCGAATCTCGCCAGGCTCCGCGGATCCGGTGACATAACCCACCAACCGCCTATCACCCGGGCGGTCCTCGCGGGCCATCACCGCCGCCTGCTCCACCCCGTCGCAGCCCGCCAGCGCGGTGCGCACCTCACCGAGTTCGATGCGATACCCACGAATCTTGACCTGCTCATCAGCACGACCCACATACCGCAACTGCCCATCGGCACCCCAACACACCAAATCCCCACTGCGATACATCCGCTGACCCGACGCTCCGAATGGGCAAGCCACAAACCGGGTTCCGGTCAATCCCGTCCTGCGCAGATACCCATAGGCCAGCCCGGCACCGGCTACGTACAACTCGCCGACCACTCCGGCGGGCACCGGCCGCAACCACGCGTCGAGGACGAACAGCGCCGCCCCGGGCACCGGTGAGCCGATCGGTGGTGTTCCCGAGCCGGCCGTCAGTGGCGCGCTGATCGCCACGCACATGGTGGTCTCGGTCGGGCCATAGGCATTGACCATCACCCGCCCCGGCGCCCACCGCTCCACCACCTCGGCCGGGCAGGCCTCACCGACCACCGCCAACGCCGCCGACTCCAACCCCTCGGTCGGCAACGCCGCCACCGCCGACGGGGTCTGCGTCAACATGTCGACCTGTTCAGCCACCAGCACGTCGTGGAAATCCTGCGGCGAACCGGTCACCGACTCCGAGACCACCACCAAGCGCCCACCACGCAACAGCGCACCAAAGATCTCCCACACCGACACGTCAAACGCCAACGAATGACACAACGCCCACACCCCAGCGTCGGGCAACCCGGCATCCAACGACCCCAACAACTGAGTCACATTGCGATGAGTGATCCCAACACCTTTGGGCACCCCGCTAGTGCCCGAGGTGTAAATCACATACGCCACATCCTCAGGATCCGGCCCCGACAAACCCGCCGACGGGTAGCTGCCGATGCGCGGATCGTCGACATCGATAACCGTCACGCCGTGGCGTTCGAACCGCTCAGCCAGGTCGGCGATGGTGACACCGACGACCGGCCTGGCATCACCGAGCATGAAATCGATCCGAGTATCCGGTGACGACGGGTCGATAGGCAGGTAGGAAGCCCCGGTTTTGAGCACCGCCAAAATTGACGCGACCGCCTCGGCCGACCGCGAAAACAGCAGCGCCACAATCTGTCCTGGGCCAGCGCCCGCGGCTGCGAGACAATGAGCCAACCGGTTCGAGGTCTCATCCAGCTCGCGGTAGGTCATTGACAGGCCCTCGCATACCAGCGCCACCGCATCCGGGGTCCGCGCGACCCACTGAGCGAACAGCGCGGGAATCGACACCGGCACGCCGGCCGGCGCGGTCAAAACCGCTTGATTACCAAGCCGTTCCAGCCGGGCGTGCTCACCGGCATCGAGCAGATCCACCGACGAGAGCCGCCGGGTGGGGTCGGCGGTCATCGCCGCGAGCACCCGCTGCAACCGCGCGATCAACACCTCGATGCTGGCCGCGTCGAACACATCGGTGCGAAATTCCACCTGCCCGGAAATCCCTGCGGCCACACCGGCCTCGGTCCAGTTCTCCTTGAGAAAGAAGACCAGATCCATCTTCGCCGTCTCGGTATCCCCGAGCAGCGGAGTCACCTGAAGGTCACCCAAAGCGAGCCCGGTCGCGGGGACGTTGATCTGCCCGGGGAAGTTGTTCCAGCCCAACATCACCTGCACCAGCGGGTGATGGGCCAATGACCGGGTCGGGTTGAGCCGTTCCACCAGCATCTCGAAGGGCACATCCTGGTGCTCGTAGGCGGCCAGGCTGCGCCGTCGCACCTGGGCCAGCAGCTCTGCCACGGTGGGATCGCCGGTCAGATCGACGCGCAGCACCAAAGTGTTGACGAAGAACCCGACCAGTTCATCGAGGGCGGGATCGCGCCGCCCGGCGATCGCAAACCCTACTGCCACATCGTTACTGGCGCTGAGCTTGGACAGCAGCACCGCCAGGGCGGCCTGCATCACCATGAAACCGGTCGCGTTGTGCTCGCGGCACACCCGGGCAACCTGTTGCTGCAGTTGAACGGGCCACTCCACGGCCACCCTGGCACCGCGCTGATCGGCCACCGGCGGGTAGGGCCGATCGGTGGGTAACTGCAACCGCTCGGGCATCCCGGCCAGCGCCTGCTCCCACTCAGCGAGCTGTGCGGCGATGCGGCTTTCGCTGTCCTCCAGATCACCGAATTGGGCGCGTTGCCACAGCGTGTAATCGACATACTGCACCGGCAATGGCGCCCAGTCCGGCGCCCGCCCCGCACACCGGCTGGCATAGGCCACGCCCAGGTCATGCAGCAGCCGCATCGTCGACCACCCGTCGGCGGCGATTTCATGCAGCACGGCCACCAGCACGTGTTCGTCGTCGACGACGCGGAAAAGCCCTGCCCGCAACGGGATCTCGACGGCCAAATCAAACCGGTAGCCCACCGCGGCGACGACGGCTTCATTGAGCCGGTCCGCCGCCCACCCGGTGGCATCAATCACGTTCCAGCCGAAATCGGCCTGCTCGGCGGGCACCACCACCTGCCGCGGTATCCCATCGACCGCTCGGAACAGGGTGCGCAGGCTCTCGTGGCGGCCCACCACATCGGCCAGCGCCGCAAACAGCACTTCGACATCAAGGCGTCCGTTGAGCCGCAACGGCACCACCACGTTGTAAACCGGTGACGGACCCTGCAACTGGTCGATAAACCACAACCGGCCCTGGGCGAACGACAACGGGATCACCGCCGGCCGCTCCACCGGCGTCAGCGGTTCCAGGCCGCCACCCTGACCGATACGGGGTGCCAGCTGTGCAACCGTAGGCGCCTCGAACACCGCGCGCACCGAAATTTCGGCATCCAGACCGGTGTTGATCGCGGCGATCAGACGCATCGCCGACAGCGAATCCCCACCCAAATCGAAAAACGAGTCATCGACCCCGACCCGGTCCAGCCCCAGCACCTCGGCGAACACGCCAGCGATGATTTTCTCAGTTTCACTCTGAGGCGCCCGGAAGGCCGTGGCGGCAAATACCGGTGCCGGCAAGGCTTTACGGTCAAGCTTGCCCGAGGAGGTCATCGGGAATTCGTCGAGCACCACGATGTGCGTCGGCACCATGTATTCGGGCAACCACGCACTCAACTGCTGACGCACCGCGCCGATCTTGGTGTTAGTCTGCGGGTCATTGGCGTAACTGCCGCGGTGGTGAGCCCCGTCGGATGGCAGATACAGATCGGTCAGCGGCGAGGTCGCGGGGCGCTGGGTGTCGAGGGAGCTGATGAAGACCGCGTCCAGGGTGCCCGGTTGAGCGCCCCAGGTGACCGCGACGCGATATCCGGCGCTCTCACCAAGGCGGTGCAGTTGTTCGGGCACAACGGCATCAGCACCGTCGGTGCGGGCCAGCGCGTCGGCCAACGGCAGCCCGGCGGCCAGGCCGCGTTCGATGTCGACGTCGCTGATCACCCCAGCCCGGGGAACACCAGTGACACGCACGGTGCCGGGACGCTCAGACATCAATCGGGTATGCAGCCCCTCCAGGCCGGCGCACCGGGTCCACGCCCAGCTGTCCGCGCCGGCCAGTGAACGCACCGGTGCCGGGGTCTTGTAGATGGTGACGTCGTAGCGGTACCGGTTGAGTTCGTTGTCGGCCATCCCGCGCTTGACTTCGATATCCAGTCCGGCCGCCGACTCATGGCCAGCGGCCCAGTTGCTGAAAAACTCTGGGGCCAGCAGCAATTCGGCTTCGCCGAGCACAGCGCGCTGAACTCGTTGACGAATCTCGGCGGCATCAGCGGCGGCGGTGCGAGCCAGCGCGATGCCAGTTTGAAAAGCGCCCTGCAGACCGTGGTTTCGCACATCGCCGATGAACAGAGCCCCGCCCGGCGCCAGCAACCGCATCGCCACGGCCATCACGTCGCGCAGATACCCCGCACTCGGGAAGTACTGCACCACCGAGTTGAGCACCACCACATCGAAATGGCCCTCCGGCAACCCCTCGGCCACATCGGCCGGCTGCACCCGCAGCCGCACCCGATCACCCCACGGCTGCGCGGCCACCGCCGCCCGCAGCGTCTGGATCGTCGGCGCCGAAAAGTCTGTGCCCCAATACTCGACACAGTCCGGCGCGATCTGCGACAACAGCAGCCCCGAACCCACGCCGATCTCCAACACCCGCCGCGGCTGCACAGCCAGAATCCGGTTCACCGTGGCCGAACGCCACTCCACCATGTCCTC
>NZ_MVHG01000014.1 GCF_002086125.1 Mycobacterium arosiense ATCC BAA-1401 = DSM 45069
TCGCCGTCGTCTACCGCGGCGCAGCAGTCCTACGCGCCATCACCCTCTGGCTACCCCATTTGTCAGACACGCCCTAGTCCTCGGAATCTCGCTCGGCCGGGCCACGCTCGGGTTCGCTCGGCGGTGGCGCGTCGTCGGTCACCAACGGGCTGTGTTCGGCGGCGTCCCCCGGAGGTGGATCCAGCACGTCGGCCGGCTCCCCCGAGATCTCCTCCTCGGGCAGCCGATCCGCGTCGACAACGCTCGCGAAGTCGGCCGGTCCTTGGGCCGCCGCGACGGGCGGGGGCGTGACCTTGGGCCGGCGGGGACGGCGGCTGATTCCGCCGGTCATCACCACCGTGATACCGCCGACGACCGCGAACCAGAAGAAGACGCCGAGGAGCAACGCGCCCTGATCGACGCCGACGTGGCCGAAGTTGCCCAACTGGCCGCTGCCGGCGTACGCGAGCAAGGACATCACCAGCGTGGCGACGATCGCGGCGACCAACAGCTTCGCCGCGGCCGCCACCAACGGCAGCGCCCGCCGGGCGCATTGCTGGCCGACCGCCACGCCGGACGACGCGCCGATGATGAGCAGCCCCACCCACACCGGCCCCAGCGGCGGCCTGGGGACGGCGGCCAGCACCGGCACCGCCGGGATGTCACCACCGAACACGGTGAACGCACTGAAGGTCGCGAATCCGATGTGGGCGCTGGAGCCGACGGCCATCGCCGCGGTGCCCACAATCACGTTGGGCGCGTAGAGCATTGACAGCAGGGTGAGGCTGAACTCGCCGAAGATCGAATCGGTGATGCCGTAGAGCTCCTGCATGGTCGACCAATGCACCACCAGGGACCCGGCCGTCACCAGGCCGGACAGCCCGAGCAACGCCAATACGCCGGCCGAGGCCGCGCGCAGGGAATCTCCCATCCAGAACGGCAGCGACGCCGCCGCCAGCGCGCGCGGCCCCACCCGGGACCACACACCGATCCCGGCGCCGGTGGCATGCACCGCGAGCACGCTGAGAAACGCGCGCAGCGCGCTGGGCGTCTGCAGCTCGGTGATCACCGAGGACGCGTCGTGGATGACAGCCAGCGCGATCGCCGTCATGAACAACGGACCGCCCAGCGCCGAGGCGACAACCCAGCGAACGACCAGCCACGACGAGTAGGGCGTGGTCGCCCGAGCCGTGCTGCGCGCGGTGGCCCAGACCATCAGCAGGACCGGCAGCAGCGGCATCACACCCAGCACGCGGCCACCGATCGAGACCGGTACCTGGTGCACGCCCAGCCACATGCTGGCGATGGCGCCCAACGCGCCGGTCATGTCACTGTTGGCGATCAACAACTGGATCAGCGTGACCGCGGCGATGATGACCAACGCCACCCCGGCCGGGGCGAACGCGACCCTGACGAGGTCACGCGCCTGGCGAGCGCCTGCTGCCCGGTTGTCCTCCACCCGTGTCACTCTGGGGCACGTCCCCGACTAGGCGCGACAGCCCACGGTTAGGAGGGCGCTGGCCCAGACGGTGACTGCTGCTCGTGGCCCGCCTGCTGGCTCCCGCCTTGCTCGGAGAAGTTCGTCGTCGCCGAAGAGTCCGATCCGCCGACGTTCGGCGGCGGGCTGAAGCTGGGGAAGCCGGTCGGCGGCGTGGACGGGCCCTGCTGTTGCCCGGACGGCTGCGGTCCCGACTGCGGCGACGGCTGAGCGCCGAAACCCCCGGTCGGCACGCCACTTTGGGTGGGCGCCGCGCTCGGCGAGTAGCCACCGTACTGCGAACCGTATCCCTGCGGCGACTGCTGCTGCCCACCGTGCTGCTGGCCCCCCGGCTGCTGACCGTAGTAGGGCTGCTGTCCGTACTGGCCGTATTGCCCGTACTGGCCGTACTGCGCGTACGGGTCGTACTTGGGCCGCGGCGCCGGCGCGGTGATCACGCCGGAGTCCAGCAGGACCACGACGACGGCGGCGATTGCCTGGAGCACGACGGCCGCGACCAGCGGCCACATCGCCCAGCCGATCGCGAACCCGGCGGGCAGGTTGATCGTCTCGGTGATGGCGAGCAGCGCACCCAGCGCCGCGATGACCGCGACCACTCCCGTGTAGTTCCTGGCCTTGGGCAGCAGGCCGAGGCCGGCGAGCAGCGCCGCCAGCACGGCAACCACGACCGCGGTGCCGGCGTCACCGGCGCGGCCACCGATGCCCGGGCCGATGTCGGCGCCGATGGTGAAGGTGGGGCCGAAGTTCAGGAGGTAGGCGGCCAGGCCGAGGACCACCACCGCGATGTTCAGGTAGAACGGCAGCTTGCTCGTTCCGTCGTCGTCCTTGGCGAAGGACGGTGTGCCGCCCGCATAGGCGCCGCCGGGTTGCGCCGGCGGATAGCCCGGGCTTCCGGGAGAGTAGGTCATGGCTCCTCCTGTTGCTTCCAGTGCCTTGAACTGCCTAGCGGTCGCCACGGTTGCAGTGCAACGCTGTGCTTCCAGGCGCCTCGCTGCGTTAGCGACGCGGTCGATCACCCACGCTAGCGCACGTGCCGTAACCCGTGCCGCTGCCACCGGCTTGGACGGCTACGCCCGCACCGGCAGGCCCGCGAGCCGCTCGCGAGACGGGCCGTGCCACGACGGCTTGCTCAGCGGAGGTAGAACACGTTCTAATTCTCAGCATGGATTACGGGCTTGTGCTTTTTACCAGCGATCGTGGCATCTCCCCGGCGAAGGCCGCGAAGCTCGCCGACGATCACGGCTTTCAGACCTTCTACGTGCCAGAACACACCCACATTCCGGTGAAGCGCGAGGCGGCTCACCCCACCACCGGGGACGAATCGCTGCCCGACGATCGATACATGCGGACACTAGACCCCTGGGTGAGCCTGGGCGCGGCGTGCGCGGTCACCTCGCGGGTGCGGCTGTCCACCGCGGTGGCCCTCCCGGTCGAACACGACCCGATCACGTTGGCGAAAAGTATTGCCACCCTTGACCACCTATCCGGCGGACGGGTGAGCCTGGGCGTCGGGTTCGGCTGGAACACCGACGAACTCGCCGACCACAACGTTCCGCCGGGCCGGCGCCGCACCATGTTGCGCGAGTACCTCGAAGCGATGCGCGCGCTGTGGACCGAGGAAGAAGCCTCCTATGACGGCGAGTTCGTCAAGTTCGGTCCCAGCTGGGCCTGGCCCAAGCCCGTGCAACCGCACATCCCGGTGTTGGTCGGCGCGGCGGGCACCGAGAAGAACTTCAAGTGGATCGCGCGCAGCGCGGACGGCTGGATCACCACTCCGCGCGACTTCGACATCGACGAGCGGGTCAAGCTGCTGCAAGACACCTGGGCGGCCGCGGGCCGCGACGGCGCGCCCCAGGTCGTGGCGCTGGACTTCAAGCCGGTGCCCGAGAAGCTGGCCAAGTGGGCCGAGCTCGGGGTGACCGAGGTGCTGTTCGGGCTGCCGGACAAGTCCGAGGACGAGGTCGCCGCCTACGTCGAGCGTCTGGCCGGCAAGCTCGCCGCCCTGGTCTGACAACGATCGTCGTCTCGTCGTCCCGGGACATAAACCACGGCGCCCGACGACGGTGTCGTCTGCGTGGTTTAAGTGTCGTGCACGGACCGCGGCGTCAGGCCGGCGCGGCCCGGTTGCCCTTCTCGGTCGGCCGGACCATGATCGACGCGCCGAGCGGCTCGCCGCCGCTGAGCACACCGACCAGGTCGGGATCCTCGGTCAAAGCCAGGAAGCGGCTACCGTCCTCGTCGAGGCGGCCGACGATGATGCCCGTGCGCACCGGCCAGTCGTAGCGCACGGTGTAGGTCTCGATGGTTCCCCGACCGTCGGCCTTGACGGTGACCGGCACCTTGGGACGGGCGGCGACCTCGGCGCGCAGAGCGGCGCTGTTGTCGGGCTTCCACTGCACCGGCGTGGTCGAGTACACCCCGACGGAGTACTTGCTCATGATCCCGCCGTTGGCCGCGACCAGACCGAATTGTCCTGGCAGATCCCGCATTTCGCTGACGGTCTCGGCGATGCCGTGCAGCGAGTAGTTGTTGCCCGGTCCCCCGAAATACGGCAGGCCGCCGGTGAGCGTCAGGCCGCGCGGATCGTCGGTGGCCAGCCGAGTTCCGTCACAGAAGTTGAACACCGGCACCGGGAAGCAGCTGTAGAGATCGAAGGTCGAGACGTCGTCGATGCCGATACCGGCCCCGCCGAGTGCCTCCCGGACCGCCAGCACGGAGGCCGAGTTGTACGTCAGGTCGACGCGGTCCAACAGCGGCTGGTCCACCATGTCGGCGTGGCCGTGCAGATACACCCAACGCTCCTCGGGCAGGCCGAGCCGGCGGGCCGCGGCCACCGACATCAGCAGCGCGGCCGCACCCTGGTTCACCTGGTCCCGGGCCACCAGCAGCCGCGGGTACGGATCACAGATCATCCGATTGGACGCGGTCACGGTGATGAGCTCCTCGACGCTGCGCTCCACCGGGGAGGACGCGAACGGGTTTTTCGCCGCCACCTTGGTGAACGGAGCGAACAGCTCACCCATCTGGCGCCGATAGTCGGCAACGCTCAAGCCCAGCCGGCCCCGGCGAGCGTTCTCCAGCAGCCCGTACTGGGCCGGCGCTCCGATCAGCCCATGCGCCACGGTGTAGTCGTCGAACAGGCCTTCGTAGCCCAGGCCACGGTCCTCGAGTGGACCCTCGACCGTCTCGGAATGATCCGGCTTATCCCGGTCGGCGAAATACCGGATGCTCGAGGTGTTTTCGGAGCCGAAGATCAGCACCACCTGTGCTGCACCGGAGGCGATGACGCCGGCGAACTCGGTAACCAGATGCTGAGGGCCCTGGCCACCGATGGGCTCGAGTATCGCGCGGGCCGGCGCCGCACCGATGCGCTTGGCCACCGACCGTGGGTAGTTGCTCGACTTGCCCATCGGCGCGGGTGTGCGCCCGGAGATCTCGAATTGCCGGGTCGCGGCGACGGTGTCGATGGCCGCGGCAACGGCGGTGACGTCGCCCCCGGCATCATGCAGGGCGGCCTCGGCGGCCGCCGTCGCCAATTCCACCGACGACAGGCCGCGGTAGCCCGAGTCCTCGATGCGCTCGGTGAACTGCCCCACCCCGACGATGACAGGGGTGTTCGGGTCGAGATTCATAGACCCACTATCTACCGAGGGTCGAGCCCCAGCCAAATCCGGCCCCTCGCAGGGTTTTCATGGTGGCGACCCGTCCCCCGCGAGCGGGAGGTGCCCCCGCCGCCCGGCTACACGCTTTGCAGGATCTCCCGCGCCAGCGCGGCGGTCTCCGACGGTGTCTTGCCGACCTTGACGCCGGCCGCCTCCAGGGCCTCCTTCTTGGCGGCCGCGGTGCCCGACGAGCCCGACACGATGGCGCCCGCGTGGCCCATCGTCTTGCCCTCCGGCGCGGTGAATCCCGCGACGTAGCCGACGACCGGCTTGGACACGTTGGCCTTGATGTAGTCGGCCGCCCGCTCCTCGGCGTCGCCGCCGATCTCACCGATCATCACGATGACCTTCGTGTCGGGGTCCTTCTCGAAGGCCTCGATGGCGTCGATGTGCGTCGTCCCGATCACCGGGTCACCGCCGATGCCGATCGAGGTGGAGAAGCCGAAATCGCGCAGCTCGTACATCATCTGGTAGGTCAGCGTGCCGGACTTGGAGACCAGGCCGACGGGACCGGCTCCGCTGATGTTCGCCGGGGTGATGCCGGCCAGGGCCTCACCCGGCGTGATGATGCCCGGGCAGTTCGGCCCGATGATGCGGGTCTTCTGCCCTTTCTCGACGTTGTACGCCCACGCATAGGCGCTGTCCTGCACCGGAATTCCCTCGGTGATGACGACCAGCAGGGGGATCTCGGCGTCGATCGCCTCGATGATCGCGTCTTTGGCGAACTTCGGCGGCACGAACACGACCGACACGTTGGCGCCGGTCTCCTTGATCGCCTCCGCGAGGGTGCCGAACACGGGGAGCTCGACGTCCTTGCCTTTCGCGTCCACGTGCGACACCGTGGTGCCCGCCTTGCGCGCATTCACGCCACCCACCACCTGGGTGCCGGCTTTGAGCATGAGCGCGGTGTGCTTGGTGCCCTCACCGCCGGTGATGCCCTGGACGATGACCTTGGAATCTGCGTTCAGGAAAATAGACATGGGTCATCTCTCCTTAAGACTCGTTCGCCAGCTCGGCGGCTTTGTCGGCACCGGCATCCATGGTCTCGGCCTGGATCACCAGCGGGTGGTTGGCTTGCGCGAGGATTTGGCGGCCCTGGTCGACGTTGTTGCCGTCGAGCCGGACCACGAGCGGCTTGTTGGCCTCGTCGCCGAGCATGTTCAGCGCGGTCACGATGCCGTTGGCGACGGCGTCGCAGGACGTGATGCCGCCGAAGACATTGACGAACACGCTCTTGACTTGCTTGTCGTTGAGGATGACGTCCAGGCCCGCGGCCATCACCTCGGCCGACGCGCCGCCGCCGATGTCGAGGAAGTTGGCCGGCTTGACCCCGCCGTGCTTCTCACCGGCGTAGGCCACGACGTCGAGCGTCGACATGACCAGGCCCGCGCCGTTGCCGATGATGCCGACCTGGCCGTCCAGCTTGACGTAGTTGAGGTCGTGCTCCTTGGCCTTGAGCTCCAGCGGGTCGGTGGCGTCGCGATCCTCGAACTCGGCGTGACCGGGCTGACGGAAGTCGGCGTTGGCGTCCAGGGTGACCTTGCCGTCCAGCGCCAGGATCTGGTCGTCCGGGGTCCGCACCAGCGGGTTGACCTCGACCAGCGTCGCGTCCTCGGCGACGAACAGCTCCCACAATTTCTGGATGGTCACCGCGGCGGCGTCCAGCACCTCGGCGGGCAGGTGGCCCTGCTTGGCGATGGAACGCGCGGTCGCCAGGTCGACACCCTTGACGGCGTCCACCGGGACCTTGGCCAGCCGCTCCGGCTTAGTGGCGGCCACTTCCTCGATTTCCATGCCGCCCTCGACCGAGCACATGGCCAGGTAGGTGCGGTTGGCGCGGTCGAGCAGGAAGGAGATGTAGTACTCCTCGGCGATGTCGCTGGCCTCGGCGACCAGGAGCTTCTTCACCACGTGGCCCTTGATGTCGAGGCCGAGGATGTTATTGGCGTGCTCGTAGGCGTCCTCGGGCGTCGCCGCGTACTTGACGCCACCCGCCTTGCCGCGCCCGCCGACCTTGACCTGCGCTTTGACCATCACCGGGCGACCGATTTCGGTGGCGATCTCCCGAGCGCCCTCGGCGGTGTCGGTCACGCGTCCCGGCGTAGTCGGTACCTTGTGCTTGGCGAACAATTCTTTTGCTTGATACTCGAAAAGGTCCATGGACTCTCTGTCTTCGCTCGACTCAACTACTAGGCCTCTTGGTGGGCGGTGCCGCACTTGGCAACTCGCACGGACGAACTGTATCCACCCCTCAAAAGCCTTTGACCGCCGCGTCCTTCGATGTGGCACAGCTCACGGGCTAGGGGTTGACCGTCCGCGTGATCCAAATCACAATTCCGCCCGGATTCTGCGGCAAGGTTGCCAGTCCCTCGCGTTAGCGGATACCTTCCTAGGGTCCAGATAACGTTATGGTCACGATACGAGGACATTTCAGGTTGTCCCAGCACCGTTTTGCCCGGTCTTCTGCCGTAACTGAGGGCGTCGTGAGGGTAGGTCGCGCGGCCGGCGCCCGCTGGGCGGAAGCGCCGCACCGCACCGAGGTAACCGAAATCCTCCCGCTCGACGGCTTCGATTTTGAGGATTTCGAATTCAGTGACGACGCCGGCGATCTCGGCGACCTGGACTTCAGCAACGATTCGACATTCGACAACGAAGCGCAGGTGCTGCTGGCGCCCGAGCTCGACGATCTGCACGACGCCGACGATTTGCGCCCGGTATGGCTTGCCGCGCCAGTCACCGAGGTGCTGCCGCGGGTGGTCATCGAGCCTCATATCGACCGGCGGCTCGATCGCCCGCACGCCACCGACGTCGTCGGCGCCGCACGCCGGGGTGGGCAGCACCGCAAGCAACCGACCAGCGCGGCCCGGGGCCGCCTGCTGATCTCGGCGATGGCCGCCGGCGCCGCCGCCGCGGCCGCGCACACGGCCACCAGCCACGCCGACACCCCCAAGACCGACGCGGTGCTGACCGCGAACGCATCCGCGCTCACCGGCGGCGCGGGCGGCAGCAACACCGTCCGCGGACCCCAGGTGATCGCGGCGGAGCCGGCGGCCACCGCCGCGCTGCACAACCAGGAACTGGCCAAGGGCGTCGCCTTCGCCAACGATCGCGCTCAGCGCGAGGCCCGATTGTCGCAGCCGCTCTACGTGATGCCGACCAAGGGCATCTTCACCTCTAACTTCGGCTACCGCTGGGGCGTGCTGCACGCCGGCATCGACCTGGCCAACTCGATCGGCACGCCGATCTACGCGGTGTCCGACGGCGTCGTCATCGAGGCTGGTCCGGCTGGCGGCTACGGCATGCTGGTCAAGCTGCGCCACGCCGACGGAACGGTCACGCTCTACGGTCACATCAACACCGCGTTGGTCAGCGTCGGTGAGCGCGTGATGGCCGGCGACCAGATCGCCACCATGGGCAACCGGGGCAATTCCACCGGCCCGCACCTGCATTTCGAGGTCCTGCAGGGCGGCACCGAGCGGATCGACCCGGTGCCGTGGCTCGCTAAGCGTGGTCTCAGCGTCGGCAACTACGCTGGCTGAGGTGACCGAGCCGAACGAAGAACCTTCCGGTCCGCGTCCGCCCGAGCCCCCGCCGGAGCACGAGCCGCCCTCCGACTCACGGACACGGATCATCCGGCGTGCGCCGACCGGGCCCATCCCCATTACGCCGGACACCCCGACCACCCATTTCACCCCGCAGCCGCCGCCCTATCGGGCCGGTGCCGGCGCGCGCCGCACGGGTTATGCCGGAGTGCCGACCATCGAGCCCACCGATCGGACGGCCGTCGCGGCGTGCGCGGTGAGCATCGTCAGCGGCTGGGCCACGTCGGTGGTGGCGACCGACCTGATCGCCGGTTGGTGGCGAACCGACCGCCTGTTCTGCGTCGCGGTCGCGTTCCTTGCCCTGGTGTTCGCCGGCACCACGGTGTCGGGCGTGATCTTGCTGCTGCAGCGCCGATCGATCAGCCGCTACCTTCTGATGGCCGGCGCGCTCGTCGCCGTCCTCACCTACCTCGGCGTGTTCATCGCCGGGGCGCGGGTCGCGTGGGTTGTGCACCTGCTGCCCGTGTTGCCGATCGCCACGGTCGTGCTGGTGCTGCTGCCGCAAACGAAACGCTGGCTGGATGCTGACCTTCGCCGAACGTGCGCTTAGAGCTTGCTGATCGGGGCGTGGTTGTGCATCAGCTTCACCCGTCCCGAGCTGCCGAAGTCGATCAGCGACATCGCCGATTCGCCGACACCGGACACCTCCTCGACTCGGCCCAGCCCGTACTTGTCGTGCGTCACCCGATCGCCCGGTTCGAGCACCAATAGGGGCCGCTTGCTCATCCCAGAGCGGGTCGGAGCCGCCCGTGGGGTGCCGAACCGACCGGCGCCGCTCACCGGCGCGCTGAACGACGGGGCGGGTGCCGTGCGCCGCCATTCGATGAGCTCTTGCGGAATCTCCTGCAGGAAGCGCGATTCCGGGTTGAGCATGGGCTGCCCCCAGGACGACCGGACCATCGCCCTGCTCACATACAGGCGTTGTCGGGCCCGGGTGATCCCGACGTAGGCCAGCCGCCGCTCCTCGGAGAGTTCGACCGGATCGTCCAAGGACCGCATGTGGGGGAACATTCCGTCCTCCCAGCCGGTGACGAACACCACCGGAAATTCGAGGCCTTTGGCCGTGTGCAGGGTCATCAGGGTGACCATGCCGGCGCCGTCTTCGGGGATCTCGTCGCTGTCGGAGACCAGCGAGACCCGTTCCAGGAATTCCGCCAGCACACCGGTATCCGGCACGTCCTCGTCTTCGGGTGTCTGCAAGGACTCGCCCAGCGCCGCGGCGTTGGCGCGGTCGGTGCTGAATTCGTGTGCGACGCTGACGAGTTCGTTGAGGTTGTCCAAGCGCGCCAGCTCTTGGGGATCGGTGGACGATTCCAGCTCCCGGCGATATCCGGTACGTTCTAGCACCGACTCGACCAGGTCACCGAGGTCATCGTCCAGGCGGCCGCGCAGCTCGTCCAGCAGCTCGACGAAGCCGGCGATCGCCTTCTCCGCCCGCGAGTTCAGCATCGGCACTTTGCCTTCGGCCGCGGCCACCAGCGCGTCGGTGAAACTGGCGCCGGTGTTCTCGGCATACACCGCAACGCACGCCTCGGCGCGATCGCCGATCCCCCGGCGCGGGGTGTTGAGGATGCGCCGCATGCTGACCGCGTCGCCGGGATTGTCCAGTACCCGGAGGTAGGCGACGATGTCGCGGATCTCCTTGCGCTCGTAAAAGCGCACTCCTCCAACGACTTTGTAGGGGATTCCGGCGCGGATGAACACCTCTTCGAAGGATCGCGACGAGTTGTTGGTGCGGTAGAAGATGGCAACGTCGTTGTAGGTGATCTCGCCCTTCTCGGCGAGCGCGTCGATCTCCTCGGCGACGAATCGGGCCTCGTCGTGCTCGTTGTCGGCGACGTAGCCGACGATCAGCTCGCCGGCGCCTTCGGCGGTCCACAGCCGTTTGTCCCGGCGTCCGGAATTGCGGGCGATCACGGAGTTCGCGGCGGACAGGATGTTTTGCGTCGACCGGTAATTCTGTTCCAGCAGAATGGTTGTCGCGTCCGGGTAGTCGCGTTCGAAGTCCTCGATGTTGCGGATGGTGGCCCCGCGGAACGCATAGATCGACTGGTCGGCGTCGCCGACCACGCACAGCTCCGCCGGCGGCACCTCGTCGGAGCCCTCGTCGCCGCCTGCCCCCGGGCCGGCTTCGGTGAACGGCGTTGAACCGCCACGGCCGGCCAGTTCGCGCACCAGCACGTACTGCGCGTGGTTGGTGTCCTGGTACTCGTCGACCAGGACGTGGCGGAACCGCCGCCGATAGTGCTGGGCGATCTGCGGAAAGGCCCGCAGCACCGCCACGGTCTCCCCGATCAGGTCGTCGAAGTCCAATGCGTTGGCCGCGCGCAGGCGGCGCTGGTATTCGCCGTAGACGCTGGCCACCGTGCGGGACAACTCGTCGGAATCGTCGGTCAGGTTGGCCGCCGCCCCGGCCGGGTCGATCAGCTCGTTCTTCAGGTTGGAGATGGCGTTGGCCAGCAGCCGTGGCGAGTAGCGCTTGATGTCGAGGCCCATGTCGCGGCCGATCATCTGCAGCAGGCGCCGCGAGTCATCGGCGTCGTAGATGGAGAAGTTGGAGTTGAGGCCCTCGATCAGGGACGCCTGGTTGCGCAGGATGCGCACGCAGGTCGAGTGAAAGGTGGACACCCACATTGCGCGGCCCCGGTTGCCCACCAGCCGCACCACCCGTTCGCGCATCTCGGCGGCGGCCTTGTTGGTGAAGGTGATGGCCAGCACTTGCCCGACCCCAACCCCGCGTTCGGCGATCAGGTAGGCGATGCGGCGGGTCAACACCGCGGTCTTTCCCGAACCCGCGCCCGCGACGATCAGCAGTGGGGAACCCTCATGCACCACCGCTTGGCGCTGTTGCGGATTGAGATCCTTGAGCAGTTGCTCTGCTTGCCAGGCCGGCTTGGCATCTGTTGCGTGCACACTCATGTCAGTCCAAACTTACCGCCGCCCACCGACGTCTAAGCGCCCTGGCAGCAGATCAGGCGAGTGGTGCGCGACGGCCGGTACGGCGTCACGGACGCTACCGGAAATCGAGCGCGTCGGAATGCCGTTTTGGTCGACCTGGACTCGTCCGGCCGGCTATTTGCACCCGAGTCAAAAAAGAGCAGCTCAAACGGGATGTTTTTGCGCGTTCATTGTCTTTAGTGGCACACTCGGTTCGTGCTCAACGCGCAGCGCCGGCCACGCTCCTCGGCCCAGGAGTGGCGCCGCCGACTTTCATACGGGTACCGGTTCGCGGTGCCCGTGGTCTAACTGCTTCCGCAGAGTCCCCGTGGTCCGCTTCCGGCACTCGGGACTCGTCTTTGTGAGGCCCGATACTGCATGAAACCAGAACCCCCACATCACGACGACGACGCGGAGTCAGCAGAGATGAACATCGAGACGGTGGCGACCGAAGCATCTACCGACATAGACGAGTTGCGTCAGGAGATCGACCGGCTCGACGCCGAAATCCTGGCCGCGGTGCAGCGGCGCACCGAGGTGTCCCGGGCGATCGGCAAGGCCCGAATGGCCTCGGGCGGCACGCGACTGGTCCACAGCCGCGAGATGAAGGTGATCGAGCGCTACAGCGAACTCGGCCCCGAAGGCAAGGACCTGGCGATACTGCTGCTGCGCCTGGGCCGCGGCCGGCTCGGTCACTGACCGCGGCGGCGCATAGCCCGCGCAGCGCTCGCCGCTATACCTGGCTCCGTCACCTCACAGCCCATAGGGTCGAAGCATGACCCGCGTCGGCGACGATGCGGAGCGAAGCGATGAACAGGAGCGACGCCATGACCTCCGTGCACACCCTGCCCGACATCACCGCCACCCCGGCGTGGGACGCCCTGCGCAGGCATCATGAACAGATCGGCGAGACCCATCTGCGCCAGTTCTTCGACGACGATCCCGATCGCGGCCGCGACCTGACCCTGTCCGTTGGCGACCTCTACATCGATTACAGCAAGCACCGCGTCACGCGAGAAACGCTGCGGCTTTTGGTCGATCTGGCGCGCACGGCCAATCTCGAAGAACGGCGCGACCAGATGTTTTCCGGGGTGCACATCAACACCTCCGAGGATCGCGCGGTCCTGCACACCGCGCTGCGACTGCCCCGGGACGCCGCACTGACCGTCGACGGTCAGAACGTCGTCGTAGAGGTGCATTCGGTGCTCGACGCGATGGGTGAGTTCACCGACAGGCTGCGCAGCGGTGAGTGGACGGGGGCCACCGGCAAACGGATCAGCACGGTCGTCAACATCGGCATCGGCGGATCAGACCTCGGGCCGGTGATGGTCTACCAGGCGCTGCGCCACTACGCGGATGCGGGGATCTCGGCGCGCTTCGTCTCCAACGTCGATCCGGCCGACCTGATCGCCACCCTGGCCGACTTGGACCCCGCCACAACGCTTTTCATCGTGGCGTCGAAAACGTTCTCGACGCTGGAAACCCTGACCAACGCCACGGCCGCGCGCCGCTGGATCACCGACGCCCTCGGCGATGCCGCGGTGGCCCAGCACTTCGTCGCGGTCTCCACCAACAAGCGCCTCGTCGACGACTTCGGCATCAACACCGATAACATGTTCGGGTTCTGGGATTGGGTCGGAGGCCGCTACTCGGTGGACTCGGCGATCGGCCTGTCGGTGATGGCCGTCATCGGCAGAGAAGCCTTCGCGGACTTCCTATCCGGGTTCCACATCATCGACCGGCATTTCAAGACGGCGCCGCTGGAATCCAACGCGCCTGTGCTGCTTGGGCTTATCGGCCTGTGGTACTCCAATTTCATGGGCGCGCAATCGCGTGCTGTGCTGCCGTATTCCAACGACCTGGCGCGCTTCGCGGCCTATCTGCAACAGCTGACCATGGAATCCAACGGCAAGTCGACCCGCGCGGACGGCAGCCCCGTCGGCACGGACACCGGTGAGATCTTCTGGGGCGAACCGGGAACCAACGGGCAGCACGCGTTCTACCAATTACTGCATCAGGGCACTCGATTGGTCCCGGCCGACTTCATCGGGTTCAGCCAACCCCTCGACGACCTGCCCACCGCCGAAGGCGACGGCAGCATGCACGACCTGTTGATGAGCAATTTCTTCGCCCAGACCCAGGTGCTGGCCTTCGGCAAGACCGCCGAGGAGATCGCCGCCGAGGGCACGCCCGCCGACATCGTGCCGCACAAGGTGATGCCCGGCAACCGGCCGTCGACCTCGATTCTGGCCAACCGGCTCACCCCGTCGGTTCTGGGCCAGCTGATCGCGCTGTATGAGCATCAGGTCTTCACCGAGGGCGTGATCTGGGGGATCGACTCGTTCGACCAGTGGGGCGTGGAGCTGGGTAAGACCCAGGCCAAGGCCCTGCTTCCGGTGATCACCGCGGACGGCTCACCGACGCCGCAGTCGGACAGCTCCACCGACGCCCTGGTGCGCCGCTACCGCAGCGAACGCGGCCGCACCAGCTGATCCTTTCCTGCCGAGCGTGCGCAGTTGCACGCGCTCGGGCGGCGTGTCGCGGCCAAACACGCACGCTCGCGGCACACAAACTCAGGCGAACATCTTGGTCAGCTGAGGCGGCAGCACCCGCATCAACTGCACCAGCGGCGCCCACGGCCACCGCGGCACCACCGCCCGGCCGGGCTCGCGCTCGATGGCACCGACCAGCGCCTTGACGCCAGTCTCGTTGTCCACCATCAACATTGTGCTCGTCGACTTGGCGGTCATCTCCGACTCGATGTAACCGGGCTCGATCACGGTGACCCGGATCGGCCCCCTGGGGTACTCGGCGCGCAGCGACTCACCCAGAGACGTCAGTCCCGCCTTACTGGCACAGTAAGCGGCCTTGACGCCGGGAACGCCGGTGTTGGCGAGCACCGACGAAATGAGCACCAGGTGCCCGGATCCGTTCTTGTTGAACATCTCCAGCGCGGCCTCGATCTGCACCAGCGCTGCGACCAGATTGGTCTCGATGGTGGCCTTGTTGGCCCAGAGCTTGCCGGAGCCCAGCTTGGCGCCCTTGCCGATGCCGGCGTTGACGACGATGCGGTCGATTCCCCCGAGTTCGTCGCTGAGTTCGGCGAACACCTTGGGGACGGCCTCGTGGTCGTTCACGTCGAGCGCGGCGACGGCGATGTTGATGCCCGGATGCTTCTGCGACAGCTCGGCTTTCAGCTCATCGAGCCGGTCGGTGCGACGCGCACAGAGCGCGAGGTCGCGACCCTTGGCGGCGAACGCGCGCGCCATGCCGGCGCCCAGGCCGGAGCTGGCACCGGTGATGAGGATCTTCTGGCGAGTCACCGGGGCAGCATATCGACGAGTGTCAAGCCCCGGCCCGGCGACTACTTCAGCAAACGCGACATCCGCCGATCGGCCAGTATTTTCCCGCCGGTCTGACACGTCGGACAGTACTGGAAAGACTTGTCCGCGAACGAGACTTCGCGCACGGTGTCGCCGCATACCGGGCAGGGCAGGCCGGTGCGGGCGTGCACCCGCAACCCGGAGCGCTTCTCGCCCTTGAGCGTGGCGGCCCCCTGTCCGACGGATCGGGTCACCGCATCGGTGAGCACCGAGACCATCGCGTCGTGCAGGGTGGCGAGCTGCTGATCGGACAGCTTGCCGGCCGTGGCGAACGGCGAGGTCCGCGCGACGTGCAGGATTTCGTCGCTGTACGCGTTGCCGATCCCGGCGATCACCTTCTGGTCGGTGATGACGGTCTTGATCCGGCCGGTGTTGCCGGCCAACAGATCGGCCAGCGCGTCGGCGTCCAGATCCAGCGCGTCCGGGCCGAGCGCGGCGATTCCGGGAACCTGAGCCGGGTCGTCGACCAGCCACACCGCCAGCCGCTTTTGGGTGCCGGCCTCGGTGAGGTCGAAACCGGGCGCCTCACCCGGCGTACCGAGGTGCACCCGCAGCGCGATGGGGCCCTTGCCGGGCCGCAGCGGCGCCCCGCCCAGCTGGTCCGACCAGCGCAACCAGCCCGCACGCGACAAATGCGCGATCAAGAAGAGGCCGTCGGTGCGCAGCCCGAGGTACTTACCCCACCGCTCGGCCCCGGCGACGGTCTGGCCGTGCAGCGCGCTGATCGGCGGGTCGAAGGTCTTGAGCACGGACAGGGCGGCGATGTCGACCCGGCCGATCGGCAGGCCCACGGCGTGGCGCCGCAGGTGGTCGACCAGCGCTTCGATCTCGGGTAGTTCGGGCACGGTTTCAGTGTGCCGGTCGCAGCAAATAGGTGTCCATGATCCAGCCGTGCCGGGCGCGGGCTTCGGCTCGCAGCGAAACGATGCGCGGCCCCACCTCGCCGACCGTGCCCGCGATGAGCACTTCGTCGTCGGTGCCGAGGTAGGCGCCCCACCAGATCCGCGTGTCCGGCGGGCAGACCTGGAACGAACAGTCGGCGTCGAGCAGCACGACGGCCGATCCCGGACAGGGCCCGTGTGTACGCAGTTGCCTGCCCGTGGTGATCAGGACCGGTTCGCCGACCTCGTTGAGCGGGATGCGGTGCCGGGCGGTCAGCGCCTGCACGGCGGTGATCCCCGGGATGACGTCGAACGTGAAGTCGACGCGCGCGGCGACCGCGTCGAGGATGCGCAGGGTGCTGTCATAGAGCGACGGATCGCCCCACGCCAAAAACCCGCCGACACCGTGTGGACCCAGCTCTGCGGTGATCGCGTCGGCCCAGATCTGCGCGCGGGCGGCGTGCCAATCCGCAACGGCGCCCCGGTAGTCGCCATCGTCTGCGCGCCGGGGATCGACCAGCTCGACGATGCGGTAGCCCGGCGCCCGGATGAACCGCTCGCACACCTCGCGTCGCAGCGCCACCAGGTCGCTCTTCTGCTCGCCCTTGTCCATGGCGAAGAAGACCTGCGTGTCGTTAAGCGCCTCGATCGCCTGCACGGTCAGGTAATCGGGGTCCCCGGCCCCGATACCGATGACGTGGATGTGCCGACCCACTGCGTCGCCTCCCGATGCTCGTTGCCCGTCAGATTGCCGAATCGCAACCTTCGGCATCTAGTCGGGTCCCCAAGTACCCGGTACCATGGGTACCGTCTGAAGCATCCGATGAAGGGACGCCAGCGATGACCGCTCCGACGAAGCCAGGTGGGCCGAGTCGTGAAGAATTCTCGGACCGATTGCTGAAGGGCTCGGTCAAAAAGTCCTACCAACCCGTCGTCGACATCGATTGGGACGCCCCGCTGCATCCGGACAAGTTCTACCTGCCGCCCCGGCTGGTGTCGCTCTACGGCACGCCCATGTGGGACGAGATGACCCGCGAGCAACAGATCGAGCTGTCCCGCCAGGAACTGGTCAACACGCTCTCGGCCGGGATCTGGTTCGAGAACATGCTCAACCAGGCGCTGCTGCGCACGATCCTGCACGAGGACCCGACCAGCCGCTCGACGCACTACAAGCTGACCGAACTGGGCGACGAGACCCGCCACATGGTGATGTTCGGCAAGGCCATCGAACGCATCGGAGCAAAACCGGTGCGCCCCAAGCTGTTCCACCGGATGATCATCAATGCGCTGCCGCTGGCGTTTCAGCGCGGCTCGATGCTGTGGGTGGCCGCCCTGATAGGCGAGGAGATCTTCGACTCGCTGCAGCGACAGATGATGGACGACCCGGAACTTCAGCCAATCATCCAGCGTCTCATGCGGATTCACGTCACCGAGGAGGCACGCCACATTCAGTTCGCGCGCGACGGTGCCCGCAAGCGCGTCGTCGAGATGCCCCGCTTCAACCGTTGGTTCATGGCCAACATCAACGGCTTGGGCGGATATTTCTTCAACTACTTGTTTAGCAACCCGGTCCCCTACGCGCGGGCGGGCCTGGATCCCAAGCGGGCCCAAAGGGTCGCGCGCACCAGCCCGCATCGCCGCGATATGCAGGTTGCCGGCTTCGCTCCACTGGCGGCGTTTTTGACGGAGGTGGGCCTGATGGGGCCGATCGCCCGCCGCGGCTGGAAGCGCAGCAGGTTTCTATGACGGCTGACCATCCGCTGGTTGTCATCGGTGCAGACGCCGGTGCCCGCGGCGTCCGATCCGTTTTGCAGTCGGCCGGCGTGACCGATGTCGCGATGCTGGACGTCTCGGTCCCGCGTTCCGTGTTCGACGAGGACGCCGACGTCTGGACGTTGCACACCGACGGCGACGACGTCGTCCGGGCGCACGTCGTCGTCGACGCGAACCGCCGGCTCGGGACTCCCTGGATACCGAAACTGCCCCAAGACAACGACTTTCGTGGCGTGTCGTTTCACGCCGCGGCATGGGATTGCGGATTCGATCCGTCCGGCAAGCACATCGCGCTGATCGGTACCGACACCACCGCGGCCCACCACCTCGAGCGCCTGGCCCGGGCCGCGGCGTCAGTCACCGTGTACGCGCATGCGCCGCGTCGGGTGGTGGCCGACATCCCGGGGTGGTCCACCCGCGTCAAACGCTGGCTGAGCCGCCGCGCCCGGGCGGGGGCCGCGCGGCCCCGGGTGTCCATCGCCGCCTCGGCGATCGAGGCGGTCACCGCAACGGGCCTGCGCACCGCCGACGGCGTCGACCACCGCGTCGACGCCATCGTCTATGGAACCGGCTTCTTCATCCCCGAAGACGCCGCCGACCACAACTTGATCGGCGCGGCCGGCCTCACCCTGCGGCGGGCCTGGCACGACGGGATGGAGCCGTTCTGCGGGGTGGCGATTCGCGGATTCCCGAACTATTTCGTCATCACCGGACCCGATCGCGACGCCCAGGCGCGCTACGTCGCCGCGTGCCTGAACGCCATGGCGCGCACCGCTAGCGCCCGCATCGAGGTGCGTGCCAGCAGCCAGCGGGTGTTCAACGAGCGGGCTCAGTTGCGGCCGGCGGCGCCGCCCCCGGTGGCATCCGCCTTCGATCTTTCGGCCAGTGCGCCCGCCGGCGACGACACGTACAGCGGAGCCGCCACGCTGGAGATCGGCGGCGCCCGCCATTCGGTACGGGTCCGGCTGACCGGCCATTTGGACCCGCTCGACGGCCGCTATCACTGGCAGGGAACGGTCTTTGGTCCGGCGTCCGAACCGTTGCCGGACGACGTCTTGCGGCAGGCGCGGACCGGCACACTGACCATCGATCGGCGCAGTGCGCCGGCACGCATCGTCGAACAGACGCCGTGGGGATCGCACTCGGTCGTTGGGTTGGGCGCTCCACCCTACGCACTGAGCGAGCGCTGAGCCCCATCTCGGCATCGGCGCGCAGGCCGATCACCGCCACCTTTGCGCTGGTTACCGCACGTTTGGCGGACATACCGAAAAGTTTGGCATGCTGCTCGTGTGGTAATCCCGTTCAAAGCGCGTGCGGGGCGATCGACTCCACAGCGCGTCGGGGCAATGTGACTCGACGCCCCGGCGGATGGGGAGGGGAGCACATCATGCTTCTGCGGGCTTGCGACATAGATTCGGGGGAATCCCGATTGCAGCCTGCGCTTTCCGCCTGCATTGAGGCCGACGACTCGCGAAGTAGACTCTTGCTCCTGAGAGCGAATACTCAAGCGATCGGCCCGGCAGAATTCGAGGAGCGGGAAATGGAACCGGACGCCAGGACCGAGCTCGGATGAACCCCGTGGCCGTTGCGTTGCGGACGGATAACTCGGTAGCCGTTCTGACCGTCGACGGCGAGCTTGATGCCGCCAACTCCACCACTGTTCGCGAGCGCATCCTCAGGGCCGCGTCGGATGAAACCGCCGCCGTCATCGTCAACGTCTCCGGACTCAAGGTGCACGCCGAATCGGCGTGGTCGAGCTTCGTGGGCGCGTACTGGCAGCTCAGCAGCGCACCCCACGTTCCGATCGTGTTGGTGTGCACCGATCGGGCTGCCCGCGATGCGATCAGCCGCAGCGGTGTCGCGCACTTCATGCCGGTCTATTCGAGCGAAAGGGCGGCGATGAAGGCGCTCGGCGAGAACAGCCGCCGTCCGGTGCGGCGGGCCGACGTCCAGTTGCCAGCCGACCTGACCAGCCTGCGCGAGTCACGGCGCATGGTCCGCGAATGGCTCACCACCTGGTCGCAGTCCAAGCTCATTCCGGTGGCTCTGGTGGTGGTCAACGTCTTCGTGGAGAACGTGCTGGAACACACCGCGAGCGTTCCGGTGGTGCGGATCGAAGCGCAAGGTACCGCCGCGACCATCGCGGTATCCGACGCCAGCACCGCGCCCGCGGTGCGCCTGCCGTCGCCGTCGAAGGGCGTCGACGTGTCCGGTCTGGCGATCGTCGACGCGTTGTCACGCGCGTGGGGCAGCACGCCCACCGCGTCCGGCAAGACGGTGTGGGCCGTCATCGGCCCCGAGAACCAGCTCTAGTCCGAACCAGCCTCCGGCGTCCCGATTCCCGGCGCGCCCGTCCGCCGGTTGTGCTGAAACTAGAACACGTTCTAATCTCGAGGGACGAACCCTCCAGGAAGGCAGACGACGTGCGGTTTACCTACGCAGAGGCGATGACTGACTTTAGGTACTACATCCCGCTGGCCAAGGCAGCCGAGGCGGCCGGCTACGACGCCATGACCATCGCCGACAGCATCGCCTACCCCTTCGAATCCGACTCGAAGTACCCTTACACGCCGGACGGCAACCGCGAATTCCTGGACGGCAAAGAATTCATCGAAACCTTCGTGCTGACATCGGCATTGGGCGCGGTGACCACGAAGCTGCGGTTCAACTTCTTCGTTCTCAAGCTGCCCATCCGGCCACCGGCGTTGGTGGCCAAACAGATCGGGTCGCTGGCCGCGATGACCGACAACCGGGTGGGGTTCGGCGTGGGCACCAGCCCATGGCCCGAGGACTACGAGCTGCTGGGTGTGCCGTTCGCCAGGCGCGGCAAGCGGATGGACGAATGCATCGAGATCATCCAGGGCCTCACCACCGGTGACTACTTCGAATTCCACGGCGAGTTCTACGACATTCCCAAGACCAAGATGACGCCGGCCCCCACCAAGCCCGTCCCGATTCTGATCGGCGGGCACGCCGACGCCGCCCTGCGGCGAGCGGCGCGCCTGGACGGCTGGATGCACGGCGGCGGCGACCCGCAAGAACTCGACCACCTGCTGGCCAAACTCAAGAAATTCCGCGAAGAGGCCGGCAAGACGGGGCCCTTCGAGATCCACGTCATCTCGGCCGACGCCTACACGGCGGACGGCATCAAACGGCTCGAGGACAAGGGCGTCACCGACGTCATCGTCGGCTTCCGTATCCCCTACATCAAGGGCAACGACACCGAACCGCTGGACAGCAAGATCCGCAACCTCGAGATGTTCGCCGAGAACGTGATCGCGAAGCTTTAGCGGTCACAGCACATCCCATTTCGGCGCGCGCTTCTCCCGGTGGGCCAAGGCGGCCTCGACCGGGTTATTGGTGAAGCCGCTGAGGATCTGGGTGCGGTTCTCGAGCTCGATGGCATGGCGCAGGCTGGGCGCGTCGAGCGCGGCGTTGAGCCCAATCTTGGTCTGCCACACGCCATAAGCGTTGTTCTCGGCGATCGAGCGGGCCAGCCTGAGCGCGGCGGGCATCAGCTCGTCGGGGGCGACGACCTCGTGCACCAGCTTGATCCGATAGGCCTCGGCCGCGTCGATGATGCGGCCGGTGAGCATGAGCTCGCGGGCCACGCCGGCGCCGACGATTTTCGGCAGCAGGTAGCTGGTGCCCATGTCCATCGACGAGAAGCCCGCCTTGATGAACACCGAACCGAACCGGGCCTGCTCGGACGCGACCCGGACGTCGCAGACCAACGAGAAGGCCAGGCCGCCACCGACGGCGACACCGTTCACCGCGCCGATCACCGGGATGTCCATCTCGTAGATCCGGGTGTAGAGGTTGGCCAACCGAACCTGCGCGTCGTAGTTGACCTTGAACGCCGGGGTGGTCGGCTTGTTCTGCGTCCACGGCTGGCCGGTGCCGCTCAAGTCGGCGCCGGCGCAGAACCCGCGCCCGGCGCCGGTCAAAATCGCCACCCGGAACTCGCCGGTGTCCAGGGCATCGAGCGCGTTGTCGACGCCGTCGATCAGCGAACCATCGATGGCGTTGAGGCGCTCGGGCCGGTTCAGGGTGATGCAGGCGATGTCGTCTTCGAGGGCTTCCAGTGTCACTGCGGGCATAGGGGAACCGTAGGCGACGTGCCCAGTTACCGATGAGGCATACGGTGGTTTTGCCACACACCACAGGAGAAGCCATGGCACGAACCGAAGGCGACAGCTGGGACCTGGCCAGCAGCGTGGGCGCCACCGCCACGATGGTCGCCGCGGCCCGCGCGGCCGCCACCAAACACCCACAACCGGTCATCACCGATGAGTTCGCCGAGCCGCTGGTGCGTGCCGTCGGGCTGGACGTGTTCACCAAGCTGGCCAGCGGCGAACTCGATTCGGCCGACCTCGAGGAGGGCATCGCCTTCTCGCGGATGGTCGACACCTTCGCCGCCCGTGCCCGGTTTTACGACGACTACTTCGCCGCCGCCGGCCAGGCCGGGCTGCGCCAGGTGGTGATCGTGGCGTCGGGGCTGGATTCGCGGGCCTACCGGCTGCGATGGCCGGTCGGGACCACGGTGTATGAGATCGATCAGCCGGAGGTGATCGCGTTCAAGACGGCGACGCTGGCCGAGATCGGCGCGGCCCCCACCGCCGAATTCCGCACCGTGGGCATCGATTTGCGCGACGACTGGCCGACGGCGTTGCAGGAGGCGGGTTTTGACCCGGCTCAGGCGACGGCGTGGCTGGCCGAAGGAGTGCTGATCGGATTCCTTCCGCCCGATGCCGAAGTGCGGTTGCTGGACGCCATCATCCCGTTGTCCTGCGAGGGCAGCCGGTTCGCCGCCGATTTCGGGACCGTCGCCCCGTCGACGCCAGAGGGGCAGGAGCAGGCGCGGCGCATGACCGAGGGGTGGCGGCGGCAGGGGCTCGAGCTGGACATCGCCGGATTGGCGTACCCCGGCGAGCACACCGACGTCGCCGCGCACCTGGCCGCAAACGGGTGGGATACCACCACATTTCGGCTGGCCGACCTGTTCTCCGCCGCGGGGCTGCCGGAACTGCGACCCACCGAACAGGAGGTTCCCGCCACCACGATCAGCTTCGTCAGGGCGCTGCGGCTCTAGTCTGCGCTGCGGATCACGCGGACCGTTTCGCCAACCATTCGGCCTGCATAACCAGCAGCGCCATGACCTCCAATTGCGGTGTTTGGGGGTCGAGTTCCCGGTATCGCTGATAGACGTTGACCACGACGCGCTCGGCGTCCAGCCAGGTTGCGTACTCGCCGAGGTCGATGGTGTCGGCGGCCTCGGCCCACGACAGCCCCCGCCGGTAAGCGGCCTCGGCCTGTTCGGCGACGTGCACGAGGTAGCCACGCACCGCCCGGATTCCATCCGGGTCGGTGACGGGGCCGTGGCCGGGGACCACCGTCGGTGCGTCCAGCGCGATCATCGCGTCGCACGCCGCCACCCAGTTGGCGATCGGGCCCGCCCACACGATGGGCGTGCAGCCGATGAACAACAGGTCGCCGCCGAACAGCACGCCGGCGTCGGGCACGTGCACCACCGAGTCGGCGGCGGTGTGCGCGGGACCCAGATTCAGCACGTCGATCCGGCGCCCACCCACCTCGACGAACAGGTTGCGGTCGAAGGTCTGGTCGGCGTTGCGCAGCGTGATGTTGCTGAAGTCGAAGTGCCCGAAGCGTTCCCGCGTGTACCGCGTCGCCACCGGCCCGAGGTTGGCCGTCTGCGCCATGGCCAGCATCTCGGGGGCCATGCCGTGCTCGATCTCCTCGGCGGTGCCGCAAGCGGCGATGATGCGCACCGACGCGTCGAGCAGCTGATTGCCGTGGGTGTGGTCGCCGTTGGAGTGGGTGATCACCGCGTCGGTGATCGGCGCCGACTCGGTGATGGGTCGCATCGCGGCGAGCATTTCGCGGGTCAGCGCCAGGTCGAACAGGGTGTCCACCAACAAAGACGCGCCGTCGCCGGCGATCAGCCCGGCGTTGCTCCACCCGTAACCACCGTCGGGCAGCGTCCACGCCCATACCCGGTCGGCGACCGGATGCAGCCCGCGGGTGTAGGGCACCCGGGCCGGCGCGCGGTTGATCCGCTGCGCGGCGGGGGCGGCCTCCGGATTGGGCCGGGCGGCCAACGCGTGGGGTGCGCTGCTCGCGCGGACCGTTTGCCGGGTCTCCCCCAAGCCCTCGACCGCAAGCGCGACGACGTCGCCGTCGTGCAGCCAGCCCGGAAACGATTCGAGCGCCTGGGGATCGAGGTGTTCGACCAGCGTGCAGGTGGGCACCGTACCGGAGCCGATGACCTCACCGGGATGCAGCGTGACGCCCCGCGACGCGTAGGAGATGACCTCGCCGAAGCTCCAGTCCATCTGGGCCGTCGACCCGGTACCGATGACCGTGTCGTTGACCATGGCGGTGACGCGCAGGTCCAGCTTGCCGGGATCGGCGGGGTCGAGGTACGGCTCGAGCTCGTCGGGGGTCACCAGGTAAGGACCCAGCGTGACCCCGCTGTCCTTGCCCTTGCCCTGCCCTATCCCGAGCTGGCTTTCCATCTCCTGCAGGTCGCGCGCGGACCAGTCGTTGAAGATGGTGTAGCCGATGATGGCCTGTTCAGCCTGCTCGACGGTGAGATTCTTCCCGCCGGTTCCGATCACCGCGGCGATCTCCAATTCGAAGTCCTGCCACGCGCTTCCGGGTGCCGTCGGTGCGTCGTCGTAGGGTCCCAAAACGGTTGTCGGACAGGCGAAGTAGAACGCGGGAATGCGGTACCAGGTGTCGGCGAGCACCCGCCCGGCGCCCAAGGCGGCTTGGCAGTTGCGCATGTGGTCCAGAAAGCACAGCGAATCCCGGATCGACAGCGGACGCGGAATCGGTGCCAGCAGTCGCACGTCGGCGAGCGGGACCGTCGTCGCCGGGGCGCGTTGCGCTTGCTCCCCCGCCTGCCGCAGCCCCTGCGAGCCGCGCGCGATCAGGTCGATCAGCGTCACGCCCGGCGGCATCGCGTAGATGGTGTCTTCGGCCAGCACCCCGACGCGCTCGCCGTCATCGCCCTGGTAAGTAACCCATTTCACTCGCGTGCCACCTCACTTGCCTCCTTGTCCGGGCGCAGCCCCCGCCAACTCGATTGGCGCAACCGGTCATCCGGTGTCCACTCGCTATAGCGCACCTCACCCACCAGGACCGGCTTTACATACGTCACGCCACGGGCTTCGCCGCGGGGCAGCGGGGGGTGGAACGGGGACTCATCGGTGTGCAGCGGCGCCAGCGTCTTCTTCAGGTTGGCCAGGTCGCGTTCGGTGAACCCGGTGCCGACGCGCCCCGCGAAGTGCAGGCCGCCGCCGCTGGGGATGCCCATCAGCAGTGAGCCGATGCCGCTGCTGCGTCCGCCTTCCCCGGCCTTCCAGCCGCCGATCACGACTTCCTGGGTGTTCCAGTGCTTGTCCTTGATCCACGACGACGAGCGCCGGCCGGGCTGATAGGTGGAGTCGCGCCGCTTGGCGATCACCCCCTCCCAGCCGCGCTTGTCCGAATGCTCCAGCGCCTGCGCGCCGCCTCCGGGCAACAGTTCGGGAACGATGAGATCGCTGCCGGCGGCCAGCATTTCCAGCACCTTTCGCCGGTCCGAGTAGCGGGCCCGCAGTAGCGAGCGGCCGTCGAGGTAGAGCACGTCGAACGCCCAGAATTCGACGCGCGAACCTCGGCCTCGGTTCTGCATCTCGTGAAAGTTGGGCACGCCCGAGCCGTCCAACACCACGGCCTCGCCATCGAGGATCACGTGGTGCTGGGCGAGATCGGTTGCCAGCGACTGCAATTGGGGGTATTCCCGGGTGACCTCTCGGCCGCGGCGGGACCGCACCCGCAGCGCGCCGTGGTCGGCCTCGATCAACAGCCGGTAGCCGTCCCATTTGCCTTCGAACGCCCACTGGCTCGCCTTGAGCGCCGTCACCGAGCCGTGGGTGGCGAGCATGGGGGCGACCGCGTCGAATTCGAAAACCTTCTGGTCCTTCATCCGGTGCGCCAGCCACTGGTCGCCATTGGTTTGGATCAGTGCGTAGCGTCCGGAGATCTTGCTGCCGTGCAGATTGACGATCACCTCGTCGTCATGGAACTTTTCGGCTTCGTAGGTCCCCGAATCCCAGATGATCACCTTCCCCGCGCCGTACTCCCCTTTCGGGATGATGCCTTCGAACCCGCCGTATTCCAACGGGTGATCCTCGGTGTGGACGGCCAGGTGGTTCACCGAGGTGGTGTCGGGCAGATTCTTCGGTACCGCCCAGGACACCAGGACGCCGTCTCGTTCCAGCCGGAAGTCGTAGTGCAGCCGGCGGGCGTGGTGTTCTTGGATGACGAAGCTGTTGCCCTGCCCGACAGCGGGTTTCGCCGCCGGAACCGGCTCGGGGGTTTTCGACGCGTCACGCATGCTGCGGTATTTCGTCAACCGATCCGCAACGGGCGCATCCTCGTCCAGCGGCGCCAGCAGGTCGCCGTCGCGGGCCACCCGCTCCAGCACCTCGTCGTAGCGCAGCTGGCGCAGCGACAGGTCGTCGAGTTCGGCCCAGGTCCGCGGCGCCGCCACCGTGGGTTGTTCGCGTCCGCGCAGCGAGTAGGGCGCGATCGTCGTCTTGGAGCCGTTGTTCTGACTCCAGTCCAGGAAAATCTTTCCGGCCCGCAGACTCTTGGTCATGGTCGACGTCACCAGCTTGGGCATCGTCTTTTCCAGCTGCTGCGCAACGCGTTTGGCCAATACCGTGGCACCCTTGCTGCTCACGGGCTCGGCGAGCGGCGTGTACAGGTGCAGGCCCTTACTGCCGCTGGTGAGGGGGTAGGTGGTCAGCCCCATCCCGGTGATCAGTTCGCGGACGGCGTGCGCCACCTCGGCCAGCTGGGCCATCGTGACGCCTTCACCGGGGTCCAGGTCGAACACCAGGCGGGTCGCCGGTCCGGGTTTCAATTCCTCGGCCCGGCTGCGGGTCCACTCGGCGATGAAACGCCACTGCGGCACGTGGACCTCCAGCGCGGCCTGTTGGGCGATCCAGGCCAGACCGGCGGGGCTGTCGATGATCGGGTACGTCGTCGTCCCGGATCGATGGGTCACGCTGGCGCGCGGCAGCCAGTCGGGCGCCGATGCGGCCAGTTGCTTTTCGAAGAAGGATTCTTGGTCGACGCCGTTGGGCCAGCGCTTGCGGGTGGCCGGACGGCCGGCGATGTGCGGGGACATCACCTCGGCGATGCGCGTGTAGTAGTCGAAAATTTCGCCCTTGGTGGTGCCCGTGGCGGGGTACAGCACCTTCTCGGCGTTGGTCAGTTTCACCCGAGGTGCCATGGTGTCAACCTACGCGTTCGACCGGGGTCGAAATGGCCTGACCACAGGCTATCGATTTCGCCGTGAAACTATTGTGTGACATCACCCACGGACGCGTTGACCGACCATCATCGGCCGGGTACAGGTGGAAGACAATGTTTGATGTCATCCCACCCCCTTGGCGTCGGGACTTCGCCGTGCCCCTGAGCGACGCGACTTTGCGACTGCATTCCCGGCGGGTGGACGTGCCCGCTTATGACAGATCGAGCCTCCAGCGTGGTGTCGTTCACATCGGTGCGGGAAACTTCCACCGCGCACACCAGGCGGTGTACTTCGACGACCTTGCCTGCTCGGGCATTTCCAACCGCTGGGGAGTCACCGGCGTCAGCCTGCACTCCCCTGACGTCAAAGACCTGCTGTCCGCCCAGGATGGGCTGTACACCGTCGTGCAGCGCGGCCACGACCGCCAGACCGCCCGGGTGGTCGGCTCGATCGGCGCGGTTCACTACGCACCCGATGACGACTCAGCGGTCCGCGCCGCCCTGGCGGATCCCCAGACCCGGATCGTCAGCCTGACCATCACCGACAACGGATATTTCCTGAATCCCGCCACCGACGAGTTCGACGCCGACAACCCCGACGTGCGCGCTGACCTCGTCGCGTCCGGTGGCTATGGCACCGCGTGGGGATATCTGGCCGAGGCTCTCGACCAGCGTCGCCGCGCGGGCATCGCCCCGTTCACCGTGCTCTGCTGCGACAACGTTCCCGGCGACAGGCGGCCGGCGAAAACCGCGCTGGTGTCGTTCGCCGCCTTGAAGGATCCCAAGCTCGCCCGCTGGATCCGTACGCATGTCGCGTTCCCGTCCACCATGGTCGATCGCATCACCCCGCAGACCTCGACGTCGGAGCGCGATTTCGTCGAGCGGACCTTCGGGGTCGCCGACAAATGGCCGGTGGTGACCGAGCCTCATCGCCAATGGGTGATCGAGGATTGCTTCAGCAATGGGCGGCCCCCGCTCGACGAAGTCGGGGCCGAATTCGTCGCCGATGTCAGCGACCACAAGCTGATCAAGACCCGACTTCTCAACGGAACCCATATCGCGCTGGCGTGCCTGGCCACTCTGGCCGGTTACCAGTCCACCGACGAAGCGATGCGGGACCGCGTCATTTTCGACTACGTCGAAAACCTCCTGCGCGACGAGATTCAGCCGCTGCTGCCCCCCGTGCCGGGGATGAACACACCCGGATACCGGCGGACGCTGCTCCAAAGGCTCGGCAATCCCCGCATGAGCGACCAGCTGTCTCGGCTGGCCCGGCGGGGAACGAGCAAGATCGCGACGTTCGTGCTGCCCTCCCTGCAAGAGGCGATCGCGCGGGGCAGGCCCCACACGCTGCTGATGATGGCCGTTGCCGGTTGGGCGCGCTACATGCGCGGCCACGACCTGCACGGGCGTAAGCTCCGACTCGAAGATTCCCAGGCGATACCGGTGACCAGGTTGGCCAACATGGCCGGCAACAACCCCGATCCGCTGCTCAGCCATGAGATGTTCGCGGAGGTACGCGCGGTTCCCGGTTTCGCCGAGCGCCTGGGCGCCATGATTGCCGACATCGACGAGCGCGGTGTGGTGCCCGCGCTGCGTGACGCGATGCGCGACCACGAGCGGGAGTTGGTGTCGCGATGAATGGCCTGACCTTTGTGCGCGCCTTCGATCCGGCGCCGATTACGACCGTGCTCTGCGACGCCGACGACAACTTGTTCGGCTCGGAGAGGCCGGCGTTCGACGCCTCGACCGAGGTGACCAACCGTTTCCTGGCCAGGTTCGGTGTGACGTCGCCGCTGAGCTGCGAGGAGCTGCGCAAGCGGGCCGTCGGGAAGAACTTCCGCACCACCGCCCTCGACCTGGCGGTGCAGTGTGAGGTGCCGCTCGAGCAGACGCTGGCCCACGGCCGTCCCGCGGCGGTGATCGCCACGGCCGGCGACGTCGCCGGCGGCCGCGCGTTGTCCTCCGACGAACTCGAGCAGTGGGTGGGCGAGGAGCGTGAACGGGTCACCGCGCACCTTTCGGTCACGCTGACCCCCGATCCGGAGGTGCTGGAGCCGTTGCGAGACCTCGCAACGCGCTACGCACTGGCGGCGGTGAGCTCCAGCGCGACCAGGCGGCTGCGTGCCTGCTTCACGGCCACCGGTCTCGACGAGCTCCTACCGGAGACGGTGACGTTCAGCGCGGAGGATTCTCTTCCGGCGCCGACAAGCAAACCCGACCCGGCGGTGTACTCCCATTGCGGGCAGGTGCTGGGCGTCGCCGCCGAACAGGGGCTGGCCATTGAAGATTCCGTGGCGGGGGTGACGTCGGCGGTGGCCGCCGGCTACGCGACCATCGGCAACCTCATGTTCGTGTCGCCCGACGAACGGGAATGCCGCCGTGAGGAATTGATCGAGGCCGGTGCTGTCGCGATCACCGATTCGTGGCGTGCCATCGCCGATGCCCTGGTGTTGTCGGCCGCGCCCAGTGGAGGTTCGGTAGCCCGGTGACGATCCGGGCACTGACCCGGGGAGGAGTTGGCCAATGGAGGCTACCGGAATCAACCTGAACAACGCGACGCTCGCGACGCTACCGATCCAGGCGCCGACCTACGACCGCGGCAGCGTGACCGTCGGCATCGCGCACATCGGCGCCGGCCATTTCCACCGCGCGCACCAGGCCGCGTACCTCAATTTGCTGCTGCAGCAGGGCCTCGCGCACGAGTGGGGCATCTGCGGGGTGGGGGTGATGCCCGCCGACTGGACGATGCGGGACGTGCTCAACGGCCAGGACGGGCTCTACACGCTTATCTTGGAGAACCCCGACGGCACCCGGGATGCCCAGGTGATCGGCTCGATCATCGACTACCGCTACGCCCCGGACGACCCAAATTCGGCTTTGGAGGTGCTGGCCGCGCCGTCCACCCGGATCATCTCGCTCACCATTACCGAGGGCGGTTATCGCGACCCGGACGGGCCCGCGTTCGCGTTGATCGTCGAGGCGTTGGCCCGCCGGCGCCGGCGCGGGATCGCCGCGCCGACGATCCTCTCCTGCGACAACATCGAGAGCAATGGTGAGGTCGCCAGGCGTACCGTGCTGGCAAGCGCGGACCGGACAGATCCCGAGCTGGCCGAGTGGGTGGCGGAGCACGCCCGCTTCCCGAGTTCGATGGTCGACCGCATAACTCCGGCAACGACTTTGGAGATGGCCGCGGAGGTGCGGCGCGACTTCGGCGTCAATGACCGGTGGCCGGTGGTGGCCGAGCCGTTCACCGCCTGGGTGATCGAAGACGACTTCGCCGATGGCCGGCCACCGCTTGACAAAGCGGGCGTGCTGTTGGTCGATGATGTGCGACCTTACGAGCTGATGAAGCTGCGACTGCTCAACGCGGGCCATCAGTTGCTGGCCTACTTCGCCCATCTCTGCGGCTTCAAGTACGTCCATGAGGCCGCGAGCGATCCGTTGTTCGCCGAACTTCTGCTTGCCTACTTCGACTCAGAAGCCATTCCGACGCTCCCCCAGGTGCCCGGGATCGACCTGCACGACTACACCCGCACGCTGGTCGAGCGGTTCGCCAACCCGGCCGTGCGCGACACCGTCGCGCGGCTGTGCGCCTACGCGTCGGATCGCATCCCGAAATGGCTGTATCCGGTCATTTGCGACAACCTGGCCAGCGGCGGGCCGGTTCGGCTGGCGGCAGCCGCGGTGGCGAGCTGGGCACGATACGCCGAGGGTGTCGACGAGTGGGGCAAGCCATACGAGGTACTGGATCAGCTCGCGGACTCGCTCATTCCGATCGCCCGGTCTCAGCACGAGAATCCGACCGCGTTCATCGAAATCACCGCGCTGTTCTACGATCTGGCCCATCAGCCCCGGTTCGTCGAAGCGTACCGCTGGGCGCTGGATTCGTTGCACAGCAAGGGGGCCCGCGCGACGCTGGAGGCCTTGGTGCGATGACCCGCGGGCTGGTCATCGGCGAGTCGCTGATCGACATCGTCGAGGCCGACGAGCATGTCGGCGGGAGCCCGCTCAACGTCGCCGTCGGACTTGGCCGGCTGGGCCGCGAGGTCGACTTTTTGACCTCGATCGCCGACGACGCGTACGGCAGGCGCATCGCCGACTACGTCGAATCCGCGGGCGTGCAACTGCTTTCGGATAGCACGACGGCGCGGCGCACGGCGACCGCGCGCTCGACGATCGCCGAAGACGGATCGGCCGACTACGTTTTCGATCTGGACTGGCGGCTCTCCGGAATGCCGCCGGTCACGCCGCCGCTCTTCGTCCACACCGGATCGATTGCCGCCGTTGCGGATCCGGGTTGCCTGGCGGTGGCGGCGCTGATCGATACCTATCGCGTCTCGGCCACGGTCACCTTCGATCCGAACGTGCGGCCGTCGCTGATCGCCGACCGGGAGCTGGCCGTAGCGCGCATCGAGCATCTCATCGAACGCAGCGACATCGTGAAGGTCAGCGAGGAAGACTTGCGCTGGATCGAGCCCGCTCACCCGCCCGCGCAGATCGCGCAGGCGTGGCTGCGGTTGGGCCCCGCCATCGTGGCGGTGACGATGGCCGACCGCGGCGCGGTGGCGTTCTGCGCGGCGGGGGTCGCCAGGGTGCCGACGCGCGCGGTCCGCGTGGTCGACACCGTCGGCGCCGGCGACTCTTTCATGGCCGGGCTGCTCGACGCGCTCTGGGAATCAGGATGGTTGGGCGGCGACCAACGCGCCGCGTTGCACGGGATTGATGTGGACACGCTGGCGGCGGCACTCGAGGCGGCGAGCATGTGTGCGGCGCTTACCGTTGCACGCGCGGGAGCTGACCTGCCGGATCGGGCTGCGCTGGACGCCGCTTCGCGTCGCTAGGGGTGCCCTCCGGCGTTGCCCGGTGTCTGGCCGGACGATCCCACGTCGTAGCCCCGTCGTGCTGTTTTGCCGGAGGCCCTCCGGGCATACTGATCTGCATGCGCTCCATCTGGAAGGGTTCCATCGCGTTCGGGCTGGTGAACGTCCCGGTCAAGGTGTACAGCGCCACCGAGGACCACGACATCAAGTTCCACCAGGTGCACGCCAAGGACAACGGCCGCATCCGATACCAGCGCGTGTGCGAGGTGGACGGTGAAGTCGTCGAATACCGCGACATCGTCCGCGCCTACGAATCCGACGACGGACAGATGGTCATCATCACCGACGATGACATCGCCACCCTCCCCGAAGAACGCAGCCGCGAGATCGAGGTGCTGGAGTTCGTCCCGGCCAGCGACGTGGACCCGATGTTGTTCGACCGCAGCTATTTCCTCGAGCCCGACTCGAAGTCGTCGAAATCCTATGTGCTGCTGGCCAAGACGCTGGCCGAGACGGACCGCATGGCGATCGTGCATTTCACGCTGCGCAACAAGACCCGGCTGGCGGCCTTGCGCGTCAAGGACTTCGGCAAGCGCGACGTCATGGTGATCCACACGTTGTTGTGGCCCGACGAGATTCGTGACCCGGACTTTCCGATCCTGGACAAGAAGGTCGAGGTCAAGCCCGCCGAGCTCAAGATGGCCGGGCAGGTGGTGGAGTCGATGGCCGAGGAGTTCAACCCCGACCGCTACCACGACGACTACCAGGAGCAGCTGCACGAGCTGGTCCAAGCCAAACTCGAAGGCGGAGAGGCGTTTACCACCGAGGAGCAGCCGAAGGAGCTGGACGAGACCGAGGACGTCTCCGACCTGCTCGCCAAGCTGGAGGCCAGCGTGAAGGCGCGCTCCGGTAACGGCAAGGCACCCACGAAGAAGGCGCCCGCGAAGAAGACCGCGGCGAAGAAAACGGCCGCCAAGAAGGCTCCAGCCAAGAAGGCGGCCGCGAAAGCGTCGGCGAAATAAGCCTGGTCAGCGTTTGCGCGTGGCCAGGAAGCGGGTCAGCGCGGCGACGATGTTGATCACGGCGACCATGATGATCAGCGTCAGCGCCGCACCCCAGATCCGCAAAAAACCCGCGTGTTCGGGGTTGGTGAGTTCGGTATAGATCAGCAGCGGGAGCGACGCCATGTTGCCGTGGAAGATGTCGAGGTTGATCGACCGGCTGTAGCCGACCAGCACCAGCACCGGCGCCGTTTCGCCGATCACCCGCGCGACGGACAGCAGGATCCCGGACACGATGCCGGGCATCGCGATCGGGAAGACGATCCGCACGATGGTCTTCCATTTGGACACGCCGAGTGCGTAGCTGGCCTCCCGCAGGTCGTCGGGCACCAGCCGCAGCATCTCCTCGGCCGAGCGCACCACCACCGGCAACATCAGCAAGACCAGCGCCAGCGACACCGCGAACGAACTCTGCTGGAAGCCCAGGGTGGCGATCCAGAGGCTGAAAATAAACAGCGCCGCCACGATCGAGGGCACCCCGGCGAGCACATCGACCATGAACGTCGTCAGCCGCACCAGGCGCCCGGACCCGTATTCGACCAGGAACACCGCGGTCATCAGGCCCAGCGGTACGGCCAGGACGGCCGCCACCCCGGCCTGCACCAGCGTGCCGTACACCGCGTGGTAGACGCCGCCGGCGAACTGTTCCGGCAGCACGCCGTGTAGCGAGTGGGTCCACCACCCCGACCGCGTCACGGCGTACCAGCCGCGGGCGACGACGATCCAGAGCACCCAGATCAGCGGCACCAGCGCGACGCAGAACGAACCCAGGAAGAAAAGCGTCGCGGCGTTGTTGGTGATCCGGCGCCGAAAGCTCAGCGGCCGGAACACCTCGACTTTGACCGGTCGGTCCAACGCATCAACGGTCACGAGCGCCGCTCTCCCCCGCAAGCGGGAGGTGCCCCCGCATCGTCGCTTCGCCCTGCATCCTCACCGGCGCGGGTCACCAGCGCCGCTCCTCGTCGCGGATCATCCGTTGACCTTGCCTCCGGCGATCGCGCGGGCGAGCGCGTTGACGACGAACGTCAACACGAACAGCGCGAATCCCGCCGAGATGTACGCACCCGTCGGCAGCGGCGAGCTGAACTCCGCGGCCGCCGACGCGATCTTCGATGCGAACGTGTAGCCGCCGTCGAACAGCGACCAATTACCCGGGTGGGCGGCTGACCGCAGGATGATCAGCACCGCCACGGTCTCGCCCAGCGCCCGGCCCAACCCGAGCATCGAGGCGGCGATCACACCGCTGCGGCCGAACGGCAGCACGGTCATCCGCACCACTTCCCATTTGGTGGCGCCCAGCGCCTGGGCCGCTTCCATCTGGATGTGTGGGGTCTGCCGAAACACCTCGCGCGAGACGGAGGTGATGATCGGCAGGATCATCACCGAGAGCACCACGGCGGCGGTGAAGATTGTGCCGCCCCCGGCCAACGAGACGTTGCCCTGCTTGAACAGGAACAGCCAGCCCAGGTGGCGATTGAGATACGACGCCGCCGGCTCAATGCGCGGCGCGAGCACGAAAATGCCCCACAGGCCGAAGATGATCGACGGCACGGCGGCGAGCAGATCCACCACCGCCCCGAAGGGACGCGCCAGCCGCTTGGGTGCGTACTGGGTGAGGAACACGGCGATGCCGACCGCGACGGGGACGGCCAGCACCAGCGCGCTGAGCGAACTGAGCACCGTCACCATCAGCAGGTCGCGGATGCCGAACGCGAGGTTGTGCGGGTCGCTGGTGCTGAATTTGGCGCTGGTGAAGAAGTTCGCGTGGTTGACGCGCAGCGACGGGACGGCACGCAGCAACAGGAACACCGCAATCAGCAGGATGGCGACCACGATCGTCGAACCGGCGGCGGCGGCGATCAGCTTGAACAGGCGATCGGCCCGCCGGCCCACGTGTTGACTCAGCGCTGTGAGTGCCGGCTTCTCCGGGATGGACGGGCCGATTGCTGTTCCTCGTGTCACGACCATCCCAGGCTATGTGATGGCGTTGATGGAAGCAGACAACCTCGACTTGAACGCGTCAGGGATGGGGATGTAGCCGTTGTCGGCCAGGCCGTTCTGCCCGGCGCCGATGGTGGTCTGCAGGAACGCCTTGACCGCCGTACCGACCTGGGCGTCGGGATACTTCGAGCAGACGATCTCGTAGGTGGCCAGCACGATCGGGTAGGAACCGGCCTGGGTCGGCTTGTAGAAGGACAGCGTGTCCAGCACCAGGTCGTTGCCCTGGCCTTTGATCTTGGCTCCGGCGATCGTCTTGCCCACCGAGTCGGCGCTGATCGACACCGCATCCGGGCCGGCCGAGGTGATGATCTTGGCCATGCTCAGCTGCTGCGCCTGAGCAAACGACCACTCGTTGTATGTGACCGATCCCTCGGTCGCCTTGATCGCCGCCGAGGTGCCGTCGTTGCCTTTTGCTCCCTCGCCGACGCCACCCTTGAACGTCTTGCCGGCGCCCTTGCCCCACGCGCCGTTGGAAGCGGCATCGAGGTACTTCTGGAAGTTGTCGGTGGTGCCGGATTCGTCATTGCGGAATACGACGTGAATCGGCTCGGATGGCAGGGTGGCTCCCGGGTTGAGCGCCTGAATCGCGGCATCGTTCCACGTCGTGATCGCACCGTTGAAAATCTTGGCGGCCGTGGTCCCGTCCAGGCTCAGGGAATTGAGGCCCGCGACGTTGTAGGTGATGGCGATCGGCCCGAAGACCACCGGCAGGTTCAGCGCCGGCGACCCGCATCGCTGTTGCGCAGCGGCGTATTCGTTGGCCGCCAGGGGCGAGTCCGACCCACCGAAATCCGTTTGCTTACCATTGAATTCGCTGATTCCCGCGCCGGACCCGTTGGCGGTGTAGTTCAGCGTCTGGCCGGGGCAGGCCTGCTCGTATGCGTTGACGAATCGGGTCATCGCGTTGGCCTGGGCCGTCGACCCGCTGGCCTTGAGGGCTTTCTTTCCGCCGCAGCTCACGTTGCCCGGCGAGGAGCCGCTCGTTGCGCTCGCGCCGGTCGAGTTGTTGTCGCTTCCGCACCCGGACAGCGCCAGCGCTGCGGCGCTCAGGACACTCAGCACGGCGCCAAATCGGTTGAGGTTCAATTCGCTTCCTTACAGTAGGGATGAAACAGCCTCGCCGCCGGTGGGTAAGACTTCGCCCGACCGGCCCGTCTCGCAGCCCGAAGCTAACAGTAACAAGGTTAAATGTGAGCAAATTGTTCGCCGAACGGCGCTGAACGCGATATTCACCCACGTCGACGCGGGTCGGTGGCGACGTCGATGCACCTCGAAGGCGCGCGACAGCAAAGAAAGCGCGGGGCTTGGCCCAGCCGGCCATGACCGTTCTCACCTCACGAGATGGCGTTGATGGACTCCGCCAGCCGTGCCTTGAATGACGGGGGCACCGGGATATACCCGTTGCCCGCCAACCCGTTTTGTCCGTCGCCGATTGTGCTCTGCAGGAACGCCTTTACCGCCGCACCGGCCTGGGGGTCAGGGTATTCCGAGCACACGATCTCGTAGGTGGCCAGCACGATGGGGTAGGAGCCGGGTCGGGTCGGCTTGTAGAACGAGAAGGTGTCGACGACCAAGTCGTTGCCCCGCCCGGTCAGGGTGGCTCCGGAGATCGTCTTGCCGACCGACTCCGCACCGATCGACACCGGGTCCGGGCCGGCCGAGGTGACGATCCTGGCCATGTTCAGTCGCTGCGCCATCGCGAACGACCATTCGGCGTAGCCGATCGATCCTTCGGTCGCCTTCACGGCCGCCGACGTGCCGCCGTTGCCCTCGGCGCCCTCGCCGACCCCACCGTTGAAGGCCTTGCCGATACCCCTGTCCCACACGCCGTCGGACGCGGAGTCCAGATATTTCTGGAAATTGTCCGTGGTGCCGGACTGGTCGCTGCGGAACATCACGTGGATGGGCTCGGCGGGCAGTTTAATGCCGGGGTTCAGCGCCCGGATGGCGGGATCGTTCCAGGTGGCAACCGCGCCCTTGAAGATTTTGGCGGCGGTGGGGCCGTCCAGGATCAGCGAGTTGACGCCCCTGACGTTGTAGGTGATCGCGATCGGGCCGAAAACCACCGGCAAGTTCCATGCCGGCGAACCGCACCGCGCCTGGGCCGCGAAGTATTCGATCGGGGCCAGCGGTGAGTCCGAGCCTGCGAAATCGGTTTGCTTAGCGGTGAATTCACCGATGCCGGCACCCGAACCGTTGGGGGTGTAGTTCAGCGTCTGGCCGGGGCAGGCCCGCTCGAACGAGCTGACGAAGCGGGTCATCGCGTTGGCCTGCGCGGTCGACCCGCTGGCCTTGAGGGCCTTCTTTCCACCGCAATCGACGTGGCCGGGCGGGGTTGCCCCGCTCCCCCACGCCCGAGTGTCGTTGCCACCGCAGCCCGACAACGCCAGCGCACCGGCGGTCAGGAGGCTCAACGCGGCACCAAATCGGTTGCGCCTCAAGTTACTTCCTTACGGTCAAGACCAGACATGATCGTCGCCGTTCAGCTAACAGCACCAAGGTGAACGGCGGGCGAATGACCGCCCGGGGGCAGGTGGGGCGCCCGGCGCCGCGCGCGTGCCTGCGCCACGGGCCGTTTCGACGCCCCCGTGTGCAAAAGTAGAACCTGTTCCAGAAATGCCCGATCCGAGACGGCGCGGCTTGCTACCGTGTCGGCTGATACCGCAACAAAGAGAGGCCGCCATGATCCTTGACAGGTTCCGTCTCGACGACAAAGTCGCCGTCATCACTGGTGCGGGTCGCGGCCTCGGGGCGGCCATCGCGCTGGCCTTCGCCGAGGCGGGTGCGGACGTTCTCATCGCCTCGCGCACGGAATCGCAACTAGAAACCGTCGCCGAACAGGTCCGCGCCGCGGGTCGGCGGGCCCACGTGGTGACCGCCGATCTGGCGCATCCCGAGTCCACCGCGCAGCTCGCCGGTCAGGCCGTCGAGGCCTTCGGGAAACTAGACATCGTCGTCAACAACGTCGGCGGGACCATGCCCAACACGCTGCTGACCACCTCGACGAAGGATCTCAAGGACGCCTTCACCTTCAACGTCGCCACGGCCCACGCGCTGACGCTGGCCGCCGTGCCGCTGATGCTGGAGCACGCCGACGGCGGCAGCATCATCAACATCACCTCGACAATGGGCCGGCTGGCCGGGCGCGGTTTCGCCGCCTACGGCACCGCCAAGGCCGCACTGTCGCACTACACTCGGCTGGCCGCCCTGGATCTGTGCCCGCGTATTCGGGTCAACGCGATCGCCCCGGGGTCGATCCTGACCTCCGCGCTGGACGTGGTCGCCTCCAACGACGAACTGCGGGCACCCATGGAGAAGGCCACGCCGATGCGGCGCCTCGGCGACCCCGTCGACATCGCCGCCGCCGCGGTCTATTTGGCCTCGCCCGCCGGCAGCTTCCTCACCGGCAAGACGCTCGAGGTCGACGGCGGCCTCACCTTCCCCAACCTCGACATTCCCGTACCGGACCTGTGACCCCCGACCACTGAGGAGCACGTCATGCCCATCCCCGTCGTCCAATTGGGCACCGGCAACGTCGGTATCCACGCTCTGCGGGCACTCATCACTAATCCGGAATTCGAACTCAAAGGCGTCTGGGTCTCGTCCGACCTTAAGGCCGGAAAGGACGCGGCAGAGCTTGCGGGACTTACCGAGCCGACCGGCGTGCTGGCGAGCACCGACCTGGATGCCGTGCTCGCCACCGGGCCGCGGTGCGCCGTGTACAACGCGCTGGCCGACAATCGACTGCCCGAGGCGCTCGAGGACTACCGGCGCGTCCTGGCGGCCGGGATCAACATCGTCGGCAGCGGCCCGGTCTTCCTGCAGTACCCGTGGCAGGTGATTCCCGAGGAGCTCATCCAGCCCCTGGAAGATGCCGCCCAACAAGGCAATTCGAGCCTCTACGTCAACGGTATCGATCCCGGGTTCGCCAACGACCTGCTGCCGCTGGCGCTGGCCGGTACCTGCCAAAGCATCCAGCAGATCCGGTGCATGGAGATCGTCGACTACGCCACGTATGACAACGCCGCGGTCATGTTCGACGTCATGGGGTTCGGCAAACCGCTGGACGACATCCCGATGCTGCTGCAGCCCGGCGTGCTCAGCCTGGCGTGGGGATCGGTCATCCGCCAGATCGCGGCGGGCCTGGGCATCTCGCTCGACGAGGTCACCCAGGACTACGTCCGCATCCCGGCCCCGGAGACTTCGACATCGCCTCGGGCCACATCGCCAAGGGCACCGCCGCGGCGCTGCGCTTCGAGGTGTTCGGCAAGGTCGACGGCCGTCCCGTCGTCGTCCTCGAACACGTCACCCGGCTGCGCGAGGACCTGTGCCCCGACTGGCCGCAGCCGGCCCAAGAGGGTGGCTCCTACCGCATCGAGATCACCGGCGAACCGTCCTACGCCATGGATGTCTGCCTGAGCAGCCGCAACGGCGACCACAACCACGCCGGCCTGGTGGCCACCGCGATGCGGGTCGTCAACGCGATCCCCGCGGTGGTGGCCGCCGACCCGGGGATCGTGACCACCCTGGACCTGCCGCTGGTCACCGGGAGGGGGCTCTACCTTCCGCGGTGATGCGCGAAGCGCGGGAAACGCCCTAGCCGCTGCGGGTTGCGCCCAGATGTTCGACTACCCTCACTTTGTTATTCGGTGAAGTGAATCGAGGTCGACACGTTGGGGCAGCGCACCCAGGGCTCGCTCAAGGGCAACTGGTACTTGCTGGGGCCCGCCTTCGTGGCCGCGATCGCCTATGTCGACCCTGGAAACGTCGCGGCCAATGTCAGCGCGGGCTCGCATTACGGGTATCTGCTGTTGTGGGTCATCGTGGCGGCCAATGTGCTCGCGGGCCTGGTGCAGTACCTGTCGGCGAAGCTGGGGCTGGTCACCGGGCGCTCGCTGCCCGCGACGATCGGCAGGCGGATGGGCCGTCCGGCGCGGCTCGTCTACTGGGCTCAGGCCGAGCTCGTCGCCATCGCCACCGATGCGGCCGAGGTCGTCGGCGGGGCCATCGCCTTGCACATTCTGTTCAGCCTGCCGCTGCTGGTCGGCGGCGTGATCACCGGCCTGGTGGCCCTGCTGCTGTTAGGGATTCAGGACCGCCGCGGACAGATAATCTTCGAGCGCGTCATCACCGGCCTGCTGCTGGTGATCGCGATCGGATTCGCGGCAAGCTTCTTCGTCAAGACCGCCCCTCCAGAGGAGATGCTCGGCGGCCTTCTGCCCCGGTTCCGCGGCACGGAAAGCGTGCTGTTGGCGGCCGCCATCCTGGGCGCCACCGTCATGCCGCACGCGGTCTACATGCATTCGGGCCTGGTCCTGGATCGGCACGGGCATCCCGACGAGGGAGCGCATCGGCGCCTGCTGCTGCGCGTCACCCGCTGGGATGTCGTGCTGGCGATGACGGTGGCCGGCACGGTGAACGCCGTGATGCTGATCATCGCCGCGACCAACCTGCAGCACCGCGACATGAGCGCCTCCATCGAGGGCGCCTATTCGGCGATCCACAACACGCTGGGCGCGAGCATCGCGGTGCTGTTCGCGGTCGGGCTGCTGGCCTCGGGTCTGGCGTCCTCGTCGGTGGGCGCCTACGCCGGCGCCATGATCATGCAGGGATTGCTGCACCGCTCGGTTCCCATGCTGCTGCGCCGGTTGATCACCCTGGTGCCCGCCCTGGTGATCCTGGCCGTGGGGTTCGATCCCACCCGCGCGCTGGTGCTATCCCAGGTGGTGTTGTCGTTCGGGATACCTTTTGCGGTGCTGCCTTTGATCAGGTTGACCAGCGATCGCGCCTTGATGGGCGGCGACGTCAATCACCGCGTCACCACCGTTGCCGGCTGGGCCATCGGCATATTGATTAGTCTGCTTAACGTGGTGCTCATCTGGCTGACGGTGACCGGCTGAATGCCGGCCCGCCGGCATCTTTACTTCGCATACGGGTCGAACCTATGCGTCCGTCAGATGGCGCAACGCTGTCCCGGCGCCGCGGATCCGCGGCCGGCGGTGCTGGCCGATCACGACTGGCTGATCAATCAGCGCGGCGTGGCCACCGTCGAGCCGCTCGCCGGTAACCAGGTTTACGGGGTGGTCTGGCAGATCTCCGACGGTGACTTGGCGACGTTGGACAGCGCCGAGGGCGTGCCGGTGCGCTACCGGCGCGACGAAATGACCGTGCACACCGACGACGGACCGGCGCCGGCCTGGGTGTACATCGACCACCGGGTGCGGCCGGGCCCGCCCCGGCCGGGCTACCTGCCCAAGATCATCGACGGCGCCATGCAACACGGGTTGCCGCAACGCTGGGTCGACTTCCTGCGTCGCTGGGATCCGGCCGGCTGGCCCCGCCCGAAGTCGTCGACGACCGGACCTGGGCCGCAGTCCCTTTCGGCGTTGCTGAGCGAGCCCGGCGTGAGGGAGAGCGGCCAATTGCGTTCGCGTTTCGGCTTTTTGGCGATCCACGGCGGGGGGCTCGAAGAGATGACCGACGTGATCGCCGAACGCGCCGCCGAGGCGGCCGGTGCGTCGGTGTATGTGGTGCGCCATCCCGATCACTACCCGCACCACCTGGCGTCGGCCCTGTTCGATCCGGCCGAGTCACCGCGGCTCGCCGATTTTCTCGACCATGTCGACGTTGCGGTGTCGCTGCACGGGTACGGCCGCGACGGACGCAGCACCCAGCTGCTGGCCGGCGGCCGCAACCGGGCGTTGGCCGCCCACCTCACCCAGCACATCCGGTTGGCCGGCTACCAGTTGGTCACCGACCTCGACGAGATCCCGCCGGAATTGCGGGGCCTGCATCCACGCAACCCGGTGAACCGTGTGCGTGCGGGTGGAACCCAGCTGGAGCTCTCAGCGCGGGTCCGCGGGATCAGCCCGCGCAGCCCGCTGCCGGGTGACGACGGTTTGTCGTCGGTCACCAGCGCCCTGATCCAGGGGTTGGCCGACGCCGCCGGTAGTTGGTCGATGTCGCATATTTGAACGGAGAGTGTTGGTGGCCAAGGATTTTCGCTTCGGAATGAGCATGCGGTTCTTCAAGTCACGCGAGGCCCTGCTGGACAAGGCCAAGCGCGCTGAAGACGCCGGCTTCGACATTCTTTGTGTGCCCGACCATTTGGGTGCCGCCGCACCCTTCCCCACGCTGACCGCGGTCGCGATGGTCACCACGACGCTACGGCTGAGCATGTATGTGCTCAATTCCGCCTTCTACAAGCCGGCCCTGCTCAGCCGCGACATGCAAGCCCTGGATCTGCTCAGCGACGGCCGCCTGGAGATCGGACTGGGCACCGGTTACGTCCGCGAGGAGTTCGAGGCCGCGGAGATCCCGTATCCCAGCGCACGCGAGCGGGTCGACTACCTCGAACACATGACCGGCTACCTCAAGGAACATCACCCGTCGACGCCGCTGATCATCGCGGGCAACGGCGACCGCGTGCTGACCATTGCCGCCCGCGACGCCGACATCATCGGGCTGACCGGATCCAGGGTGCGCGACGTCGAGGATCCTTTCGCCGAGCGGGTGGACTTCGTCCGCAAGGCCGCCGGAGATCGGTTCGACTCGCTCGAGCTGAATCTGGCCATCACCGCGATGCCGCGGGCCGGCGAGACAGAGCCGGACCTGAAGCTGACCCGCGCCTACTCGCCGGGAATGTCCGACGAGGAGATCCTGTCCCAGCCCTCGGTGCTCAGCGGTTCGCCGCGCGAGATCGCCGACACCTTAACCGCCTACCGCGAAAAGTACGACGTGTCGTCGTTCACCGTGCAGGACAACAACATCGAGAACTTCTCGAAGGTGATCGCCGAACTGCGCTGACCGCCGTGGCGATTCGAGGGCCGGGCTGCCGGTAAGCTCAGGCCCGTCCGCCCTCGTAGCTCAGGGGATAGAGCACGGCTCTCCTAAAGCCGGTGTCGCAGGTTCGAATCCTGCCGGGGGCACCACGTGACCAGCATAAACGGTCATCCGTGCAAGATTCGTGCGATAGGCAGGCGTGTCTAGACACGAGGAGACACGAATGATCGCGCCTACCCGCCTCGGCGAAATCCCCGAGTACCAGATCATCTACGACCTGGTGAAAAAGTTGAGCATCGAAGAGGTATGCCGCCAATCAGATGACGAAGAGGATGAGCGCTTCGCGATCCCAGAGGCTTGGGGGGAGCTACCCGAAGTCGACGAGGACGGGTTGTCGTCGTGAAAACCACACTGGCGCTCGTAGCCCTAGCGCTGGGCATCTGCGCCCCAACGGCCCACGCGGACACCTACCAACCGACTCCTAGTCCGATCTGGCCCGGCCAGATTCAGCCCGACTGGGAGATGTTCCCCTTCGGCGCTTGGAACGGTTTGCCCACGCTGTGTAGCCCGGTCGCGGTAGCCTGCGGACCAGTAGCACCCAACCCGAACGGACGAGGATGATCGGTTTCATAATCTTGCTGATGGTGGCCCTGATCATCATCGCGGTCTGGCCCATCGTTGAGGATTGGTTCCCCGACGATCCGCTTCCCCCGATCACGCACGAGCGGATCGAGTAGCCCATAAGAAAATCCCCACCCTGTAAATGACTAAGAAACAGGGTGGGGATTTTTTGCGTGGCTGCTCACCACGCGTCCCGCTGCCGCAGGGCCGATGAGGAACCCACAGCGGTAAGTTCTCACCTCCCAGGGGGAACCGAGGAGAACCTGGGAGGGAGCAGCAAACCCGGCCGATAAGCCAACCGGGTGCGTCTAGAGGGTATTCGGTGCCAATGAAAAGAGGGCGTCTCGTAAGGAGTGGTGCCCGTGGTAAGGGTTCCGCGATGATCTTCCGAACTCATCACTCGCGGCGTAGTCCAGGGCGGACCCAACCTCTGCAACGTACCTATCGTTCTTCATGCCGCCGACAAACACGTTGCAATATGCACTCGCTGCCAAGGCACCTGGATGCGGGTCGCCCTTGTGGGCGCGGGCCTGCACATCCGAAACATACTGTGCCTTAACCCTTTGGCCGTAATCGTTGACCACCCGCGCCATGTCCTCACCAACCAGAATTTCGGTCAGGGCGGGGTTGGGCGCGGGATAGATATTTACTTCGAGCTCGTGATCAGCCATCTATACCGCCGCCGTCGTGTTGATCCAGTAGTAACGAAAGTTGTAGCCCGTGGTGGGGTGGGGTGCATCCCACAACCTTGGCCCGGTCACTGTGTAACGTATCCCGTCGATCACCAGACGATCACCGCTTTGGACCTTGATTCCGTTGCGGGGCAACCCGATTAGTCCACTAGTGTCAGCGTACTCGCCGCGGGCGTCATTGCCTCTGGCCGGCTGCACCGACTGGCCACCGATGATGACGTTCTCCACGGTGCCGATGTAGGCGAGTCCGTCTTTGTCCGTGAGGTCAACGGGGGTCACGCCATCATCAGCGACCGGGTCACCGTGACGGTTTGTCTTCGGGGCTCTGAACACGTCGGCGTTCATAGTGCTCTCACTCGATAGCGGTCCAGCACATACTTTTCCGCGACCGACCATTGCGGCAGGGACGCCCCGAAGCTGGCAATCGCCGGCCCGAAGGTCTCATAACTCTGATTTTGTCGCGGATGGCTGAGCAGTCGAGCTGAGGCGGTGAGGATCACGGCCGAGATGTCCGAATTGGGCACCCCCGCCGTGAATCCTTCACCTCTGGTGTATGCGTTCGCTTCCGCGGTGACAACGGCGATAACCGAAGTCGCTTGCGCGGTGTCGACGGTGATGTTTGGCCCCAGGAAGGTGGCTACGTCGCTAGCCGTGGGGGCGGCCATTAGCCCGCGTCGACAGTCAGCAGGTTGACCGCAGCGGCGCGAGTCACAACCACGTCATACCGGCTCACCGAGCGGATACCGATGGAGTCACTATCACCGAAAGTTTGGTCCAACACCACAGTCGAGCTATCGATATCCCGGCCCACATAGATGAAGGACGTGTCCAGGACGGCGATGGCGTTAGCAGGGACGGCAGTCGTGGTGACCACGGGCAAGTTGAATAGCTGCTGGGCACCTGCGACGAACGCCTGGCTCGGGTCGAACACATACCTGGAATCCGAGCTGCTGACCTTGATTTTCCGCAGCGCCGCAAAGGTTGTCGGGCGCATCACCAACACGCTCGGGGTCACGAACTCCTCAGCCATCGCGGCCAAAGCATCGATCAACACATCGGGGTCGGTGAGCAGGTCCGCACTAGACGACGTGCTAATCCCGCTGGCCGCCAACACGCCGGTGATCGAGTCGGACGTTCCCGCCCCATTCCACAGCGCCGCATCCAAAACGAGGGCCTGGTCCTCCACGATGCGCTGAGTCAGCACGGACTCGATGTTCAACTGCGCCATCCGCACCAGCTCGTTGGACACCACGGTCAACGACTTGAGGCCGACGCGCTCAGTGGGCAGCAACACCTTTTCGGTGAGGGCCACGGTCTGTTGGGCGATGGTCGCACCGGGGGCGGTGAATGCGGCATTCGGTGATGTGGCGGCCGACAGCGGGAGGCGCAGCGGGGCGGCGGTGTCGATGATGTGGATTCCGGGCAGCGACAGGAAAGTGCTCTTCTCCTGCAACGGGCCGATAACGGCCTGGGCAAGTGCGTCATTAATTGCGGACGCATTACCCGAAGGAACTGCAATAGACATGGTTAATCTCTCTGAATAAAGTGTTTGAACAAGCGCAAGCGTCTAAGGGCATCAGGCCCCGCATTGCGGTGGACATCGGTCCGAAAAGAAAAGGCTTCAGCCTTGAGAAAAGAATGGCAGCGGGAATCGTCCCGCTAACTACATTCTACCGTCACACCAGAGTTTTCAGGTGTGAAACGAGATTGAGTGGGCCTTTGCCCTGATCTTTAACACCCTGCCCGATGTTGCCTTGTGGGGTGCGTGCGGCGTAGTGGGGTTTGCGGGTCAGCAGTTCATCGATGGCGGCCTTGAGTGCGTCGGGGTCGTCTAGGTGCTCGGCTCGGAAGGGAAGTTCCGTTGGGTCCGCGAGCCTGCCCGTAGCCCGGACAAGTTCGGTATGCAATCGGGCGGCAAAACCTTCGGCCTTCACGCGATGCTCTTTGGTCTCGTTGCGCAGTTCGGTCACGTACTCACGGGAAAAGGTGTCGGCTTCCGCCTGCGGCGTCTCTTCGCTCTCCGGTGCGGTCACCTCAACTTCGGCCGGTTCGGGCGTCTCCGTCGAAATGGGCTCGGTTTCAGACATGAAATTTTCTCCTAGTTGTCGTTGAGGCCGGACATGTATCTGCCTACGGCGATGTCACGGGCCTTAGCGGCGTCATCGTCAATCGCTGAAAGCTCAGCCTCGATCTGGTCTTGCGGCAGGCCCATCCGAGTGAGCATCAGACGACGGGACACCAAGCCGGATTGGTATTCCTTCACCGCTGCATCCGCTTCGGCCGCAATGCTTCTCACATCGAAGTTGCCCCACACAGCCCGGACCGTGACACTGTTGGGGTCGACACTGTTTCGGATCGCATACACCAGTCGGGCGACAGCTTCATGAGACTTGGCGAACAGTTTGGCTTTCGACTCGGCCCGACTTGTAAGGCCGGCTTCCGCGCACTGCATCGCCTCGGCGGTAGACGGATTGGATGTCGTCACGCCACACATGTGAGCCGGGACCGCCGCCACAGCCATGATGCCTTGAATCCAGATGTCGATAGAGGTGCGAAAACCCACCAGGTTGGCGCCTTCAAGCTGCCCGAAGTGGGCATTGTCGTTGTCCGACAGCATCGCCCGGTTGCCTTCGGGGATTGGGCTCACCGTGTCGATGATTTGTTCACCGTTGCCATCGAGGACTGGCTCACCCGTGCAGGGGTCTACGCGCGGCTCCTCGGTGGCCTCAATACCAGTCGCCCATCTTCTTGGCCTGGCCGTAAACTCTTGCGCCACAGCAAGGTCCGCGCATGTTTTGGCCATCGCATCGATGAGGCATTTAATCGGCTCGATTTCCGACTCGCCCGAATACTCGAGGTACGGGGTGTCCCGCCACAAGCACGGGAGCAGGTCGGCGTTGGTGAAAGCCACGATGGGGACTTGGCCCAGTGGGTTGGGCATTTGCTCGATCAGCTCGAACTCCCCGCCGCCGTTAGGGGCGCTGGACCGCCAATGCTCCACCTTATTGACCTGATACAGCCACACGTCCGTATAACCTTTGGTGGCCGGGGTGGTGTTCACGGTGACCTGTTTGATTCCCGCAGTAATCTGGCGGGTCACATCATCGCGTTTGACCGCTACAGTGTCGCCGGATTCGATTGTGACGGTGGGGTTTCCCTGGTCATCAGACCACACTAAGCAGAAGGATTCGCCCTGTAGGAGGGCTTCACGGTGGAGAGTGTCGGCGAACTGGTCATAGTCGAGGGCCAGTAGGTCATCCCAGACGGGCGCGCCGTCGAACCCATTCAGCCTGAGTCTCTCGGTCAGGGCGGTGATAGCGACCCTGGCGAAGTTGACCGACAACACCCCTAACCGGTTTCCCAGGGCGGCGCGGGCCTCCGGTGCCAGATAGGCCAGGGGTTGGCGGCCGGCCCAGTAGGCGCGGTTTTCAGAACGGCGATGCAATCCAGCCATTAGACGCTGCTGCATTTCGATGAGCAGGGGTGAACTCATTATGAAGCGAAACTCCAAGCTCTTTTTCGTTTTGTAGGTTTAGTGCCCAGCCACACACAACGCGAATGACAGGGGATCAACGCGGCCAGGCAGTCGATTTTGCGGGCGCTGCGTTTACGTGAAGACTTATCCACGGTGATGCCGTAGTTGGTTTCCACCATCTTCGCGGCCAGGACATGATCGCGGAGTGTTTTATCTCCTGAATGACTAAAGTTCGCGTTGAGGGCGGCTGTGCGGAAATCCGTCACCGCTTTAGTCACACGCTGGGGACTCCACGGGAACTCCGAACACGGAATACCCTCCCCGGCAAGCACTTGAATGCTGCGGTTCATCCGGAAAGGATCGAAGGTAACCTCCCGGACCACAAACGCCCGGCAGGCCTCACGGATGGCGTCTTCAACCTCTAGCACGTTGACGCGGAAATCCGGTCTCCCATCCGACTTCCATACCCGCCACAGATCAAAGTGAGGTTTCGGAGAAACGGTGCCGATGACGATGGCCGTGGAGTCGGCATTCTCTCCGCCGAACGAACTGTCGACGCTAACCACGATCTCCGATCCGGGTTCAACCGGGGAGCCCGTCGAAAGGCAATCCCACGTTTCCGGTACCAGCAGCGGGGACTCTGTAGACTCGATGAATTGGCAGAGCCTTTTACGTCTATAGTCCGATTCCGGCACGGTCCGGGCATCACGCTCGAATACGTCAATCGACAGGAAATCACCGTAGGCCGGATTGGCTAGGCGAATGCAGTGCTCACACAACATGTCGTGGTGCTGAAACTCGTCGGCGGAGAACTCACGCCACACAATGAAGTCATCGCCCAATTCCCGGTGCAGATTCCTCCACTCCACCAACACCGAGCCTTCCATCTCCGCTGGTGGGTTACCGATTCCTATGCACAACGATTCCGGGCGTTTACCCTGCGCCAACATCAGGGTAGAAACAGTGTCCTGGGGGACAACCTGCAGCTCATCAATCAACGCCGCCCGGTAATCTAATCCCTCCAAGGACTCCGCTTCACTGGGAAGGGCCTCGAGTGTCGACATGGTGCGCGGATAGTAAATCGACTCTTTCATCACCTGGCACCGAGAAGCCAGCTCAGGGCTCTTACGGATCATCATCGCGGCGACATTGAACAGAATGGTTGCCTGCTTCTGATTCCTCGCCACAACGACGATATGGGCGCCATCACCACCGGTCATCAGCAGATAGCATGCCAACATTCCCAGTAGCGACGATTTTCCTGAACCTCTAGTCATCATCCACGCCGCAAGACGCGGTTTCGGATCTTTATCGAGAACCGAGGCGACCAATTCTTTTTGCCAGTCCCGGAGGATCACCGGCTTGCCGGCATCATTACCCTTCGGTATTCTGAGGAAGCGTTTACAGAATTGCGCGAACCGCTCCGATTCCTTACCGCGAGGACGCCACGGCAATGGCGATTCATCCACCTGTTTGAGGCGCAATTCAAGTGTCTTTCAAAAGTGGCAGTTAAAACGGCCAGGATTTGTGGGCTGACCTGCGCCGAGCCCGTTAAGGAACGGTTCCGTGCTCTAGCGACGGTGTAGCGACCGGCTCACGCGCGGTGGCCCTCCCCTAGCAAACCATCCAGTGCTCGGCAGCACGGTTATTACCGCAGTAGGGCGCGCATAGACGCGCCGATGTGGTGGCCATGTAGCTAACTCACCCTCATTGTCAACCTGGTTGATTAGCTGGCCTCGACGGACCTCCGGGAATGGTCTTCGGCCGCTGGTCAGGGCGTCGCGTTTGGGGGAAGCGCAGACATGCTGGTCGCTGAGTTAGCTACGGTGCGACGCCTGCGCCTGTCGGCCGCGATGCGGGACTCCACAAGGGCGATATCTTCGGGTGTTGCCTGTCGCCCACGACTGCGGTTATGGAATCCACATGAGGTCTGCAAGTTATGGATCTCGAATGTCCATTCGGGTTTGTCGTGGGGGCTGACGATATGGTCGGTGTGCTCAGCGGGTCGGCCGCAGCCAAGCACGTAGCAGACCGGTGATTGGCGCCTCAAGCGCTTACTAAGCGTCTTCCACTTATTGGTGCGTAGCAGCGGGTGTGAGCGGCTTGGACGGCTGTCTGGGGGCCGGCAATCGTCGCACCTGGTGTCGGGCGATAAAGTCCCACACTGGATGCACGGGCGCGGAGCCATTAGTCGGCGTCCAGGTCTCCCAAGCCTTCAACAATGGCGTTATCGATCATGGTATCGAGATGGTGGAAGGCGACGGCATCGAGGACGAAGTTCACCGACGTTCCCTTTTCGCCCATTACTCGTAGTAGGTAGAGGCCGTTACCGATGTAGTTAGTTGCGGCCGCGACTAACTGTTCGAGGTCAGACTTGGCGATAGTCTCTTCGATATACATTTACGGTTCAATAAGTTTCTTTTGAAGTTTCAAGAATAAGATCCACCACAAATCCGTAGTCATGGCCACGCGAATGTGTTGATCGCCATCGGTGAATACGAGGTCCATTATTCCGCGGTCGGGATGACCAATGACATCGAGTGAGTGCGGCCGGATCGATTGGAAGTCGTCCATCAGTTAGCCACCTTCATCGCGGCGTCGGGCAGCATCTTCGCCCGTCTAACGGTTTCGACTGCGTGGCACATCCCGCACAGCCCATGCGTTTCGGCAGGGACCCCGCAGCCCTCGGTGCTGCACATGGGTGGCAGTGGATGAAGGTCGGCGCGTGACCGTGTGTGGTTAACGTTAACGTCGGGGTCAACAGGATGCGTGGGCTCTGACCTGCGGTGTTGACCTCGTGAACCTTGTTGACCTTTTTCAGGGGTGTAGGTGTAGCGGGACCAGGCGTCGGAGAAGTTGGCCGCGATATATCCCTTCGCCGATCTGTCCCCGATACGAATCGGATGAGAAATCACGTCGTACTGTTTCAGAAGCTTCGCAAGATCCCTGTCAGTGAGTTCATTGTTGCGGTAGTAACGTCGCCACCTAGATTCGGGCAGGTTCAGAAGCTCGCGGAGAAGATCACGGGTGTGCATTCTCTCCTCGCTGCCGAAGACAGTCTTAATGTCCTTCAGTAGTTGCACTCCGGTACTGTCGTTGTCCGATGCCTGAGTGAATTCAACTGCGGCTGCACGGGCTCGAGCCGGCCATTCTCCACCAGCGGCATCAGCAACCATTATCAGCGGCTCCCACACCTCGGCGGCACGGTCAGTCACGGGCATGTCATCCGGCCAGGAAAGGTTAGCCTTTTCCATCCACTGGGCGATATCGGTTGCGAGTGCTTTGGCGTCCAGGCCGTTGATTCGTTCTCTCCACGGTTCAACATGTTCGTCGTTCTTCCGCTTCTGCATACGAATGACGATGGCCCGGTCCGCGATAGTGTCGGGAAGTCCACCAATCCCCGCCAACGCAACAGCACCATAGGACGGATACTGCTTAGTTACTAGTCCGTTGTCCCATGAGGCGCGGCCAACCATAGCGCCACGCTTATAACCACCATTAAGCACGGCACGGAGGGTTTCATCACCCTTTGCATTCGGGCCATAGATAGTGTCAATTTCGTCACAGAAAAGGGTGGGTAATTCTTCATTCGAGAGTGTCCCGATGATGAAGGCTGCAGTGGTATTGAGAAGTCGAATACCGTGTGGAACTAGGTGCTCACTCACTTCTAATGCGCGGGTTTTGCCACTGCCCTTCTCCGGGCTGATGAACGCCAAACGCGGGGTGGTGTCCCATTCGTCCATGCGGTGGGTGTGGGCGATCCATAGGACGTGTGCGTGGCGGGCCGCATCGGATGGGTAGGCGATGAACCGTGACAGGAAGGCATCAACCTCCCCGAGTGCCACACACCCTTCTATAGGGTTAACGAGGTCAACAGGGTTAACATCGCTGGTAGATGTCATTTTTTCTGTTGACCTTCCGGGTTTCTGTTAACCATCGCGGTTCACACGCTGGCGCTGCGCTCGGTGCGGCGGCGTTCAGTTTCAAGCCACAGATCCAAGTCGGCCCTGTCGAACCAAACTCGCCGGCCGATTTTGTATGACCGCGGCCCTTTATCGACGGACCGGTAATACTGCAGCGTCCCGACTGGTAGCCCGACATAGGCAGCAGCCTGCTCGAAATCAAATCGCATTGTTCTGCTCCAACAAGACCAATGAAATGGCCTTTAAAAGAATCGCCTTAAGAATGGCGAGAGAATAGAGGATTTCCCCTACGCCTCAAGTGTATCATGAATATTCAATTCAGGTCTGTTTTTCGCCATTCCCCACGTCACGCAGCCTTTCGGCCTCGAATCGGCATAATAATGACGCCAGCGCCTGGATAACTTCTAACATCTGCTTTCGGTCTAAAGTCGCCACAGCCATGAAGATCCCTCCAACTTCGCCCTTTTTGTTGGGGTCGGCGGCGCGCTCACGGGCGGCATCTTCTATCCGTGTGGTGATTTCTCTTAAGGCTTCGGTTGCCTCGGGGCTACGGTTCATTGCGCACCCCCGACCGGACGCGCAAGCTCAAGTAGGGATTCACGGTCGACACGGATAAGTCGGGGACCGACCCTCTGCGCCCTAATCAGTCCGCTGGAAATCCATCTGCGGATTGTCTTCGGATCGACCCCCAGGTATTCGGCCGATTGTTGGATGGATGGGTGACGGGGTAATTCATGAGCAATCATGTCCATTACTATCCAGACGTTTGCCGCTTCATCTCCGCAGCAAACGGAAGTCAGGGACATGTGTAGACACAATACGCAGATCAGGGGAAAGAAAATTAGTTCAAACTTTTTTCGCAGCAAGCTTGGATATAGCCTCCGCGATCTTCGCGTCCCGGCCTTCCGCGACGTGCTGATACATGAGTGACATTTGTGGCGTGGAGTGGCCCAACCTATGCATGAGTTCGGCGGTGGTTGCGCCCGACTGAGCCGCGAGGACCGCTCCAACATGCCTCAGATCGTGGACACGTAGCTTAGGTTTCCCGATCGCCCTCCGGGCCTTCATCCAATGGACCCGATATTGGTCGTCACGAATGTGGGTGCCGTCGTCGGTGAACAACAGCGCATCAGGCTTGCGTTCAACGTGTGCTTTCAGATGGGCCTTGAGGATCGGCCGAAGGTGCGGCGGCACCGACACATCCCTGATCCCGGCCGCCGTCTTGGGGACACCCTCATAAAACTTCCCCTGGCGATACGTCACGGCTCTACGGATGCGGAGAACACTGCAGTCGGCGGCCATGTCTTTCCTGCGCAGCTCGGATGTTTCACCCCACCGGAGACCACACCATGCCGCCAACAGGACGCTGCAGCGCAGATGATCGGGCATCTTCGAGGCAAGTTTGTCGACCTGCGCGGGAGTGATGATGTCGATATCGCGGCGACGTTTCGTCTGCATGGCGGCACGGATGCGACAGGGATTTGCGTCGAGCACTTCATCCTGGACCGCAGTCGTACAGATCGCATGGAGGAGTGAGTACGCGTGGGCGTTGCGGGTCGGATGCGCATTACCCAAGCCGGTGTGCCACTCACGAACCTTGGCCGGCGTCAAGGTAACGATCTTCCCATCGCCCAACGTGGGCAGTATCAACCGATCCAACATTGATTGGTAATGCTGCCGGGTGCGTGCACGTAAGTTCCTATGCTCCAACCACTTCCGGGCATAGTCACGCAAGGTGATGCCGTCCGAACGCTCAACGCTCCCCCACGTTCCGAGATCAATTTTCTTGCGCTCGATAGCTAGCCAACCAACGGCATCATCTTCGTTGTCGAAAGTCCTCGACGCCTTATGCACTCGCCCGTCGGGTCCGGTGTAGGCCGCCTGCCAGCGACCGGATGGCAGCTGGCGTAACCGACCAAACCCACGCCTCGACATGTCTGAAGGGTATCAAGACACGTGCAAGATTCGTGCAACAATGATGGGCTGATATGCCCGGCATATGTACTATACTGCCGGACAGGTGAACGCCCCTTCTCCGCAGGTAGAGGTGCAGAAACCGCAGTTAGATTAACCGAGCACGCCGATAAGCCTGTCAGGTTCGAATCCTGCCGGGGGCACAGATGTCATGTATGACGTCGGCTGATGCTTGACATTTTTGGCTTCGGGTGATGCCTGACAGTGTTTCGGCTGATGGTTGATAGTTACTTCGGTTGATCCTTGACGCTGCCTGGATGCGGGAGGTTCAGGCCTGACCAAGGAGAATTGCGATTTCGCGAGTCGGGGTATCGCGGCACACGCTGCGCGCCTGGTGCGCCCGCTAAGAGGCGTAGGGACCCGACACCGCGACACTTCGACGAGGAGAAAAGATGAAGCGCGTCGAGCCCTTAGGCGACCGCGCTCGGGTCGCCCGCCTCAACATCCGTGCAGGCTACGACCAGCCCTGTTGCGATCCGCTCGAATTGGCAGTCGTGGCATAACACCACGTCAATCCCCGGCAACCGCCGGATTACTGCGGTTGCCTGGGTGGTCACCCGTTGGCAGTGACCGCATTTCAGATACGCGGCGGCGTGTTCGATGACGTGGGCTGCGACGAGATAGGAGGAGTCGTGCATGAATTGATCCTCCACCCTGCCGCTTGTCATCTGCTGAGAGGCAACCTAGCAATTGCCCAAGAATCTGCTGAAATTCTGCCAAGTGCAGCCACGTTCCTGCGCTTCACGACATTGCGATTGTCGCTGGTGACGATGCTAAATCGGAGACGGCGATGACCGGTGGCAGAAATGGGCGTGACTGCAATGTCGAATTCATTGTGCGTCAACGGCTGACGAGAACCAAACGTAACCAGCATAAGTACCGCTTAAACAGCGCCCTCATCCCGACATTCGCCGCGCTGCGGTTCGCCGCCGGCGTTGCGGCGTGGGCTGCCCCGATTAAAGCCCGTGACCGGGGGCGGCACAGCGGTGTTCCTAGCGCGGGCGGTAACGCGTTGGCGCAGCAAAACGCGGCACTTGCCTCGACAGCATAAGCGGTAGTGACTTCGGTCACCTCTCTCCCGGCGCGGGCAGTTTTCTCCCGCTCGGGTGTTGCACAGTGCAGTCACCGGTTCAGACCGCGGCCCTTACTCAGCGAGGCTGACATGCGCCAGATAATCCTTCGCCGACGTGCGGACGCCCGTTTTTCTATGGCCGAGACGCTGTGGGTCATTGCCGGCGCCGTCCTGCTGCTCGCCCTGGGAGACGTCGTGATCGCGTTGATCCTCGCGCTGGCCGCCGCGGCCATGGCGACCGCCTGGTGGATCCGTCGCGCCGGGCACCGCGCGCGGAGCAGCGAGGTGTCATTGGCTTCTGTGTCTCGGCTGCCGACTGGGCACCGCGAGCCGAAAAGGGCGCCGGTACGCGCGCCGCGGCATCGCCACAGCGCGGCGTAGGCAACGTCTCACCCGCCGACGCGTCATCCCCAGGTCGCCCGCGGCGGTGTGGCCTTGAATTTGTCGGCTGACGACAGATGAACAGCGTGCACGCCCGGCTTCTTGGCGAGTTGGTCCAAAAGGCTTTCCAGATGCGCCTTATCGGTGTGCCGGTGCTGCACCGCCTCGGGGGCCTGCTGCAGTTCCGCAAGGACGGCCTTGAGCTTGTCCGGGGTCTTAACGTCGTCGTCCGACGAGCGGCGACCCGGGCCGCGCGCGGCGCCCCCCTGCGACATGGCTACGGCAGCTGTTCGGCCGTCGTGATAGCCGACGCCGCCGGCGTTGTAGCGCAACGCCGGTCACGGCATGAAAGGGTCGACCTCGGAAATTTAGGGTCCCCGGTTGCGCCACGGGCGATGACGTCGACGCTGCAAGTAGGACTCGACGCGGCGATTATGGGTATCCGCGATGACTTCGATTGCGCGCCAGCTGTCTTGACGGGTCTGTTCAACGATGAGCGTGGCGAGGAAGGGCCGTCCCCGGCCGCACCGACCGGCCGGCACCGGGGCGTGTCTCGGGCCGCGCAAGCCGACGCCACTGGCGCTCACCGCAGACACTGACGGCGAGCCCCCTCGAGAAACCTCATTTCAATGCTCTTGCTTGCACCGCTTTGTGCCGCAAGAAAATCGCGCTCTACACGGAGATAAACAGAACACGATCGTACTTTTCGTTGTCACGCCCTCCAGCGTGCGTTCAGCGACTTCGTCTTGTGTCCCGCACCCTCCACGGTCGGACAGCGCACGGTCGGGGCCGCGGCGGAAAGTGGCCGTCAGCCGCGCGCCCCTGCCGCCACCGTTGGTCGGCGGCCGCCATTCGAGTTCCACGCGAAACCAGCAGAAGAGGACTAACATGTATACCGTGCGCGTGAGGGAAGATACGTAGCGCCCGTCGCATCATTTGGGGCATAAGACCTGTCGAGCCTGCGATGCGGACGCTAATTGCGACACTGATGGCCGCTGGGGCCGTGACGCTCAGCGGGGCTACCGCCAGCGCCGAGAACAAACCCGCGCCGCCTCCCCCTCCCGCACCGTCGTTCTACGCACCGAAGTGCTTGAGTTTCGATCCCAATCCGCCGGCACACTGGAACTACCTGCCCTGCGGGTGGACAACGGATGGAAAGCGGTGGATTCCGCCGCCGCCCTGACCGATACCCCCGACGCAGATCGGCGACCAGCCGTGCCAAAAGCCCTGAGCCGTTTGCTAGTCGGCCTTGAGGTGCCCGCCGCCCCGGCAGCTAACGCCGCAGACGCCCGCATCCCCCCGGGCGTCTGCGAGCGAAAGCGCCTGGTCAATCGGAACACCGCTGCAGTCCAGGCCGTTGACCACCAGGCCCAGGCTGATCGCGCCGTCGGCGCGAGTCCCTTCGATGCACACCTCGATGTCTCGCAGCCCCGGCCTGCCCACGGTCCAGAAGTCCGGACGGTGACCGTCGAACACCGTATGGGCCTCCGCGCCGCCGGCACCGTCGCCCCCGTCGGCCGCGCCCGCCGAGGAACCAGGCACGCCGTCGGGTAAAGCCGCCGCCGCGAGCGGAGTGAGCGGGTCGGCCAGGCCGCAACAATCGTCGTGACACTCCAAGGCGATCAACGTCGCCCTCCTCTCACTGGGCCGTCGTTAGTCGGTGCAACGCTTTACGGCAGCACGGTGTGCATCAGCATCACGTCGTAAGCCGACCACAACGACAAGTTGAAGTACAGGTCTCGTCCCGACGACCAGGGATGGATCATCGGCGCATAGATGCCGCCGGGCATCTGGAAGGAGGACACCAGCGGTTGCTCGGGACTCCACGGGCCTTGCGGTGTCGGTGCGGTCCTTGCCACGACGTCGTTGCTGCCGCCGTCGGTGTAGAGCACCAGGTATTGCTTGAGATAACTGTTGTACTGAGCCGACATTTCGCCGACCGGGCCGGGGAAGATCGGCGTCGCCGCGCCCGGATTGCTCGCGACCCAATGGCCGCCGTTGTCGCCGTTCCAGTACTGGTACTTGGTCAGGTCGGGCAATTGACTCGGTGGGACGCGGGCAAGAAATGCCGCGCCGCCACGTCCCGACGGGGTGCCGAACTGGTAGAGGTAGCCGTCGTTTCCCTTCAGGAACGCGCCCATCTGGAAATTCTCATTTCCCGGCGTAAACCCAGCTCCCGGGATGGCATCCGGTGATGCCGTACGAATGGTGGTCGGAAAGATCCCCCAGTTCTGGCCGTTGTCGTTGGACCTGGCGATCGCCGAGTAGTTGGTCGACCACTCGCCGTCGCGACCCCACTGGCGGATCGACATGTAGCTCATGTACTGGGTTCGGCCCATGGACATCGCCGCGGTCGGAATGATTCCCGTCTCGTGCGCCGCCTTGTGGATGGTGTTCACCACCTGCTTGGACAGCCCGGGTGCCCACACCGGCGACCCGGAATACTTGTCGTTGGGCACACCGTCGGCGATGTGGATGCCCTTGGACAGGTCGTGGTCGTTGCTGCGGAACAGGGTGTTGTAGCGCCACTGCTGGCCGTGCACCTTGCAGTAGCCGAAGGTGTCACCGAAGGCCATCAGTACCTGACGGTTGACGGGATCGCCGTTGTCCCAGACGATCCCGAGGTCCGTACCGGAGATGCTGAAGCGCTGCAGCGTCTTGTTCGGGCCGTTCGGTCCGGTCACCCAGTCGACGAGGGAGGTCGGGGCGCCGGCGATGGAAGGAGGCGGCGGTCCCGGCTGCGGTTGCGGAACCGGAGCGGCGTTGGGACGCAGCTGGTTGGCGTTCGGCGGCATGGCGGGAACCCCGGGGGCGGGCGGATTGGGCCCGGGCGGCAGCACCTCGGCTTGCGGGTACATCGGCGCGGCCGGATCGGCTCCCGGCCCTTCGGCTCGCGGGTGCACCGGCGCGGAGTACTGCCGGCCCGGAGCGGTCGGCTTGAGCAGCGACGAGATCAGCGGACCCAGCCGCGGGAGCGGCGCCTGATCATTCGTGTGCCTGGGCCGGCGCCCAGTCGGCGGCTGGACGACCGGCTGTGGCGCGGGCATGGCCACCGGCGGGGCGGGGGGATCCACATTCGCCTCGGGCGCCCCACACGGTGTGGCGTTTGCAGATGGCGCGGGCCCGACCACGAGGACGAATCCGACAGCGGCCGCCGACGCCATCGTGAGCGACACACTTCGCAGAAACGCCGACATGGAACACCTTTCGAGGGGTAGGACACCGGCCCTTGTTGGCTCATGTGACGATAGTGATCTGCGGGGCATATGTGACCAGTGATGAGCTGATAGGTATCCATCCGTGACCGTGTCGCAACGCAGCGATTCGGCCCGCGCCGCGACCAGTCGACAGTTAGCTCGCGGCCGATCCGCACAGCTGGTAAGCGTTCACGGCTTTGCCGCGAACGCCGGCGAACTCGATTACGCGACGCCGGGGCGCCGCCAGGACGGGGCACAGACCGGTGGGGCCCAGCCGGGACGCCCGTCCGCCGCGGGCACTCCTGTCGCTACGAGGCGGGCCGTTCCGGTACAAGCGCACCACATTGCTGCAGCTGCACTCCGTGCCGATGGACCGCCACGGACACTGTTGCACATACGAAAAACAACCTTCGCCATTCGCCTGGCACGGCGCGAACGGCGTGCCACACTGAAACAGATTGGGTCAGCATGTTTGTCGACCGTCATGGGCGGCAATGATCCAACAGAGGCGAGCACGTCGGCCGGCCTTCGTGCCCGCCTAGGTCCCGTCGGTTCAGCCCGAGAGCCGACGGGGCCGCCCTCTCGTTGGACCTTCAACCCCCACCCGGCCGACAATCGGCTCGCCCATAGATCTCAACAACGCCCCCCTGCGGGAGTACCGTCGGCCTATGGATGGCTCGCCCGGTGAATGGATTCTCGGTGGCTACCAAAGCGGTTTCGTCGTCAGCGGCACCGAAGGCCCTGACCATGGATGTTGAAATCGTCGGCAAGTTTTTGTCCACCCTGCCCGACGACGACGATCACCCCTACCGAACCGGCCCATGGCGCCCCCAGACGACCGAGTGGGACGCCGACGACCTGGTCGCCGTCGAGGGCGAGGTCCCGCGCGACCTTGACGGTGTCTACCTGCGCAACACCGAGAACCCGCTACACCCGGCCTTGAAGACCTATCACCCGTTCGACGGGGACGGCATGGTGCACGTGGTCGGCTTCCGAGACGGAAAGGCCTTCTACCGCAACCGATTCGTCCGGACCGACGGTTTCCTGGCCGAGAATGAGGCCGGCGAGCCGCTGTGGCCGGGTCTGGCCGAGCCCGTCCAACTGGCCCGGCGCGAGCACGGGTGGGGCGCGCGCACCCGGATGAAGGACGCGTCGAGCACGGACGTCATCGTTTACCGCGGGGTGGCGCTGACCAGTTTCTACCAGTGCGGCGACCTGTACCGGATCGACCCCTATACGGCCGACACCCTCGGCAAGGAGTTGTGGAACGGCGGCTTCCCGGCCGGTTGGGGGGCGTCCGCACATCCCAAGGTTGACAACTTGACCGGCGAGTTCCTGTTCTTCAACTACGGCAAGCAAGAGCCGTACATGCATTACGGCGTGGTCGATGAGCGCGACGAGCTGGCTCACTACGTCGATGTCCCGTTGCCCGGGGCACGGCTCCCCCACGACATGGCGTTCACCGAAAACTACGCCGTCCTCAACGATTTCCCACTGTTCTGGGATCCCAGCTGCTCGAGCACGACGTGCACCTCCCCCGTTTCTATCCCGACATGCCATCGCGATTCGCGGTGATCCCGCGCCGCGGCAACACCGGGGACATCCGCTGGTTCGAGGCCGATCCCACCTTCGTGCTGCACTTCACCAACGCCTACGAGGACGGCGACGAGATCGTGCTCGACGGATTCTTCGAAGGTGAACCGTCGCCCTTGGATGCCGGAGGCACCAAGTGGGAGAGGCTGTTTCGCTTCCTCGCCCTGGACCGCCTGCAGGCCCGCCTGCATCGGTGGCGCTTCAACCTGATCACCGGCGCGGTGCGAGAAGAGCAGCTCTCGGAGTCCATCACCGAATTCGGCACCATCAATCCCGACCACGCCGCGCGCGACTACCGCTACGCCTACGCCGCCACCGGCAAGCCCGGCTGGTTCTTGTTCGACGGTCTGGTCAAACACGACCTGCGCACCGGGCGCGAGGAGGGGTTCGCGTTCGGTGACGGCGTCTACGGCAGCGAGACCGCGATGGCGCCGCGCGTGGGCGCCACCGGTGAAGACGACGGCTACCTGGTCACCCTCACCACCGACATGAACACCGACGCCTGCTATTGCCTGGTGTTCGACGCCGCCCGGGTCGGCGACGGCCCGGTGTGCAAACTTCAACTCCCCGAGCGCATTTCGAGCGGAACGCATTCGACGTGGGCGCCCGGGGAGCAGCTGCGACGGTGGCGTACCGCCGAGTCGGCGGCCGGCGCGATTGGGCTGTGACGATGCCGCATCGCCGCCGGATGACCCACTGGCCGCCGCAGCTGGCGCCGATCGGCGGCCTGCGCTTCGCGCGCCGGTCCTCGAACTTCGACCAAACAGTGCGTTTCTACCGCGAACTGGTAGGCCTTCCACTCTTCGAGACGTTCGGCGGCAGCTTCGGCAGCAACGGCGCCATCTTCGGTCTGCCCAGCTGGAATTTGACCCTGGAGATCGTGGAGTCCGTCGATCCCGTCGCGGTGGACCCGCACGAGCAGCTGTGTCTGTACTTCCCCGACCGACGGGTGCAGCACGCCGCGTTCGAACGCCTGCGCGCGGCGGGCGTCGAACCCGTGGAACAGCATCCGTATTGGGAGGCGACGGGCGCGGTCACCTTCCGCGATCCGGACGGCCGCGAAATCGTGTTCGCGCCCTTCGTGTTCGGCGTCAACGAGCCCCGTGAGAGCGCAGGGTCGGGCACACACGAATTTCCGTCGAACTGACGGGTCACCGCCGACCCGCGGCCAGCGCGGCGATGACGGCCACCAGAGAGCACGCCACCGCGCACACGGCGGCACCCGCTCCGACGTAGAGGCCGTATTCGGCCGACACCGGTGGGTGGACGTTGAGCTTGTAATACCACGCCGTCAGCGCCACCAGCAGCGACGAAATCATCAGGGCGGCAACCGAAGCCACCCTCACCGACAGACCACGACCGATCATCGCGCCGACCACCAGCAGCGTCGATGCCAACAGCACGATGAGCTGACCCGCGCCGAACCCCGGTGGCAGTTCGAGGTTGCCGTGGGCGCCCCCGATGGCGTTGGCCCAGCCCCCGCCGTTCACGGTCGTCCTCAGCCACGGCAGCCATGCGCTCGCCGACACCACCACGGCAAAAAACGCCACCAGCCAACCGGGCCGCAGTCGGCGCGTCATGGTAGCGAGATTATCGGACTGCGACACCGGCCCACGTGAGCGGGCAAACTATCGGCGGTCAGCGGCGAGCCCTGCCGTCGCCGTTCGTGCTCGGGTCGGATCGGGTGAAAACCGTGACGAAATTCTCCAGCGATCGGTCGATGTCGCCGCGCAGGGCTGCGGCGACGATCATGCCGATGGGCCCGAACAGCGCGGGACCGCCCAAATGCACGTCGAAGCTGACCACCGAGCCGTCGTCCCTGGGCGCGATCTTGGCCATCAGCTTGACCTTGACCCCGCCGACGCCGTCGCCGTTGAGCGTCATGCCCTCGGGCGGCTTGTAGCGCACCACCGTCCATTTGATCCGGTTGTACATGCCCTTGACCTCGACGATCGACTCGACGACCGTGCCCTTGTCGATCTCGTCGGGCAAGGTGCTGCGCCACACCCGGTGAATGGTCAGCCAGTCCTTGTACCGGGACAGGTCAGAGGCGTGCTGCCAGGCGACCTCGGGCGGCAGCGGGACATCGATGGATCCGGAAAGCTTGGCCATAGCTCAGTTCTGCTGGTCGCCGGTGTCCGCGGCGCCGGTGGCCTTCTTGGCCTGCTCCTGCACCTGGTGGATGGTGTCGGTGTATTTGCCCTGCGTCTTGTCGTCGACGAACTCGCCGGCCTTGTCGATCGCGTTTTCGACCTTGTCGGCGTTCTGCGACAACAGGTCCTTCGCCTTGTCCAGGAACCCCATGCGCCCTCCCTTTCCCCCGGCATCGTACTTGGCCGGTGACGACGCCCCGCGGTGAGTTCGGCGCGCTCAGCGCCACAACCGCGGCTGCACACCCAGCGCTCTGGCCCGGACCCACCAGGCGGCCTCGATCGCGGCCGCGCCCAGCACGCCGACGCCCAGCGCCATGGAGGTCACCGCGACATTGGAGGGGTCGAGCAGGAACGCCTTGCGCGCCAGCGGAAGGCTGAAAATCACCACATAGGCCAGGCCCGAAGCGATTATCAGCGCCACCCGCCACCACTGGTAGGGGCGGGCCACCACCGCCAGCACCCACAGCGCCGTCATCAGCAACGTGATCAGCGCCGCGGTCGACGCCTGATCCTGTTGGGCGAAGGTGGCGTGACGGCCGTGATAGGCCAGCAGGTAGGAGGCGAACGTCGCGGCTCCGACGATCAGTCCGCAGGGCAGCGCCGAGGTGAGCACCCGGCGCACCAAGCCCGAGTGGGCGCGTTCGTTGTTGGGCGCCAGCGACAGGATGAACGACGGTATGCCGATGGTGAACCAGGCGGCGATGGTGACGTGGATGGGTTGGAACGGATACAGCAGCGGGTCGGCCTTCAAGGGTTTGGCGAGCAGGCATTCGATGCCCACCAGCAAGGCCAGCAGGACCGAGTAGACCGTCTTGGTCAAGAACAGGTTGGCGACGCGCTCGATATTGCCGATCACCCGGCGTCCCTCGCCGACGACGTAGGGCAACGTGGCAAATCTGTTGTCCAGCAGGACGATTTGAGCAACGGCGCGAGACGCCGGGCTGCCGGCGCCCATCGCGACGCCGATGTCGGCGTCCTTGAGGGCCAGCACGTCGTTGACGCCGTCGCCGGTCATCGCCACCGCGTGGCCGTGCGATTGCAGGGCGTGCACGATGGCGCGCTTCTGGTCGGGCCGGACCCGGCCGAACGTGGTGTGGGTGTCTAGCGCGTCGGCCAATAGTGCCGGCTCCGCGGGCAATTGGCGCGCGTCCATCGTCTCGCCGCGCAGTCCGAGCTTGCCGGCGACGGCACCGACCGACACGGCGTTGTCGCCGGACAGAACCTTGACCGAAACGCCTTGACCGGCAAAGTAATCCAACGTCGCGCGGGCATCCGGTCGCACCTTTTGTTCCAGGATCACCAGCGCGACGGGGGTGACGCGGCCAGGCGCGTTCGGGTGGTCGACGGCGACGCCGCCGGTCGCGACCAGCAGGACCCGCAGCCCCTGCGCGCCGATCCGTTCGGCCTGTTCGGCGGCCGCCGATCCCGGCTCGAGCAGCACGTCGGGCGCTCCCATCACCCAATGGCCGTGGCCGGCGAAGGACACCCCGCTCCACTTGGTGGCCGACTTGAAAGGCGCTGTCGCCGTGGCGGTCCAGCCCGGCGGCTCGCTGTAGGTCTCGGCGATCGCTCGCATGCTCGCGTTGGGTCGCGGGTCCTGGGCGGCCAACGCGGCCAGCACGTCGGCGATGGGCTCGCGCTCCCCCGGTTGGTCGAGTTCGTCGACGCGCGCGACCCGCATGCCGCTTTCGGTCAGGGTGCCGGTCTTGTCCGCGCAGACCACGTCGACCCGAGCGAGTCCCTCGATGGCCGGCAGTTCCTGCACCAGGCAGCGGCGCTGACCGAGCCGGACGACCCCAACCGCGAACGCGACCGACGTCAGCAACACCAGCCCTTCGGGGACCATGGGGACCAGCGCGCCGACGGTGCGCAGCACGGCCTGCCGCCAGCCCGGGTGCGTGGTGGCGAACAGCTGGGTGTAGATGGTGAGCAGACCGGCCGGCACCAAGAGGTAGGTGATGAATTGCAGGATGCGGTTGATGCCGTTGCGCAGTTCGGATTTCACCAGGGTGAACTTGCTGGCCTCCTCGGCGAGCCTGGTCGCATACGCGTCCGGTCCGACCTTGGTGGCGCGATAGGCGCCGCTGCCGGCGACGACGAAACTGCCCGATAGCACCGCGTCACCGGCGGCCTTGGCGATCGGGTCGGCCTCACCGGTCAGCAGCGACTCGTCGACTTCCAGATTCGCCTCTTCGACGACCTCGCCGTCGACGACGACCTGATCCCCGGGGCCCAGCTCGATGATGTCGTCCAGCACCACCTCGCCGGGCGGCACCGCCCGTGTTCCGGATTGCCTGCGCACCAAGGGTTTCGCCTGCCCCACGATCGCCAGCTTGTCCAGGGTTTGCTTGGCCCGGATCTCCTGAACCATGCCGACGACGCTGTTGGCGATGATCAGCAGCCCGAACATGCCGTTGATCAGCGAGCCGGTGGCCAGCACGATCAGCAGCAGCACCCCCAGGATCGCGTTGATCCGGGTAAAGACGTTGGCGCGCACGATGTCGGTGATGCTGCGCGTGGCACGTTGCCGCACCGCGTTGGTCTTGCCGTCGGCCACCCGCTGCGCCACATCGGCGTCGGTCAGACCAGACGTAGCAGCGAGAGTCATCGCGTGAAGGTCCCCAGCTTGTCGGAGTCGTAGTACTCCAGGTTCAGCGTGGCGCCCATGAAGACAGCCTTTGAAATCGTTCCGGGTGGGGCGTTTTCGTCGGTCAGCGGGAAGGTGAAGGTGTCACCGTCCCAGTGGGTGAGGGTGACCGTCCGGCTTTTCGGACCCATCGCCAGTTGCAGCGCGCCGTCGTGTTCGGTGACGACGGCCGGCCCCCAGTAGTCGCTGGCGTAGACGCCGGCGTAGTCGCTGAGCGGTCTGGCCGGCGCGGGGTTGGCCGGGGGCTGCTTGCCCACCAGTGAGCCCAGCGGGTTGTTCAGCCAGCCGATCGCCTTGTTGTACAGGGGCCCCCAGTCCTCGCGGACGTGGCCGTACTGGACGAGGTCCATGAACTCGGCGGTAAGCGTTTCCGGGATGCCGTAGGGTGCGGCGTTGGTCAGCGCGACGATGCCCAAATCCTCGGCGGGCAGCACGACGAAGTTGGTCGCCGCGCCCAGATCGAAAGCGCCCGAATGGCTGTACTCGGTGCGTCCCGAGGAGTCCACCGAGCAGTTGAAGCCGTATCCGTAGAACCCGGTGCGCGCCTGCGGAGTTTTCGCGGGCGCCGACACCATCTGCGGGCTGGTGGCGGGCAGCAACGCTTCCGGCGAGGCGATCCGCCGGCCGTTGTAGGTTCCGTTGCCCAGCAACATCATCAGCCAGCGGGCCATGTCGTTCACCGATGAGCTCACGCCGCCCGCGGGCGACTGGGGATCGGGGTCACGCTGGAACCGGGCCTGCCACTTGCCGTCGATCTTGATGTGGTTGACCGCGTGGTTGGGCCGGGCGAGGAAGTCGGCGAACCGCGAGCTGGTCGACGCCATTCCCAGCGGGCGGTAGAGCACCTCGTCGGATAGGTCCTCCCATGGCTTGCCCGCAGCGGCCGCGACCGCTTCTGCCCCGGCGGTGATCCCATAGTTGGTGTAGGCGTAGCTGATTCGGAACGGATCCAGCGGCAGGTACTTCAGCCGCTCGAGCGTTTGCCGACGGTCGTAGCCCAGGTCTTCGAGCTTGTCGCCGGCGTGGTCGGGCAGCCCGGAGCGATGCGAATACAGGTCGCCGACGGTCACGTGGCTGGTGACGTACGGATCGCTCAGCGTGAACCACGGCAGCTTGGACGCGACGGGCGTGTCCCATGCGACGACGTTGTCGCTGACTTCGTGTGCGATCACCGTCGCGCCGACCGACTTGGACACCGACGCCAGCTGGAAGACGGTGTCGGCGTCCACCTTGTTGTCTTGAGCCTGCCCCTTGCCGACGTCTTTGATGCCAAAGCCTTTGGCGTACAACACCTTCCCGTCGTGCACAATGGCCACGGCCATTCCCGGGATGCCGCTGCTTTTCATCAGGTCGCCCACCAGCCCGTCGACCTTGGCGACGGCCTGGTCGATGCGGCCGGCCGGTATCGCCACGCCGGAGACCTGGTTGGGCGGGACGTCAGACGGCGTGGACGGCGGCCCGGCGGTCGGCTGGGCGGAGCCGCAACCCGTCAGCCCGAGCAGCGCCGCGGCGATGGCGGCCATGGCCGCGCGTGTGGTCATCCGCGAACCCTAACGCGGTGACGGTGCGCGCCGCCCGAAACTACAGCCGCCACCAGGGATCGGATTCTTCCGGCGCCACGGGGTCGATGCGTTGACCGGGCAGCGGCACGGCCACGTTCACCCCCTCGGGCGCGGCGGCCGCGAGCAGGCGCTCGACCGGCTCCGCCCACGGGTGGGGGGCCAGCCGGAAAGTGCCCCAATGGATCGGCACCAGCAGCCCACCGTCGGTGACGTCCAGGTGCGCGCGCACCGCCTCCTCGGGGTTCATGTGCACGTCGGGCCACGCCGTGTTGTACGCCCCGATGGGCAGCAGGGTCACGTCAAACGGGCCGTGATCGGCGCCGATCTGCGCGAAGCTCTTGGTGTAGCCCGTGTCGCCGCCGAAGTACGCGCGCTGGGTGGGGCCGACGAACGCCCACGACGCCCACAGCGTCGTGTTGCGGTCCAGAAAGCGTCCCGAGAAGTGCCGCGCGGGTACGCAAACCAGCGTGAGCTCGTCGACCTTGGCGCTCTGGTGCCAGTCGAGTTCGACGATGCGGTGCTCGGCTATCCCCCACCTGCGCAGGTGGGCCCCGATGCCGAGCGGCACGAAGAACGGGGCCCGCTGAGTGCGGGCCAGCGCCCGGACCGTGTCGATGTCGAGGTGGTCGTAGTGGTCATGGCTGATCACCACCGCGTCGACCGCGGGCAGCGCCTCGAGTTGGATCGGCGGCGGGTGCAGCCGCTGCGGGCCGACGACGTCGGACGGCGAACACCGGTCGCTCCACACCGGATCGGTGAGCACCCGGTAGCCGTCGATCTCCAGCAGCGCCGTGGAATGGCCGAACCAACTGACGGCCAGGCGGCTCGGGTCGGCGTCCAGGATCCCCGGCGGCGCCAGCGGGATCGGCCCCTTCGGCCGGCTCCCGCTCCGGTTCCCGATCAGCTCCCACGCGACCAGCCGCAGTTGCTCGCGGTCCATCCTGGCTTCCGAGGGGGGCTCGAGGTTGACGAACACACCGTCGCGGTAGTTCGGCGAACCCGCGGTCACCTCCGCGATCGAGGCGGGGTGGGCGCCGAGGGCGTCCGGCGCGCCGTGCAGCGCCCGCACCAGCCAACTTCCGGCGGCCAGCGACGCCGTACCGGCGATTAGCCGCAGCGTCCCCCGCATTGTGGTCAGGCCCCCTGGAACTTCGGCGGCCGCTTCTCAATCCGGGCGACCTGGGCTTCGATGACGTCTTGGCTGCTCCAGGCCTTATCGAAGAGTTCCTTGTGCACCGGCCCGGCCTCTTCGATCGCGCCGTCGTCGTTGAGCACCCGCTTGGCGTGCTGGAGCGCCAGCGGGGCCAGCCCGGCGATCTCGGCCGCCCACGCCTGCGCGTCGGCGAGAGTGCCGATGCGGTTGGCCATCCCGGTTTGCAGCGCGACGTCGGCGGGCAGCTTCTCCGCCGTCAGCAGCATCGCCCGGGCGCGGCCGTGGCCGACGAGGGAGGACAACCGCCGGATGCTCCAGTTGTCCAGTGCCAGGCCGTATTTCGAGGTTGGGAACTGAAAGAACGCGTCGGCCGCCACCACCCGCAGGTCGCATTGCATGGCCAGTTGCAGTCCGGCGCCGATCGCCGGACCGTTGATGGCCCCGATGACCGGGATCGGCGTGGCGTCGAGCACCTTGTGCAGCTCGACGAGCCGGTCGGGGTAGTCGGCGGCGAAGGCGTCCCCGGACATGTCCGCACCGGCGCAGAACACCGTGCCCTGACCGGTCAGGACGATCGCGCGGGTGGAGCCGTCGCCCGCCTTCAGCACCGCCTCGCGCAGCTCCTCGACCAGCTGTGAGTTCAAGGCGTTGCGGCGCTCGGGACGCTGCAGCTCGATGGTCATCACGGCCTCGGCCCGGGTAACACCGATCATGGCAGCCACCCTATATAGCCTCGTCTGGTGAGTCGTATCACGGCTGGTCAATTACGCGATGCGGTGCTTGACCAAAATTCCTTCCTCCGCTGGGACACCGAGCAACCGGCGGTACCGGTCAGCGCGTCCTACGCCCAAGAGCTGGCCGACGCCCGCGCCGCGACGGGCCTGGACGAGTCGGTGCTGACCGGCGAGGGGCGCATCTTCGGGCGCCGGGTCGCGGTGGTGGTGTGCGAGTTCGGCTTCCTGGGCGGCTCGATCGGGGTGGTTGCGGCCGAACGGATCACCGCCGCGGTGCAGCGGGCCACGGCCGAGGGGCTGCCGCTGCTGGCCTCGCCGAGCTCCGGCGGCACCCGCATGCAAGAGGGCACCGTCGCGTTTCTGCAGATGGTGAAGATCGCGGCGGCCGTGCGGCTGCACAAGCAGGCACACCTGCCCTACCTGGTATACCTGCGCAACCCGACGACCGGCGGGGTGTTTGCGTCGTGGGGCTCGCTGGGCCATGTCACGGTCGCCGAGCCGGGCGCGTTGATCGGCTTCCTCGGCCCGCGCGTGTACCAGCTCCTCTACGGCGAACCGTTCCCCGAGGGCGTGCAGACCGCGGAGAATCTGCAGCGGCACGGCGTGATCGACGGCGTCATCCCGCTCGATGAGCTGCGCCGCACCCTGCACCGCGCGATGACGGTCATCGCCGGCGCTCCCGAACCACTGCCCGCCCCGGCGCCCCCCGAACCGACACCCGACGTCCCCGCGTGGGATTCGGTGGTGGCGTCGCGGCGGCCGGACCGGCCCGGGGTGGGGCTGTTGCTGCGGCACGGCGCCAACGACCGGGTGCTGCTGTCGGGGACCGGTCAGGGAGAGGCGGCGACGACGCTGTTGGCGCTGGCCCGCTTCGCCGGCCAGCCGGTGGTGGTGCTGGGCCAACAGCGGCTGACGGGCGGTTTGGTGGGGCCGGCCTCGCTGCGCGAAGCCCGGCGCGGCATGGCGCTGGCCGCCGAGCTGCGGCTGCCGCTGGTGTTGGTGATCGACACCGCGGGCCCAGCCCTGTCGGCCGAGGCCGAACAGGGCGGGCTGGCCGGCCAGATCGCCCAGTGCCTGGCCGAGCTGGTGACGCTGGATACCCCGACGGTGTCGGTGCTGCTGGGCCAGGGCAGCGGCGGGCCGGCGCTGGCGATGGTGCCCGCCGACCGGGTGCTGGCGGCACTGCACGGCTGGCTGGCGCCGCTGCCGCCGGAGGGCGCCAGCGCGATCGTCTTCCGCGACACCGATCACGCCCCCGAACTCGCTGCCGCACAAGGCATCCGATCGGTGGACCTGCTGCGATCAGGCATTGTCGACGCCGTCGTGCCCGAGCATCCCGACGCCGCCGACGAGCCGGTCGAGTTCGCGCAGCGTCTGGCGCGGGCCATCGCCGTCGAGGTGCAGGCGCTGCGCGAGCTTCCCGCCGCTGAGCGGCTGGCCACTCGGTTGCGGCGTTACCGCAACATCGGTTTGCCCGGTCCCGGGTAAGCCCGTTACGGGCCGGGGCTAGGGCCTCACCAGCTGCCAATCATCGCTCAATCCCTGCACCTTGACCGCTTCCCCATCGGCCTCGAGGTGAACTGTCGCATCGCCCAGCCGCAGATTGGTCAATGCGACCCTGCCCCATTCGGCCGGGAGGTGCGGTGACACCGCCAGGGCACGGTTCGGCACGTGCGGGTCCAGCCCCAGGAATGACCGCAGCAACAGTAGGGGTGCCGCACTGGCCCAGGCTTGCGGCGAGCAGGACGTGGGATAGGGCACCGGGAAGAGGAATTGCGAACGGGGGAACCCGCAGAACAGCTCGGGAAGGCGGCCGCCAAAGGCGGCGGCCGCATCGAGCAGCCCCGTCGCCAGACGCTCGGCCAGCGCCACCGCGCCAGGGACATGGCCGTACCGCAATAACCCGGCCACCGTGATCGCGGTGTCGTGCGGCCAGACGGAGCCGTTGTGGTAGCTCATGGGGTTATAAGCACCCATGCTGGTGGCCAGCGTGCGCAGGCCGAAACCCGAGTCCATCTCCTCGCCGGCCAGCCGCTCCACGATCGCCGCCGCGTGCTCGTCGGTCGCAATGCCCGTCCACAGGCAGTGGCCGACATTGCTCGTCAACGCGTCGACTTGGTCCTTGCGTCCGTCGAGCGCGACCGCATACCAGCCGCGGTCGGGCAGCCAGAACGCCTCGGCGAACCTGGCTCGTAACCGTTGCGCGCGCTCCCGAAGCTGGGCCGCTTGGACAGACTCGCCGAAACCTTCGGCGAGTTCGGCGCGGGACATCAGCGCCGCGTATACATACCCTTGCACCTCACATAGCGCGATCGGCGGTTCGGCGACCCGGCCCGCAGCGTCGTTGATGCCGTTGAAGCTGTCCTTCCAGCCCTGGTTGATCAGACCCCGGTCGGTGGCCCGCCGATACTCGACAAAACCGTCGCCGTCCCGGTCGCCGTACCGTTCCACCCAGGCGAGTGCGGCGTCGGCCGCGGGCAGCAACGACCGGATGACGGCCTGGTCGGCGCCCCACCGCCAGCTTTCGGCGAGCAGCATCACGAATAGCGGAGTGGCATCCGCCGTGCCGTAATAGACACTGCCGCCCAGCACGTCGGTGCTGGCCGGGCCGCGTCGGATTTCGTGCATGATGCGACCGGGTTCTTCTTCGGTGAGGGCATCGACGCGCCGCCCCTGCACGGCGGCGAGCCGCTGCAGCGTCCCGATCGAGAGTCCGACCTCCAACGGAAGGGCCATCCATGCGGTCAGCAAGCTGTCTCGGCCGAACAACGTCATGAACCACGGGGCGCCGGCCGCCACATACGGTCGGCCGCGGCCGTCGGCGTCGTGGATCAGCAAGGCGCCCAGATCGCTTTCCGTCTGCCGCAACACCTGAGTCAATCCGGCGTGGTCGGTCTCGACCGTTGTGGCGGTGTCCCGCCACGCCTCGATCTTGCGGGCCGGTGCGCTGGACTCGACGTCCTTCCCGCGCGGAAACCGGGTGCGGATCTTCCGGTTCGACCACGTCGGCTGCACCATGATCTCGGTTTGCCAGCGTCCCCCGGGGGGCACCACCACCCGCCAGTTCAGCGACCCCGGCACGACAACGGGGTCACCGCTGGCGGACACCGTGAGGCCGCGCACCTGGTCGAAGCGGCCCCGCAACACGAGCTCCCCATCGGCGACGTTCATATCGGCACCCGTCGTCGCTGCCCGCCCTTCCTTGACCGCGAACAGGTCCGCGAAGTCCGCGTCGGCATGCAGCCCGAGGGAGACCACCGTGCTTTCCTTGTCGAGGTTGTGCAGTGAAATGGTTTCCCGCAGGCCGTCGGCGACCAGCCGCTCGCGCACGATCAGCAGCGTGCTGTCGGCAAGCCCCGAACGGGGGGCCCGTCGCAGAATGAACTGGGCGGCGAACGCTTCCGCCGATTCCACCGACAACGTTTCGGGCAGCTGGCCGTCCACCCGCAGCTCCCAGCGGGAGAGGACCCGGGCATCGCGGAAAAACAACCCGTATGAGGTCCCAACCGGCACGTCACCGTGCCGGTTGGACAGACAAAACGTCCCGCCCTCCACCAGCGCCACGGCGTCGCCGCCGGACCCGAGCTGGACCGGCGCGCCACTGTTGAACGCCGTCGCGACAGTCATGCCATCGCCTTCTGCCTGAAGTCGCACGGTCGCCTCCCACACTCCAGCGATTCGACCAAACCCGAACTCCGCATACGTCGCGGCGCACCCGTCGCCCGCTGCACGACGTCGCGATATATCACCTCGTACGCGGAACCGAACTGTGCCACATTGAAATTCGTGGCAACATGCCGTCGGCACGCGTACGGATCCAGCGTCCGAACCCCAGCGATCGCGTCGGGCAGCTGATCCTCGCGGTCGCAAACCAGACCCGTTATCCGGTCGACGACCACCTCCGGCACGGCGCCGCCGCGCAACGCGACGACGGGCGTGCCGCAGACCATCGCCTCGATCATCACGATGCCGAACGGCTCCTCCCACTGAATGGGGAACAGTAGGCAACGCGCGCGCGACAACAGCCTTCGCTTGCTGACGGCGTCGGCCTCACCGAAGACATGATCGTTTTCGGTGAGCAGCGGCCGGACGCAATCCTCGAAGTACTCTTTTTCCGCGGGTTCGCTGCACTTGCCGGCAAGCACGAGCGGGATCCCGGCCTCGTGAGCGGCCTGCAACGCCAGGTGCGCACCCTTATACGGCGCGTAGCGCCCCAGGAAAAGCGCATAGTCGTGCTTTTCCGTTTCGAACGGCCAGTCCTCGATCCGCAGCGCATTGTGTACGCGGCCAACCCAATTCAGGTCGGGGGCCAGTTCGCGCTGACGATCGCTGATCGCCACCAGACCGACATCGGCACCGAGCTCGCGGTAATACGGCTGCAGGTCGTCGTCGATCGGGCCGTGCACGGTGATCAGGGTGGGCACGCCGAGCGCCTGATAGATCGGTGCATTCATCGGCCCGGCGAAGGTGTGATCGTGCACGATATCCACCCCGTCCTCTGCCGCAATCCGTTTGATGGCGCTCCGTACCTTCAGCGCATGCATGACTTCCGGATAGGGCTCGCCGAGACGCTCCGGCAGCGGCCTGTCCCACAGCGGAACGAACTCGGCCGCCGTGCCCGATTCGCCGGCGCCGAGCAGGGTGACCCGGTGGCCCCTGCTTACCAGGCTGTCGGCGAGATCCGCCACGACGGCCTCCACGCCGCCGTACCCGGCCGGCGGGATGTCGAAGTACGGCGGGGCGACAAGCACGATCCGCAGCGATCGGCTGGAATCCGAGATATCGGCGGGTACCACGAAATCAGTGCCGCGCATTGACATTCCTCCTTACAACTCCATCACACGCATTAGCACTCCTAGCCGTCGAGTGCTAATTATTATCGTTAAAGCGTGTCCGGCCAAGGAGGTTGGCGTGTGGCGCCGCTATCACCGGCTGAACGCCGCCGTCGGAGTTCGCCACAATCAAGGAATGCGTGACCAACGGATGGCGGCTGCGCGGTCTCCCAGACGGGATCGGGTTGCACTACAGGCCGTGCACTTCTTCATGGCCGACATGGAGGCCGGCATGGGGCCCTTCCTGGGTGTGCTGCTGCAAAGCCGTGGCTGGGCGACCGGCACCATCGGCGCGGCGATGACACTCGGCGCGATCGTCGGCATGGGGACGGTCGCACCTGCGGGCGCGCTCGTGGACGCCACCAGGTACAAACGGGCCTGCGTCATCGTCGTCGGCCAGGCCGCCGTCGCGGCCTCGGCCGTGATCCTGACGTCCCGGCACTTCTGGACGGTCGCCATCGCGCAGGCCGTCATGTGTATTTCTGGGGCGACCATCGCCCCGGCGATGATCGGGATCACGCTCGGGGTGGTCGGTCAGGTCGCGTTCACCCGGCAGAACGGACGAAATCAGGCCTACAATCACGCGGGCAACATGGCCGGGGCCGCCATCGGCGGGATATGCGGCTGGCTATTCGGATACACCGGAATCTTCTGTCTCGCTGCGGTTTTCGCTGTGGTCACCATCGCGTCGGTGCTGGCGATCCCCGCGCGCGACATCGATCATCACGTCGCTCGCGGCGAGGCACGGGCCACAGGCGAGGCCCCGATCAGCAAAATGCGAGTCCTCGTGCAGTCTCGTCCGTTGCTGGTGCTCGCCGCGACGATGGCGCTCTTTCACCTCGGTAATGCCGCGATGTTGCCGCTGTACGGCATGGCCGTGGTGGCCACGCACGCCAACCCGTTCACCACCGTGGCGAGCACCGTCGTCGTCGCTCAGGCCGTGATGATTCCGGCGTCGCTGGTTGCGATGAGAATCGCGGCGACTCGCGGGTACTGGCCGGCGATTCTCATCGCACTGACCGCGCTGCCGATACGCGGTGTGCTCGCTGCCGGCGTCATCACCGGTTGGGGGGTCGTCCCGGTACAGGTGCTCGACGGCATCGGCGCCGGGATGCTTTCGGTAGCGGTACCCGGCCTGGTGGCCCGCATCCTGGACGGCACCGGCCACGTCAACGTCGGCCAAGGCGTGATCATGGCGGCCCAGGGCCTGGGCGGCGCCCTCAGCCCGATACTGGGCGGAGGTGTCGCCCAGCATCTCGGATTCCGTGTCGCGTTTTTACTGCTCGCCGCGCTTTCGCTGGGATCGCTGACCATCTGGGTCGGGTTCGCGCCCATGCTGCGTCGGGCGGCCCGGTTGCCCGCCCCGCCTACCCTCGTCGATGTCTCCGGTCGCCGCGCGGCGGGCCCAGACCGCTGTCCGCGCGACCCGAGGGGTGTTCCTCCCACAGCCATAGCCGACAATCAGGCAAAATAGGCGGCATGGACACAGGAGTTAACTCGCCGCGAGTCTTGGTCGTCGACGACGATTCGGATGTGCTCGCGTCGCTGGAACGCGGCCTGCGTCTGTCCGGATTCGAGGTATCGACGGCGGTCGACGGCGCCGAGGCGTTGCGCAGCGCCACCGAGACGCGCCCGGACGCGATCGTGCTGGACATCAACATGCCGGTACTGGACGGCGTCAGCGTCGTCACGGCGCTGCGCGCCATGGACAACGACGTTCCCGTCTGCGTGCTGTCCGCCCGCAGCTCCGTCGACGATCGGGTGGCGGGCTTGGAGGCCGGCGCCGACGATTACCTGGTCAAGCCCTTCGTACTGGCCGAGCTCGTGGCGCGGGTCAAGGCGCTGCTGCGCCGCCGCGGCGCCACCGCCACATCGTCCTCCGAAACCATCACGGTCGGTCCGCTGGAGGTCGACATCCCGGGCCGGCGTGCCCGGGTCAATGGCGTCGACGTCGATTTGACCAAGCGGGAATTCGACCTGCTGGCGGTGCTGGCCGAACACAAGACCGCGGTGCTGTCCCGCGCGCAGCTGCTCGAGCTGGTGTGGGGTTATGACTTCGCCGCCGACACCAACGTCGTCGATGTGTTCATCGGATACCTGCGCCGCAAGCTGGAGGCGAACGGCGGCCCCCGGCTGCTGCACACCGTGCGCGGAGTGGGATTCGTGCTGCGCATGCAGTAATCAGCTCGGCCGGCCATGAAGTTCCTGTCGCGGATCCTGACCCGCACGCCCTCGCTACGGGCCCGGGTCGCGGTCGCGACGGCCATCGGCACCGCGATCGTGGTGGTCATCGCGGGAGCGGTGGTGTGGTTCGGCATCACCAGCGCCTGGAAGGAACGCCTGGATCGCCGCCTCGACGAAGCGGCCGGTTTCGCCATTCCCTTCCTGCCCCACGGACTCGACGAAATTCCGCGCACCCCCAATGATCAGGACACGGTGATCACCGTGCGGCGCGACGGCCAGGTCAAGTCGAACTCGGACGTCACGCTGCCGCCATTGGACGTGGGCTATGCCGACACCTACATCAACGGGGTGCGCTATCGGGTGCGAACCTTGGAGGTCCCCACCCCGCAGCCGGCGGTGGTGGCAGTGGGTGCGACCTACGACGACACGATCGTCCAGACCAACAATCTGCATCGCCGGGTGATTTTGATTTGCGCGCTCTCTATCGGCGCTGCGGCGGTATTCGCTTGGCTCCTGGCCGCTTTCGCGGTGCGGCCATTCAAACGTCTGGCTCAGCAAGCCCGTTCGATCGACGCCGACGAACGCCCGCAGGTGGCGGTGCGCGGGGCCAGCGAGGCCGTCGAGATCGCCGAAGCCATGCGCGGGATGCTGCAGCGCATCTGGACCGAACAGGACCGGACCAAGGATGCGCTCGCGTCGGCGCGCGACTTCGCCGCCGTGTCCTCGCACGAACTGCGCACCCCGCTGACCGCGATGCGCACCAACCTCGAAGTGCTGTCCACCCTGGATATGCCCGACGACCAGCGCAAGGAGGTGCTGAGCGACGTCATCCGCACCCAGTCGCGAATCGAGGCCACGTTGACCGCCCTCGAGCGGCTGGCTCAGGGCGAACTGTCGACGGTCGACGACCACGTGCCCGTCGACATCACCGAGCTGCTGGACCGCGCCGCGCACGACGCCGCCCGGATCTACCCGGGGGTCGACGTTTCGCTGGTGCCGTCACCCACCTGCATCATCGTCGGGTTACCGGCCGGGTTGCGCCTAACAGTCGATAACGCGATCGCCAACGCCGTCAAGCACGGCGGCGCCACCAAGGTGCAGCTGTCCGCGGTCAGCTCGCGCGCCGGTGTGGAGATCGCCATCGACGACAACGGCAGCGGCGTCCCCGAAGATGAGCGACAGGTGGTCTTCGATCGGTTTTCTCGCGGATCGACGGCCTCCCATTCCGGCTCGGGACTGGGGTTGGCGCTGGTGGCGCAACAGGCCCAGCTGCACGGCGGGACCGCCACACTGGAAAACAGCCCGCTGGGCGGCGCGCGCCTGGTGCTGCGGATCCCGGGCCCCAGCTAGCGCTCTACAAGTGCTCCGAGCCGTCGTGCCGCGGCTCATCGCGCGAATTTGCCGCCCGTGCTTGGCTTTTGGCCGGGGTCATCATCAGCGCGAGCGTCAACACCAACCCCAGCGCAAAGGACAGGCCGAACAGCCACCAGTTCACGTGGCTCATCGCCGCACACGGTTGAGCAGCGTGGCGCTCATCCAGGCGACGGCCGAGCCCGCCAGGAAAGCGAGCAGGCACCACAACCACTGGATGATGAAGTCCATGTTCGAATGCTCCTCGGCTCACCACGATTTCGACCCGGCGATTCTGGGCGCGACCGTCGTCCGTGCCATTGGGGGCGATCGGGTCGGCCGAGCCGAATCCCGTGGTGGTCAAACGGTCGCCGGGCACGCCGTGGGCTTGCAGAAACCCCGCGACGGTTTGGGCGCGCTGTTCGCTCAACGGAACATTCAGGCTTGTATTGCCGGTGCTGTCGGCGTAGCCGTTGATCGCCACATGAACGTTCGGGCATGCCCTGAGCTTTTCGGCGACACGGGTCAGAACCTGCTCGTCGGACGCGGTCAAACTACCGAGATTCGATTCGAAGGTGAGCGCGCCGTCGGTCAGGGTGTTGATGGCCGACTGCAGGTTGGTGCACGACGCGGCGGCACCGGGCGACGCAGGCGGTGAGTTAATAGCAAGATTGTCAACGACATTCAGATTTGACCAGATGCGCTTGGCGTCGGTGTCGATGGTGTCCTTCTGGTCGGGCGACGCCGCGGTGCCGGCCAATGTGATGGTGTCTCCACCGACCGTGAGCGTGAAATCGGCGATCGCCGCACCGTCGGCGAAGACGGGCTTGGCCTTGGCGAAATCGAGGGCATCGACGGCGGGGTCGATGCGGATCCGGTCGACGATGCCCACTGGCGCGGGCAGCGCGCTGTTGAGCACCTTCAGCAACGCGGCTTTGGCGGACTCGTCGGGGAACTCCCCGGTCAGAGTGACGCTGCTGCCGTTGCGGACGATGGAGAACGCGGCCAACGAAATCGTCGGCGCGCCAGCGCCGGTCGAGGGCGCCGGCGAGCCGCGACCGGACGGGGATCGTGTCGAGACGGCGTGGCCGATCGCGGCCAGCAGCAGCGGGAGGATCACCAGGGCGATCAGCCACGGCAGGCCCAGCCGTTTGACGCTCACGACAGCCCTCCCTCATGTCACGCGCCCGCGCCGACCCGGGTGCCAGGCGATATGCAGCCTACCGACTCACCACCCCTCGAGTCGGGCACACTGGAGCGATGGCCAACGGCAGTAAACCGACCGACAACGACACGCTCGCCGTCATTCGCGACCTGGTCGCCGAGGAGAAAGCGCTGCGGGCTCAACTGCAGCGCGGGGATATCGACACGTCCGAAGAACATGACCGCCTCCAACGGGTGGAGGTCGAACTCGACCAGTGCTGGGACCTGCTGCGGCAGCGCCGGGCGCTGCGCGAGAGCGGCGGGGATCCCCGAGAGGCGGACGTGCGGTCACCCGACGAGGTCGAGGGTTACCTCAGCTGAGCGACCATGCCACCGACGTCGACGCCGTAATCGTCGGGGGCGGCCACAACGGTCTCGTCGCGGCCGCGTATCTGGCCCGCGCCGGCCTGCGGGTGCGTCTGCTGGAACGGCTCGAGCACGTCGGCGGTGCCGCCGTCTCCGCCCAGGCCTTCGACGGCGTCGACGTTCGGGTATCGCGCTACTCCTACCTGGTCAGCCTGCTGCCGCCCTCCATCGTCCGAGATCTGGGCGCCGCGGTGCGGCTGGCGCGACGGCCGTTTTCGTCTTACACACCCGACCCGGCGACCGGCGGGCGCAGCGGGCTGCTGATCGGATCGCAAGCTGACACCTTCGCCGCCATCGGGGCCGCCGGGGACGCGCAGGGCTTCGCCGATTTCTACCGACGCTGCCGGTTGGTGACCGAACGCCTGTGGCCAACTCTGCTCGAACCGCTGCCCACCCGCGAGGCCGCCCGCCGGCGCGTGACAGGCGGCGAACGCCCGGCCGCGGCCGCATGGCAGGCCGTGATCGAGGAGCCGATCGGGCATGCCATCGCCGACGCCGTGGGCAACGACGTGGTTCGCGGAGTGATCGCGACCGACGCCCTGATCGGCACGTTCGCCCGCCTCGATGAACCCTCGCTTACGCAGAATGTGTGCTTCCTGTATCACGTACTCGGCGGGGGCACCGGAGACTGGGACGTCCCGATCGGCGGCATGGGCGCGGTGAGCACGGCCCTGGCCGCGGCGGCGGTCCGTCACGGCGCCGAAATAGCCACTGGCGCAGAGGTTTATGCCGTCGACCCGACCGGCGAAGTGCGTTTCCGCGCCGGCGGGGAAGACCACCGCATCACAACACGGTTCGTCCTGGCCGGCGTCACACCCACCGTCCTGGCCGAACTACTCGGCGAGGTACCGGCCCCCGCGGCGGGCGGCGCGCAGGTCAAGGTGAACATGGTGCTCGCACGGCTGCCCCGGCTACGCGACCGCGGCGTCACACCCGAACAAGCATTCGCCGGGACGTTTCACGTCAACGAGACCTGGACACAGCTGGATACCGCCTACGCACAGGCCGCCGCGGGTCAACCGCCGAATCCCTTGCCGTGCGAGGCCTACTGCCACTCGCTGACCGACACCAGCATCCTGTCGGCAGACCTGCGTGATGCGGGAGTGCACACGATGACGGTGTTCGGGCTGCACACTCCGAGTTCGCTTTTCGACGGCGTCGACCCCGACGCGCTGCGCCACCAACTGACCGACGACGTGCTGGCATCACTGAATTCCGTTCTGGCCGAACCAATTCAAGACCTGCTGCTGACCGACGCGCGGGGCCGGGCATGCCTGGAGACCACGACCACGCTGGATCTCGAGCGGACGCTGCACATGAGCGGCGGCAACATCTTTCACGGCGGCCTGTCCTGGCCGTTCGCCGAGGATGACGACCCGCTGGACACGCCGGCGCGGCGATGGGGCGTGGCCACCGCGCACGACCGGATCATGTTGTGCGGTTCGGGAACTCGTCGCGGCGGCGCGGTATCGGGGATCGGCGGCCACAACGGCGCGATGGCGGTGCTGGCGGCGCTGTAGTTCCTCCCGGCCGCGTTACTTCTGGCCGCGAGGGTGCATGGTTGTACGCCATTTCCGGCGTGTCGTCGTACAAACACGCACGCTCGCGGGCAAAGGGTTACCGCGCGTCGATGGTGACGTAATCGCGTTCGGTGTAACCGGTGTAGATCTGGCGCGGGCGGCCGATCTTGCTGTCGCCCTCGTCGTGCATCTCGCGCCAGTGCGCGATCCACCCGGGTAGCCGGCCCAGCGCGAACAGGACGGTGAACATCCGGGTCGGGAAGCCCAGCGCCCGGTAGATCAGGCCGGTGTAGAAGTCGACGTTCGGGTACAGCTTGCGCTCGATGAAGTAGTCGTCGGTGAGCGCGGCCTCCTCGAGCTGCTTGGCGATGTCCAGCAGGTCGTCGTCGCCGCCGAGCTTGGCCAGGATCTTGTCGGCCTGCTCCTTGACGATGCGGGCGCGCGGGTCGTAATTCTTGTAGACGCGGTGACCGAACCCCATCAACTTCACGCCGGCTTCGCGGTTCTTCACCTTGCGCACGAATTCGCTGACGTCGTCATCGCTTTGGCGGATCTTCTCGAGCATCTCGAGCACCGCCTGGTTGGCACCACCGTGCAGCGGCCCCCACAGCGCGTTGATCCCACCGGAGATCGAGGTGAACAAGTTGGCCTGCGAGGACCCCACCAGCCGGACCGTCGACGTCGAGCAGTTCTGCTCGTGGTCGGCGTGCAGGATGAGCAGCATGTCCAGCGCCCGAACGATCTCGGGATCCGCCTCGTAGGGTTCGGCGGGCAGCCCGAACGTCATCCGCAGGAAGTTCTCCACCAGCGTCAGCGAGTTGTCCGGGTAGAGGAACGGCTGCCCGACCGACTTCTTGTAGGCATAGGCCGCGATGGTCGGTAGCTTGGCCAGCAACCTGATCGTCGAGAGCTCGACGTCCTCGTTGTCCATCGGGTCGAGGGAGTCGGGGTAGTAGGCGGACAGCGCGTTGACAGCACTGGACAGCACCGGCATCGGGTGGGCGTTGCGCGGGAAGCCGTCGAAGAATCGCTTGAGGTCCTCGTGCAGCATGGTGTGCAGTTGGATCCGATTGGTGAAGGCAGCCAGCTGCTCCTTGTTGGGCAGTTCGCCATAGATCAAGAGGTAGCTCACCTCGATGAAGGTCGACTTCTCGGCGAGCTGCTCGATCGGGATGCCGCGGTAGCGCAGGATGCCCGCGTCCCCGTCGATGTAGGTGATGGAGCTCTTGCATGAAGCGGTGTTGACGAAGCCGTTGTCGAACGTGGTGTAGCCGGTCTTGGACAACAGCGAGCCCAGCGCGATGCCGTCAGCGCCGTCGGTGGCCTTGACGATCTCCAGGTCGGTCTCACCGCCCGGGTACTTCAAAGTGGCGGTGTCGTCGGTGTCTGCCACGAGAACCCCTTTGCGCTCTGGCTGATATGGCTGCTGACTAGGTGCTTACTGCAAAAGGTAGTCGTTATGACGATGGGGCGCCTGCGCGGGGTCGAGTCCGCTGGTCACGCCAGCAATCGATCCCGTCTCGCCGCGGCGCAACGTGCATCATCAGCGGGTTAGGGCTGCAGCCGTTCCACTTGATTCCCGGTGATGCGGATGCGGTTGTGCAGTCGGTTTTCCCGGCCTTGCCAGAACTCCACCAGCTCCGCGGCAATGAGGTATCCACCCCAGCCCGGTGGGACCGGGACCCGCTCGCGGTCGGCGAAGCGGGCGGTCACCTCCGCCAGCTGGTCGAGCAGGGCCGCACGTGAGGCGATCGGTTGCGACTGGTGCGACGCCCACGCCCCCAGTTGTGACCCGCGCGGCCGCTTCGACCAGTAGTCCTCGGTGACCTCCGCGGCGACCTTGCGCACCGGGCCGCGGACGTGGACCTGACGGCCGAGCTCATACCAGGGAAACGTCGCCGAGGCGTACGGCGTCGCGGCCAGATCGTCGCCCTTGGCCGAGTCATAGTTGGTGAAGAAAGTGATCCCCGTCTCGTCGACGCTCTTGCACAGCACCGACCGGCTGGCCGGCCTGCCGTCGGCGGTCACGGTGGCCAGCACGAACGCGTTGGGCTCAGCGACCCCCGCCCGCTCGGCATCGCCGATCCAGTTGCGCAACAACGAAACCCAGCCGTCGCGCAGCCAATCCGCGTCGAGATCTGGGCTGCCGTCTTTTTCCACTGATCCGTAGTCCACACGCATTTTTTGCAGGTGCTCGTCGTCTGGTCCTGCCATCGCGTCCACGCTACCGGCGGTTGCTACCAGCCGGTAGCGTCGGCCCGATCACGGAGTGCGAGAATTTTCGGTATGACTGTGGTCCCCGATGACTTTGTCCCCGGCTTGGAAGGCGTGGTCGCCTTCACCACCGAAATTGCCGAGCCGGATAAAGACGGCGGTGCGCTGCGTTATCGCGGTGTCGACATCGAAGACCTGGTGGCGCGGCAGGTCACGTTCGGCGACGTGTGGGCGCTGCTGGTGGACGGCAAGTTCGGCCGCGGGTTGCCGCCCGCCGAACCGTTTCCGCTGCCGATCCACACCGGCGACGTGCGCGTCGACGTGCAGGCGGGCCTGGCGATGCTGGCCCCGATCTGGGGCTACAAGCCGCTGCTGGACACCGACGACGACACCGCCCGCGACCAGCTGGCCCGGGCATCGGTGATGGCGCTGTCCTACGTCGCGCAGTCGGCGCGCGGCATCTACCAGCCCGCCGTCCCGCAACGGGTCATCGACGAATGCGACACGGTCACCGCCCGATTCATGACGCGCTGGCAGGGCGAGCCGGACCCGCGCCACGTCGAAGCGATTGACGCTTACTGGGTCTCGGCCGCCGAGCACGGCATGAACGCCTCGACGTTCACCGCGCGGGTGATCGCCTCGACCGGCGCCGACGTGGCCGCGGCGTTGTCCGGGGCGATCGGGGCGATGAGCGGCCCCCTGCACGGCGGGGCGCCGGCGCGGGTGCTGCCGATGATCGAGGAGGTAGAGCGCACCGGTGACGCGCGCGGCCTGGTGAAGAAGATCCTGGACAGCGGTGACAAGCTGATGGGCTTCGGGCACCGCGTCTACCGCGCGGAGGACCCGAGGGCACGGGTGCTGCGCGCTAGCGCCGAACGGCTGGGCGCGCCGCGCCACGAGGTCGCCGTCGCGCTGGAGCAGGCGGCCCTGGCCGAGCTGCGCGAGCGCCGTCCGGACCGCGCTATCGAGACCAACGTCGAGTTCTGGGCTGCGGTGATGCTGGACTTCGCCCGAGTACCGGCCAACATGATGCCGGCGATGTTCACCTGCGGCCGCACCGCGGGCTGGTGCGCACACATCCTCGAGCAGAAGCGGCTCGGCAAGCTGGTCCGGCCGTCGGCCATCTACGTGGGCCCTGGTCCGCGCAGTCCGGAATCCGTCGAGGGCTGGGACCGCAGTCTCACCAACGCCTGAGCCGTTCCGGTTGTCGGTACCCGGCGATTCGATGGTTACCGTCGCGATGAGTTTTCGTCGCCGGCGCAGTCATAAGTCGTGAACCTGCCGTGACGGGCAGGAGAGGGAACCGACAGCAAGGAGAACCAGCATGGCGATCAACATCGAACCCGCATTGTCCCCGCACCTGGTGGTCGACGATGCCGCCGCGGCAATCGACTTCTACGTCAAGGCTTTTGGGGCCCAGGAGATCGGGCGGGTGCCGCGTCCCGACGGCAAACTGGTGCACGCCGCGGTGCGCATCAACGGCTTCACGGTGATGCTCAACGACGACTTCCCGGAGGTGTGTGGCGGCAGGTCGATGACGCCGACCTCGCTGGGCGGCACCCCGGTGACGATCCACCTGACGGTCACCGACGTCGACGCCAGCTTCCAGCGGGCGCTGGATGCGGGTGCCACCATGGTGACTCCGCTGGACGACCAGTTCTGGGGCGACCGCTACGGCATGGTCGCCGACCCGTTCGGCCACCACTGGTCGCTGGGGCAGCCGGTACGCGAGGTCAGCATGGAAGAGATCTCGGCGGCAATGTCCGGCCAGGGCGCCGGTTAGCGGCGGCCGCGCGAAGGCGTCGCCACCACCGGAACTAGCCGAGCAGCCGATCCAGTAGCCGGCGTCGTTGCGGCGGCGCCGGCTCGGCGGCGGCCGCGGCCGCGAGCATCGCGGAGACGTCGGTGAACTTGTTGCGGGGCCGGCCGCGCTCGCTGCCGCGTGCGATTTCGGCGGCGTCGATGGCGCGCCATCCCGCGGCGTCGATCGCGTCGGGCTGGCGGGCGTGCACCAGCTCGGCCAGCGCGTCGGGCGTGGCGATCGGATCGGTCAGCTTACCGGCGTTGAAATCGGCGACCAGCGACTGCACGGTCTCAAAGGAGCAGGACTTGTTGGTCCCGATGAACCCGCTGGGCCCCCGCTTGATCCAGCCCGCGACGTATGCGCCGGGCACCGGGACACCGGAAAGGGGGTCGACGACGCGGCCCGCGTCGTTCGGCACGACAGCCGACGATTCGTCATAGGGCAGATCGCGAATCGGCTTGCCGCGGTAGCCAATCGACGTCAGCACCAGACCGGTCTGCACGGTTCGGGTCACGTCGGTGCCGGTGATCGAGAACTTCATACCGGTGGCCCGGTGGTCGCCCAGCACCCGGTTCGGGGTGAGCCGATACGCCAGCCGGATTCTCGGACGGGACGGCGGGGCCGAATCGTCGCCGAGCGTGCTCAAGATTTCCAGCTTGTGTCTGGTCAACCCGTCCGACGCGGTCGCGAGATCGGCCGCCACCAGCTCGTGATCGGCCGCGCTGAGCACCACCTCGGAGCTGGCGGTGAGCCCGATCAGCTCGGGCAACGTGAATGCCGACTGGGCGGGGCCACGCCGGGCGGCGATCACCACCTCGCGCACCGCCGAGGAGCGGAAGGCCGCCAACGCGTGATCGGCAATGTCGGTGCGGGCCAGCTGGTCGGGATTCGACGTGAGCAACCGAGCGACATCGAGGGCGACGTTGCCGTTGCCGACGATCACCACCCTCTCGTGGCTGAGATCCACTGGCAGATCGGCGAAGTCGGGATGGCCGTTGATCCACGCGACCAATTCGGTTGCCGTCCCGGTCCCGGGCAGGCCCATGCCCTCAATGTCGAGCCGGCGGTCGTCGGGCGCGCCGACCGCATACAGCACGGCGTGGTGGTGAGCCAGCAGGTCCGCGTGACTCAGCTGCTTGCCGACCTCGACGTTGAGGTAGAACCGGAAGCGGGGATCACCGGCGACCCTGTCGAACAGCCGGGTGACCCTCTTGGTGTTCTGGTGATCGGGCGCCACCCCGGCCCGCACCAAACCGTATGGGGTGGGCAGCTTTTCGAAGACGTTGACGCACACGCCCTGCTGGGTCAGCAGTTCGTCGGCGGCGTACATCGCCGCGGGCCCCGATCCGACGATGGCCACCGTCAGCGGCATGCGGCGGGCGCGCACCTCGGCCGCCGGGATCACCGGTGCAAGCTTCGAGGTCGGTGGTAGCTTCACGTCCTTCGGCCGGTCTGGGTAGAAGGACGCATTGATCTCGATGAACGGCAGCTGCTTGGAGTCCAGCCGGGTGTCGGGCGCGATCGCACCGACGGGGCATGCGCTTACACAGGCACCGCAGTCCACGCACGCCACCGGATCGATGTAGAGCATCTCGGAGGTGACGAAGCCGGGCTCGTCCGGTGTCGGGTGGATGCAATTCACCGGGCATGCGAAAACACAGGACCCGTCGTTACAGCACGACTGGGTAATAACATGCGGCATAAACGAACTCGCGGTGGTTACGCAGCCGGGACCGCGGTCAGGTGCTGCCGCTGCGGCTCGCTGCGGTAACGCGACGGCTTGCCGTTGATCCTGCACAACCGCCACATCAACCGCGCCGAGCGCGTCTGGATCAGGCCGGTGTCGTGGGCCAACATCCGCACGTCACCGAACATGTCGGACAGCCATTTACGCGATTCCGGCGACCGGAAGAACAGTTCTTTCTTGACGTCCCGCGGGATGTCGAACTCGCGCCAGAAAGCCTTGGGGGGCACCACGATTGCGCGACAAAGCGCCTTCATGACCAGCGGCAGGTACAGCGCGGTCCAGAATCGCTGCCTGTTGGTCAATTGCGGCACCCGCTTGCGCAGGAACTCGTGGGCGAACGAGATGTGGCGGGCTTCCTCGGCCACGTGGATCGCCATCACCTTCTCCATGATGGGATGCAGCGACTTGCCTTCGCGCAGAACGTTTTTCTGCGTGTGGTCAATGGGCTCCTCGCCGGCGAGCACGCCGATGAAGAACGCCACCGGCAGCGGGCCGGCCACCAGCGGAACCAACGGCGAGAGCCACTTGAGCATCCGCGGCATGCCCGGCACGTCGGCGCCGATGCGGTTGACCATCTCCTGGAACATCATGGTGTGGTTGCACTCTTCGACCGATTCGTGCAGGCAGTACCGGTACTCCGGCGATCCGTTGGGCACCCAGAACGTGTAGTTCATCAGGCCACGAATGAGGATGGATTCGAAGTGCAGGCCCACCTTGGCCACGTTGGCCTGGCGCCACATCCCGATCTTGATCTTGCGCTCGTCGGACTGCGCCAGATACCAGGGGTGGCGGCCCAGCGGGTCGGTGTTCGGCAGGATCCATCTCGGATCGTTTTCCGTCACCGCGAATTCGGGCGAATCCCAATCGATATCGGTGTACGGGTTGAAGTTGCGCCGCACCGACCCCTCGGACAGTGTGGCAAGCATGTTGACGTATTCGGCGTCGTCGCGCACTTCCATGTTGTTTCGCCAACGCCGGACTAATCGCGTCCTAGCCATATCCAGGCCTCCCCAACGAGGTTTACATTTGGACGTGCTATGTCCAGACAGTACCGCAGGTACCGGATAATTCCTAGACCCCTTCCGGGCACTGTGATCTGACCAGTGGTCATGAAATTTTTATGCCTCAGATCACAGGCGATCAAACTCGGGGCGCGGCCGATCAGGCCCTTTGCCCAAGCAGTTGGGTCCTGCGGTCGGCCTCCGCACCGACCAGTCAGCGCGGCTCACTACCCTGATGAGCATGGCTGACCAGCTCGAGATCCCCGCTGACATCAAACCCCGCGACGGCCGCTTCGGGTGTGGCCCGTCGAAGGTCCGGCCCGAGCAACTGCACGCGCTGACCACGACCGCCGCCCCGTTGTTCGGCACCTCGCACCGGCAGGCGCCGGTCAAGAATCTGGTGGGCCGGCTGCGGTCCGGGCTCGCGGATCTGTTTTCGCTGCCCGAGGGCTACGAGGTGATCGTGGGCAACGGCGGCGCGACGGCGTTCTGGGACGCCGCGGCCTTCGGCCTGATCGACAAGCGGTCGTTGCATCTCTCCTTCGGCGAATTCAGCTCCAAATTCGCGTCGGCGGTCGCCAAGAACCCCTTCGTCGGCGAGCCCGTCGTCATCAAGGCGGACGCCGGCAGCGCCCCCGAGCCGCAGGGCGACCCGTCGGTAGACGTGATCGCCTGGGCGCACAACGAGACGTCGACCGGGGTCGCGGTGCCCATTCGCCGGCCCGCCGATTCGGGCGACGCGCTGATCGTCATCGACGCAACCTCGGGAGCCGGCGGGCTGCCGGTCGACATCGCCGAGACCGACGCCTACTACTTCTCGCCGCAGAAGAACTTCGCCAGCGACGGTGGCCTCTGGCTGGCCATCATGAGCCCTGCGGCGCTGGCCCGGGTCGAGTCCATCGCCGCCTCCGGCCGCTGGGTGCCCGACTTCCTGTCGCTACCCATCGCGGTGGAGAACAGCCTGAAGGACCAGACCTACAACACCCCGGCGGTCGGCACCCTGGCGCTGATGGCGGAGCAGGTCGACTGGTTGCTGGGCAACGGCGGGCTGGACTGGGCCGTCAAACGCACGGCGGACTCGTCGGGTCGGCTGTACTCCTGGGCCGAGGAGCGCCCCTACACCACACCCTTCGTCAGCGACCCCACGCTGCGCTCGCAGGTGGTGGGCACCATCGACTTCGCCGACGAGGTCGATGCCGCGGCCGTGGCCAAGGTCTTGCGGGCGAACGGCGTCGTCGACACCGAGCCGTACCGCAAACTCGGCCGCAACCAACTGCGGGTGGGGATGTTCCCGGCGGTGGACCCCGACGACGTCAGCGCACTCACCCAGTGCGTCGACTGGGTCGTCGAGCGGCTGTAGTCCGGCGACGATGCTGCCCGGCGCGGGCAGCGGAGGAGCCGGACTATCGGACACCGTCCGGCGACGATGTTGCCCGGCGCGGGCAGCGGAGGAGCCGGACAATCGAACACCGTCCGGCCGGCAATCGGGGCGCAACCGCACAGCGTGTCAGCAAGGTGATGGGCGGTTGCTGGACTAAAGTGCGCACGTGACGGGTCCGTCGCTGACCTGCACGGAGCCTGCGAGGAGAAAACCATGCGGGAACTCAAAGTGGTTGGGCTGGATGCCGACAGCAAACATGTCATCTGCGAGGGTGACGACCCCGCGGAGCAGTTCAAGCTGGCGGCCGATGACCGCCTGCGGGACCTGCTGCGCGACGCGGCCCAGCCCTCTGAGCAACCGCAGCTCGAGATTGAAGTCACCGACATGCTGAGCCCCAAAGAAATTCAGGCCAAGATCCGGGCGGGTGCCTCCGTCGAACAGGTCGCCGCGGCGTCGGGCTCGGAGGTGTCGCGTATCCGTCGCTTTGCTCACCCCGTGTTGCTGGAGCGGTTCCGCGCCGCGGAGCTGGCAACCGCCGCTCACCCGATGCTCGACGATGGCCCCGCGGTGCTGACCCTGCTGGAGACGGTCAGCGCCGCGCTGCTGGCCCGCGGCCTCAGCCACGACAAACTCAGCTGGGACGCGTGGCGCAACGAAGACAACCGCTGGACGGTGCAGCTGGCGTGGAAGGTCGGCCGTTCCGACAACCTCGCACACTTCTGCTTCTCGCCCGGTGCGCACGGTGGAACGGTGACCGCCATCGACGATGCGGCCAGCGCGCTGATCGACCCCAACTTCGAACGTCCGCTGCGGCCGGTGGCCCGCGTCGCTCACGTCGACTTCGAAGAGCTCGCCAAGCCGCCCGTCGCGAACGAAACTCCGGCCGCGGAACCGGACGAAAAGCCGGTGCACACCCGCCGGGGCAAGCCCGTCATCCCGGCGTGGGAGGACGTGCTGCTGGGCGTGCGCTCGAGCGGGCAGCGCTAGGCGGCCGCCAGGGCCAACAGCGCAACCCACGCCACCGCCACGCCCACCGCGGCGCCGAGAACGAACCAGCGCAGGACGGGCGTACGCCGCCACCCCCACAGCGTCGGCGCCAATCCCCCTGCCGCCACGACGTTGAGCCCGACGGCCAGCAGCGCGTGCACGCGAAGCAGCCCCAGACTGAGCACTACGATCGCGGCGGCGGTGACCGCCGCGACGAAGGCGGTGACCGTCAAACCCGTTGCCCAGGGCACGGATTCGTCTCTCATCAGCCGGAGCCTAGTCTGGCTGTCCATCGCCGCCTCTCGCCGTCGAGCGGACCCGCTCGTAGAAGGCCAACGCCGCCGCCGTCGCAACGTTGAGCGAATCGGTGCCGCGCGACATCGGGATCCGCACCCGCACGTCACTCAACCGCAAGACGGCCGGCGTCAGCCCCGGCCCCTCGGCGCCGACCAACACCGCGACGCGTTCGTCCCGCGTGGCCGTCATCGCCTCCGGCAACGCGCACGCGCTGGCGTGCGGAGTCATCGCCAGAAGCCGAAAACCTTTCTGTCGCAACGTCGCAAGCTCGGCGGGCCAACAGCTCGCCCGCGCATAGGGCACCAGCAGCGCGTGGCCCATGGACACCCGCACCGCGCGTCGGTACAGCGGGTCGGCGCAGCCGCTGCCGAATATCACCGCGTCGACGCCCAGCCCCGCCGCGTTGCGAAAGATCGAACCCAGGTTCTCGTGATCGTTGACCCCTTCGAGGATCGCGACGGTGCGCGCCCCGGCGATCACCTCGGCGACGCCGGGTTCGGGCACCCGCCGGGCGGCCGCCAGCACCCCCCGGTTGAGGTGAAAGCCGACCACCCGGGCCATCACGTCGGCGGACGTGCGGTAGCACGGCACGAGCGTGCCGGCCAGGTCGTCTTCGAGCTCGGCAAATCGGCGGCCGGTACCCAGCAGGGCATGCGGGTGAAAGCGCGAGGCGAGCATGCGCTGCACCACCAGCACGCCCTCGGCGATCACCAGCCCCTTGCCCGACGGCAGATCGGGACGACGATCGACGCTGTTCAGGTCGCGGAAATCGTCGAGCCTCGGATCGCCGGGATCGTCAACGTCGATGAACATTCGCCGGTTTCGGTCCCGTGGCTCACGGGCCTTCGTCGACGACGGCCAACATCAGGTCGGCCGCGTTGCGCAGAATGTCTCGTTGTTCGGTGTCCAGCGTCGCCAACCGCTTGGCCAGCCACTCCTGGCGGGCGCGGCGGTTGGCTTTGACCAGCTCGGCGCCGGACTCCGAAACCGAGACGAGCACCTGCCGGCCGTCGACCGGGTGCGGCGCGCGGTCCACCAGCCCCATCTCGGCCAACGAGGCGATCACCCGCGTCATCGACGGCGGCCGGACCCGCTCGCGAATTGCCAGGGCGCCGGGGGTCATCGGGCCTTCGTTGGTGAGCGTGGCCAGCGCCGACAGCTGGGACAGCGACACCGGCGACGACGGGTTACGAAACCGCAGTTGGCGGGCCAGCCGCATCACTGCCAGTGACAGGTCGCTGGCCAGCCGCGCATCGCTGTCAGGCATGGCGCGAGGTTACACGGAAGCCCGAGAAACCGGGACACGAACCGGTGAACGACGGGTGCTGACCCTCCTCGCTAAGCTGCGGGGTTTTCCATCGAAACGCTTATCGGCCCGCGTATCCCACTTTGCTCGGCGGTTTGAAATCATCCGTCTCGTCAGGTGGGTGCACCGTCGGCCGCCACCGGCCGGCGGGCTATGTTGATCCCGATGTCTGCCGAACCCAACCGCACCGCACCGCCACTGCCGGCCGCCCTGCTGCACGTGTGGCCGTTCATCGCGCTCGGCGCGCTGGGTTGGCTCACCGCGGTGGCCGCCGCTTTCCTGGTGCCGGCCCTGCAGGGCTGGCGTCCGGTCGCCCTGGCCGGCCTGGGCGTGGGTGTGCTCGGCACAAGCATCTTCCTACTGCAGCTCGCCGCGGCCCGTCGCGGTGCCCGCGGCGCGCAGGCCGGGCTCGAAAACTATCTCGACCACAACTGATTCGCCACCCTGGAGGAGCGATGGTAGCCCCGCTGTTGCAAGCGCACATCGACATCGACGCGCCGGTGGCCAAAGTGTGGCAATTGATTTCCGATCTGCGCCGAATGCCGCAGTGGAGTCCGCTGTGTCGCTGGATGAAGCCCTTCGGCCCCGTGCGTCAGGGCACGCGCACGCTCAACCTCAACCGCCGCAAGCGCCTGTTCTGGCCGACCACAGCCACGGTGGTCGAGATCGTCCCCGACCGCAAACTTGCGTTCCGCGTCGACACCAACAACACCATCTGGTGCTATGAGCTCGAGCCGAGCGGCAAGGGCACCCGCCTGATCGAGAGCCGTCACGCCGAGAACGGCGTCACCGCGTTTTCGAACCTGTCGGTGAATGCGCTGTTCGGCGGTACCAGCAATTTCGAGCGCGAATTGCTCGACGGCATGAACGCCTCGCTGGAGCGCATCAAGGCGGCCGCCGAAACCAGCTAGTCCGGCGTCTCGGTCTGCGGTTGCCGCTCGGGCTCCGGCGCCTCGGTCAGCGGCTCGGCTTCGGCTTCCACCATCTCGGCCGGCGTCGCGGGCTCAGGCTCTTGAGTCTCGGGTGCCCCCGGCGCTTCCGCGGACTCCGAGGGCACCGCGGACGGTTCGATCGGCGCCTGGGTGATGTCCAGCAGGCCGTCGTCGTACGGCTCGTATGCGGGCGACCCGGTGCCCGCCGGGGCGGGGGTGTCCGAGTGGGCACCGCAGCCGTACAGCTTGTCGACGATGTGGCCGTCGGCCGACAATTCGTTGCCGCACACGCCGAACAGCGCGCCCAGGGACCCCGACAGCGGCAGGAAGAAGCCGCAATCGCGGCACACCCGCTTGGTGGACCGCGCCATCGGCGAGTCCGGGCCGTAATCGCCGGTGCGCCAGCGTTCGGCCGTCTCCGCGCGGCCCTCGGCGCTCATCACCCAGCGCCGCCCCAGCCCGATCTCGGCGGCGGTCTCGTCGACCTGGGGGTCACCGCTGGCGGTGTAACCGGGAACCAGCCGAGGATCGTCGACGGCGGGCGCCAGGAGGTCGCCGGGGCTCAGGTCGCCGGGCCGCACGCGTTGTTCCCACGGCACCCATTCAGGTGCCAGCAACGCGGTGGGCCCGGGCACCAGCACGACCTCGCTGATGGTCGCGTGGTCGGCGCCGGGATAGGCGGCGACGACGACCGCCCATTGCCACCCCTGGTAGCCGGGCAGGTGCGCCAAGAAGCGGTGGGTTGCGCTGTTCGGGTCTTCGTAACCGACGCCCAGGTAGTCGCCGACCATCTCCGGTGCGCTGAACTCCACGACGGCGGCCCTGGCCGCCTCCGCCGCACCCGTGAGCACCGCCGCCAACCCCTCGGGCCAGTCGGCCACGGTCGCCACGGCGGATTCCTCGCTAGGTCTAGTCACGCTGTCTTCGTTCTGCATTGCGTTTCCAATACTAGGTTGGCGAGCCACGCCCCGTACCTGCAGACGCATCCAGGCGGCATAGGGGAGAATTGGAACGTGTCTGGACGGCGGCAACACGACCCGGGCGGAGTGGCCTCTCAGCCGGGCCGCCGACCCCGCAAGAGCGCCGCAGCCCAGCATCCGGGCGCGGCCAATTATCCCGCCGGCGACGGTCCTGATCGGCGCATCCGTCGCCCATCGCCGATGCCGAGCGCCAACCGCTACTTGCCCCCGCTGGGTCACCAGCCGGAGCCGGAACGCAGCAGCGACGCGCCGCCTCGTGGTCCGGCTTCCGGTGAGCGGATCACCGTTACCCGCGCCGCGGCTCTGCGCAGCCGCGAAATGGGTTCGCGGATGTACTGGATGGTGCAGCGCGCCGCAACGGCCGACGGCGCCGACAAGTCCGGCCTGACGGCGCTGACGTGGCCCGTAGTGGCCAATTTCGCGGTGGACGCGACGATGGCCGTCGCGCTGGCCAACACGTTGTTTTTCGCCGCGGCCACCGGCGAGAGCAAGGGTCGGGTCGCTTTGTATCTGCTGATCACCATCGCGCCGTTCGCGGTGATCGCACCGCTGATCGGTCCCGCGTTGGACCGGCTGCAGCACGGCCGCCGCGTCGCGCTGGCGGCGTCGTTCGCCCTGCGCACCGCGTTGGCGGTGTTGCTGGTCATGAACTACGACGGCGCCACCGGCAGCTTCCCGTCGTGGGTGCTCTATCCGTGCGCGCTCGCCATGATGGTGTTCTCCAAGTCGTTCAGCGTGCTGCGCAGCGCGGTGACACCCAGGGTGATGCCGCCGACCATCGACCTGGTGCGGGTCAACGCCCGGCTGACCATGTTCGGTCTGCTGGGCGGCACCATCGTCGGCGGCGCGATCGCCGGTGGTGTCGAGTTCGTCTGCACTCACCTGTTCCAGCTGCCCGGGGCGTTGTTCGTGGTGATCGCGGTGACGATCGCCGGGGCCATGTTGTCCATGCGGATACCGCGCTGGGTCGAGGTGACCGCCGGCGAGGTTCCCGCCACCCTGAGTTACCGCCAGGACAGCGAACCGCTGCGGCGCAGCTGGCACCAGGAGGTCAGCGGGGCGCTTCGGCAACCGTTGGGCCGCAACATCATCACCTCGCTGTGGGGCAACTGCACCATCAAGGTCATGGTCGGCTTCCTGTTCCTCTACCCCGCGTTTGTCGCCAAGGCGCATCAGGCTAACGGCTGGGCCCAGGTCGCCATGCTCGGGGTGATCGGCGCCGCGGCCGGGATCGGCAATTTCGTCGGCAACTTCACCAGCGCGCGCCTGAAGCTGGGCAGGCCCGCCGCGCTGGTGGTGCGCTGCACGGTGGCGGTGAGCGCGGTCGCGCTGGCCGCCTCGGTGGCCGGCAACCTGGTGGTGGCCGTGATCGCCACCCTGGTCACGTCCGGCGCCAGCGCCATCGCCAAGGCGTCGCTGGACGCGTCGCTGCAGAACGACCTGCCGGAGGAATCCCGCGCCTCGGGCTTCGGGCGCTCGGAGTCGACCCTGCAACTGGCGTGGGTGCTCGGCGGCGCGGTGGGGGTGTTGGTGTACACCGAACTGTGGGTCGGCTTCACCGCGGTCACTGCGCTGCTCATCCTGGGCCTGGCGCAGACGCTTGTCAGCTTCCGCGGCAACTCACTGATTCCCGGCCTGGGAGGAAATAGGCCAATCATGGTCGAGCAGGAGGGCAAGCGCCGCGGTGTCGGCGCCGCAGCGGTGGTTGCCGAGTGAAACCGCAACGCAAGTGGGGTGTGGCCGTGCTGCTCGCCTGCCTGGTGGCGGTGCTCTGCGTGGGCGCGGGGGTCGGCACCTGGTTGCTGGTGAAAAGCTCCGGCCCGCAGCACCCCGAGATCAGCGCATTTTCGCATGGACATCTGACGCGGGTGGGGCCCTACCTGTACTGCAACGTGCTGAACCTCGAAGACTGCGAGACACCGCAGAACCAGGGCGAGCTCCGGGTCAGCGAGCGCTACCCGATCCAGCTCTCGGTGCCCGACGCCATTTACCGGGCACCGTGGCGGCTGCTGCAGGTATACGACGACCCCACCAACACCACCAGCACCATCTTTCGGCCGGGCACCCGCTTCGCCGTGACGATACCGCCGGTCGACCCGCATCGCGGGCGCCTGGCCGGGATCGTCGTGCAGCTGCTGACCTTGGCGGTGGATCCCGCGGGGGAACTGCACGACGTTCCCCACGCGGAATGGTCGGTGCGGCTGGTGTACTAAACCCTTCGCTGCGCCCACCGCCAAAGCTAGGCGCCGTGGCCGGCGGGCACGCGTTCGCCTTCGACCGGCGGACCGGGAGCTGTTCCCGTCCCGAAAGGCTTGCCGCCCAAGCTTTCTCGTCCGTGCGGGGATAACCAATCGGTCAGGTCCGGCCCCTTGGGCACGATCCGGGTGGGGTTGATGTCGGCGTGCACGATGTAGTAGTGCTGCTTGATCTGGACGAAGTCGACGGTGTCTCCGAATCCCGGTGTCTGGAACAGGTCGCGCGCGTAGGCCCACAGCACCGGCATCTCGCTCAATTTGCTGCGGTTGCACTTGAAATGCCCGTGATACACCGGGTCGAAGCGGGCCAGGGTGGTGAACAGCCGCACGTCGGCCTCGGTGATGGTGTCGCCCACCAGAAATCGCTGATTGCGCAGCCGATCGCTCACCCAATCGAGCGCGGCGAACAACCGGTCGTACGCCGCGTCGTAGGCTTGCTGGGAGCCGGCGAAGCCGCAGCGGTACACGCCGTTGTTGATCTCGGTGTAGACCCTCTTGGATACCTCGTCGATCTCCGCGCGCAGCGGCTCCGGATACAGCTCGGGTGCGCCCTCGCGGTGGTATGCGGACCACTCCGTCGACAGGTCCAGGGTCATCTGCGCAAAGTCGTTGGTGACCACCTCGCCGGTCGCGACCTCGACGATCGCCGGGACCGTGATGCCCTTGGGGTAATCGGGGAATCGCTTGAAATAGGCATCTTGTAGCCGCGGGATCTTCAGCACCGGGTCGACGCCACCCGGATCGAGATCGAACGTCCAACTGCGCTCGTCGTGGGTGGGGCCGCAAAAGCCAATGGAGAGAACGCTTTCCAGTCCCAATAAGCGACGCACGATTATCGCACGGTTCGCCCACGGACACGCGCGGGCGACGACGAGCCGATACCGCCCGGGCTCGACCGGATAACCGTCACGCCCGTCGGCGGTGATCCGGGTGGTGATGTAGTCGGTGTCGCGGGTGAACTCACCTGCCGGAGCAACATAGGAAGCCATATCTCCCATAGTTGCTCAACAATCGACTCGCTGCCGAGCGATCGTCGGGATTCCGCCGTGAGCCAGTCGGGGTTTTTGAGGCCCGCTCAGGTCGGGAGAAACCGCCGGGCCACATTGGCCTCCGTCGAGGCACCCTTTTCCCAGTGCGCGATCCACGGCCCGGTGCCCTCGGACTGGTCGATGATCCCGTCCTCCAGCCAGCTGTATCGCCCCTGCAGCAAGTTGCGGGTGAGCACGACGTCGCTGCCGTCGGTGTTGTCCCATAAGGCGTTGAATAGCGCCTCCACCCGCAACGCCGCCTGCCGGCAGAACGTTTCGGCCAGCTCGTACGCCTGCTGGCCGACCACCGGGTCGGCACAGCGTTGAGCCTCCGCCCGCACGCAGGCCGCCGACATCGCGAACAGTTCGGCGCCGAGATCGACGACGCGCCCGAGGAAACCCTGCCGCTGCTCCAACTTGGCCTGCCAGCGTGCCATCCCGTAGAAGGTGTTGCGGGCCAGCTTGCGGCTGGAGCGTTCGATGAACCGTAGGTGTGACGCCAGCGCACCGAACTCGTGGTAGGCCCGCGGTCGTTGACCTTGCCCGAAAGCCAGCTGCGGCAACCACTTTGCGTAGAATCCGCTCGCGCCGACCGCCGCGGCGGCCTTCTGCCGCAACCCGGCGTCGGGCTTGGCCAGGTCACCGGCCGCGGCGAGGTGCGCATCGACCGCCTCGCGAGCGATGAGCAGCCTCATGATCTCGCTGGAACCTTCGAAGATGCGGTTGATCCGTAGGTCGCGCAGCGTCTGCTCCACGGGCACCGCGCGTTCGCCGCGCGCGGCCAGCGACTCGGCCGTCTCATAACCCCGCCCGCCCCGAATCTGCATCACCTCATCGGCCATCAGGCAGGCCATCTCGCTGGACCACAGCTTGGCCAGCGCCGCCTCGATCCGGATGTCGTTGCGGCCTTCGTCGGCCATCTGGGCGAACAGCTCGAGCACCGCGTCAAGCGCGTACACCGTCGCGGCGATGAACGAGAGCTTGCCGGCCACGGCTTCGTGCTCGGCCAGCGGTTTGCCCCACTGCACGCGTTCGCCGGACCATTCCCGCGCAATCTTCAACGCCCACTTGGACGAGCCGGTGGCGCTCGCGGGTATCGACAGCCGCCCGGCGTTGAGTGTGGTCAGCGCGATCTTCAGCCCGTCGCCTTCGGCGCCGATCAGGTTTTCGCGCGGGACGCGAACCTTGTGCAGCCTGGTCACGCCGTTCTCGATGCCGCGCAGTCCCATGAATTTGTTGCGTCGCTCCACGGTGATTCCGGGTGCATCCGCCTCAACGACAAAGGCGCTGATTCCGCCGCGGTGCCCTTGGCATTTCGGCACCCGGGCCATGATCACCAGCAGTTCGGCGACCACGCCGTTGGTGGTCCACAACTTCACGCCGTCGAGTTCGTAAGCCTGTCCGTCGTCAACCGGGGTGGCCGTCGAGGCCAGCCGGGCGGGATCGGATCCCACATCGGGTTCGGTGAGCAAGAACGCCGAGATGGCACCGGCGGCGCAGCGGGGCAGAAACTTCCGCTTCTGCTCCGGGGTCCCGGCGAGTTTGAGGGGCTCGGGGACCCCGATCGACTGATGCGCCGACAGCAGTGCGCCAAGACTGGGGTGGACGCTCGAGACCATCATCAGCGCGCGGTTGTACGCGACTTGCGACATGCCCAGGCCGCCGTATTCGGACGGGATCTTCATGCCGAAGCAACCCAGGTCGGCAAGGCCTTTCACATATTCATCGGGGATTTGCGCGTCGCGTTCGATGACGCTGCCATCGACGGTGTCGAGGAACTGCCGCAGCCGGTCGAGGAAGGTCCGGGTGCGGATCTCATCGGCATCCGACGGCGCCGGGAACGGGTGGATCAACTCCAGCGGGAATCGACCGAGGAATAACTCTTTGGCGAAGGACGGCTTATCCCAACCGCTTTCGCGAGACTCCTCGGCGAGAGCTCTCGCCTGCTCTTCGGTGACCTGCGCCTGCTGCGCCATCGCAGCCTCCTTGCTAGACGGCCGTATTGGGGTGTGAGTACCCCCACGCGCGGCTCGCCACCACCGAATCGCCTAGCAGAAGTGAGCCGGACGTCAGGCGTCGAGCTCCCGGGCGACGGCCTTGACCACCTCGGAAACCCGGCGGGCGGTCTTGCGGTCCGGGTAGCGCCCCTTGCGCAGTTCGGGCTGCACGGTGCTTTCGAGCAGGGTGATCATGTCCTCGACCATGCCGTGCAGCTCGTCGGGGTTGTGCTTGTGCTCGGCGGGCGCCTCGCGACGGGCCTTGGTGAGGCTGGGTGGCGGTTCAATCAGCTTGAGGCTCAACGCTTGCGGGCCGCGCCGCCCGGAGGCGATGCCGAACTCCACACGCTGGCCCGCCTTGAGGCCCTCGACCCCGGCGGGCAGCGCCGACGAACGGACGTAAACGTCTTCGCCGTCCTCTTGGGACAGGAAGCCGAAACCCTTCTCAGCGTCGTACCACTTAACCTTGCCCGTCGGCACTGGTCTCACCTGCTTGTCTAACGGATCAATAGAAATAGGCAACACAAAGCGTCCCGCCTGCGCAGGACGCCGTATTAGGAGTCTGATCCTACTCGGATGCCCGCGTAACGAGCACCCCCGTTATTCGTCACTCGGTACGCTTGGTAATACCCGCGGAGGAGATATGCGCCTGATCCTTAACGTCATCTGGTTGATCTTCGGCGGCCTGTGGATGGCCGTCGGATACCTGGCTGCGGCGCTGATCAGCTTCCTGCTCATCATCACCATCCCGTTCGGCTTCGCGTCGCTGCGCATCGCCTCGTACGCACTGTGGCCGTTCGGCCGCACGATTGTGGACAAGCCGACCGCGGGTTCCGGCGCGCTGATCGGCAACGTGATCTGGGTGGTGTTGTTCGGCGTGTGGCTGGCGATCGGCCATCTGGTCAGCGCGGCGGCGATGGCGCTCACGATCGTGGGCATCCCGCTGGCGCTGGCCAACCTCAAGCTGATCCCGGTGTCGTTGATGCCGCTGGGCAAGCAGATCGTTCCGGTCAGTTCGGCCGTTCACCACGCCCCGCCGGTGGCCGCATGACGCTGACGACGCTGGGCCTGCCGTCGGTACCGAGCCGCGAGGACGGCCCGGCCGTTCCGGCCGACACTCCTGCCGCCGGGCCGCTGGTGGACACGTACGGCCGGGTCGCCACCGACCTGCGGGTCTCGCTGACCGACCGCTGCAACCTGCGGTGCAGCTATTGCATGCCGGCCGACGGCCTGAACTGGCTCCCGGGCGAGCAACTGCTGAGCGCTGACGAGCTGGCCAGGCTGATGCACATCGCGGTCACCCGACTGGGCGTGACCAGCGTGCGCTTCACCGGCGGCGAACCCCTGCTGGCGCGCCACCTCGAAGAGGTGGTCGCCGCGGCCGCCGCCCTCCGGCCCCGCCCGGAGATCTCGCTGACCACCAACGGTGTCGGGCTGGCGCGGCGCGCCGCCGCGCTCGCCGCGGCCGGCCTGAACCGCGTCAACGTCTCGCTGGACAGCGTGGACCGGCGGCATTTCGCGGCCATCACCCGCCGCGACCGGCTCACGGACGTGCTGGCCGGCCTGGCCGCCGCCAATGACGCCGGCCTGACGCCGGTGAAGGTGAACGCGGTGCTCGACCCCACCACCGGACGCGAGGACGTGGTGGGGCTGTTGCGGTTCTGCCTCGAGCGCGGCTACCAATTGCGCGTCATCGAGCAGATGCCGCTGGATGCCGGGCACCAGTGGCGGCGAGACGCCGCGCTGACCGCCGACGACGTGCTGGCGGCGCTGCGCCCGCACTTCCGGCTGCGCCCGGATCCGGCGCCGCGCGGATCGGCCCCCGCCGAGCTCTGGCTGGTCGACACCGGCCCCGGCAGCCCGAGCGGAGAATTCGGCGTTATCGCCTCGGTTTCGCACGCTTTCTGCGCGGCGTGTGACCGCACCCGGTTGACGGCCGACGGTCAGATCCGCAGCTGCCTGTTCGCCGAACAGGAGACCGACCTGCGTGTGCTGCTGCGCGGCGGCGCGTCCGACGACGCGATCGAGGCGGCGTGGCGTACCGCGATGTGGGGCAAGCCCGCCGGACACGGCATCAACGACCCCAACTTCATCCAGCCCGACCGCCCGATGAGCGCGATCGGTGGCTAGCCCGATGGGACAGACCCCTGTCCAAGCAAACGGAATCCAGGTGACGGTTCGCTACTTCGGGGCCGCCCGCGCGGCCGCGGATGTCGAGTCGGAGACGGTGGTGCTGCGCCCGAGCACGACGGTCGGCGAGTTGGTCGAGCGGCTCGCCGCGCGAGGATCCCGCCTCGCGGCGGTGTTGACCCGGTGCTCGTACCTGCGCGACGGGATCGCCGTGCGTGACGAGACCGTGGCGCTGCAATCCGGTGACACGCTCGATGTCCTGCCGCCCTTTTCTGGCGGCTGAAACTGTGACTTATCTCACGTAACGGATTCATAACGGCGCAGTCACGCTGCGATATCGCCCCTCATGACCTGCGCAAATACCTTGCGTTCCTGCGGTTTTCGTAGATGGCCGGAAGAGAAACGCCGAGTGTCGCAAGACGTGACGAGACCAACAGAAACCGTTACCGTCTCCGGAGGCTCGCCAGCCATCCCGATTGGCGGACCTCCCCTCCCTATCGCGCCGAGCTCCATCCAATAGGCGGGGGCCACCGAACCACATGGATGGAGACGGGGGACCCACCGGTCCACCGTGATCGGACTGGAGCCGCTCGCGGCTCCTAGGGGTGAAGCCGGCGTCGTCGCGCTCGAGGACAACGTCGGCCGGGTGGCCTCTCCAACCCGAACCCGACAGCTGACCTCGCAGGCGCGTGACGAGAGAGGAATACCCCGGCGCGTATGAGCGGACGTCACCGCAAGCCCAGCAATTCAAACATCAGCGTCGCCAAGATCGCCTTCACCGGTGCGGTTCTAGGTGGCGGCAGCATCGCCCTTGCCGGCCAGGCGGCCGCGGCCACCGATGGTGAATGGGATCAGGTCGCCCGGTGCGAATCCGGCGGCAACTGGGCCATCAACACCGGCAACGGCTACCACGGCGGCGTGCAGTTCAGCGCGAGCACCTGGGCCTCGCATGGCGGCGGCCAGTACGCCCCGTCGGCCGAACTCGCCACCAGGGAACAGCAGATCGCCGTCGCCGAACGGGTTCTCGCCACCCAGGGCCGTGGCGCCTGGCCCGTGTGCGGAGGGCCCCTGTCAGGTCCCACGCAGCGCGACGTGCCCGCGCCGGCCGGCCTGGATGCGCCCGGCCTCAACGGGGC